>JAICQO010000148.1 GCA_025937835.1 Polyangiaceae bacterium
CGCCGCAGCCTGCAATCACAACCCCGTCACCCTGCTCAAGTACCCGAGCAACATCGTGCTACGCGGGCTCGGGCTCAAGTCCGAAAACATCGGCCTCTCGCACCGGGTCGGCAGCGCCAGCATGTCGGGCACGTGCATCCAGGATGCGCTCGAGCAGCTCCTCACGATCGACCGCTTCTACGCACGCAAGTTCGCACACCTGGTCGAAAAGCTCGACGAGCTCGGGCTGCTGGACGACACGGCCGCGGTCTGGTTCCAAGAAATGTCGGACGGCGCCGCCCACAACCTCAACAACCTGCCGATCGTTCAGGCGGGTAGCGCGGGCGGTTTCTTCAAGACCGGCTGGGCCGTCAACGTGGAAGACGGCCGCGACGATCTGAGCGCCGGAAACAGCGAGCACTGGTGCAAGGACGGCGCGCTCGACGAGGTCATGGGCCACACGCAGGCGAGCGGCACCGATCCGAGCGTCGCCAACGCACCGATCAACAAGTACTACGTGAGCTTGATGAACGCGCTCGGCGTGAAGGCCGGTGACGACGGCTTTCCCCAGGTGGGCGGCACGGCGGAAGTCACCAAGTTCGGCATGTACGACAAGACCGAAGACTTCATCGGAGGCGGCACGAACCCGCCGCTCATCCGCAGCCCCGGCGGCTTCGACGCGCTGAAGGCTTGAAGCTGGGCTAAAGGCTCCACCTGGCGCGACATCCTGGTGCCGGGTAGCATTCGCGAACGATGGCGCACGCGGTCGATCCTCGCAGTCTCCTGGGTCCCCGGATGACCCTCGAGGAGTGGGCCAACCTGCCCAGAGACGTGCCCGGTGAGCTCATCGACGATCGGCTCGTGGAGGAGGAAGTGTCTGACTACGTGCACGAGGTGATTGTCGCGTTCCTGGCGCGCGTCCTCGGCAACTGGGGGGACGGAGTGGGGGCGATGGTCGCCACGTCGGACGCTCGCTTTGCCGTGGCACGAGCTCGCGGGCGCAAGCCCGACCTCACGGTGTTCTTTGCGGGCCGTCGTCCGCCGAAGCGCGGGCTGGTGCAGATCCCACCAGATCTCGCGGTAGAAGTGATCTCCGCTTCACCCGATGACGTCCGGCGCGATCGGGTGGAGAAGCGCCAGGAGTACGCAGCTTTCGGCATCCCCTGGTACTGGATCGTCGATCCCGAGCGCCGGTCGATCGAGATCCACGAGCTTGCGCCAGGAGGAGAGTACCGCTTGGCAGCCGAGCTCACTGCGGGGTCTCCCGGCGTGCCCGGTTGCCCGGGTCTCGTCCTCCCGATGGACGCTCTGTGGGCGAAGCTCGACGAGCTCGGCGACTGAAGAGCGAGGAGGGCCTAACTCCTGACCACGGCGATGGTTCGCGAGCCCTGGACGCTCGGCGCGGCGTCTTCGCTGAACACCGACGGGTGCTCGAGCCACCAGCGCCGGGCTTGCTCGTTGCCCCAGGGCTCGATCGCGCAAGCCTCGAGCCGTTGCCGCAGCTCGGCCGCGCTCTGCGGGCGCCGCTCCGGCTTCTTCTCCAGGCACGCGCGCACCAGCGCCTCGAGCTCCGCCGGCACGCTCACCCCGCGCGCCGCGAACGCTTCGGGTTCGCGGTGCAGGTGCGCGCCGCACACCTCGACCAGCGATTGCCCGCGAAACACCTCGCCGCCCGACAGCAGGAAATAAGCGACCGCCCCGAGCGCGTAGATATCCGCCCGGGCATCCACCGAGTCCGGCGCGGTGATCGCTTCCGGCGCCATATACAACGGCGTCCCGATCAACGTGCTCGCCACCGACAGCCCTGCCTCCCGGTCCATCGAGAGCTCCTTCACGAGCCCGAAATCCAGCAGCTTCAGGACATCGCACTCCCCGCCTTGCCGGCACAGCATCATGTTCGCCGGCTTGATATCGCGGTGGATGAGCCCGATCCCGTGCGCCTCGGCCAGCGCGCCACAAGCCAGTCGCAAGATCCGCATCACCCTCGAGGGTGATTGAGGCCCCTCGAGCTCGACGATCCGCTGCAGCGTCGCTCCGTCGAGCAGCTCCATCGCGTAATAGAACACCCCGTCGTCGGTTCGCCCGTAGTCGAACAGCGTGATCGTATTGGGGTGGGTCAGCCTCGCCGTGAGCTGCACCTCGCGCTCGAAGCGCGCCAGCTCCTTGTCGCTCGCGTGGTCGGGCCGCAGCAACTTCAGCGCCGTCGGCCTCCGCATCATCCCGTGCCAGGCCCGGTACACCTCGCCCATCCCGCCCTCGCCGATCTTCCGCTCGAGTACGTACTGACCGAGCTTTTTTGCCTCGCGCACTTGCCTGCGCAACCCGAAGATCACCGTCGACACCACCGTACAGGTCGCGATCGTGAAACCCCAGACCATCGACAGCCCGGCCGGCAGCCACGGAAACGCCGCAGAATCCAGCGCGCGCAGCGTGAGCCCGCCGAGCCCGTCCGGCGTCACGAACGTGGGCGTCAAGATCGTCGGAGCGCCGGCCAGCGCCGTGTAGAGCAGCGTGCGCCGCGGTGACGAAGGCACCAGCGCCGCTCGGATCGTGATCATCAGCGCCGAGCCCACCAGCCCCAGACTCGACAGGTAAGCGTCGGCCATCACCGCCCCCTCGCCCGTCGCCACCCCCTGGTCCCGCAAGAATCCAATCAGCACGTAGCGCGGCAAGAACGACGACCCGCTGAAGAACACCAAGAGCCCCACCACCTCGAGCGTCCTCAAAAAGCGAACACTCGGCCGCCCCCGCGCCGCAAGCCGCCACAAGAGCCCCGCCTCCGCCGCCAGCACGATATCGACGATCAGATCGGCGCCGATGGTCTTGAACGCGCTGAACACGCCCAGCAAGCTCGCGCCGACCATGAAGAAACACAGCACCTTCCAGAACAGCGCCACCCGCGCCTGCAAGAAGGCCCGCGCCTCGTCGCCATCCGCGTTGCTGTGCGGCGTCCTCTCGGGGAGCATCGCCGGGTCATAACCCGTCGAAGGTGCTCTGGTCATCCATGAGGCAGACTGACAGCACGCGGGAGGTGCGATCATCTCCTCGCCAGGCTAAGATCCCTGGGCTTGCCCGACGATCGACCCGTCATTCCAGCTCCTCATCAAGAGTGGCTCGCACGGCACGAGCGCCTCTGGCGCCGCGCCCGCTCGATCGTACGGGACCGGCCCGACCTCGACGCATCGGGCGTCTACCATGCCCTCTGCAATCTGGAGCGCACCCCCGAGGAGCGCCTCCGCAAGGGACTGCTCCGTGGCCGACTCCGCTCTGACTGAAGCCGAAAGCGCACTGCTGCGAGAGCTCACCGCCCGCGGCGTGCGCTTCCTGATCGTGGGGGCGACGGCGGCAGTGCTCCAGGGCGCGAACACCGCAACTCAGGACATCGACCTGTGGTTCGAAGACACCACGGACCCTCGCATTCAGGCGGCGGTCGACGCGGTCGGGGGCATCTGGGTATCCGGCTCATTCGGCGCCATGCCTCCGACGATCGGCGGTGAGCCCTTGGGTGATCGCTTCGACGTCGTCGTTCACGTGCACGGCATCGAACCGTTCGCGGTGGAGTTCTCTCGCGCACCCTCGATGGAAATCGCGGGCGTCTCGATCCGCGTCCTTCCCTTGGAGCGAATCATCGCGAGCAAGCGCGCCACGAACCGCCCGCGAGACCGCGCTCAGCTTCCGGCATTGGAAGAGGCCCTCGCGGCCGCAACGACCAAAGACGACGAGACGTGACACCTCGGTTCAGCGTCGGCTGCCGGCTGCCGACCAGTCCCGCGTGAGCCGCCTGCGCGGTGTGAGGGATCGGTAAATTCGCAAAATCGCAAAGGATCTTGGCTAACGGGTTTACTGCGCATGCGCGCAGTGCTGAAGACTCGGTATGCGCAGTCAGTTGCGAGCGGTCAACGCGGGTTACGCGAAGCTGAGCGGACTCTTCGATGCGGGAGTGCAAGCCCGGGCCCTGCGATACGTCCACAGCAGCGTCGAGCTCGTGTGCGACGACGAACAGCTCCTGACTGCGCGCGTGCGGGGAACGCACTCGTACCGAGCGGCCTTCGCGCGCTCGGGCGATACGCTGAGTTACGGCTGCTCGTGTCCGTATTTTTTGGGCGTACAGGACGCGTGCAAGCATCTCTGGGCGGTCGTCGTGCACGCGACGGCAAGCCAGCTCGTCGAGCGTGCCGCGACGGCGAAGCGCTTCACACCCACGTTACTCCCGTGGGTCACGGACGGAACACTCCACCAACGCGACGACGACTTCGATGACGACGAAGACCTCGATGATGAGGACGACGACGACGACTTCGATGACGAACCGCACGAACCCGCGTCGAGCACGCTCTCTCGGACATTTCAGGCACAGCTCGATCGCTACGCCACGAAGCACGTCGCCCCGCGCGACTGGCGCTCGCTCGACGTCGTGCGGCCAGCACCCCAGCCCGCGCAGGTCGAGCTCGTGTATCTGCTCGCTCCGAGCACGGAATGGCTGGAGCGCGGCACGGCTTCCATCCAGGTCTTGATTGGCCAGCGGCGGGTCCCGGAACCCGAACAAAGCCCCGATACGGTCCGCGCGCTCACGCCCACGCTCTCGCTCGATCCAAGGGCCCTCGCCCACCCGGTCGACCGGCAGCTCTACGCGATGCTGCAGGGCGTCCGATTGGCGACGCTCCATGGCGGCACTTCGAGCTACGGCTCGACCTACGGCTACCGGCACGTCGTCGACCTTTCCGGGTGGGCGCTCCGCCCGGTGCTCGAGCTCATCGCGGACACCGGGCGCGGCCACCTCGCTCCGCCCCGGCTCGCTCTGGACAAGTACGAGTCGTGGCACGAGTTCAAGCTCGGCTCGAAGACTCGGGGGCGCGGCCGCTCCGCCACGCCCATCGACTACAGCGCCTTCCTCGCCTGGCCCGTGCTCGAACGCGATGCGGGCGAGCCGTGGGAGCTCGAGCTGCGCCTCGAGTCTCGGCCCACCCGGCGCGCCCGGGCCGACGCCTATTCGGTCTCGCCTCGCCTCGTCCGAGGTGAAGAGAGCACCGCGCCCGAACGAGTCTCGCTCGCCGACGTCTCGGGGGCAACGATCGTGGACAACCGCCTCACGGCACTCGAGCCCCTCGATGCGCGCTGGCTCTCGAACCTGCAGCGGACGCCCGATCTCGTCGTCCCCGCTCCGGAGGTCCCCGAGTTCGCGAGCCTGGCGGTCGGCAAGAACGGAGTCTCTCGCTTCGCGCTGCCGAGCGGTTACGACGTCGAGGAACCCTCCGAGCCACCGCTCAAGCGCCTCGATCTGCTGACTCCCAGCGCGCGCACGACCGACGGCGAAGTCTACTTCGAGTACGGCTCCGTACGCGTTCGCGCCCAAGATCCCAGCAGGTTCGTGTTTCTGTCCGAGCAGCGCGTCCTCACGCGCGATCTCGAGTTCGAACGACGCGCGCTCGACGAGCTCTGGGGCGCGGGCTTCGCCGCCGTTGCCTCGCAGCCCCACGTTCGCATCCAGAACGACTCGCTCGTGCCGACCGTTCACGCCCTCCTCCAGCAGGGTTGGCAGGTCTACGGCGAAGGCCGGCGCTACCGCTCTCTCGCCTCCTTCGACATCGAGTTCGAGAGCGGCGTCGACTGGTTCGGCCTCACCGGCCAAGCACGCTTCGGAGACGGAGCCAGCGTCCCCTTCCCCCGCTTGCTGCGCGCGCTCAAACAACAGCGCCACGTGGTCGAGCTCGGTGACGGCTCGCGCGGCCTCCTACCCGACGACTGGGCCGCCCGCTTCGGCCTGCTCGCCGAGCTCTCGTCCGACAAGAAAGACCAGCTTCGCTTCTCGGCACGCCAGCTCGGCCTCGTGGAGCTCCTGTGCGCCGCCGCCCCCGAAGCCTCGGGCCTCGAGGCCCTCCAGAGCCTCCGCCAGACGCTCGAGCGCTTCCAACACGTCGAGCCCCGCCGCCCCCTCCCTCACTTTCGCGGCGAGCTCCGCCACTACCAGGAGGCCGGCCTCGGCTGGCTCCACGCCGTCACCGAGCTCGGCTTCGGTGCTTGCCTCGCCGACGACATGGGCCTCGGCAAGACCATCCAGGTCCTCGCTCACCTGTACGAGCTCCACCGCGCTCAGCCCGCCGCGTCGTCTCCCCGCCGCTCGCTCGTCGTCGTCCCCCGCTCACTGCTCGGCAACTGGCTCGCCGAAGCCGAGCGCTTCGCCCCGGATCTGCGCGTGCATATCCACTGGGGCAAAGAACGGGGCAAGCCCGGCACCCGCTGGGGTGAAGGCGACGAAGCCGCCGAGCTCATCCTCACCACCTACGGAGCCTTGCGCCTGGACATCGCGGAGCTCGCCAAGCACACCTTCGAAGCCATCGTCCTCGACGAGTCCCAGGCCATCAAGAACGAAAAGAGCGCCACCGCGCGAGCCGCCAAGCTGCTCCGTGGCCGCCAGCGCATCGCCATGAGCGGCACCCCCGTCGAAAACCACGTCGGCGAGCTCTGGTCCCTCTTCGAGTTCCTGAACCCAGGCCTGCTCGGCGAGCTCCCCGGCCTCGGAAACGCCCTCGGCCGCGCCCGCCCCAGCCCGCACGCCTGCGATCTGATCCGCCGAGCCGTCCGCCCCTTCATCCTGCGCCGCACCAAGCGCGAAGTCGCCAAAGACCTGCCGGACCGCATCGAGCAGACCCTCTACGTCGACCTCGAGAAGGACGAACGCGACCACTACAACGAGCTCGCCCGCCACTACCGCGCCAGCATCGGCAAGAAACTCCGCGAGCTCGGCCCCGAGCGCTCCACGCCCCACGTGCTCGAAGCCCTGCTTCGCCTGCGACAGGCAGCGTGCCACCCGGGCCTCATCGATCGCAGCCGCGGCCACGAGAGCAGCGCCAAAGTCGACCTCCTCCTCGAACAACTCCGCTCCGTCCGCGCCGAGGGCCACAAAGCCCTGGTCTTCTCCCAGTTCACCAGCCTGCTCGCCATCGTCCGGAGCCGCCTGGAAGAAGAGCGCGTCCCCTTCGAATACCTCGACGGCAAGACCACCGATCGCGCCGAGCGCGTGACCCGCTTCCAGACCGACGACTCCCTCAGCGTCTTTCTGATCAGCCTCAAAGCCGGCGGCGTCGGCCTCAACCTCACCGCCGCCGACTACGTCTTCATCCTCGACCCGTGGTGGAACCCGGCAGTCGAAGCCCAGGCCATCGACCGCGCCCACCGCATCGGCCAACAGCGCACCGTCATCGCCTATCGCCTCCTCGCCCGCCACACCGTCGAAGAGCGCGTCGCCGAGCTCCAGTCTCAAAAACGAGACCTCGTCGAGTCCTTGATGGGCGACAGCGCACTCTCGGCCAAACTCACCCGCAGCGACCTCGAAGCCCTGCTCGACCTCGGCGACCGGTGAGCGCTTTCTCTATTCTTCGTCCTCCAGCCGCTCGAGCTCTTCGACGTCGGCGAGATCCTTGAGGCGCCCCGCGGATTTCTTGTTGGCGATGAGTGCGGACTTGCCGATGTAGGGGATGCGATAGCCGTCTAGATCGAAGGTCTTCGAGCCTCGCAGCGCTTCGTCGAACGAAACCCCGCTGATCTTGGTGAGCACCTCGATCTTCAACGGCGCGATTCCAAACCGGTATGCGGCGCCCTCGCTGGCGAAGTGTTCTGCTGCAACAGCATGAGCCTGCAGCGGCGCACCGAACGCCTCGAGCGCCACGAAGACTCGCTGAGAATTCTCATGACTGGGTCTCACGAACACATCCATGTCGTCGGTTGCACGGACATGGCCGTAAAGAATGACCGCCCAACCGCCCACCAAGAGAAATTCGGCGTCCGCTTCGCAGAGCTCGATCAGGAGATCCGTGAAATCCTGGGGTAACTTAGCCAAGCTCCGCACCGGCTACGAACGTTTCACCTGGCCATGCGGTACGCGGCAGCGTCGAATAGGCGCCCCGAAGCGCCCGGTGATGTTCGATCAGGCGGACGGCCGCCGCGAGCCTCTCTTCCGGTGTGCTGCGAGCGTACGGCGACGGCTCGCGCTCCCCTAGCGCCACGACCTCCACAGTCATCCGTGCGCGCCTTGCTGCGGCTCTCGCCTTCCGGGCATTTCGCGTTTCGTCGCTACTCACGTCGCTGACTCTACCACCACTCGGCGGGACGCGCGGAGCCCTCGAACGCGCGAGCGAGATCGGCCTGGTCCGTCGACGGCGCTCGCATCCTGCGCCCCGCCGGAACCCCGCGATCGACACCAGGCGCTCGCCCCTGCACACCGCGTTGCCGGCTGCTGCTAGACTGTCGCGGTGTCCGAAACCGCTCGGCCCGAGGCTACCTTCTCGGACTTGCTAGCGCTCGGTGACGTACCGGCAGAAGTCCTTCGAGGCGTCCTCGTCTACAAGCCCGAGCCCTCCGCAGAACACGGCGACAGCCAGCTAGCCCTCGGCGCCTTCTTGCGGCAGCACTTTCATCGCCCTGCCGGGCGCGGCGGTCCTGGTGGTTGGTGGATCCTGACCGAAGTCGACGTGCAACTCGGCCCCCACGACATCGTTCGGCCAGACGTCGCCGGCTGGCGTCGCGAACGCACGCCCGAAAGGCCCGCCGGGCGCCCCATCGCAGCGCGCCCCGACTGGATCTGCGAAGTCCTCTCCGAGAGCAACGCCGCCACCGATCAAGTCGACAAGTTCCGCCTCTACGCAGAAGCACGCGTCCCCTTCTATTGGATCTGCGATCCTGCCCGCCGCATCCTCACCGTCTACCGCCTGGACGGCGACGGCTTCGCCGTGGCTCTGCAAGCGAAGGCCGACGAAACCGTCACCGCGCCTCCGTTCGAGACGATGCCGCTGCGGATCGGGATCTTGTTTGGAGAGGATCCGGACTGACACGGACGAAGCGTCAGCGTTGACTGGCCCAACCGCACCGCTCAGACGTGCAGTACGACAAGCGCACACCGAAGATTTAAATCGACCCGCGCGCTCGTCTGCAAACATACCTATTGCTCGGCGAGTGAGCGCGCCCCTACCCTCCGGAGTTTCGGAGAAGGTCGGCTGACGCACGAGCAACGTTCCCGCATGGTTCGCACACAGAAGCCCTCGCATGCGCAGACCCGGCTGATTCGCCTGTGCGAGATGCTGCTTCAACTGAGCCGCAGCAAGTATGGCCTGACCGCGGATGAGCTCAGAGCGGCAGTGGCGGTTTCGCGAAGCACATTCCATCGCGACCTGAGCGTCCTTCGGAGTGCCGGCGTCCCCATTGAGCTCCTCGGCGGCCGCTATCGCTTTCTGAACGCCTCCGAATTCCCGTCCGTCGGTCCCAGCGCATTGCAAATTGCCTCTCTACGTCTCGCCCGCCTACAGTTGGCGCCCCTCGCCGGTACGCTGCTCCTTCAGGAATTCGATCGATTCCTGGATACGCTCCAGCCGGCCGGTGCCAAGGCACCGCGGGAGCAGACCTGTTTCCGGTTCGCAGAGTCGCTCAAGCCTGCGCCAGCACAGAAGGTCGTCCGCACCATCGAAAAGGCGCTCGCTTCCGGACGTCGCGCTTGCATCGAATACCGCGCGGCAACACGAGGTGGCGCCACCACCCGAGTCCACATCGAGCCGTTGCTGGTAAGCGTGGCCGACGCCGATCCCTACGTTCGAGCGTTCTGCGTCGAGCGCAACGGGGAACGCACCTACAAGCTGAGCCGCATCCAGGCCGCCGAGCTGACGCGCGAGCGCGCGACGTATCGCGCGGCCGCAGCAGATGCTCCATTCGTCGACGCGGTGAAGGCTTGGTCAGGCTCGCCTCATGGGATCGAGGTTCGTCTCGATGCGAACGTCGCGTGGCTCGCCCGCGAATACCCGTTCCCCGGCCAGAGCGAGCACCCCAATAGGGACGGCAGTGTCACGGTGCGCGCGACGGTGGCTGGCCTCGTCGAGGTCAAGTCCCGCATCCTGGCGTGGGGCGCGGCGGTCGAAGTCGTGAAGCCCAGAGAGCTCCGCGAAGCCGTGCGCGCCGAGCTAGCCGCTGCCCTCCGCAAGTACGACGGACCTGGGCCCGCCAAAACGAGCCTCGAAAAATTCGAGGGGGCGGCTCGTCGCAGTCTCAAGGAAGGTGAGACCAGGGCGGGTTAGCAGAGAGCAGATGAGCTCTTCAACTCAGAGGCGGGGCTGACGTGCGACCGTTCGTCGGGCTC
>JAICQO010000006.1 GCA_025937835.1 Polyangiaceae bacterium
CAAGAGCAGCAACGAAGCGAGCCCGGTCAGCGACATCACCGCGAAGGTCAGGCGCCGAAAGGGCCGGCGAGGAGCCGGCAGCTCCGCCAGATCCGCTTCGGGTGGAGGAGCCGGCGCGACCGCGGAGACGGGACTTTCCATTGCGCTGAGCTCCTCCGACAGCCGGACTCTCGGGTTGTTCCCACGGGGAAGCGGCTCACGTGTACAGCAACACTGGAATAGCCAAAAAACCGCCCCTCTGAAGGACCTACGAGAGCTACCCTTTGGGTTCTCGATGGCTCAGACGGAAAAGATCATCTGCTCGTCGTGCGGCTTCGCGAACACTCCTCCGCTGGCGAACAGCCGCTGCGCCTCGTGCGGCGCCCGCGTGGAAGACCTCAAGCAGCAGACGCAGAAGCGCGAGGAGATAGAGCGTCGCTTCCGTCAAGAAGGCTTCAGTCTGGTCTGGTTCGGGATCGCCTTCGCGGTGATGGCCGTCATGACCTCGGCGCTGGTGATGGGGCTACCGATCGTGATCCCGCTGCTCGACTTCGAGGGCTCGGCGGGCATGCTGGTGTCGATCCCGGTCTGGTTCTTGGGTGGGCTGTTGATCGGCCTGATCTCGCCCGGCCGCACGTACATCGAGCCGATCGTCGCGGTGTTCCTGGTCGCGGTTCCGACGGCGTTCGTGCTGCACCTGAATCAGACGGTGAAGACGATGCCGGCGTTCATGTACATCTTGATGTCCGCCCTCGGCGTGCTCTTCACGCTGATTGGCTCGTACCTCGGCGAGCGCATCCAGCTCGGCCCCCCCGCGCCGGCGTCCGAGTAGTGATTCGCATCCTCGTCCTGTCGGCGCTTTCGCTGCTCGGCTGCCGCTCGCAAGAAGCGCGCGCCCTCGAGGCGGAGGCGGCGCGCATCGGCCGCGCCGTCGATGCGTTGCGCGACGCCCCGAACGAGGCCAAGGCGCCGCTGCTCGGCGCGCTCGAGGCCGAGGCTTGCGACGACTCCGAGACCTGCGGCCTGAAAGCGCTGTGCAGCCGCGCCTACTCGCGCCACGTCGAGGGGCTCGACAAGAGCGCCCGCGTGAAGGCGATGCTCGCCCCGGACGCCGGCGCCGAGCAGGCCGGAGCAGCGGTGGCGCTGCTGAAAGAAGCGGAGAGCGCGCTCGCCGAAGCCGCGCAGCTCACCGAGGACTGCGCGGCCAAACAAGGCGAGCTGCGGCGCCGGCTCAAACCGTGAGCGCGTAGCGCTCAGTTCGACGCGGCGGGCGCGGGCGCGGCAGGCGCGGGCGCCGCGGGCTTCGGAGCTGCCGACTTTTCCGCGACCTTTTGGGGCTTCGGCGCCTCGACCTTCGCGGACTTGCCACCCGCACCGGCAGCGGCTGGCGCGGCCGCGGTCTTGGCATCGGCCTTGGCCGGCTCGGCCGAGGCGACCTCGGGCTTGGTGTCGACCCAGGTCACGTAGCCGTAGTTCTGGACGCGGTGGAAGCTCAAGCCGTTCACCGGCGACCAGGTCACGGCACCCTCGTCTTCGATCGCATGGAAGTTCAGGCGCCAGATGTCGCCGAACGCCGGCGGGTTGCGATCGCCGTTCACGCTGAGCGACTTCCACGGCACGAACACCTCGACCACGTAGCCCTGGTCCTTGTCGGTGCCCTTCTCTCCGCTCTTGCCGAGCGTGCCCTGGATCGAGACGGCGGACTTCAGGTGCGAGGACCAATCCTCGTGACCCCACGGACCGTCCTTGACCATCGGATCCTTGAACTTGTCGAACCGCGTGTCGAACACGTGGTTCGTCGGCGTGATCTGGATCTCGTAGTAGTCCTTGTTGTCGTTACGATCGGCGTCGATCAGCATCTCCACCGCGTCGTCCTTGGTGATGTGCTTCTCTTCCTTCTGCTTCTCGTCGAGCTCGCTCGTCACGTTGGCATCGACGATCTCGTAACCGGCGTAGAAGCCGGCGTCGCTCCAGAGCAGCTTGACCGTGCCCTTGACGTCGATCTTCGGCGTGCCCTTGGCGGCGTGCGGGTCGCCGAGTTCGAGCGCCGTCGCGCTCTTCCAGGCGTCCTCGTCGAGCTTGCCGTCGACGGCGATCTTGGCCTTGGCGGGCAGCTTGCCGGCCTCGATCCGCGTCATGCGCGGCTTCTCGGGCGGAGGCACAGAGACTGCAATCGATACGACCTTGGCCGCGCCCTCGCCGTCTTTTTCTCCCGCGACCACGTTCAATCGCTGATCCTTCTTGGCGACGCCCGCGACGACGTCGATCCTCTCCGTCTTCACGCTCTTCGGCACCTTGAAGCGCAGCTCGTCGACGTAGACCTTGCCGGCTTGCCAGGCCTCGGGCGGCAGCGCCGGGCGGCCCTCGCGCGGCTCGCGCAGCGGCCCCTCGTCATCGAGCGTCTCGATCCGCTCTCCGGAGCCGTCGAGCACGTGCGTGAACAGGCGGTAACCCTGCTCCACCGGCTTGGTCGACTGCCAGTACAGCGTGAGGGTCACGCGCTGACCCGGCTTGACGGGCTTCTGCGGGCTGAGCTCGTAGCCGATCAGCCGCACCTTGCCGTCGAAATCGACGTCGAGCTTGATCGTCTCCTTCGGCGCCTCGCTGACGATATAGGCCTTCAGCCGCTCCGCCTCCGCCTCGAAGTCCGGCTTCTTGCTGTGACAAGCGCTCAGCACGACGCCGAGCACGAACGCATACACACCTTTGCGAACCAAGAGCGTCATCGATTCCTCATTTCCCCTTGTTCTTCTTGCGGGCGTCGCGCTCGCGCTTGCGCTGATTCTTCTTCGCGTTCTTCTCGGACTTGCTCAGCACCTTCATGCGCGGCGCTTCCATGGCGCCGCCCGGCATGCCCATGCCGGGGAAACCCATGCCGGGGAAACCCATTCCCGGAAAGCCCATGCCCGGCGGCATCTGCGGCATCTGACCCGAGCCCATCTTGCGGCGCATGTTGCGGGCCATCGCCAGGTTCTTGAGCCCGGGGATGTTGCCCATGAAGCCCAGGTCCTGCCCCATGCCGCCCATCATCTGACGCATGAACAAGAATTTTTGAACGAGCTCGCTCACGGCTTGTTCGGTCTGGCCGGAGCCGCGCGCGATGCGGCGCACGCGTGACGGTTCGCGCACCAGCGAGTGCGCGTCCTCGCGCTCCGCTCGCGTCATCGATTGGATGATCGCCTCGACGCGTCCGAGCTCGCCCTCGTCGATCTGGTCCGCGGCGCCGGGCGGCAACATCGCGCCCATGCCCGGGATCTTGTCCATCAGATCCTTCAGCGAGCCCATCTTCTGGATCATGCGGATCTGATTCAAGAAGTCGTCGAGCGTGAAGTTGCCCGACATCATGCGCGCCGCGTCTTCTTCGGCCTTCTTCTGATCGACGACCTCTTCGAAGTCCTTCATCAGGCCGACGACGTCGCCCATGCCGAGCACGCGGCTCGCCATGCCCTCGGGCCTGAACGGCTCGAGCTTGTCGGTGGTCTCGCCCATGCCGATGAACAGCACGGGTGCGCCGGTTACTTCTTTGACGCTGAGCGCTGCGCCGCCGCGGGCGTCGCCGTCGAGCTTGGTCAGCACCACGCCCGTCAGGGACAGCGGCTCGTTGAAGCCGCGCGCGGTCTTGACCGCGTCCTGACCGATCATCGCGTCCACCACGAGCAGCACGTTGTCCGGCTGCACCGCCTCGCGGATCGCCGACAACTCCCGCATCAGCGCCTCGTCGATCGCGAGACGGCCGGCGGTATCGTAGAGGATCACGTCGCAGCCGCGCTTCGCGGCCTCGCCCTTGGCGGCCTGGCAGATCTCGAGCGGCGTCGCGCCCGGGATGTTGAACACCGGCACGTCGATCTGACTGCCGAGCACCTGGAGCTGCTCGACCGCGGCCGGGCGCTGCATGTCGGCGGCGACGAGCAGCGGCTTCTTGCCCTCCTTGCTCAGATAGCGCGCGAGCTTGGCGGAGCTCGTGGTCTTGCCGGAGCCCTGCAGACCGACCATCATGATGCCGGTCGGGCCGCGGTCGGCGAACTCGAGCGCTTCGCCCTCGTGAGCCATCAGCGCCACCAGCTCGTCGTGGCAAATCTTGATGAACTGCTCACCCGCGCCGACGCGGTGGGTCTCGCCACCGTGGCGCACGCGCGTCTGCACCGTGAGCCCCACGGCCTTGCTCTCGACGCGCGACAGGAAGCTCTTGACGACGCCGAGCTCGACGTCGGCCTCGAGCAACGAGGTCCTCACCTCGCGTAGCGCGGACTGGATGTTTTCTGGCTTGAGCTCGGTGAGGCCGGCGAGGCGGTTTTGAGCCTCGCGAAACCCCTTCGCTAGTGCGTCGAACACGGGGCGGGGTCTTAGCACAGGTCCTGACGCGTCTGATCACTGGCCGGCGTGCCGGACGATTCACGCGGTTTTTCAGTCTTCTGGCTTCGGGTTCCGGCGGCCGTCAGGGCCGCGTTCTTCGCGACTCGAGTGCGTTCCCGCGCGACCCGGTCAAGAACCCTGCTCGGTCAAGAGCCGCTCCACGTCCGCCATGGTGAACGGCTTTTCGATGGCGCGGCCGCGGTGTTGGTCCAGGAACGCCTGAGCCCGCTCGGTGAAGGCGCCGCCGGTCATGAACACGAAACGCGGGACGAGGTCCGGGTGATCCTTCTCCACGGCCTCGAACACACGCTGCCCCGACACGTCGGGCATCATCAGATCGCACAGCACGAGATCGTACATTGCGTCCGTGGCGAGCCGGTTGAGCGCGTCGCGACCGCTCGCCGCCACCACCACGTCGTGCTTGCCGCGGAACGCGAAGCTCAGCGTGTGCCCGAGCAACGGCTCGTCGTCGATCACCAGGATCCGCGCGCAAGCCGGCGCGGGCGCGGGCGCCTTGGCCGGTCCCGCCGCGAGCTGCACGCCATCGCGGGCACGCGGCAGCGCCACGCGAAACTGCGAGCCGCGCCCGAGCGAGCTCTGCGCGCTGATCTGTCCGCCGTGGGCGAGCACGATGCTCTGGCAGATCGCGAGCCCGAGGCCCGTCCCCATGCCGGCGGGCTTGGTCGTGAAGAACGGCTCGAACACGTGCGCCAGGTCTTCGGCGGCGATGCCGCTGCCCGTATCCGTGATCTCGACCACGACGCGCTCGTGCTCGAGCCGCGTCGTGAGCACAATCTCCCCGCTCTGGTCGCTGGCGCGATCGAGCGAATGAGCCGCGTTCATCAGCAGGTTCAAGAACACCTGCCCGATGCGGGCCTCGTCCGCCACGATCGGCGGCACGCCCGCGTAGCGCTTCACGAGCCTTGCGCGGTGGCGGATCTCGTTCCACGCGATGTTGACGCTGGCATCGAGCACGGACTCGACGTTCACCAGGCTCCAGTTTTCGGCGGCCGGGCGGTTGTCGGCGACCGGCCTGGAGAACGTGATCAGGTCACGAGCGATCACGCGTACTCGGTCCGCGCCTTCGCGCGCGTTGTGCAGAGATTGCAGCACATCGCTCTGGAGCTCGGCGTGCGCTGCCGTCGACGGGATCATCTCCGACAGCGCTTGCGTCGCGAGATCGATGCTGCCGAGCACGTACGAGAGCGGGTTGTTGATCTCGTGGGCCACGCCCGCCGCGAGCTGTCCGAGCGACGCCAGCCGGTCGGCGCGCGTCAGCCGTTCTTCCGCCTTGCCCTCCTCGCTCACGTCGCGCACGAAGAACGCGACCGCGCGCTGACCCACCAGATCGATCGGCACCACGCGCACCTCGAGCAGCAACGCTCCGCCCTTGGCTTCCAAACGCACCCGCTCCCGGCGCAGCGTCGGCGGTTTGCTCGATAGCTCGCAGGCACGATCCACGAGCTGCTTCATCTGCGGGTCGAGCTGATGGTCGGGGGCTCGCCCGGCCGAGGCGCCCATCAACCCGAGCAGCGCCGGGTTCGCGTAGAGCAGCCGCCCGCTCTCGATCACGCCCACGCCGTCCGGCGTCATTTCCAGAACGGTGGCGGAGATGGCGCTAGCGCGCGCCGCGTCGGATTGCGGAGGCGTTGCAGTCATTGCTGACCCCTCGGACCGTTCCGAAATAGCAGAACCGGGCTCGCTTGGGGATCCTCACGCTCTGCGCCCGGGACCGGCCCCCGAGCGCCGTTCCTCCGAATTCCCTCCTTTCGTCCGCGGTTGGCGCGTTCTCCTGGCCACAGCGGACAAGGCTCGCGGGCCGGATCGACCGGCGAAATTCGACGTCACCGCACCGCCCCGCGCGGTCCGAAGCCGGGGTCAGGGCACGCGGCGCGCGTTCTTGACGCGTGCCTGCGAGGGCCGCACGCTCTCTCTCCTTTCTTGTTTTGCCGCTCCGAGCAGCGCGCGACGTGGAGAATTCAGTGTCGAAGGCCCGAGAGCGAACCGCGCGCGAACCGAAGCCCAAGGCTCCCCCAAAAGACGCGGCCGAGGTCACCGAAGAAGCTTCCGCGGAGGACGAGCGCGAGCTCGACGAGGAACAGGTCGTCGAGGGGGTCGCCGAGTTCGCGGCTGACGAGGGACCGGCGCTCGGGGACGACGCGCTCGACGCACCGCCCGTCTCCGAGGGGGCGTCCAAGGGCACGCTGGCCCGGGTCGACGCGCTGCAGACCTACATGCGCGAGGTGCAGCGGCATGCGCTGCTCACCCCGGACGAAGAGCACGCCCTGGCCGTACGCTACGCGAGCACCGGAGACGTCGCGGCCGCGGCGCGGCTGGTCACGGGCAACCTGCGGCTGGTCGTGAAGATCGCCTACGAGTACCGGCGCGCCTACAAGAACATGATGGACCTGGTCCAGGAGGGGAACATCGGCTTGATGCAAGCCGTGAAGCGCTACGACCCCTACCGCGGCGTGAAGTTGTCGAGCTACGCGGCCTGGTGGATCCGCGCCTACATGTTGCGCTTCATCCTCAACAACTGGCGGCTGGTGAAGATCGGCACGACCCAGGCGCAGCGCAAATTGTTCTTCAACCTGAACAAGGAGAAGGCGCGGCTGTCGGCGATGGGCATCGAGCCCACGCACGCGGAGATCGCCAAGCGCCTGAACGTCGAAGAGTCCGAGGTGATCGAGATGGATCGGCGCCTGGCCCGTTCCGACGCCTCGCTCGACGCCCCGGTCGGCGACAACGACGACCGCACCACCACCCGCCTCGAGCTGCTCCCGGCCGTCGATGCGAGCCCGGACCGCATCGCCGAGAGCGCGGAGCTCAGTCAGATCCTGCGTGAACGGCTCGACGAGTTCAGGAAGACGCTCGCCGGTAAGGACGTGATCATCTTCGACAAGCGCCTGACCGCCGACGAGCCTCTGACCCTGCAAGAGCTCGGCGACGAGTTCGGGGTCTCGCGCGAGCGCGTGCGCCAGCTCGAGGCGCGCCTGACCGGGAAGCTCCGCGAATACTTGCGGCAATCGCTGGGCGACGCCGTCGGCGTCGGATGACGATCCCGGGCACGCTGTACCTGGTGGCGACGCCGATCGGCAACCTCGGCGACATCACGCTGCGCGCGCTCGAGACGCTGCGCGCGGTCTCGCTGGTGCTCGCAGAGGACACCCGACGCACGCGCGCGTTGCTCACGCATTTCGAGATCAAAAAGCCGCTCGTCAATCACGACGCCCACGCCAGCCCTGCCTCGATCGACGGCTTGATCGAGCGGCTGCGCGGCGGCGAGAGCGCCGCGCTCGTCACCGACGCGGGCACTCCGAGCGTGAGCGACCCCGGCACCGCGCTGGTCGCCGCGGCGGCCGAGCGAGGGGTTCCCGTCGTGCCCATTCCCGGCGTCAGCGCCGTGACCGCCGCGGTCGCAGCGTCGGGGCTGGTCGACAGCGCGTTTTCGTTCTTCGGCTTTCCGGCGCGGAGCGGCAAGAAGCGGGCAGACGTCTTGAGCCGCGTCGTACGCTCGCGCGAACCCGTGGTGCTGTTCGAGTCGCCGCACCGCGTGGCGCGCCTGCTCGCGGACCTCGCCGAGCTCGCCCCAGAGCGCCGCGCGGTGATCTGCCGCGAGCTCACCAAGCTCCACGAAGAGATCGCGCGGGGCACGCTGGCCGAGCTCGCCGCGCGCGACCCGACCGTGCGCGGTGAAGTCACGCTGGTGATCGACGCCTCGGAGTCCGACGACGAAGTTAGCGACGAGCCGCCGTCGGACGCAGAGCTGCTCGAGCTGCTGCGCGCTGGCGAGTCCCCGCGCGCGATCGTCGACGCGCTCGGCACGCGCTCCGGCGGTGCGCGGCGCGAGCTGTACCGGCGCGTGACCGAGCTTTCGCGGTCGCGCGAATAGGGGCACACTCAGCGCCATGCGCAGTCTCGGGGTTGGTTTCTTGGTCGTGTGTTTTGCGTGCTCGGGCAACGAGTCGAGCTCGGGCAACGAAGGCGAGCCCACCGGCGGGGATAGCGGCACCACGGGCGGTGAGGAGGGCACCAGCGGCGGGCGCCCGGCGGCCGGCAGCGGCGGCGACAGCACCACGGGAGGGCGCACGAGCACCGGCGGTACGGCGCCGAGCGGCGGGAGGCCTTCCCAAAGCGGAGGGTCCACCAGCGGCGCTGCGAACACGGGCGGAAGCTCCGAGACCGGTGGCAGCGCCGGCTCACCCTCGGCGCCCGCATGTCGAGACATTCCGACCTTCGCCGATGGCCTGACTCCCGACCGCGTCATCCAGCTCGAAGCCGGGGACGATCTCGAAGCCGCGCTCGCGAGCGCCACTCCGGGCACCGCCGTGCGGCTCGCTCCGGGCAGCTACGATGGCGGCGCCTTCTTCGGCGGCCTCACCGGCACCGAAGACGCTCCAATCTGGGTCGGCGGTGAACCGGGCCAGGAAAAGCCGGTGATCGAGGGCGGCGCCAACGCGCTCCAGCTCAGCAACGCGAGCTACGTCATCGTCCACGACCTCGAGATCACGGGCCAGACCGCGAACGGCCTCAACATCGACGACGGCGGTGAAACCACCGACCCCGCTCATCACCTGATCTTCCGCGATCTGTCGATCCACGACATCGGCAGCGGCGGGAATCAGGATTGCCTCAAGCTCTCCGGCGTCAACGACTACGTCGTCCTCGACAGCGAGTTCATCGGTTGCAGCGGCGGCAGCGCCATCGATCAGGTCGGGTGCCACGACGGCCTGATCGCTCGCAACCGGTTCTCGGACCTCGGCAGCACCGGTGTGCAGACCAAGGGCGGCAGCGCGCGCATCGCGATCACGCAGAACCGCTTCATGAACGCCGGCGAGCGCGCCGTGAACATGGGCGGCTCGACCGGCTTCGAGTTCTTCCGCCCGGCCCTGTCGCTCAGCGAGGCGAACGCCGAGGCCTGGGAAATCCAGGTGTTCGCCAATTTCTTCTCGGGCGGCGTCGCTCCGATCGCCTTCGTCGGCTGCGTCGATTGCCTCGCCGCCAACAACACCATCCTGAACCCCGAACGCTGGGTGGTGCGCATCCTCCAAGAGACGACGACCGAAGGCGATTTGGAGTTCGTCCCGGCGAGCAACGGCCGCTTCCTCAACAACATCGTGATTTACGAGCGCTCGAGCGTGTCGACGCACGTCAACATCGGCCCTGACACCCGGGCCGAGAGCTTCGAGTTCGCGAACAACCTCTGGTACGCCTCCGACGCGCCCGACCAGTCCGAGCCCTATCTACCGGTGATCGAGCCGGACGGCATCTACGGCCAGAACCCAAACCTGCTCCGCCCGCCTTCGGAGGTCGGCATCTTGCCCGCGAGTCCGGCCGCCGCAAACGCCCGCGCGCTGCCCGAGGTGCGCGCCGACCTCGAAGGCTTCTGCTTCCGAAACCCGCCCTCGATCGGCGCCCGCGAGCACAACTAGCCGAGCTTCTTCCTGAACGAGAACGAGTCGATCGTCATCCCTTCGCGGAAGTAAAACTTGTGCGCCTGTGTGCGCTGCGTGCCGGACTCGAGCAACAACGCCGCGCAGCCGAGCTCGCGCGCGAGCTTCTCGCAGCCCGAGAGCAATAACCGCCCAGTCCCGCGCGAACGCGCGCTCTCGTCCACGACCAGGTCGTCCACGTACAAGTAGAGGCCGGCGAAGGTGTTCTCGGTCGAACGCCAGACCGCGACACCGAGCACTCGCGGTCCCTCCACCGCGAGCAGCATCCGCCCGCCACCCTCGAAGACCCGCTGCATCTTGGCCGGATAATCCGCCGGCATTTGCGGCCGGAGCTGCCGGTGCACGGCCTCGGCCCGCGGCAACCATTCGGGATACACCAAGCGACCTCGACGGTCGGTGACTTCGACGAGCGCGGTCATGGGGTGGAGCTTGCTCCAGTCAAACGGAAGCGCAAGCGTCGTGGCACGGGCGTCCACGCTAACAGGGCTGACGTGGCTTGGCCCGCACCGCTTGACGACCGTTTCGTATTCCGAGGCGACCGCCGCGGGTTACTCTCGAACTCACGTTGAGTGAGTACGCGATCCTAAAGCTTCCGGGCGTCAGAGTCCCGGAAAACCGCGAACCCCTCGGGAGCAAGCAGAAGCTTTGGTGGCACGACCCGACCGGGAACGAGCCACGCTTGCTGTTCAAGCACAACAGGCCGGGCACGGGAGAAGACTGGTCGGAGAAGCTCGCCGCAGAGCTCGCCCAAGAACTCGGCCTTCCACATGCGCGCGTGGAGCTGGCGTGCGTCGACGGCTCGTCGGGCGCTGCCATCTTTGACTTTACGGACAATGGACAGACTGCGCTCGTGCACGGCAACGAGCTACTGGAAGTCGTGGATCCCGAATACCCGAAGGAGAAGCGTCGTCGAGCCCGCGAATACACCATCGCTGCGGTGCACAACGTACTCGCTCGTCCAGGCGTCGGCCTACCCCCCGCTCCAATCCCATTTCCCGCCGAGGTCATCGACGCCTTCGGCGTCTTCCTGGGCTACCTGATGCTGGACGCCTGGATCGGAAACACCGATCGCCATCACGAGAACTGGGGGCTGCTGTGGCGCGGAGAGGGAGCCCCTCGACCCCTCACGCTTGCTCCCAGCTTTGACCACGCTTCCTCCCTCGGCCGCGAACTGACCGACGACAAGCGCACGCGAGAGGGCGATAGCTCCCAGGGTACGCCGACCGACCGCTACGCGCGGCGGGCGAAGTCGGCCTTTTGCGCAAGCACCGACGGCGGTCGCCCACTTCTGACGTGGGAAGCGTTCCAGACGGCGGGTGCGCTTCGCCCCGAGGCAGCAGCGGCATGGCTGGCGCGGTTGCGCGCAGTGACGCCGGAAACGGTTCGAGAGACGGTCGAACGCGTGCCGGGAACCCGGATGAGTGCCGTGGCCAAGGCCTTCGCTTGCACGCTGCTCCAGTGCAATGCCAAGCTCCTGGGCGCGTGATGACCTCGGCGTACGAACCCCCTGCCCTCTTCGTCAATTGGCAAGACGAAGGCTCGCGCCGCATCTTTCCGGTCGGGCGTCTGCTGGCGCTCGCGGCGGGAGGCTACGAGTTCGCTTACATCGCGGCCGCGCGAGACGCGCAGCAACTCGGCTTTGCTCCGTTTCAGGCGTTTCCGGACCTCGAGCATGTCTACCAGACGCAAGACCTCCCGGCCTTCTTTCAGAACCGGTTGCTGCAGCCGGGTCGCCCGGACTATCCGCAGTACCTGCAGGAACTTGGTCTGGAATCTGCGACCGCGACACCGGTGAAGATTTTGGCGCGTAGCGGCGGCCGTCGGGTGACCGATCCTCTCGAAGTCTTTGCCGAGTTCGTGCCGTCTGCCGATCGCCTCGAAGCCCACTTCTTCGTCCGCGGCATTCGCCATCAGGTGGGCGCCGAAGAGGCGGTTGGCGAGCTGCGCCCCGGCGACGAGCTGCACCTGAAACCCGAGCCCACGAACGCGATCAACGCGAAGGCCCATCTGCTGCTCTGCCGCGACGGCCGCGCGGTGGGCTACGTGCCGGACTACTTGACCGACGACCTCAGCGAGCTGGTTGAGCTCGACCCATCGCTCAAGGTCGAGACCGTGCGCGTCAATGCCTCTCCGGCCCCGTCCCAGCAGCGCCTGCTCTGCAAGCTGAGCATCTCGTCCGCGGCCCCGCCCCCACATCGCGGGCCGCGCTTCGAGCCGATTGCGCCGAACGCGACTCGCTTGGACAGAGCAACGGGTGGGACGTTGCAACGTCGGACTGCCTGACACCTTCATCTGAGCCGCGGCGATCGCTGCCGAGTCTTGGCTGTGTCATCCCCTGAGCCTCGAGTTCACGCGGAGGCCACGCATGATCCCCGATCCAGACCCCGAAGCCGCAATCAATCGCACCTATCCAGGCCTTCAGCTCTTCGCGCGAGACGTCAATTTATCTCGGGACCTGGCAGAGATCTACCGGCCCGGGTTGGTGTTACGCGAACGAGGGTTCACCGACGCCACGCCGCGACTCGGCGGAATGGTGACGACGCACCGGTTCGTGATCCTGTCGAACCACATGGCCGACGTGGACGCGCTGCTCGATTCCGAACCAGAGGCGCCCGACGCCGAACGGCCAAACTGGATGCTCCACATCGCTCGGCGTGACTCGCACTTCAGGGTGCTGGGTCAGCACGAGTTCGAGGGCAAGACGCTGATCTTCCTGCTCCACCTACCGGACGACGACGACTGGAAACTGCTCGCCGAAGTCTCCGTCAACATCGACGCCCCGCTTCTGGCCGACGCGATCGTCCGTATGGAGCGGCGCTTGAAGCAGCAACCGGTCCCCGAAGTCACGTCCAGCGCCTGGCTCCGCCGCTGCGAGTTCCCGCTCGGCATGTCGGACGACGGCGAACTCTTCCCGCTCGAGGATGCAACCTGACGCCGTTCATCGGCGAGCTGAGTCGATTTCATCGAGCGCGCCGCGAGCACCGTATAGGTCGAGCGCCAGCAGCTGCTCGAACAGGTCCAACCCTTGCTCGCGGAGGCCCGGCATGCGTTGCAGGGTCAGGGCCGTGTTCACGAGCTCGCCCGCAGAAAATCCTATCCGCATCGAATCGGGGTCCTTCGCCAGCGCGGACAGGAGCGACGTGAGGAGCTGGTGCACGGATGCCGGCTCCGCGTGCACGAGCGTGGAGAGCCACGAGATTAGGTCGTTGGAACATTCAACAGTCACCGGCTCGGCTCTAGTAGCAAACGCTTGAAGGACTTCGCGGGCTAGATCGTCGACGCCGACATCGTCGTGGGCAAGACGCTTGAGGACGATCTCGTCGATGGCGGGCTGCTGAAGACGAACCAGATCACAGAGATACGGGCAAGCGCGCGCACGCCTGGCAGGATCCCGCCACAGATCCGCGGTCAACTCTGCTGCGCCCAGCAGCTGACTCGGATCGTGAGGACTGGCGATGATCTGTCGCAGATCATGCTCCGCCCACGGCAGCGGCTGACGTCGGATAGCGAACAGCGCCGTCAGCTCGCCGACGGCTTCCGCGGCGTGCTCCCACGCGCTTCGAGCCAGCAGATCGAGCCAGGTCTTCACCACCGACGGATCGGCCCACCACCCGGCCCACGCAAGCGACGTGACTCCGGCGCGACACTCCAGAGCCTCGGGGTACCGACGGAACAACTCCGCGATGAATTCACTCGCGCTGCTCTTATCGCAGTGTCGAAGGTGCTCGAGGCGATGAGCGAAAGCTCTCCACGCAATCGGTTCCTCGTCTCGCTGCACATGCTCTTGCAGCACACTCATCAACTCCGCCGTTCGCGGCGGTTTCGCGGACAAGAGTGCCACGAGAAGCGCGTCGAGCACGTTGAAGTTGCCGGCTGGCAGGGCGAAGATCCCGCCCCCTCCCAGCAAGAAGGGAGGCGAACCCTCATTCCTATCCGAGGTGAGCGCCGGTTTGGTGCGCGCGCCGACAGGTATTTCCGCCAGCCAGCCCCGAAGCATGTTGACGATGAACTCCGGCAATCCTTCCCCGCTATCAGCACGCCGAGCTAGGGCCCGGGCCGCATCGTCCCTAAACTCCCCGGACGAGAACCCGCGAGCGTTGCAGCTCCTCACCAGCTCGCAGAAATCCGAGGTGGGCATGTCGGTTTCGGACAGCGCGGAAATGGCGAGCGCGACCGGGATCTCGTTGCGCTCGGGCGCCAGTTGATCGATCAGCGCCACTGCGCGCCCGGGCAGCTTCTTCGCCAGCGTCGCGAGCTCGCGCCCGGCCTCGATGGCTCCCCCGTCCATGATGCGTTTGGGGTGCTGGAATCCAGTGCTGTCGGGAAGGTCTTCGAACAACTGCAATACGTGGTTGTCTTCCGCGGCTGCCATCTGCTCAGCGGACATGGGGCTACCGATGCGCTTGACTTCGGTCAATCCCCTGACGCGCCCATTCTCGCCGAATACACGCGCTTCTTGTTCGATCTGAGATCGCGTCCGGTCGCTCAACATCGCGGCTGGCAGCGCTTGAAGGAGCCGGAGCCGGTGTTCGCGATTGATCATCCGAGCAGCCCGCCGCGCGGTTACGGGCCGGGCAAGGGACTGTGACGACGGCTCGGAAGCGTGAATCGCCGTCTCGAGGGCACCCGCATCCTCTGCGCTCACGGTGTCGCGGATGCTCTGGAGTAGAGCGATCGAGCGTGCGTCCGGATCACCGGCTTCGCCGAGCTTCAGGCGTCGAGGATCGGCCAGAAGGTAGGCCGCGACACTGCGAGAATCGGCCGGCCCGAGCCGTTCGTAGCCGTACGACAGAATGACATGAATCGTTTGCAGCTCGCTGGTTGCCCATTCGGAGCAGAGGATCAGGAACTTCGCGGGATCGACGCGAGCGAGCGCTTCACTTGCCGCTCGAAGCGCCTGCGGTAGTTCTCGCGACGGACCAACCCGGTGGGAACAATCACAGATGTGGTCCGCTAGGTATGCCGGATGCCATTCATCTGCTTCCGCTGCGTGGCTCAAGACCGCCGCGACCCACGGCAGGAAAGCCCGAAGGAAAGTCTCCGGTTCGGCCTCCGCGAGCTCCACGAGCACATGAATGGCCGAGGAGGCGGACTGGAAGATGTCTCGAATCGTCTTCAAGGGCTCACGATCGAGGTACCAACGCAGCCACGCGTCCTGCGGTGCATCCGGCGAAAGCGGAACCGAACGTGGGAGCGTCGGCTCTCTGGCCTTGAAGTTACGCTCGAGGAAGCGCGCGATCAGCTCGATCGCGTGGCCCGGCGCCTTGCCCTTCAGCTGCCAAGCAAAAGCGTCCAGCACTTGCTCGGGGTGGGCGGCGTGTTGCAGGGCGGCGTCGAGCAGATCACGAGCCTGCTCTGTCCAATCCTCGAGGCCCCTCAGGGCTCCCACCACGAGCTCGGCGTGTTCGGCGCTCCCACCCCAGTGGCGAGCCATCAGCGTTAGCGTCTCGTCGGGATCCAGCTTCAGCGACGCCGCGATCGCCGCGTAGGTTGCGTTCGGGCGATCTCCGACCATGCAACGCTGCAGGACGCCGCTCCGGAGGTGGCGTAGCCAGCCTGCGCTTCGAGACGCCGCATTGAATGCGACAACGGCCCACCGCGAATCGAAGAATCGCGGTTGAAGTAGAGCGATCTCGAAATCGTCTGGTGGATCCGCCTGGCCGACGAACTCCATGAGGAGCATTTGCAGATGAGAGCGGCGGACGGTGTTCCAGAGAATGCTGAGGTCTTCGCGGTAGCGACTCGGTGCGACCGCTCTCAGGTGGTGGAGGGCGGCCCAGATAGTGGGCCGTACGAACAACGAGTCTGATGTTCCGACACGTAGTCCGACAACCGTTTGTTCTGCACGAAGGCTCGCGCCCTCGCGAATTCGTACAAAGTCTGGTGCGCGAAACTGATGCGAAGCCGCGCAGGATCGGACACCAAGATGCCCAACGCCAACAGCCGTTGAACGACCGCCTCGTCGGACGTGAGCTCGGCTCGAGGGATCCACAGCTCTTCCCGATCCGCGACCATCTCGGCGATCCGGCTTGCAATCGCATCGTTCTCGGCGGCGTCCGCGGGCTGCCGGAGCACCGTCTGCTCCCAAACGACACCGAGAAGCGCCTGCGATGTGTCCGGTACGGGTGCGGTGACGAGCCACGTGAGCTGGACGAACTGCTTGAGCCAATGCGGAATCGAAAGCAATGATTTCAGCTTCTGCCCGACGCGGGCCGTGTCGATCCCTCGGCTCACGAGAACCTCCTCCACGTCGGATGCAGCGAGCGGCGCCAGGCGAAGCTCGTCTGCGGCGAGCCCCAAGAACCTGGTGTCGTGCTTGAAATCGAACTCCCGCACGGAGCACACCACCGGGATCCCCGAAGCCTTGACGCTCGAGATCAAAGAGAGCAGCACCGCCAAGCGTTCGGTCTTGGCGTCGGCCAAGTCGGCGAGCGCATCGAGCTGGTCGACGAGTAGAACGGTCTTCGCGTTCCGGCTGAGGGCATACATTGCCCGCGAGACTGGCAGTTCGAGGTCGAGGTAGTGCTGCAAGTCGCTCGCCGTTGCCACCGAGCTCGGAAGCCGGTCGGCCTTGATCGCAACGACGTTCCATCCTTCGTTACGCAGGTCGCACCCAAGTCGGGCCAGGAACGCAGACTTTCCAGACCCAGGCGGTCCAAGTAGGGCGAGCACGCCAGCCTCGGCCTGCTGGATGAACTCGCGAACGCGATCCATCTCGGGACGAGTCAGCCACGTGCCACCGGGCAGCGACTGCGGATGTTCCAGCAGCTCGGTCGCGGCGGCCAAGAGTCCTGCAGCCGACCTCGTCACGATCGGCTGCGCCATACGGAGATCTGCGGCTCGTTCCGCCTGGGCCTTCCAGGATTTCAACAACTCGGCGGGGAAGCGAACCTCGTCAACGTCCACCTCCGCGGCGTGGTTGGAGCACAACCAGATCCCGTTGGCAGCATCGCGACGTTGCTCTGGCGTTTGGGTCTCGTCGAAGCGAGGTCCGCCTTTCGCCGCTGCGTGGATGTGACACGCCTTACCGATACTGCGCGCTTTGTTCTCTTCGGTATGCGGGCCCTTGGTGGGCTGCATGCAATCCGGTCGGGAGCACCAGGAACCGACCCGGTCGGCCAGGGCGCGTTTGACGGACTCTGGAAATTCATCGCGGCCTCGAGTCCGCGCATTCCTCGCTCTAGCCACGATTCACGAGCTCCGCTGGTTGCTCTTGGCGAATTTCGAGGGTCACTCCGTCCAAGGCCTCTTCCCGATACGGCCTTCCTTCGAGCTTCCTGAAATCAAACAACGGACAGATTACGTGACCAGTCGCGACCCCTGCAAGGTCGTGCTCGAACGAGCCGCGGACACTATTTAACGTCGCGCCGCAAATTCTGTGCGCGATCCCCGCCGGTCGACTTGCCGGTGATCGCATCCTCACACGAGAGGCAGTGGCCGCGGCAGCGAGCACCGAGCACCGAGCTCCTCCGCGCCCCGTCGCCAGGTTCGACCCGAGCGGCTACCACACATCGCCATCCCATTCACTACCGGTGCGCCGCAGCGCCCGAGCGTGAACCTCGAGGCGAATCGAGGGCTCGGAAGCGGGCTCCCCTTACGGAGTTTGCGGTCCGGTGATAGCTTTCCCCGCAGTAACCATGAAAGGCCAAGAGGCCGCGTTCGAGCGTTCGGGGGTGTCGGGCATGAACTTGCGCGGCGGAGCGTGGACCCCGGCCCGGTCAGGGCGAACGCTCGAGGTGAAGAGCCCGTACACGGGGCGCGCGCTCGGTAGCGTGCCCGACTCGGACGCAGAAGACGTGGACGACGTCGCGCTGGCCGCGGCCGCGGCGTTCCCGGCCTGGGCCGCGACGCCGCTGAAGGAGCGCGTGCGCCCGCTGCAACGCTTCTCGGAGATAGTCACCCGCAACGAGAACGAGCTCTCGATGCTCGTGTCGCGCGAGTCCGGGAAGACTCCGGCCGAGGCGCTCGGCGGCATCCGCCGCGGCCTCGAGGTGGTCGAGTTCGCGGTCAGTCTGCCGAACGTGGACCGCGGCGGCGCCCTCGACGTATCGCGCGGCGTGACCTGCGAGTACCGTCGCGAGCCGCTCGGCGTGGTCGCAGGCATCACGCCCTTCAACTTCCCGGCGATGGTGCCGATGTGGATGTTCCCGATCGCGCTCGCCGTGGGCAACGCCTTCATCCTCAAGCCGTCGGAGAAGGTGCCGCTCAGCGCCTGCCGGCTCGGCGAGTGGCTGCTCGAGGCCGGGCTGCCGCCGGGCCTGTTCTCGTTGGTGCACGGCGGGCGCGGCACCGTCGAAGCGCTCGTCGATCATCCGCTGGTGCGCGCCGTCGGCTTCGTGGGCTCGACGGCGGTGGCCCGAGCGGTGCATTCACGCGCCACCGCGCTGGGCAAGCGCGCGCTGTGTCTCGGCGGCGCCAAGAATCACCTGGTGGTGGCGCCGGACGCAGACGAGGCGCTCACCGTCAAGGGCGTGGTCGACTCGTTCACGGGCTGTGCGGGCCAGCGCTGCATGGCGGCGAGCGTGCTCGTGGTGGTGGGCGAGGCCGAGCGCTTCGTGGACAAGATCGTCGAGGCCGCCCAGAAGCTCGAGCTCGGTAAGACGATGGGCGCGCTGATCGACCCTTCCGCGCGCGAGCGGCTGCGGGCCGCGATCGACACCGCCGAGCGCGAGGGCGCACGCGTCGTGCTCGACGGTCGCACGGTCAAGGCTCCGGCCGGCTGCGGCGGCGGCAACTGGCTCGGGCCGACGGTGCTCGACGGCGTGCTGCCGGACATGAGCTGCGCCAGGGTCGAGCTATTCGGCCCCGTGCTGTCGGTGATCCACGTGAGCACCATCGATCAGGCGCTCGCGCTCGAGCAGAGCAGCGAGTACGGCAACGCGCTCAGCGTGTTCACGACCAGCGGCGCAGTGGCCCGCTACGTGGCCGAGCGCGCGACGAGCGGCATGGTAGGGGTCAACGTCGGCGTGCCGGTGCCGCGCGATCCGTTCTCCTTCGGCGGCACCAAGGCTTCGAAGTTCGGACAGGGCGACATGACCGGCCCGAGCGGCGTCGAGCTCTGGAGCAACTTGAAGAAGATCACCACCAAGTGGGCGCTCTCTCCGGACGCGAACTGGATGTCTTGAGAAGAGAACCGAGCCCCGGACTTCAGGAGAACCCGTGAGTACGATTCGTCCCAAGAAGAAGCAGCCCAAGGCCATCGTGCTCACCACCCACGCGCGCGCGCACGGCCCGCAGCCGGTGCCGATCGTCTGGGGCGCGGAAGATCCGATGAAGCGGGGCCCGCTGATCGGCAGCGTGACCAACAAGACCCACCGCAACGTGATCGGCACGCACGCCGGCTCGTACTCGGTGTACCGGGCCGTGGCCGTCGCGGCCGGTGCGCTCGATCCGCTGCGCCGCCCGGATCTCACCAACACCTCGCCCACCAACCGCATCGGCCCGTTCCCAGGCTGGTTCGACCCGAAGAAGATCGTGGCGCTCGATCCGTTCGGCGCGATCGTGAGCGAAGCGTTCGGCTCTTATTTCGAGCAGGGCTACGACATCCGCCCCACGATCGCCGTCACCCGCGCGCAGATCCGCATGGCCGAGCTCGACGACGCCATCAGCGCCGGTCGCCTCGAGGTAGACGGCAAGATCCTGCGCGAAGGTGGCGCCGTCTACGTCACCAAGGCCGCGGTCGAGCCGGTCTGGTACCTGCCGGGCGTCGCCGACCGCTTCGGCTGCTCCGAGGCAGAGCTCCGGCGCACGCTATTCGAGCACACCGCCGGCATGTTCCCCGAGCTCGTCACGCGCAACGATCTGGAGGTGTTCTTGCCGCCGATCGGCGGGGCGACGATTTACATGTTCGGCGACACGGACAGCATCCCGGATCCGACGCGACCGCTCGCCGTGCGCGTCCACGACGAGTGCAACGGCTCGGACGTGTTCGGCTCCGACATCTGCACTTGCCGGCCGTACCTCACCCACGGCATCGAAGAGTGCGTGCGCACCGCCCAGGCCGGCGGCTCCGGCGTGATCGTCTACAGCCGAAAAGAGGGCCGCGCGCTCGGCGAGGTCACCAAGTTTTTGGTCTACAACGCCAGGAAGCGCCAGGTCGGCGGCGACCGCGCCGAGCACTACTTCGCGCGCACCGAGTGCGTGGCGGGCGTGCAGGACATGCGCTTTCAGGAGCTGATGCCCGACTACCTGCACTGGCTCGGCATCACGAAGATCGACCGCTTCGTGTCGATGAGCAACATGAAGCACGACGCCGTGACGCGCGCCGGGATCGAGATCATCGAGCGCGTGCCGATCCCCGACGAGCTGATCCCGGACGACGCGCGCGTGGAGATGGACGCCAAGATGGCGGCCGGCTACTACACCGAAGGCGAGGTGCCCGACGGCAACGAGCTCGCCAAGGCCAAGGGCCGAGCGCTCGATGCCTGAGCCCGCGCACGGCCCCGCCGACGAGCTCGCCTATTTGCAGAGCCCGCGGGCTGTCCGCGATCGCTGCGAGGCGCTCTACGGCTTTGCGCTCGCAGGCAAGCTCGAGCATTTCGCAGTAGACGAAGCCAAACTCGAGGGCGTGGTCGAGCGCGTGCTCGAGGTGACGCGCGAGCTCTACCCGGAGCTCGAACACATCCCGTACCACGGGCGGTTTCGCCATTTCGGCGCGGGCGGGGTCGATCGCCTGGCCCGTTTCGGCCAAACGCTGTCGACCTTGTCCCGCGAAGAGCAGCTGATGGCGCGCTTCGAGCTCGTGATCACCAGCGTGCTGCTGGATGCGGGGGCAGGCGAGCGCTGGTCGTATCGCGAGGCGAGCGGTGCGCGCTACACGCGCTCGGAAGGCCTCGCCGTCGCGAGCTTCGACTGGTTCGTCTCGGGCGGGCTCGCCTCCGAAGCACTCGCGACCATCACTCCGGCCGAGCTCGCCGCCGCGTTCCAGGTGACAGCGGACAATCCGCTGGTCGGCGTCGAGGGGCGCGCTCGGCTGTTGAACGAGCTCGGTCGGGTGGTCTCGGCGACTCCGAGCTACTTCGGCTCGCCGCCGCGCTTGGGAAAACTGGGCCTGTTCCTGCTCGGCCAAGCCGTGAACGGCGAGCTGCCCGCGACCGAGATCCTCTCGGCGGTCTTGCTCGGCCTGGGTCCGATCTGGGCGGGCCGCGAGTGGCTCCACGGTCGAAACCTGGGCGACGTCTGGACGCACCCCGCCGTCGGCAAGGTGCCCTTCCACAAGCTCTCGCAGTGGCTCAGCTACTCCTTGTGCGAGCCGCTCGAGGCCGCGGGCCTGACGGTGACTGGCCTCTCGGAGCTCACGGGCCTCGCTGAATACCGAAACGGCGGGCTGTTCCTCGACGGCGGAGTTCTGCTGCCGAAACATGCGGCCGTGCTCGGCGAGGCGCACAGCGTGGAGAGCAGCGTGGTCGTCGAGTGGCGCGCGCTCACCGTCGCCCTGCTCGACCGCACCGCCGAACGCCTGCGCGCCAGGCTCGGGCTGAGCGCCGAACAGCTACCGCTGGCGCGCGTGCTGGAAGGCGGCACCTGGCGCGCGGGCCGTGCCCTCGCCAGCGAGCGACGCCCCGGGGGCACACCACCCCTGAGGGTTATCAGCGACGGAACGGTCTTTTGAACCGAGAAGAGACATGAAAGCCAACGTGAAGGTGATCGAACACCCCCTGGTGAAGCACAAACTCAGCCTTTTGCGGCAGAAAGAGCGCAGCACCAACTCGTTTCGCACGCTGATCTCGGAAATCAGCATGTTGCTCGCCTACGAGGTCACCCACGATCTGCCGCTGATTTACGAAGAGATCGAGACGCCGCTCGCGAAGATGCGCGCCCCGCTGCTCGAGGGTAAGAAGATCGTTCTAATCAACATCCTGCGCGCCGGTAGCGGCATGGTCGAGGGCATGTTGCGCATCCTGCCGTCGGCGCGCATCGGTCACATCGGCCTCTACCGCGATCCCGAGACGCTCGGCGCCGTCGAATACTACTTCAAGCTGCCGGGCGAGATGGCCGATCGTGACGTGATCTTGGTCGACCCCATGCTCGCCACGGGCAACAGCGCGATCGCCGCGGTCGAGCGTGTAAAGACGGCTTCCCCGCGTTCGCTCAAGTTCGTGTGCATCCTCGCGGCGCCCGAGGGCCTCGCCAACTTTCACGAGTCGCACCCCGACGTGCCTGTCTACACTGCCGCCATCGACGAGCGCCTCGACGAGCACGGATACATCCTGCCCGGCCTGGGCGACGCCGGAGATCGCTTGTTCGGGACCAAATAGCCGCTCACGTGCCTCCCAGTCCCCCGACAGTCCCCCGTCCCAATTGCCGAGAGAGGGTACGTGAGCACCGGAGCGCAGCGAAAACCAAGCCAAAACCCCAAATCGCCGGGCGTGGTGGAAGCTAAAGATACCGGGGATGCCCAGTCGTGGGCCGCCCGACCTCTACGTCAGGAACCCCCGGTTCGAACCCGAGTAATCTTTGATGGCGTCATGCACTCGATAGTGCCGGTCGTCGTAGCGCTCGCGTGCGGGCTCGGCTTGCTCTCCTGCAGCCGCAGCCCCAACGCCGGCAACCGCATTCCTGGCAAAGCGGTCGAGACGCAGCAGCCCGAAGCGAGCCATCAGAAGCCCGCCTTCGACGGCCAGACACGCGCACCGTTCACGACGGCCGGCGTTTCGTACGAAGTGCAGCGCGTCACCGGCGAGCTCGATCACCCGTGGGGGCTTTCGTTCCTGCCGGACGGGCGTTACCTCGTGACCGAACGCGCGGGGCATCTCAGAATCGTCACGCAGGCCGGGGTCAAATCGGAACCCGTCGCCGGGCTGCCGCCGGTCGATGCCAAGGGCCAGGGCGGCTTGCTCGACGTCGCGCTCGATCCCCGTTTCGCCGAGAACCACTGGGTCTACGTCTCGTACTCGGAGCCGCGCGAGGGCGGCAACGGCACCGCCGTCGCGCGTGGCAAGCTCGCCGAGTCCGCGGCGCTGCAGCTGACCGAGGTGCAGGTGCTCTGGCGCATGCGCCCGACTTTGAACTCCAGTTTGCACTTCGGCAGCCGCCTGGTTTTCTCCGGCGAAGACGCGCTTTTCGTGACCACGGGCGAACGCTCCATCCTCGAGGGCCGCGCCCAGGCACAACGGCTCGACGGAACGCTCGGCAAGGTCGTGCGCATTCGCCCCGACGGCTCGGTTCCGGGCGACAACCCCTTCGTCGGCAAGCCGGACGCGTTACCGGAGATCTATTCGTACGGTCACCGCAACATTCAAGCGGCGGCGCTGCATCCGGAGACGCATCAGCTCTGGACGGTCGAACACGGCGCGCGCGGCGGCGACGAGCTCAACCGGATCGACCCCGGCAAGAACTACGGCTGGCCCGCCATCAGCTACGGCATCGAGTACTCGGGCTCGGCGATCGGCGAGGGCAAGACCGCGGCCGAAGGTCTCGAGCAGCCCGTCTACTATTGGGATCCGGTGATCGCGCCGAGCGGCATGGCCTTCTACACCGGCAAGGCCTTCCCTGGCTGGGACGGCAGCTTGTTCGTCGGCTCGCTCAAGGGTCGCCACGTCACGCGCCTCACCCTGAAGGGCGAGCGCGTGGTCGGCGAAGAGCGGCTGTTCGCCGGCCAAAAGCGCTTCCGAGACGTGCGCGTCGGCCCGGACGGCTTCTTGTACCTGCTCACGGACGAGGCCGACGGCGAGCTGCTCCGGGTCGTGCCCTCGCCCTAGGCGGGCCTCAGCCAGCGAGCGCTGCGCGCCAGCGCCATTGCATCTCTTCGGGCGACACGTCTTCGACACGCGTCGCGAGGTGCCACTTGTGTCCGAACGGATCGGTAATCATCGCCGTGCGATCGCCGAAGAACTCGTCCTTGAGCGGACGTAGCAAGGTGGCCCCGGCCTCTTCCGCCCGCTTCACGAGCGCATCGACGTCGTCCACGTACAGGTGCATGGAAATCGGGGATCCCCCGATCGTGATCGGGCTCAGCGCGCCGAAGTCGGGGTATTCGTCGGCGAGCATGAACCTCGCGCCGCCGAGTTCGAGCTCGGCGTGGCCGACCTTTCCGCTCGGCTCCGTCAAGCGGTAGAGCTCGGTCGCTCCGAACACCCGGCTGTAGAAGTCGATGGCGCGCGCCGCGCCCTTGACGACCAGGTACGCAGAGAGACGCGAAAACTTCTCGGGGTTTTGCTGGGCAGTTGCCATCGGGGCCTCCTTTACGTTACGTAACGTTACGTAAATGCCCAGACCTGTCAAGCACGGCGCGGTAGTCAAACCACGCGGAAGGCCCCGCAGCGAACGGACGCGCCGCGCGATCTTGCGCGCCGCGCGCGAGCTGCTCGAGGAGGGCGGGCCCGGCGCCGTGACGATGGAAGCGGTTGCCGAGCGGGCCAAGGTAGGTAAACCGACGATCTATCGCTCGTGGCCCGATCGCCACGCGGTAGCGATGGCGGCGCTGATGGAGGAAACCGACGCTTTCGGCGCGCAGCCGCGCAAGAGCTCTGCGCTGAAAGCGCTCGGCGACGAGCTCGTGCGGATCGTGGAGCGCTTTTCGACGGGCACCGGGCGCCACATCACGACCATGCTGGCCGCGGCCGATCAGGACTCCGAGCTCTCGAAGGCGTTCCGCAATCACGTCGTGCTCGCGAGGCGCGCCGAAGGCCGGGCGCTGCTCGAACGCGCGCGCGACGAGGGTGAGGTCCGCCCCGACGCCGACCTCGAGGTGGCCCTCGACTTGCTCTACGGCCCGCTGTTTTTCCGGCTATTGATGGGCCACGCAGCGCTCGACGCGGCCTTCGCGCGGAAGCTCGTCCGTGAGCTTCAAAAAGGCCTGAGCCCGCGCTGATCGGCGGCGCCGCCCGAACCGAAACGCCGCGCGGCCTAATGAGGCTGATAGTTCGCGAGGTTCTTGCGTGCCTCGCGCGTGCCGGCCGAATAGCGTGCAAGGACCTTGGTCGTGAGCCAGTTGATCGCGTGCGCGGGGGCGCTCATCGGTCTCAGCACGTCGACGATCAGCACCACGCGCAGATCGTTGCTTTCGTTGATCACTTCGTGGTTCCAACTATCGTCGAACAAGATGCTCTTGCCGACCTGCCAGGTGTGGAACTGGTCCTTGATGCGGATCGTCGGGGGCCGTTCCGACGGCACGCGCAACCCGAGGTGATAACGCAGGTAGCCGAGGTACGGCCCGTCGTGCGCCGGGATCGACTTTCCGGCGTCCAGGATCGAGAAGAAGGCCTGCATCACACCCGGCACCTGGTCGAGCAGCGCGGACGTGCGCGGGCACTTCGCCTGGTTCTGCTCGAGGCCCGGGCCGCCGAGCCAACGCAGCATGAAGACGCGCCAGGCCTTCTCTGGGTCTATCGTTCCGGAGATGTAGGTCTCGACGCTCGACAGCTCGTGATAGCGGGGGATGGCGTCTCGCTCGCGGAGCAAGGGCTCGAGCTCTTGCTGGATCGCTTCGATCCCGCGGTCGAGCACGCGCAGCGCCGGGTAGGTCGCATCGATGTCGTGGAACGGGGGCCGGTTCAGCCCGCCTGATTCCCGAAAGTACAGAGCGTTCAGTGCTCGCAGCAGACGACCCATGGTGACCTCTCGTCGAAGCCTTCCATGGTACAGAGCCGCCGCCCGGCCTCAAAGTGAAAGCGCCTATCCCCCGGGTAGAGCAGAAAATCCTGCTACTCCCGCTGCCCAGGGGGGGTCAGCCGGCCGCAGTCGCCTTCGGCGCGCTCCGGCTCACCCAGTCCCGGTGGATGTCCGGGATGTCGTCGAGCAGCTGGCGCGTGGTCGCGCTCTGCGGCTGCTGAGTCACCCGATCCGGCGGGCCCTGCTCGACGATCTGGCCCTTGTGCATGATGTAGATCGAGTCGGACACGTAGTACGCGAGCCCGATGTCGTGCGTCACGAACACGATCGTCATCTTGAGCTCTTCTTTGAGCTTCATCAGATAATCGAGGATGCTCGCGCGGCTGCAGGCGTCGACCATGCTGGTCGGCTCGTCGGCGATCAGCACCTCCGGGCGCAGGATGAAGATGCGCGCCAGCAGCATGCGTTGCATCTGGCCACCGGACAGCTCGAACGGGTACTTGCCGTCGATCTCGCGCGGCTTGATGTTCACGTTCAAGAGCGCCTGATCGACGCGCTCTTCCATCTCTTTCTCGGGCGGCTGCTGCTGGAACAGCCGGAACGAGCTCTTGAGCTGCGAGCGGATCGTGAAGAACTGGTTGAAGGCCGAGAACGGGTCCTGAAACACCGCCTGGACCTGGCGCCAGTGCACGCGCGCGTCGGGCTCGGCGCCGATCGGCTTGCCGTTGAAGTAGAGCTCGCCGCTGGTCGGCTTCTCCAGCCGCAGCAGCATCTTGGCCAGCACCGTCTTGCCGCAGCCCGACTGACCCACGAGCGAGACGATCTCCTTGTCGTGGATCTTGAAGCTAACGTTGTCGACGGCCAGCGTCGTCTTCTTCCCGTGGCCGAACAGGCGGCTCACGCCGCGCGCCTCGAACTTGGGTGCTCCGCTCGCTTCATTCGGCATATTGGCACCTCACCTGGCGGCCTCCGACGATGCGGATGACCTGGCGATTCTCGCGGCAATCCGGCTGAACTTGCGGGCAGCGCTCGGCGAAGCGGCAGCCCTTGATCGGGTGAGCCAGGTTCGGCGGCGCACCCTCGATCGCCACGGGCTTCTTGCTCTTCTGGCCCGGCTCGGCGCTGAGCATCGAGCCCATCAGCGCCTTGGTGTACGGCATCCGCCCGTCGAAGATCACCTGCTCGGAGGTGCCGACCTCGACGAACTCGCCGGCGTACATCACGGCGATCCGATTCGAGACGTGGCGCAGCAACGGCAGCTCGTGGGTGATGAACAGCATGCTGTGGATGATGGACTGGTCCATCAGATCGAACAGCAGCTTGATCACGGCCTTCTGCGTCGAGACGTCGAGCGCCGAGGTGGGCTCGTCCGCCACCACCACCTGCGGGTTCAGCAGCGTCGAGATGCCGATCACCACGCGCTGCTTGGTACCGGCCGGGAGCTGCACCGGGTAAGCGTTCAACACGTCGTCCGGCCGGAGCCCGATGCGCTCGAAGCGCTGGCGCAGCCGGTCGTTGATCTCGCGCTTGTCCGCGCTCTCGTCGTGGCTCAGGATCATGTCCGCCGCCAGATCCTTGATCTTGCGCGTCGGATTGAGCGAGTTGAGCGCGCCCTGGGGGATCATCGCGATCTTGCGGCCGAGGACGCTCTTCCTGTTCTCCTCCGGCGTGAGGCCGACGATCGTCTTGCCTCCGATCCGGACGTCTCCCGAGCTGTGGTAGAGCGGCGGGATGTAGAGGCCCATGCAGCCGCTGACGAGCGTGGTCTTGCCGCAGCCGGACTCGCCGGCGATGCCGAGGATCTCGCCCTCTTTCAGGCTGAAGGACACGCCGTCCACGGCCTGAACGCGCACACCGAAGCGCGTCAGGTAATGAACGCGCAGATCTTCTACTTCGAGGACGGTGTCGGCCATCGGCTACTTCCTGAGCCTCGGGTTGAAGACGCCTTCCATGGCGGTGTTGATCACGTACAGGGCGAAGGCGATCACCGTCACCAGCACCATCGCCGGCACGAACGCCCACCAGGCGCCGTCGGTCAGCGCCTCGTTGCGGATCGCCTCGTTCAGGATTTTGCCGAGCGAGACCGAGTCGTACGGGCCGAGGCCGAGCATGCTGATGCTGGCTTCGGACAAGATCCCGGTCGCGGTCTGCAGGATGAAGACCATGAAGATGTACGACAGGAGGTACGGGAGGATGTGCAACATCACGATCCCGAACGTGCCGTAGCCGTTGATGCGAGCCAGGCTCACGTGGTCGCGAGCGCGCAAGCTGGCCGACTGGGCGCGGACGGCGCGGGCGCTCCAGGTCCAGGTCGTGCAACCGATGATCAGCGCGATCAAGGACAGGCTGCGGCCTTGATCCATGCTCGAGCTCAAGAGAATCAGCACGATCAGGCTGGGAATGACCAAAAACAGGTTGGTCGCGACGGTCAGGACGTCGTCGATCAGGCCGCCCTTGTAGCCGCCGTAGACGCCGATCAAGGTGCCGACGATCGTCGCCACGGTGCCAGCCAGAAACCCGACGTGGAGGGAGGAGCGCAGCCCCGCGATCAGCATCGAGACCATGTCGATGCCCATGTGGTCGGTGCCGAGCCAGTGCTCGGACGAGGGCGGCGTGTACGCGAGGCCGACGCGCGTCTGCGTGTCCACGTTCATGAACAGCGGCGCGAACAGCGCGATCAGGAGCGTGATCAGGAACAACGAGGCGCCCAGGATGAACGCCGGGTTCTTGAGCAGACCGCGGAACATTACTTGCTGCCTCCGCCCTGAGCGGCGCGGATCCGCGGATCGAGCAGGCCGACCAGGATATCGACGCTGAAGTTGGCGATCAGCACCGTGACGGTGACGAGCAGCGTGCAGCCCGTGATCACCGAGTAGTCGTTGCCCTGGATCGCCGTCAGCACCGCCATGCCCAGGCCCGGATAGCTGAAGATCATCTCCGTGATCAGCGCACCGCCAACCATCGCACCGAGCGCGAGCGCGAGGCCCGTGAGCTGCGGCAGCATCGCGTTGCGGAACATGTAGAACAGGATCTTGCTCTCGCGAATCCCCAGCAACTTCGCGTACTTGACGTAATCGGTCCCGAGCTCGTAGATGCACATCGAACGCATGCCGATGGCCTGGCCGCCGAGCACGATCAGGAAGATCGAGAGGAACGGCAGCACGTAGTAGTAGCTCGCGCTCGAGATGAACTCCCACGACAGGTTCGGGACCATGCTGTCGTCGTAGCCGCCGACCGCGGGGAACCACTCGAGCCGGATGCCGAACACGTAGACGAGCAGGATGCCGACGCAGAACGCGGGCACCGCGCTCGCGAGCAACGCCAGCGGGTAAAGGACACGGTCGAACACACCGCGCTTGTAGGCTGCGAGCGCTCCGAGCAGGTTACCGACGAGCCAGCCGAAGATGATCGTCGGCAGCTGGAGCGTGAGCGTCCAGGGCAGCGCGTCCTTGATGATCTCGCTGACCTTCTTCGGATACTGGAGGATGGACGTGCCGAGGTCGCCCTTCAAGCTCATCACCAGGTAGCTCACGAACTGCTCGGCGAGCCCCGTCTTGATCGGGTCGCCCTTGGCATCGCGGATGATCTCGCCCTGGTCGTCGAGCTGGATCAGCCGGAATTCCTTGAGGTAGGACTCGGCGATCTTCTTCTGCGCGACCGCGTCCGAGCTGCCGGCGCTCGCGCGCGCGATGATCGTGTCGATTGGGTTCGCGTCGCCGAGACGCGGGAGGAAGAAGTTGATCGTGACCGCGACCAGGAAGGTGACGAAATACCAGCCGGCGCGGCCCAGGATGTGCCGGAGCGTCGGGTAGTTGGCGAGCATCAGTTCGTCCCCTTGGCGCGGATGTGCCAGAGCAGCTCGGTGCCCATGCGGTCGCCCGGGACCTGCGGCGGGGCATACGGGTTCTCCGAGGTCGGGAAGCCCTCCCAGACCTTGGTCGAGAACTCGTAGAGCTGATCGGCGCGGTACACGAGCGGCAGCGTGGGCTGGTACTGCATGAACAGCGCGTTCAGCTCGCGCAGGCCCTTCGCCAGCTCCTCGCCCTTCATGACCGGGATGGTCTGGATCAGCTCGTCGATGCGTGGCACGTAGCCGGGGGCCTTCGGGTTGTTGAAGCGCCCGAAGTTCTTGAACATCTTCTCGCCCTCGGGCGCGAAGTCGGCGGTGGCCATCACGTAGTCCATACGCGACCAGGGCTTGGACGGCGTGGGCTGCGAGTGCGGCGTCCACATGATCATGTCGAAGGTGCCGGTATAGAGCGCGCCCCAGAACAAGCTCGCGTCCACGAAGCGCTCGCGCGCGTCGATGCCGGCGGCGCGCATGCTGCGCACCACGATCCGCACGATCGACTCCCAGTCCGTCCAGCCCGTCGGCGACTTGATGTAGACGGTGGGCACCTTGTTACCCTGCGCGTCGCGCGTCTCGACCAGCTCGCCCTTGTCGTTCCACACCGGGCGGTACCCGGCCTCTTTCAGGAGCTGCTTGGCGCGGTCGACGTCGAACCAGGTGCCGTACTTTTTGGCGTCTTCTTCCGAGAAGTACTTGGACTCGAGCCCGAACGGCAGGATCAGGCCGGGGCGCAGCGGCTCGCTGTAGCCCGACACGGCGAGCTCGCGGATGTCCGTGTAATTGATGGAGAAGCCCATCGCTCGCCGCATCCGCACGTCGTTCAGCGGGGGGTGCGTCACGTTCAAGAACAGCATCGGGATCGCCGAGCCGAGGTAGTACGGCGGCTTCGAGAACCAGGTACCGACGCCCTTCGGCTGCTTCAGCCAGATGCGCGGGATGAAGGTGGAGGAGACGTCGAGGCGGCCTTGCTGCAGCGCGATGCTGAAGTGGTCGTTGCTCTTGTAGACCGGGTGCACGATGTACTTCGGGCCCGGCAGCTTGCCGCCGTGCAGCACCTCGTTGCCCCAGTAGTCGTCGCGGCGGACTAGCGCGATCTTCTCGTTCTCGATCGAGTGGATGCGGTACGGCCCCGAGACCACCGCCTGCTTCGGATCGTGGAACTTGATCTTGAGGAACTCGTTCATGTCCCCGTTCACGCTCGCGAGCAGCGGCTCGATCACGTGCTTGGGGAGCATCCGGTACTCTTCGAAGGCGTCCAGAACCACGAGCGGGTTCTTCTTTTCCTTGTTGAACTCGAAGAGGATGCGGCGGGGATGGCCGCCGGCGGGCACGCTGCCGGCCTCGACCTCGGGCAGGCGGACCGCCGACAGGTAGGTCCAGATCGGCGCGATCGGGATGTCCTTGTGCTTCTTGCCGAGGTCGAAGGTGTACTTGATGTCCTCGCCGGTGACGGGCTTGCCGTCGCTCCAGCGCGCCTTCTCGTGCAGCAGGACCTCGAAGGAGTCGGGCGTCTCCGTGTACGACTCTGCGAGCAGGGGCACCATCTTCCCAGTCAGCAGATCGTAGAAGAACAGCGTCTCGTACATCAGCTTGACGCCCGAGATCGCTGGCCAATCCGGCTGCGGCGCGAGCGGGTTGATCGACGAGGGGGGACCCCACTGCCGACCGCCGATGTAGAGAGTTTGGTTTCGCGGGAGCGAGCTGTCGCTGTCGGCCTTCTTCGGCTTGCAACCGCCGAGGCCACCGAGCAGACAAAGCCCCGCTGCGAGGAGCGGCGCGAGGAGAGCGCGGCGGCGAAGTAGCCGGAGCACTGGTTTCGGCTCGCGCTTTGGTCGCTCCCGATGCGTAAACGCGGACGTGTCGAACGAGTCGCGGCGCACGGATAGCCCTATTCTGAAAAGCCGGCCGGAGACTCGTAGGCGACCGACCCAGGCTTGTCAAGCACGCGCTCCCGATGGGAATGCCGTGCGCGCTGCGTCATGCGGGGTTGGGAAAGATCGAAAACCAGAGTGGCTGCTCCTCGCCCGAGCGATCGTCGCCCAAGGCGTTGCAGCTATGTCGGCGCACGCCGCGTTCGATCCCTCTCCGAACGGTGAGAACGTGCTGGCCCGAGACCCGGCCTATTTACCGAACGGCGCCGGAGCGGGCCGGTCGAACGGGGAGCTCGGACGCGCCGGCCTGGGCGTGCTCAGACGACCGCTCACCGCCTCTCGGGCTCGCTGGCTCGCCCGCTCGCGGTACTTGAGCCAGGCCCCCGCGATCACGACCGACGCGAGCGCGGTGACCCAGCCGGCCACGACGTCCACCGCCCAGTGATGGTCGAGGTACATCGCGGCGAGCGACATGACCGCGACGTAGCCGAGGTGGACGAAGCGAGCGCGGACGCCGGCCACGCGCCAGGCGGTGAGCAGCCCGATCAGCGGGTACGCGCAGTGCATCGAAGGCATCGCGCCGAACACCGCCGAGGCTCGCCCGTAGAAGCTCGCGTAGTAGCTGATGCCGAACAGTTGGTCGACGCGCGCGAGCCCGGCCGGGTTCGCGGCGACCGCCGTGTCGATGACACAGCCGTGCGCGTGCACGTACCAGGGCGGCGCTGCTGGCAAGAGCAACCAGCAGGCGAACGAGATGTAGTTGCCGACCGCGAACGCCAACAAGTAGTGGCGCATGCGCGGGCGGTCTTTGAAGAACAACACCGTCGCGTAAACGAACACGAGGTAGATGAAGATCGTGTACGGGACGGCCGCGATCAGATCGAGCGCGGGCGTGTGCAGGGCCGCCATCGACTCTTGCAGTGTGCGGCCGCCGAACGTCGGGAGCACCGCCGCATCGGCCTGCCGGAGCTCGCAGCCGAGCACGCGCTCGGGCAGCACGGCGAAGGGCCGGACATAACGAACCAGATCGTAGCCCATCGCGACGGCGATGATCGGCGATGTGTCGATTAGAAACAGTTTGCTGCGCGGGCCGATGAAGCCGAACACGGCCGCGAACAGCGCGAACACGACGTGCTCGGGCCGCAAATCGCCGATCGCCGCCACGCCCGCCGCGTAGAACGCCGGAATCAGCGGCAGCAGGAAACCCGCGCCCCACAGCGCGCGCACGTGTGCCACCGAGCGCGCTAAGCGCTGGAACGAAGAGGGCCGCGGGGCCACGTCCAGTAGCTGGGGCAGAAATCACTGAACCGCAAGCGGCTCACGACGCACGGCACAAAAAACTGTGGCGCGATTCTGTCGACGGCGGATCGCCGGGGCACCTGGCGCAAAAGCTGCGCGAGAGTGCTCAGAAAATCATCGTGCGGCAGCCGAGTCTGATCGCGACGGAGCCGGCAGCCAGGCTCTGGAACGCGTTGCACGTGCTCGGACAGATCAAGATCTTGGTCGGCGCCTTCGCGGTCGGGTCGTCGTAGTACCAGCCGCCCTTTTCGGGCGCGCAGCGGTCCGCGCTGCCCACGTAGTAGAGCGTCTGCGCCGCGCCGTTGTCGTTGAACTCGACGTTCACGGCCATGAAGTCGACTTCCTTGCCGCTGTCGTTGACGGGGATCTGGTACTCGCAAGCCAAACGCGCCTTGCGGATCTTGTTCAGCGCCTCGAGGAACTGCTGGGTCACGTTGCCCCCGGCATCGATGATCTGCGCCGTCTGCGTGCCGCCGGCCCGGGCGATCAGGTTCAGGTTCTCGAGCGCGCTGGTGTCGCCTGCGGCGAACACGCCGATCACCGAGGTTGCCACGCTCGGCGTGCCGAACAGGCCCTCTTGGGCGATCGACGCCACCTCTTCGACGAGCGCCATGGTCGGAGCGGTTCCCGAGAAATTCAGCGTGTCGGGCAGACACTCGGTCGGCAAACCGTCGGTGGCGAGCACGGCGACCACGGTGTGCCCGGGGTTCATCGTCGCCCAGTGTTGGGCGTGCGCGATCGCACCGCCCAAGGCAGGCCCGCTCGGCGTATCGCCGTCCGGCATCTGCGCTTCGATCGACGCCATCACCTGAGCGGCGCCGCTCTGCAGCGACACGATCTCGACCGCCGGTGTGGCGTACACGGCCGAGCTGCACTCGGTGCCGTGGAAGCAGAAGCTGCTCGTCGCCTGCACGCACTCACCGAGGCTGTTGCCGGCGTCATCCAGGCACTCGCTGCCGACGTCGCACGTGAGCGCGGGGTTCGACGTGCACTGGCCCACGAAGTCGCAGGGGCCGAAGTCGCGCTGGACGGTCTCGAAGCAATCGCTCTCGGCGCTGCACGCGAGGTCTGCCTTGCGGCTGCAGGCTCCACCCGTGCACGGCCCGTAGTTGACCGCCGCCGGGATGGCCTTGCAGTCGTCGTTCGTTGCGCACAACGCAACGCCGCCGGAGACCGCATGGCGGAAGCTCGGGCACCACTTTAGAAAACACGGACCGCCACCGCCGCACTCCGCGTCGCTGGTGCAGGTCGCGGGCACGCCCGCTTTACGCAGCGGAAAGTACTGGATACCGACGCTGATGCCCGCGGAAGCAGGATCTTGGAAGAAGGCGGAGAGCGCGTTCTTCACCGCGGTCCACTTCGACATGCCGCCACCGGCTGCGTCGAGCATCGAGCCCGAGATGTCGAGCATGATGTAGAGGTCGAGCGGCGTGGGCTCGGCCATGGTCGTGTCGGCCGCGCACGCCTTGCCGGTGTCGCCGCCCGAGCCGCCGCCCGAGCCGCCTTGCGGGACGACGACGGTGGGAATGCCCGTCGGCATCGGCCCAGGACCAGGACCAGGACCAGGACCAGGACCTGGTCCTGTCATGGCGCCGCCGGTGGCCGGTCCCTGAACCCCCGCGCCTTTGCCGCCGCCGTCACCGCCACAAGCAAGCGGCAGGCTGGCGAACAAGCCGAGCAACGCGACCGAACCAAGCAAGCTCCGAATCTTGTTCATGTCCGAGAACCACCAAGACAGACGAGCACCGGTCTAGCCCGAGAATCCTCAATCGTCGATATGCCGCCGTGGCGAGCGCGCCCTACGTCGAGCTGCGTCACAAAACAAAAGTGGTAGTGAAGTAAAGTCGATTACCCACATCGGCGCGCGGCGCTGACACGCGCGTTTCATGCCGGCGATTCCCGGTGGTGCTCCCGCACCCTGGGAGCTAATCTCCGACCGATATGCAGAGCTTTGGGCTTCGGCGGCTTTCGGTGGCACCTCTCGTGTGTCTCGCGGCCCTGGCGTGTAGCAGCAAGAAGTCAGGCGATGAGCCCCGCCAGCCGAGCAGCGGCATGGGCGGGGCCCCGACGGGAGCGGGCGGTACGGCGTCCCCCGGTCAGGGCGGTTCAACGAGCACGGGCGCGGCGGCTCCAGCGCCCGTGGGCGGTGCCGTCAGCGGTGAAGGCGGCACGACCGCGGCGAACGGCGGCAGCCAGGCGCAGGGCGGCGCGATCGCGTCGTCCTCGGGCGGCAAGATCACGTTCTCGAGCGCGGGCCGCGGCGGCGCTTTCGTGCTGCTACCCCCGGATGAACCCGGAGCAGGCGGAGCCGCGGGCGTGTGCAGCTCGCTGCAAGTGGTGCCGGGCATCCCGACGGTGCTGATCCTCGTCGACAACTCGTCGAGCATGTTCGAGCCGACCGACGAATCACCGTGGGATCTCCTGTATTCGACGCTGATGGCGGACGACGGCGCCATCAAGACCCTGGCGCCCAAGGTGCGGTTCGGCTTCACGAGCTTCAAGGGCAACAACATTCCGCAGATGAACGAGACGGACGAGGCCTGCGCCAAGCTGACCAGCGTGCCGATCGCCCTCGATAACTTCGCCGCGATCGACAAGACGTACACGATGCTCGGCGCCGAATGGGACCCGAACGTCAAATGGGAGACGCCCACGGGCCACGCCCTCGCCCGGGCCGCCACCGACCTCGCAGCGTTCCAGGGCGACCCGCCCGGGCCGAAGAGCATCTTGCTCGTCACGGACGGCAACCCCAACACCTGCCAGATCGTCGATCCGCAGTGCGGTCAGGATCTGAGCATCAAGGCGGTGCAGGACGCGTACACCGCCGGCATCAAGACGTTCGTGGTCGGCATCGGCGAAGTGATCGTCGGCAACAACGGTTGCGAGCCGAGCTGGGGCCGCTGTGGCCCCGATCACTTGCAGGACATCGCCAACGCCGGGCTCGGCCTGCCCGTGGAGCCGCCGCCCGAGACCTTCGTCTGGCAGAGCTGCGCCGACGCCTACGGTCGCGAGCTCCAGGGCACCTACGACACCACCGGCATGCCCGGCGCAGCCAAGTTCTACACGGCAGAGAACGCCGCCCAGCTCACGACCGCGATCGAGGAGCTACTCACCGCGCTCGCGTGCACGGTCGAGATGGACGTGCGCGTCACGGGCAACCCCGCCGTCGGCAGCGTGCTGGTCGGGGTCGGTAAAGAACCCCAGGTCTACGGCGATCCGAACGGCTGGAAGCTCGAGGACAATCGCTATCAGGTCACGCTCCAAGGCGCCGCCTGCGAGAAGTTCAAGGCCGAACAAACCCTCGACATCACCTTCCCCTGCGATCCTTTGACCGGCATGCCCGTCGCCGTAAAGCGCTGACCACGGCCCGAGCTCGACGGCTCCGGCGTGGACCGACTTTTCTCCGCGCCGATCTGACCCGCAAAGTTCCCCCCAAAATCTTTGCGACTCTTGGCGCTCTTTGCGCCTTTGCGGCAGAAGCCGCCCACGACTTTTTTGGGGACGTCGGGCAGAAGCCGCCCACGACCTTCAGGGACCGAGCTCGACCTTGTGTCCCGGGGTGGGTGTGCGCGAGGGCGCGACGACGAGGTCGAAGCGCGTGCCCGGGATCATCTTGGCCGAAGCGGCCAGGTCGTAGACGAGGCCCCACTCGACGCCTTTCGCGCCCGAGACGATCAGCGCCCCGCCTCCGTTGCAGGCCTTGGCGAGCCGCGCGATCGAATCCTGAGTCATCGAAAGATCGGGGCCGGCCATGCCCTTCGGGCGCTTGCCGGCGGTGCCGCCCGACAGCTTCCAGACCGCGGTGCCGCGATCTTCGGTGATCATCGCGACCACGGTGCAGGGCGGCGCCTGCACCGCGCGCTCTTCCGGTGCGAAGATCACCTCGAGCGGGAAGTCCGGGCGCGACGGCGTGCGCACCGAGACCTGCGACACCTGCTGCTTACCGAGCTCGGTCAGGTAGGCCGCGACCCATTCGGGCTTGGCCTTCCGGTCCACGTTCAGGCGAACGTCGCCCGCCGACAGATGGCCGCGGACGTTGGCGATGATCTCCGCGAGCTTCTGGCGACCACCGGGCTCGTTCAGGTTCGCCGATTCCATGCCGACGCGCGGACCCTGCTCGTCGATGAACAGCGTCGGCGCCGACGGCTTCGACGGCTCCGGCGCGGGCTCGGGCTTCGCCGCCGCAACCGCCGACGCCGCTTCGTTCGGCTTCTCCTTGGGCGGGTCCTCGCAGCCCCAAGCCAGGAACGAAATCGAGATCAGCCAGAGCTTCTGCCGAACCATGGCTGGTCTTTACCCCAAAGTTTTGCAGAACGGTTCCGATACCGACAGCCGCACCTGATCGACGCACCTCGATTCGGTGTCGGGGATTTCGAGGCAGATCTGAGAGATGCACTCGCGGCCGCTGGTGCAGCCGGAGCCCACGTCGCCGCGAGACAAGCAGACCTTGTCGGGCTCCCCCGGCGGGGTTTCGCAGTAAGCCTCGGGTCCACACTCGCTGTCGAGCGTACAGCTCGCGCCGATCTTTCGATGCGCGATGCAATTGTCGCCGTTGCAGTAGAAGCCCTCTTCGCACAGCTGCTGGGGCTCCGTGCACTCGAAGCCGCCGCGCACTTCTTCTGGAACCTGACAGGTCCCGACCGGATCGCTGCCCTTGGTCACACACACGAGGCCCTTGGTGCCGTCGCAGTCCGCGTTGTCCATGCAGTCGGCATTCGCGACCCCGGAGCCGCGCAGCAAGCGATCGCACGGCTTACCGAGCGCGCGCACCGTGATCAGCTCGTCACCGTCGAGATCGCCGTCCTCGTACGCTCGCTCGACGCCGTCCAGGCACTCGCGCGCATGGTCCGAGGCGTAGCTCGTCGGCACGATGCTGAGGCAATAGTCGGCCTGCGCCGCGCGACAGGTCTCGACGCTGCGCGCCTGACAATACTTGACGACGTTGTCGTTGCAGGCTCGGACGCCCCACTCTCTACAGAACGCGTCGCGGGTCCGGATCGTGGACTCGTTGGAGCCGGGCCCCTCTTCCGCCCCGGAACAAGCCGGGCCGAGCGCGGCGAGCATCGAGAAAAGCGTGGAAACTCCAAGTTTTCGCATTGCGCAACGCTAGCAAAGATCGCCAAAATTTCATGATTTCCGGCGATCGGGGGCGTGCCCCGCCACTTGCCCAAGCCCTCCGGCAACGGTGCTACGGTCCGCCCGTGCCTGGCCTCCCCGCACGATTGCCGACCCCCCGACAGGCGGTGATGGTCTGGCTGCTCGGCATGGCGCTGCTCGTCGCCGTTGGGCTCGCGGTCGGTCTGGTGGCCGCGATGCTGGCTACTTCCGAGGGCTTGGCACCCGACGCCGCCTTGGCGTTGATCAGCGACCCGGTCGCCTCACCGCTCGTCACGAGCCCGTACTGGATCTCCGCCAACATCGCGGCCAACGAGCTCGCCGTGCTGGGGCTTCTGGCGCTGTGGCGCCGGCGCACGCGTTCGCCGTACGCAGCGATCCTGCCGCTGTCGCGCCCGTCGCTGCGCGCGCTGCTCGGCGCCGTGCTCTTGCCCTTTGCGTTCGCGCCGCTCGCCGAGGTGGCGGGCGAGCTCGTGTACCGCGCGCTGCCGCGGCCGATCACCGCCGAGCACCTGGTGTTCGCTCTGGCCCGAAATCCCGAGCCGCTCGGCCTCGGCATGGCCCTGTTCGCCGCGGCGCTGCTCCCGGCCCTCGTCGAAGAGACGATGTTCCGCGGCTTCGTCACCACCGCCTTTCGCAACAGCTCGTCGCTGGTCGCCCTGGTCTTGCCGAGCTTGATGTTCGGCCTGTTCCATCTCGAACCCACGCAGGCCGCGGGCACGGCCGTGCTCGGCATCGCCTTCGGCCTGGTGCGGCTCTACACGGGCTCGCTCTGGGCCTGTGTCGTCAGCCACTTCGCGTACAACGCCGGTGTGTTGCTCGAGGTGCGCTTCTTCGGCGCGCCGAACGACCACGTGATCCATTGGGGGCGGGTCGGGCTCGGGCTGCTGCTGGCGCTGCCCGCGTACGTCCTGCTCGTGGGCGATCTGTTGCACCGCTCGAAGACACTCTCGCGCCTCAGCCTGCGGCCGCCTCCGCGGAGCGAGGGACCGTGAGCTCACTGCTGCTGTCGCGACGCGCGCTCTTGTCCGGCGTACCGGCTGCCGCCGTAGCCCGCTCGCCCACGACCGGGTTCGACGTGCTCGAGCTGCCCGTGGGAAACACCAAGCTCCTCGGCAACTCGCTGCTCGTGATCAGCCCGCGGCGGCGCGCGGCCAAAGACAGCCTGCCCGTGGTCGTGCTGCTGCACGGCCTGGGGGAAACGCACGATCAGCGCGCGGGGCTGTTCGCCTGGCTCGGACCCTACGGGCTCGGGCGGGCGTGGGAGCGGCTTGAGCATCCGCCGCTCGAGCGCGAGCGCGAAGCCTTCGTCAGTGAGCCCGAGTACGCGGAGCTGAACCGCTCGCTCTCGGACCAACCGTTTCAGGGTCTGGTCGCGGTGTGTCCGTTCATGCCCAATCCGTACGCGAGCAAGGACTCGGCAACGCGCCTCGAGCTCTACGCACGGGCTCTCGTAGAAGAGGTGCTGCCCGGCGTGCGAGCGCGCGTGCCGGCCGCAGCGAAGGACGCGGCGCGCACGTGTATCGCGGGCGTCTCGCTCGGGGGAGCCGTCGCGATCGAGGTCCTGGTGCGCCAGACCGCCGCATTCGGGGCGCTGGCGGCCGTTCAAGGTGCGTACGGTACGCGGCTCGCGCCCGTGCTGGCACGCCGCATCGCCGAAGCGGGCGCGCCGCGCGCTGCGTACGTGGCCAGCTCGTCGGGCGATCCGTATCGCGCCGCCAACGTCGAGCTCGCCAAACAGCTCGAAAAGCGGAACATCCCCACGCAGGCCTCGCTGCGCAAGGGCCCGCACAGCCAGGGCTGGCTCGTCGAAATTGGCTCGCTCGAGCTGCTGCTCTGGTGCGATCGCGCGCTGCGCGGCCAGAACGCGACCACGCACAGCGGAGCTGCGTGATGCTGCGGCGCATGACCCATCGCTTCGTCGAGAGCGCGGCGTCCGCCTTCGACGTCGCGCTCAAGAACGCGGTCGCGCGCCGCGCCGAGCGCGAGCCGAACAGCGACCAGCACGAGAGCCGGCTTGCGCTGCTTTCTCGGCTCGCCGAGAGCTACCCGCGCGCACCGTCGCACGAGTTCTTCGAGCCGGGTGCGCCGATCGAGCCGAGCGCGCGGCAGCGCCGCGACGATCGCGGTCGCACCGTCTCGGATCTGCTCTGGACGAGCCGCTACACGCCGTACCTCGCGGACTTCGGCGAACGTTACCTCGCCCACGTCGACAACCAGGTCGCTTCGGCACGGCTCTTCACCCGCGGCGGGCCGCGGCCGATCGCGGTGTTGGTGCACGGCTACCTGTCCGGTCACTACGGCGTCGAGCAGCGCATCTGGCCGATTGACGAGCTCGACGACGCCGGCTTCGACGTCGCGCTGTTCGTCCTGCCGTTTCACGCCAAGCGAGCGGGCGCGCGGCGCGGCGCGCCGCTTTTCCCGGGGCGCGACCCGCGTTACACGAACGAAGGCTTCCGCCAGGCCGTCGGAGATCTGCGCGGTTTCGTGCGCTACCTCCGGAGCACCGGTCATCCGCGGGTCGGCTTGTTCGGCATGAGCCTAGGTGGCTACACCGCAGCGCTCACCGCCAGCGTCGAACCCAACCTCGACTTCCTGGTGCCGGTCGTACCGCTCGCCTGCCTGGCCGACTTCAGCCGCGAGCAGGGCTTGCTCGGCGAGCGAGCGACCGAGAGCGACTCCCTGCACCGCGCGCTCGAAGCCGTGTATCGAGGCGTGAGCCCGCTCGGCGCTCCGTCGCTCGTCCGGCCGGAGCGCATCGTCGTGGTCGGCGCTCGAGCCGATCGCATCACGCCGATCAGCCACGCCCGCAGGCTCGCCACCCACCTCTCCGCACCCTTGGTCGCCTTTCGCGGCGGCCACCTGTTGCAGCTCGGGCGAGAAAAGGCTTTCGAGCGCGTGTTCCGCCTGCTCGAAACCGTGCGCGACGCTGGCTAAGCCTTTGCCGCGTTCGCGGGCCGCGGTATCTTCGCGGGATGTTCGGGTACGGGTCGAGGTGTGCGTGCTTCGTCTTATTTCTTGCGACGTTCGGCTGCGGAGAGGCCAACGGCGGCGGCGCGAGCGGTAGCGGCGCTGCGCCGAACGGCGCGGGCACGGGCGGAGCCGCCGGTTCCGCGAGCGGCGGCTCGAACGCGGGGGGCGTGAAGAGCTCGACCACGCCGATGATCCCGATCGAGCCCGGCGGGCCTCCGCCCGAGTGTCTGCGCGAAGTGACCTTGACCGGGGTCACCCTCCTCGAACCGCCGCCTTTCGACCTGGTGATCGTCGCCGATCACTCGGGCAGCCTGGCCTGGTCTCGCGAGGAGCTCGCGGAAGGCCTCACCGACCTGCTCGACAACGTGCGCGGCCGCTCCGTGCGGATTTCGCTGCTCACGCCGACTCAATACGGAGCCTCGAGCGCGCTCGCTCAGATGCCGCTGAGCGGCGACGACCTCGTGTTGTGGAAGGACCCCGCCACCGGCCTTGCCTACGAGAACGCGGTGACGGAGTTCACGCGCACCTGCACGGATTTCAACGGCGCGCCGATGCCCTGCCCGGACGCTCTGAGCAGCACGCCCGTCAAGATCCGCGGCGAGTGGTCGTTCCGCATGCCGCAGCCGATCGCGGTGCTGACGCCGGAGCTCGACGAGGCGGCCTTCGCCGCGCAGCAAGCCCAGGTCTCGAGTGCGATCCTGGCGCTCGGCGCCAACGGCTCTTCCGTGGAACAGCCTCTGTGCACGCTCGGCCGCTATGTCACGCAGGACCAGGCCTCGCTCCCGAGCCACGCCGTGTTCCTGATCATCTCCGACGAGGACGACACCAGCCTGCCCCGGGAATGCCTGGCTGGCTACGACGCCGAGGTGCGCGACACCGCCCCGAGCTACACCCCCTGCGACACGGCGGACTGCGACGCCTACCGCTACTCGATTGCAGGCCGCGTCAAGTTCCAACAACTCGCGCTGCGCTGCGCTGCCTTCGACGACGTGGGCAATCCGATCCCGGGCACCGAGCAGCCGATTGGTCTCAGCGACGGCAGCTCGACCGGCTGCGACTCCCTGGGCGAGGGCCCGTGCACGACCGAAGAGTTCACGAAGGCGGCCCCGTTCTGCGACTCGGGCCTCGAGCTCGTGGGTTGCGACCGCGAGTGCATCGACACCGAGCTCGCTTGCAGCCTCGACCGTGCGAGCCGCGACATCGACGTGTGCACGAGCTCCTTCGAGGACAACGGCACCACCTATCGAGACCTGGCGGACTACTGCGCGAGGGTCTGGAAGGTCACGTCCGGCACCTGCAGCACGAGCGGCGTCAACATCGTGCCGTCGCAGAACGTGACCGGTGGCCTCACGCCGCGGCCGCTCGTGTCCGGCAACGACGTCGCCGAGCTCTCGAAATACATCCACCAGAACGCCACCGAAAAGTTCGGCGCCGAAAACTACCTCGCCGAGGCCATCGTCTTCGACCCCGCGTTCTCGTGCCCGATCAACGCCGGCCAGAGCTACGCCGAGAACCTGGTCGAGTTCGTCGGAGACCGCAGCAAAGTGTTCCCGCTCTGCGAGTCGTACGCGCCGGCCTTGAACGGCATCTGGGGTTTCGCGCAGAGCCTGATCACCACCAGCTACCCCCTGAAAATCAAATCCGACGAGCACGTCACGGCCGTCGTGATCATCGGCAAAGACGGCGCCGAGCGCACGCTGGACGCCACCCAGTACGAACACGACGAAAAAACCGGCATCCTCGAAATCAACCGCGACGCCATCCGCGGCACCGACACCACCCTGCGCGTCGAAATCACCTCTGAGTGCCGTAAAATCATCGAGTAAAAGCTCGGAACGCCGTGTGCGATCGGGCAACAAGAAGACTGGAAGGGTTGAAGTTCGGGAAGGGATTTTTTGGGGGCGGGCCAGCTCCGTCAACTCGAGCGAGAAGAGAGCGGCCGCAAGCCGCCAGTCCCGACACCGCAGCAGACCAACCCCAATCAAATAAAACTTCCCGATCTTCTCCCCTTCTCATCTTCTGATTGCATCCCCTCGTATTACGACGTCAGTGCCGTAACACTGCACTCGTTGCGAGCGGCGCAGCGCGCACTGTGTTTGTCGCACATTGGAGTCCTGAGACCGCGTGACACGATATCTGCTGGAACTGGCGATGTAATTCGTCGAAGCGCGCGTGTCTCGATCTAGGGCGTTGACCGCGGGAGCGCGTCGTGTATTTCCGTTGAAGGATGGGAACCTTTCTTCTGCGGGTCGGGGCGCTCGGTGCGTGCTTGGTTGGGTGCGGTGGTCAGGCGGTGCCGCAAGCGGAGCAGCCCGTTGCGGCGCCGAAGCCCGCGCCCGCCGTCGCAGCGAAGAGCGCGCCCGCGCCCGCGCCCGCGCCCCTGGCCGAGCTCGAGCCGGCGCCGAGCGAGAGCGTGGCGGCGGCTCCGATTGAAGGCGAATCGTCGAGCCGCGAGGTGCCGGCGGCGTGCAGCGGCGGCGACGGTTGCTTCCCGGATCCCGGCTTTACCGAGCGTTTGTGCCGCGGAAAGTTTCCGAGCGTCTCGCTCGCGATGTTCGCCAAGGCCGCGCCCTGGAAGCACTTGTTCGTGCAGGCTGTCTCGATCGAGCCGATCAACGTTCACGGCGGGCCGCGCAGCGAGTCGATGATGAGCTTCGGGGAAGAGGTCGTGGTGCTGCGGCGCCGCGGGCCGGGCTCCGGCAAGAGCGTGCAGATGTCGGGCCCCACCGATCTCGACGTGCTGCGCTGGGACGGCACCTGCGCGACGATCCGCGAGGAGCTGTTCGTGACGTACAACCAGGGCGTCGTCACGGCACCCCACATCGTCTGGAAGTACCTCGACGACTCGGTGCAGGAAGGGCTCCGCAAGAACGCCGCGGTCGAACACGCCATGACCCGAGAGCGCAAGAGCTGCCGCGACTCGTCCCCCACCAAGCGCACCCCCGACTGCGACAAGGCCATGAAGAAGCTCACCGACACGATCGTGCTCGCGGTGCGCTCGGGTCTCGACGTGCCGAAACCCGAGACGACGCCGGAGTGGCGGAGCGCGCTGCCGACGGCGTCGCGTTAGCGCAAGGTGCGCTCCGCCTCGCTGTGACGCGGCCGCACGTCCGTCGCGAGAGTTCGGGCGATCCGACCACGAATCGGGGCCAGATGCCGCTGCGGTCCTGGTACGTCGCTTGCTGCCCGAAGGCCATGACCAAACCCTGGTTCGTGTCGCTGGCCGTGACGGCCGCGTGCACCGGTAGTGATGTCCCCCCGGCAGCCTCCTCGGGGGATGCTACGAGCGACAGGCCCGAGGCCGGGCAGAACGTCGGGAGGGTCGCGTCCAGAGACGGAACGCAAATCGCCTTCGAGAAATTCGGGCGCGGGGACGCCCTCGTGATCGTGGGCGGCGCGTTGTCCGATCGAAGCGGAGCCAAGCCGCTGGCGGCCGCGCTCGGCGATCACTTCACGGTCTACACCTACGATCGTCGAGGCCGGGGCGAGAGCGGCGACACCCAGCCTTACTCCGTTGACCGCGAAATCGAAGACCTAGAAGCGGTCATCGAACGAGCCGGGAAGCGCGCTCGCGTCTACGGGGTCTCCTCCGGGGCCGCGCTGGCGCTGCAAGCAACCGTCAAGATGCCGTCCAGGGTCGTCCAGCTCGCGGTCTACGAGCCGCCGTACGGTCAGGAGCAGAGCGCGTACGACCGCCAGAAGGCGAACGTCAATCGGATCGTGGAGGCGGGTCAACCCGGCGACGCGGCGGAGTTCTTCCTGGCTGAAATCGGCACGCCGCCCGAGGCCATCGACGACATGAAGCGCTCTCCGGAGTGGAAGCGCATGGCAAAAATCGACTTTACGCTGGCCTACGACTACGCCGTGCTCGGCGACGGCCAGGTGCCGGAAGCGGTCGCGCAGATCACCGCCCCCACGCTGGTGATGGACGGCGAGAAAAGCATGCCCTTCATCCGGCCGAGCGCCGACCGCATCGCCGAGCTGATCCCGAACTCACGGCAGAGGACGCTGGCTGGCCAGACTCATCAAGCCAAGCCCGAAGCGGTTGCGCCGGTGCTGATCGAGTTTTTCTCGAGCTCCGAGCCGACGGCCTCGCGGTAGCCCTTCACTTCAACGCGCGGCGAAGGATCTTGCCGACGTTGGTCTTGGGCATTTCCGTGCGGAATTCGACGTGCTTCGGCACCTTGTAGCCGGCGAGCCGGGTGCGACAGAAGTCGATCAGGTCCTTCTCGCTGGCCTGGTTGTTGCGGCGAACCACGACGATTTTCACGACCTCGCCGGAGTGCGGATCGGGGACGCCTATCGCGCCGACCTCGGCGACGTCCGGGTGCTCCGCGACCACGCCCTCGACCTCGTTCGGGTACACGTTGAAGCCCGAGACCAGGATCATGTCCTTCTTGCGGTCCACGATCTTGAGGAAGCCGTCCGCGTCGATCTCGGCCACGTCACCGGTGAATAGCCAGCCGTCCTTGAGCACCCGCGCCGTCTCGTCGGGGCGGTTCCAATAGCCCTTCATCACCTGCGGGCCGCGGATGACGAGCTCGCCGGCCTGACCGGGCGCGGCATCGTTGCCGTCGTCGTCGACCAGGCGGACCTCGGTGGACGGGAAGGGCAGCCCGATCGTCCCGACGCGGTCGGTGCCATCGACGGGGTTACACGCGACGACCGGCGACGCTTCCGTCAGACCGTAACCCTCGATGACCACGCTCTTCGTGGTGCGCTTCCATTTCTCGGCAACCGAGCGCTGCAGCGCCATCGCGCCCGCGACCGTCAGCTTGGTTCGCGAGAAGTCGATTTGCGAGAAGCCAGGCTGGTTCATGAGCGCGTTCAAGAGCGTGCTCACGGCCGTGACGACCGTGAACTCGCGCGTCTGCAAGAGCTTGATGAACGCGGGGAAATCGCGCGGGTTCGTGACCAGCACGTTGAGCCCGCCGTACTTCATGAACACCAGGCAATTCACGGTCAGCGAGAACACGTGATAGAGCGGAAGCGGCGTGATCACGACCTCGCCGCCCTCCACGAAGCGCGGCGACATCCAAGCCGAGGCCTGCTCCATGTTGGCCACGACGTTGCGGTGCGTGAGCATCGCGCCCTTGGCTTCGCCGGTCGTGCCGCCCGTGTACTGCAGAAACGCCAGATCCTCCGAAGAGACGCCCACGTCGCTGAAGGCGCCGGCGCGCCGCCCGCGCTCGAGCGCCTCGCGAATACCGATGGCGTTCGGGATCCGATACCGCGGCACCATCTTCTTCACGTGCTTGACGACCGCGTTCACGACCAGGCGCTTGGCCGTGGGGAACAGATCGCCGAGCTCGGTCACGATCACGTGCGGCTTGCCGAGCGAGTCGACGATCTCCGCCAGCTTGTCCGCGAAGTTTGCGAGGATCACGATCGCTTTGACGCCCGCGTCCCGGTACTGGTGCTCCATCTCGCGCGTCGTGTAGAGCGGGTTGGTGTTGACCACCACGAGCCCCGCCCGCAACGCGCCGAACAGCACGACGGGATACTGGAGCACGTTCGGCATTTGAATGCCGATGCGATCCCCCTTCGAGAGCTTCAGGTCGCGCGACAAGAACGCCGCGAACTCGCCGCTCAGCCGCTCGATGTCGGCGAACGACAGCGTGACCCCCATGTTTTCGAAGCAGGGGCGGTCTGCGAAGCGCCCGCACGCGGAGTGGAACGCCTCCACCACCGACTTGTAGCGGTCAGCGTCGATCTCCGCGGGCACGCCGCGCGGATAGCTCTTTTGCCAGGTGCTGGTGTCGATCATGGCGGGATCGGAAAAGTAGTGCCCCGCCCCCGAAGTAACAATCGTTTCTTGTTTGCTCTCGGTCAGCGTCCGCGCCTGCAGCGGGTCGAGCCGAGGATCACCGTCACCCCGCGGTTGCTCGGGACCAGGCGGTTCCAGAGCGCCGTGACCCGAGGATCGCCGGTGAATACGTCGACTTGCTTGCCGCGCACGCGGATCCCGCGGTCCTCCGCAAGGAAACACCCATCGTGGCGCGAGCCGTCGTCGCCGCGCGGCAGCCCCGCGAGCTCCGGGACGTACACCGGCGTTCCGAGTGGTATCACGTCGCTATCGACTGCCACGGTGTAGAGAGGCGTGATGGCGCGGCCCATCGCACCGCGCCCGAACGGGAACCTTGCCGCGTCGAGCGCCTCGAAGCAGATCTTCTCGCCGGTGCGCGGGCAGACCTCGGCGCAGGCGCAGTTGCGTTTGGCGAAGCTCACGGTGCGTCCGGACGCGAGGCGCCCGCTGCCCTGGACGCACACGCTCTCGTAAAAGCCGCGCGGCACTTCGCGGATCGTCTCGCAGTTCGCGCTCTTGAGCGCCACCTTCGCGCCGTCGAACGCCGACTCGCTCGGAAAATCGTAGTAGGTGTTGCGGAACGTGCCGAGCGACTTGCCGTCGCCCGCGTCCACGGCTCCGCGCTCCGAGCTCTGGCCGCCGCCGAACACCACGCCACCGCCGGAGCCCGACTCGACCGCTCCGGGCGCCGGATCCGCCGTCTGTTCGCCGCACCCGAGGACGATCGTCTGGCGCCCCATGCGCCGCGGCGGCGCGCGGCCCGCGTTCGGGTCCTCGAAATCGCGCCGGCTTGCGCCCTGTGGCGGCTCGTAGCCCTCGGCGAGCGGCTCCGCCATCCAGGCCGAGCCGGCCGTCGCGCAGCCAACCAGCCCCGAAACCGAGATTAGAAGCGCGCCCGCGCGGAGCGTCATTCCTTCACGTCCGGATTGCACGGCCCCTGCACCAAGAGGCTGCGCTGCGACAGCGTGTGCTCGATCCAATGCCGGCGCACCGGCTCGGGCACGCCGAACTCGTCGAGCGTCTCTCTCAGGATCTGCAGCCGTCGCAGGAACTGCCCGTCGAAGATCCGGTGCGCCGAGTGCGCGGTCGCGAGCGGGCGGCCCGTGTAGGCCACTCCGCCGCCCAGGTGCTCCGCCGCGAACTCGAACTCCTTTGCCTTGACCCGCTCCTTGCTCGCCCGCGCAAAGAAGAAGCCGATCATCGGATCCACGAACAACCGCTCGACGAACCGATCCACGATCTTTCGCAGCGCGGGTTCACCGCCTAGGTCGTCGTACAGACTCACGGCACGTCAGCGTAGTCGGTCGCCGCCGATTCGCCCATTTTTGGCAGATTCATTTCTTGCGCCGGTGCGGCGGCGGCTCCGGCTCCAGCACCGCTTCGAACAGGCCCGGCGACTCCTTCCGGCGCCGCGAGCGTGCCGGCGGCTTGGCGAGCGGCGGTGCGGGGTTCGGAGCGCCCGAGGCGACGGCGTCGGCCGGGAACTCCGCCACCTCACGCCCGGCCAGCACGTGGGTCAAGTACGGCAGATCGTCGAACGCGAGCGCGAGCAGGCGCGCCACCGCGAGCAGACTCAGCCCGGCGTCGTCGTGCAGAGCGCGCGATTCGAGTGCGACGCACAGCTGCACGGCCACGCGCTCGCGCAGCGTTGCGGGCAAGCGCTTCGTGAACTCGTAAGCCTCTTCCGCGTCCTCGACGCCCGGCGCGAGCGATAGAAACTCGCTGAGCGACGGGAGCGGGCGCGGTTCGAGCGCTTGCCCCTCCACCAACAGCTCGCCCACGAACGGCAAGTGCTGGGACAGCGAGTGCGTGGCCAGGCTGCGCATCAGGCCCGGGTCCTGCGTCGCGCGCAGAAGCAGCGGGCGGAGCAGCCGTTGCACGGGGTCACCGGCCACGGCCACGTCCCCGAACGCTCGCTCGACGTCCTTCAGGTCGCGCATCAGCGCACCTGCCGGGTACCGGGCGCCGACGGATTCGGCGACGGGAACACCACGACCCCTCCGACGAAGCTGAGCCCGGACCAGTAGACGGCTCCGTCGCTGGCTTCCGTTCCGAGTTGTCCGAGATAGATGCGGCGGTCGGGCATGATCACCAGCACGGGTCCGAGAGCACCGATGAAGGCGTGCGAGCCGTCCGAACATTTCACCCGGGTGGCTCGCCAACCCGGACAGGCGCCCTCGATTTGCATGCGCAGGACGTCGTACAGGTCGGCCAGCTCAGAGTAGCTCCAACCGGCGTCGTGGGCGAGCCCGAGCCTCCGCATCGCTTCGCGGTTCAGGGTTCGCCCGTCTGCCTGGCCCGGCGCCGCCTCCGGCAGCGTCCGAAACCCGGGTTCCCCGGGATGTGGGCGAGGTCCCTCGATCACGCGCCGGACGCTATACCACCCCGCAGCGCGTTACTTCACGTCGATTCGAGAGCGCCGGCGCCGGCCGCCGCGCGCGCCATCCAGCCGCCGCCGCACTGCCGGACCCGAAACTCCTGTCGAATTTCACTCCGAGCGGTGTCCTCGAGCAGCTCGCACGGATCGAACCAATGCAGCGTGCGCGCCGACGCCAACACCGCGCAGAGCGTTCCGCCGAACTCTGCGTTGTCGGGACAGCGGGCGTGCCACAGCGCCAGTCGGTCCGGCACCTCGTCGAAGCACAACACCTCTTTTACGCCGCCGTTGCAGTTGGTCGCGACGACCAGCACTCGACCCGGCAGGCCCTCGGCGCTGCCGCCGACGCGCAGCACCGTGTCGTGGTGGAACTCGCCCTGCTGCCAGTGCGCGACGAGCTCGTACGTGCCCCAGCGCGCCCGCACCGCGTCGAGCAGGCCGCCGAGCAGGAGCGTGTCTGCGAGCGCGTCGATTGCGGCGTGTTTCGAGTCGGACATGGAATGCTCAGCGTAGCGCAAGGGCCGGCATTCGGCCTCTTCGCGCCGGAACGCTGACGGAAATCTACCGTTAATTTGCTACCTTGCGGCGATGGGCACCCTGGAGCTCGGTCTCGACACCTTCGGCGATCGAACGCGAGCTCCGAGCGGCGAGCTCGCGTCGCACGCGCAGGTGATCCGCAATCTGGTCGAGCAGGCGGAGCTCGCCGACCGTGTGGGGCTGGCGTTCATCGGCGTGGGCGAACACCACCGCGACGACTTCGCGGTGTCCGCGCCCGAGGTCGTGCTGGCCGCGATCGCGGCGCGCACGCAGCGCATTCATCTGGGCTCCGCCGTGACCGTGCTGAGCTCGGACGATCCGGTCCGCGTCTTCCAGCGCTTCTCGACCTTGGACGCGATCTCGAACGGCCGCGCGGAGGTGATCCTCGGACGCGGCTCGTTCACGGAGTCCTTCCCGCTCTTCGGGCTCGACCTCGGGCGCTACGAACAGCTCTTCGAAGAGAAGCTCGCGCGCTTCGCCGAGGTGCGAAAAGGCGAAGACCGCCGCGTTTATCCGCCCATCGAGAATGGCATGCTCCGCACCTGGATCGGCGTCGGCGGCAGCCCGGAGTCGGTCGTGCGCGCGGCCCGCTACGGCTTCGATCTGATGCTCGCGATCATCGGTGGCGATCCTCACCGCTTCGTTCCGTACGTCGAGCTGTACGCCGAGACGCTGAAGCAATTCGGCTTCGGGCCGCGGCCGATCGGCGTGCACGCGCCCGGTCACGTCGCCGAGACCGACGAGCAGGCTCGCGAGCAGCTCTGGCCGCACTTCCTCGAGCAGCGCGCCAAGATCGGGGCCGAGCGCGGCTGGGCCCCGCCGACGCGCGCGCAGTTCGATCGAGAGGCGGGCCCACGGGGCGCCGTGTTCGTCGGCTCGCCGGAGACCGTGGCTCGAAAGATCGCTGCCGCCGCGCGCACGCTGTCTCTTTCGCGCTTCGAGCTCAAATACAGCAACGGCCCCATGCCCCACGAGCAGCTGCTGCAAAGCATCGAGCTCATCGGAACACGGGTCGCTCCCCGGGTGCAGGAGCTGCTCGAGGCGGAGCCTGCCCCGCCGGTGTCGCTCTCCGATCCATGACCGGCGCGCGCGGTGTCGGAGGATGCGTGCTACTCCGGACCCGTGCGACTTCGGGAGAGCTCGGCCTGGCTCGCGACCGCCGCGTTGCTGGCAGCTGGGTCCTGTAGCATCGACAAGGACTACCAGTTTGCCGACGAGCCCGGCGCGAGCGCCGGCGCGACGGCCCTCGGCGGAGCGACGCAAGCCGCAAGCGGAGCGAGCGGGAGCAGCGGGGCCGTCAGCCTCTCTTGCATCGACGAACCCTGCAAGAATGGCGGCACCTGCCATCAGGGCGCGACCGGCTTCGCCTGCGGCTGTCCCTCGGGCTTCAGCGGTCCGACATGCGAAGACGGAGCAGGCGGCGGCCGTTCGGGCGCAAGCGGAGGACGCGCGAGCACGAGCAGCGGCGGAGCTCCCATGGCCGCTGGCGGTAGCTCGAGCACGAGCGGAGGACTCTCAGGCACCGGCGGCTTCGATCACCCCTGCTTTCCCAACCCGTGCTCGAACAACGGCTATTGCGAGCTCGACGGCGACGACTATCGCTGCAACTGCACCGGCTACCAGGGTCGACTGTGCGAGGACGACATCGACGAGTGCGCAGAAACTCCGGGTCCTTGCGCCGCGGGCGAGACCTGCCGCAATTATCCGGGGAGCTTCGGCTGCCCGTGCCTGTCCGGCTTCACCGGCGAAGCCTGCGACCTCCCGATCCTCGAGTGGTTCAGGTTGCCCGAGGGCTTTCGCGCGTGCTTTCCCACAGACGTCAGCGCAGACGGCAAAGACGTGGTCGGCTACTGCAGCGTCACCCCCACGGGTAAGCGCGCCTTCCGGTGGACGCACGACGACGGCATTTCGAGCCTCGGAAACCTGGGAGTCGAGAGCAGCGCCCAGGCCGTCAGCTCCGACGGCCGCGTCGTGGTCGGCACTTACATCGACGAGGCCGACGCGCGCCACCTGTTCTATTGGACCTCCGCGACCGGCATGCGCGGCGAGACCGGGCTCGAAGGCGAGAACGGCAGTGAGGCCTTCGACGTCAACGGCGATGGCTCGGTCGTCGTCGGTGTCTCGTACCCAGGCCTGGGTTTCCGTTGGACCTCGAGCGAGCGCCTCGGCCTCGGCAGCGTGGAAAACGGCGGGACGATCGCCTGGGGAGTCAGCGGCGACGGAGCGATCGTGGTCGGCGAGAGCGAGGGCACCGCCTTTCGCTGGACCGAAGCCTCGGGGCTGCAGGCGCTCCCTGCATCACCAAAGGCTGGTGAAACCTCGGCGCGCGCCATCTCTGCGGACGGGCAGATCATCGTCGGGCTGGGCATCTCCCAGGCCGATGGCTGGGGTCTGGTCTGGAAGGACGGCGGCGTCGAAGTGCTCGAAGATTTCGGCAACCAGCTCTTCGGCGTCAGCAACACCGGCGTGATCCTCGCCGGGACCGTCGTGTGGAATGGACAGCTCCGAACCGCCGAGCAAGCACTACAGGATGCCGGCGTGGTGCTCGATCAGAACGTCAGCTCGGTCTCCGGCATCAGCCCGGACGGAAGGTATTGGGTCGGCTACGGCGCGGGCGGAGCCTTCATTGCGCGGCTCGTGAAGGGCGATTGAGACGTTGCGTCTCCTCGCAGCGTCCGCTCGAAACCTATTTACGGTCTTCGGGGGAGTCGTTCTTTCCGGAGCCGCCCTCGGCTCTGCCCGAGGTGCGCATCTCGATGGTCTGGGCGCGTTCTTTGGCGATCGCGTCCTCGACTCGCTCGACGAGCAGCACGAACGCTTTCTCAGGCGCCTTCCGATGATAAGGCCCGGCACCCGCCTGATAGAGGCAGGCCTCCTGGCGCAAGAACGACTTCATGAGATCGTAGTTCTTCCAGTGCTCACGAAAATGAAAGACGCCTTCCAGAGTCACCAGGATAGTCACCAGCAGGCTCAAGAGCGTCGGAACGAGGGTCGACACCTCTTTCAGATTGATGAGCACTGGAACCGCCGCTGCCGAAACTGCCGCGACCGAGGCGCCGGACAGATGCAGGCGGCGGTAGCCATCGCCCTTCCTCGTGTACGCGTCGGTTTTGTAGTCGAGGCGTGTCTTCAGATACTCGTCCGGCGTTCGCGCGGAGTAGGCCGATGCGTCCGACATATCGAGACAGAGGAGCACGACGCTCGACCGAAGGAAAACGATGGCGCCCCGCTTCGAACAAATGCTCACGAGGAGCAGCGGACGTTCAGTATGCTGAGCGGCATGAGAAAGCCTGCAGAGCTCCTCGGTCGTTGCTCGGGAACCTTCGCGATCCTCGGTCTGGCGCTCGCGGGGTGCGCCCCCGGCTACATGAACGCGGCGGATCTCGATCGCCGCGGTCAAGGACCCTCGGCCTGTTCCAGGAGCTGCGAGGACATCGGCCTGCGCATGGTCGCCATGGTCTTGGTGAGCGACCAACTGCCCGGCTGCGTCTGTCAGGTCGTCGAGGAACGCAAGGCACCCTCTCCAGCTCCAGCGCCCGCTCCGGGTCCAGCGCCCGCTCCAAGCCCAGCTCCCCTTCCTGCTCCTGCGACCGAGCCTGCAGCAGAAGGCGTCAACTCGACGAGCAGCACGGCACCGCTCGGGTTCGTCGTCGTGGCAGCCAGCGTTGCGCGCGAGAAGCAGCGGCAAGAGGAGCAGGACCGCGCTCAGAAGGGGAACTAGTGCGACACACGGTTAGGAAGTCGAAGGCTGAGTTCGAGGACGTGCTCAGCCCCGCACGCGAGCGGCGGGGGCGCTGACGGAAATAGGCCTGAAATAGGCCTGATCGAACTCGCCCGGGGGGGTTCGCCATCCGGCATACGTTACCAGGGCACCGCGCGAGACCTGAGGAGCTGTCGCAATCCGGTAGTGCAAGGTAGACTGTCGGCGCACCGAGTGAGAGTCGAGCGCGCGGTTTCTGCAACGGATCGACACCACCCGTTACACTGTTGGGAGTGCACTCGAGTCAGCAGTCGCGGTTCGCGGTCTCGCACTGGAATTTGTTCAGGTCACTGAAGACGACGAAGATGCCCAACTGTCGACTGATAGTGCTCTCCTCCGCTCTCCTCGCGCTCGGCTGCGCGAGCGGAGACGACGGAACCTCGACCGGTGTGCCGGGCGCCGGCGGGAGTTCGAGCGGCGGTTCGAACGGGTCGACGCCGACCGGCGGCGGACTCGCAACAGCCGGAAGCACGAGCGGTGGGCTCTCGAGCGGCGGCGGGCTCGCGACGGGCGGCAGCGGCGGAGGTCGAGGCGGCAGTGCCGGGCTCGGCGGCCAGGGCGGCGGCGGTCGAAGCGGCGGGGCGCCGTCCAACGGTGGCGGCGGCACAGCAGCGAGCGCCGGCGGCGGGCGCGGCAGTCGAACGGGTGGCGCGCCGAACGCCGGCAATGGCGGCGGCGGTCGAAGCGGCGGCGCCGCGTCGAGCGGCGGCTCGAGCCCGAAGGCAGGCGCAGGGAACGGCGGCGCGTCCGCCGGCGCGGGCGGTTGTGTCGAGAACCTCGCGTGCAAGCTGCAGCCTCCCCCGAGCACAGGGGATCTTCATCAAGACTGCGTCGACCGCATCAATCAGTTCCGCACTCAGTGTGCGTGCCTGCCGCCGCTGGCTCGAAGAATGGATGGTGAGGCCTGCGCGGATCAGATGGCCGAGTACGACGCCGAAATGAACATGGCGCACGCCGGCTCCAGCGACCGGATCTGCCAGCCGGGTGGCGCCCAGAACTCGTGCCCCGGCTATTCTTCGAACAACCAGGTCATCTCCCTGTGCCTACAACAAATGTGGGACGAGGGACCGCCGCCCATGGATCCGTGCGAAGGCGACTGCTTTCAGAAGTACGGACACTTCATCAACATGACCAGCACTTCGACCACCAAAGTGGCGTGCGGTTTCTTCACGACCTCCTCGGGCAAAGTCTGGGCAGTGCAGAACTTCTCGCGCTGACGAGCGGGGTCAGCATCAGCGCCGGGGAGCGCCAGGACCGATCCAACGAAATTTTTCGAGATTGGGTCCGCACCGCATCCTTTGACCCCCGCTCGGTCGTCTTCTTTCCAGAAGGAGCTCGAATCATGAATCTGGAAGGAAAAACGGCGGTGGTGATCGGTGCCAGCTCGGGGGTCGGCAAGGCGCTGGCGCGGTCGCTCGTGGCAGCGGACGCGCGAGTGACAGCGGTGGCGCGGTCTCCGGAGGGGCTCTCGGCGTTGCGCTCGGAGCTCGGGCCGCGCATCGAAACCGTGCAGGCGGACGCCGCCGACGCTGCAACGGCGCAAAAGCTCGTGGGTGAGCTCCGCCCCGATTTCGTGGTGCTGACGGCCGGGGTTCGGCCGCAAATGGGCCCGATTGACGAGCTGTCTTGGGACGCCTTTTCGGAGGCCTGGAGCTCGGACACCAAGGCGGCGTTCCACGTCGTTCAAGCCGCGCTGCGCGCACCACTGCGCTCCGGCAGTACGGTGGTGCTCGTTTCCAGCGGGGCCGCAGTCAACGGCTCGTTCTTGTCGGGCGGCTACGCTGGCGCCAAGCGCATGCAATGGCTGATGGCCGGCTACGCGCAAAAGATCGCCGATGCCAAACAGCTCGGCATCCGCTTCCTGACCGTCGTTCCGAGGCAACTGATCGAGGGCACCGCGATCGCGAAGCTGGCCTCCGAGCGCTACGCCCAAGTGCTCGGCATCACGCCGGCGGATTACATGAAGCGCTTCGACGTCCCGCTCGACTCCGACAAGGTCGCAGCCGGCATCGTCGCCGGCTTGCGAGGCGAAGTGCCCGCCAATTCGACGGCCGTCGCGGTCACCGGTACGGGCCTGGAACCGCTCACGTGATCGAGCCTGCTCCGGCGCCACTCCTTGCTGCAGCGGACGTCGCAGCGCACCAGCGTTTCGTCGATCTCGTCGCCGAGGTGCGTCCCGAGCTGTTCCGGTATTGCGCACGCATGACCGGTTCGATCTTCGACGGCGAAGACATCGTCCAGGACACGCTCGCCAGAGCGCACGCCGCGCTCGGCGGCATGACCGAAGCTCCGCCGCTCAAGCCGTGGCTGTTTCGCATCGCGCACAACGCAGCCATGGACTTTCTGAAGCGCTACGAACGCAAGCACGTGGACCTCGTCGCGGAGCCCCCCGAGCCCAGTGACGCGGAGGATGCCGGCGTCGATGCGGCCCTGCTCGAGGCAGCGCTCTCTCGATTCGTCGCGCTGCCTCCCCAGCAGCGCAGCGCTCTGGTGCTCAAGGACGTGCTCGGTCATTCCCTGGCTGAAACCGCGGCCACGATGGGTACCAGCGTTGCCGCGGTGAAAGCGGCGTTGGTTCGCGCGCGCGAAAACCTCGAGCGAGCCCTGCCGCCGGAGGCCGCGACAGCGCGTGAGCCCTCCGCCGAAGAGCGCCGCAACCTGCGCCGCTACGCGGAGCTGTTCAACAACCGCGACTGGAACGCCCTACGCGCGCTGATGAGCGAAGAGTCGCGGCTGGACGTGGTCACGCGCACGCGCCGGCGCGGAGCAGCGGCGGCCGAGTACTACACGCGCTACGAACAGATCGCGCCGATCGAACAGCTGCGCGCCGAAGCCGGTTCCGTGGACGGCGTGCCGGTGATCGGGCTGTTCCGCCCCGCATCCAGCGCGCTCCCCTCCTACTTCGTCCGCATCGAGTGGATCGGCGATCAGGTCGGCCTGATCCGCGACTTTCGCTATGTACCTTACATCGCGGAAGGCGCGCTCTACACGCCGGACGAGAAACACGACTGAGCTTCAGAAAGCCGAGCGTGCGTCCTTTGCGCTGATGATGGTGACGCGGTGCGAGGCGTACTCGGTGCCGGCGCGTACGGCTTGGGAGCTCACTCGAAACGCGACCTCGGAGCCAGGGGGCACCACCTCGCTGTACCGTTCCTGGCCCTCTGCATCGATCAGTGCGCCAGCCGGGTCGAAATAGCGAACTTCGATGAAGACATCCTTGAGGGGGATGTCGCCGTCGTTGCGAAGCGTGCCGACGACGGAAATGGTCGGACCGCACTTCGCGCCCGCGTCCGCGTAGTGGGCGGTCGACTGAACGACCTTCAGCCGTTCTCGCGCGACCGCGAAGTCAGGTGGATTGCGAAACTCCCGCCGCAAGATGAGCCCCACGAAGACGACGGGAAACACGGCCAGGAGCCAGGGTGTGAGCCGGATCGCCCAGGTGGCGGCCTTGCTCTGCAACGTGCGGCAGTGCGGGCATTTCAGCGCACCGTGCTGGATGGGCTCGCGACACGATACGCAGGTAGTTCGCTGCTCCGAATCCGCCATAAGCCGCCGCTGACGAGTCTAGCGCGGCAGAGGCTTCGCGAAAGGCCGGTTCTGCGATTCAGTCGGAAAACGGGCAGGGGCGGCCTTGCAGGCTTTCGAAGTGGTGGATGCGGCAGAGCACGCTCTGGGCGACGCTGCCGCGCGAGCAGCCGGCGTGCTGGCAAGGCTTTTCGGGACGCTCGGCGCCGAGGGAGTCGTAGTATTCGCGATCGAGCCGGTGCTGCAGCTCGTCGCTCTCTTTGCGCCAGCGTGCGAGCTGCGACTCGGAGCGCACGCCGGGCCGCCAGGGCTCGGCCTCGAGCATCTCGAGCGAACCGCGCGCGAGCGCCAGCCAGAGCTCGACGACACGCTCTTTCGAGACGCCAGGGAGGTGGCGCGAGGGTGCATCGCCGCGCGAGAACACCAGGGTGCCGTCCACGCTGTACTCGAGCGAGTTGTCGTGCTCGTCGTTGAGCCAGGCCGCGCCGTGCTCCTCGTCGTTGGGATCGAGGGCATCGAGGAACTCGCGCAGCTCGGCTGGTGTCGGGTTCTCGAGCGAGCTTCCGAGCGCGTTTTCGACGTAGAACGGCATCGCAGGGTCCGCCGAGCGCTACGTTACAACGGTGGCGAGGCGCGGCGGCAGGGACGTCTTCGACGGATTTTGGCACCTGGTGACGCACCCGTCGTGAGTCGCGCACTTTTCAGGGTGCGCCCCCCCAATCACTTCTCGACGTTGCAGTAACGATCCTGACTGTGGCCTCGCGCTCGGGCAGGGCTCCGCGCGGCGGCGCGCCGGCGGCCGGACGGCTTGGACCCGGCGGAACGGCTACGCGGCGCCGTGGCACTTTTTGTATTTTTTGCCGCTGCCGCAGTGGCACGGGTCGTTCCGGCCGATGCGGGGCTCGGTGCGGCGGACGGGGGGCCCGCCCACCATTTGGCCATCTACGAAGTACCAGCGGCCGTCTTGCTTTCGGAAGATGGCGCGCTCGCGGTGGTCGATGGCGAGGCCCTTGACCTTGTACTTGGCGACGAACTCGATCACGCCCGCGTCGTCGTCCTCCCCGCCCTTTTCGCTGCTAACGAGCTCGAAGCCGAGCCACTCGGAGTCCTTGGCCCAGGCTTCGGTGTTCTTGCGGTCGATCTCGCCGACGCGCTCGGGGTCGTGCGTGTCGAGGATGTAGTCGACGTTGTTGGTGGCGAACGCGGTGTAGCGCGAGCGCATCAGGTCTTCCGCGGTCGCGGGGCGCTTGGTGCCGTCGATGAACGGTCCGCAGCAGGTTTCGAGCGAAGCGCCTTTTCCGCAGGGGCAGGTCATGGGGCGACGGGTTTACATCAGGCTCGGCCGCTACGCCAAGACGCGCGGCGACGAGCCGACTATCCGCCGGTCTGGGCGAGACGCTCGACGGTGCGGCGCGTTACGCCGCCGAATGCGCCGTTCGAGAGCAACGCCACGACGTCCCCGGGGCGCGCGAGCTCGGCGATGCGCTCGACGATCGCGGCGTGATCCGGCGGAGATTCGGCGTGTTTTCCGGATTTCTGGAGCTCTGCGACGAGGGCCGAAAGGTCGAGCGCCTCGGACGCGGGGAGGTTCTGGCGGCCGAGGGGGGCGAGCAGGACGATGTCGGCGGCGGCGAAGGCGGGCGGGTATTCGTCCTGGTGCAGGCGGCGGCACGCGGTGGCGCTGCGCGGCTCGAACACGGCGATCAGCCGGCCTTCGCGGTGACGCGCGCGCAACGCGGCGAGGGTTTCGCGCACGGCGCTCGGGTGGTGCGCGAAGTCGTCATAGACGGAGACGCCGCCGGGCGTGCCGAGCAATTCCTGACGACGGCGGACGCCGCGGAAGGACGCGAGGGCTCGGGCGAGCTCGACGATCGGCGCGCCGAAGCCCTGCGCGGCCGCGGCAATGGCCGCGAGCGCGTTCCTGAGGTTGTGGCGACCGGGGAGCGACAGCGCGAAGCGGCCGCAGCTGACGCCGCCCGCGAACAGATCGAAGCTCTGGGCGCGCTCGTCGCTGGTCGCGGGAGCTATCACCCAATGGGGTGATACGTCGCCCGTGTCTTCGCCTTCGAGGGCGTAGTACGCGACGTCACAGCGCGCGAGCCGGGCGACCGCGCGCACCAGCGGATCCCCGGCGTAGGCGACGAGCAAGCCATGCTCCGGCAACAGCGCGACGAACTTGCGAAAGGCATCGAGGTAAGCGTCGAGCGTCGGATAAATGTCGATGTGGTCGTGCTCGATCGAGGTGAGGATCGCGACCTCGGGCCGGTAGTGCAGGAACTTCGCGGTCTTCTCGAAGAACGCGGTGTCGTACTCGTCGCCCTCGATCACGAACGGCGTCCTCCGAGGGCGATTGCCGCTCAGGCGGCGCGGGCCCGGTTTGCGGAAGCTGCGAGGGAAGTCTGCGGGCAGGCCGCCGATCAAGAAACCCGGCTCGAAGCCGGTGCGATCGAGCAGATGCGCAGCAAGCGCGGTGGTGGTGGTCTTGCCGTGCGTGCCCGCGACGACCAGCGGTGCGCTGCCCTCGAGCACGAACCGGCCGAGCGCTCCGGCGAGGTGCGTCACCTCGAACCCGCGCTCGAAGGCGGCCCGGGCCTCGACGTTGTCGGGCCGGCAGACGTTGCCGACCACGACCAGCTCGGGTGCCGCGCCTCCGGAGCCGTCGAGATGCGCCGGATCGAAGCCTTTCAAGCAGCGTATCCCCCAGGCCTCGAGCGCCGGGCCCATCGGCGGATCGAAGGCCACATCGCTGCCGGAAACGCTATGGCCGAGCTCGGCGAGCAGGCCGGCAAGCGGGCCCATTCCCGTGCCAGAAACGGCGACGATGTGGATGCGCATCGAGGCGGACTATACTCTCCGGCTCTACGTCCGATGAAGATCTCAGAAAAACTCGACCGGGTTCGACCCGCCTTCTCTTTCGAATTCTTCCCTCCCAAAGACGAAGCCGGAGTCGAGCGACTGTTCGAGACCGTGGCGGCTCTGGCCCGCTACAACCCCGCTTACGTCTCGGTGACCTACGGCGCCGGCGGCAGCACGCGGCGCCTGACGGTGGACCTGGTCAAGCGCATCAAGGGCGAGGCCGGGATCGAGACGATGGCTCACCTCACCTGCGTCGGCGCGCGGCGCGAGGAGATCGCCGTGGTGCTCGACGAGCTCCGCGAGGGCGGCATCGACAACGTGATCGCGCTGCGCGGAGATCCGCCGAAAGGGCAGACGACCTTCGTCACCCACGAGGGTGGGTTCTCGCACGCCTCGGAGCTGATCGGGTTCATCCGCGCGCGCTACGATTTCTGCATCGCTGCAGCGTGTTACCCGGAGTGTCACCCCGAGAGCACGGACGCGGCGAGCGACCTCGAGTTCGCGAAGCAAAAGGTCGAGCTCGGCGCCGAGGTGCTCGTCTCGCAGATGTTCTTCGACAACGAGCACTACTTCTCGTACGTCGAGCGCGCGCGCGCCGCGGGCATCCAGGTGCCAATCGTGGCCGGCTTGATGCCGATCACGAACCTGTCGCAAATCCAGCGCTTCGCGGCCCTGTGCGGCTCCACGCTGCCGAAGCCGCTCGTGGAACGCCTGGAAGCCGCCGGAAACGACCTCGAAGCCGTGCAGCGCATCGGCGTCGAGCACGCCATCGAACAATGCCGCGGCCTGCTCGAGCGCGGCGTCCCCGGCATTCACTTCTACACGCTGAACCGCTCCCCCGCGACCGTCCGCATCCTCGACGCCCTGCTCGCCCAATAACGGCAGCGCAGCAACGGCAGACAGCGTCGCGGACGGGGGCGCAACAGGAAGACCGGGAAGACAGGAAGACCAGCAGCTTTTTTTTGGGGCGGGTGGATCCGACACGCATCGGATCGCTGCTGCGTAGCGGCCGCATGGGATCTGTCCTCGATGACGTCGAAGACCATCACGAAAAAAAAATCCCCTTCCTGTCTTACTGTCTTCCTGTTGCACCCCATCTCGCCCCGCCGAGATGAGCCGTAGCCAACGGCTATTTGCGAACGACGATGAAGGTCTTTTCACCGTGGGCGCGGGCGCCGTGCCAGCCGGGGGGCAGTGCGGGCGTGGCGAAGTCGAAGACGCGGCGGGCGTCCGCGGGAGACAGCGTGATGTCTCCCGGGCCGTACTCGATGCCGAAGCGGTCGTGGACGTACGAGCCGTAGAGGAGCTGACCGGAGGAGAGCTCGAGCACCCAGGGCAGGTCGTAGACCGGGAATCGCTCGCCCGCGCGTTCCGGCTCTGCAGCGAGGAACGTGACGTGCTTGGCGACGACCTCGAAGGTACCGGTCTTGGTCACGGCCTGCGGGTGATCGATCACGCTCGAATCGCCGAGGCGATCGCGGCCGACGCTCGCCAGCGTCGCGAACACCGGGCGCTTGCCCTCGTAGAGCACGAGCGCGCCCGTGATGATGCTGACGTCGATCCAGCGCACGCCGTCTTTGACGAAATCCGGGAACCGCGAGCGCGCAAAGATCGTGGTCACGTCTTGATGCCGGAGCCAGAGCCCGGACCCGGCGTCGAAGTACTTGGTGCCGTCGATGGTCTTGCTCTTGGTGCCGAGCGGAAGCTTGGAGTGATAGTCGAGCAGGTCCTGCTTCTCGGGCAGCTCGTCGAGCTTCCAGCCGCGTACGCCGCGCTTGACCACGAACGCGACGCGCAACGAGTCGTTGCCGACCGCTTGACCTTCGAACGAGGAAGGAGTGGCGGCCGTCAGATCTTCAGCGCGCACGAAGCGACCGTTCGGCAAGAGCCCGAGCCGCTCCGGCTCCCCGCCCGACTGCCGCGCCGTCCACGAACCGACGACGGCCAGGCCCGCGCCTTTCGGGAGTTTGCGCAGCTCTTTGACGCCGTCCGCCTTGCTCGGGTCGCGCTCGAGCAGCGCAGTTTCTGCGCGGGTGCGCGCATAAGTGTAGGGCAGCGCCTGGTCGAGGGACGGCTGGATCGCCATCGCGGTCAACGTGGGGTGGCGCAGGTCGAGGGTCGCGCCCTGGTCGAGGCAGATGAAGCCGCGAGGGAAGACGGCGTAGTACCCGTTCGGACACTGCTTGGTCTTCTTGACCGCTTCCTTGCTGCGAGCGATGCGCGCCCCGGCGTGCAAGTAGCCGATCTCGGGCGCGTTCGCGCGCGGGCGCTCGCGGATCGGGGTCAGGTTGGCGATCGAGCCGAGCTTGGGGCCTGACTCCGGTGGCGGCGGAACGTTGGGCCCGTCGTCTTCTTCGGACAGCTTACTGAGCGCAACGTCGTCTCCCGACGTGCTGCAGCCGAGCGCGCCGAGACAGGCGGCAGCGCACGCGAGCGCAAAGCGGGCGATCCCGGGCCGTGCCATGCGAAGGTGGTGCCCGAATCCCCGGACACGGGCCAAGTTAGCGACGCGCTGGGGTCGGCGGGTCGGCCGTCTCCGGGCCGCGAGTCAAATTGGCTCGCGCACCCGCACTTATTTAGCGTACTCATCGTGTTGAGCCTCCCAACACTATCAGTGGTTCATGTCGGAGCCGGGAACGAGAACAGATCTTCCGTACTTGGCCTTCGGTCGCGAAGTCCGTCGCTTGAGAAGCACGTTGGGCCTGACCCTCGAGCAACTCGCCGAGCGTTCAGAGCTCACTCCGAATTACATCGGCAGTGTCGAGAACGGGCGCCGGGATCCGTCACTCAGCACGGTGCTCGCTCTCGCCAAGGGCCTCGGAGTGGGCGCTGGCGAATTGCTCGGAGGCAGGAGCGATCTCGGGCCGCAAGCGTCGGAGGCCGCGAGCATGCTCGAGTCGCTCTCGCCCGAGCTCCAGGATGCCGTGCTCGAGCTCCTGCGTGTACTGACGCGCAAGCGCCGTTGAGCCGCCCGGTCCCGCGGGCGCGCTGCGCGTTTCTACGCGGATGCTCGAGGGTGACTTGACCCTCGGCGGCGGCTCGCCGATGACTCGGGGCGATGCAGAAGTTCGTGGCAGGGCTTTCGTTGCTCGGGGGCGTGCTCGCGCCGTCGATCGCATCTGCGGCAGAGGACAGCTGGGACGGCGGTTACGCGGTGAACGCGGAGCGGCGCTCGGGGTTCGTGGCCTCGGCGGGCATCGGCTTCGGCGTCGCGGGTAGCGAGGGTTACCCGAACGACGTCTCGAAGATCGACGACCCCGATTACCGCACCACGGCGGATCCGGCGTTCGGCAGCATGAACTCGTTCTGGATCGGCGGCGCGCTGCGCGACTGGTTCACCTTCGGGCTCGGGTTGAACGGCTTCGGCGCCAAGGACGGCGAGCTCACGACGCGCGGCAGCGCGTTCATCCTGCACGTCGAGGCGTTCCCGCTCTATAACCTCGGCGGCAAGCTGCGCGACCTGGCGTTTTACACGGACTTCGGCGCGGGCGGCCTGCTCATCGAGGGCGGCCCCGAGAAGGCCGACGGCGGCTTCATCTCGTACCTGGGCGCGGGCTCGAGCTTCGAGCTCTGGCGCCTCGGCCACTTCGCGCTCGGGCCGACGCTGGGCGGCGTCTACACGTACTCGCAATCCGCGCACGCTTTCGGGGCGTTTCTCGGGTTTCGCGGTAGCTTCTACGGCGGACCGTAGCGCTACCGGGCCCCATGCCAGCACCCGCGAACCGACGCGCGCGAGAGGTGATGCAGCAGCTCGCGGGCAACGTGCAGCGCTTGCGCCAGAAGAGGCGGCTGACGCAGCAAGCGCTCGCCGAGCTCGCAGGCCTCGATCTGTCCTACACGCAGCGCGTCGAGCGCGGTCAGGTGAACGTGACGCTCGGCACGCTCGTGACGTTCGCCGATGCGCTCGGCGTGGCACCCGCCGCGCTGCTCAAGCTCGGCAGGGCGCCCGTGATCCGACGCGGGCGGCCGCCGGGGAACCTCAAGGCCGCCAAACGGCGCTGACGACGCGCTCGTGACCGCCGTAGTCGCGCCGGCGTTCTACGTCGGCGTAGCCGTGCTCCTCGAGCAGCGCGTGCGTTCGGGGTGCCTGATCGTAGGCGACCTCGAGCGCGAGCACGCCGCCCGGGACGAGCCTCCCGCGCGCGTCCTCCACGATGCGGCGCACGAGAGTGAGCCCGTCGGAGCCACCGTCGAGCGCGAGGCGTGGCTCGAAATCCCGGACGTCCGCGTCGAGCGTGGGAATCTCACCCGCGGGGATGTAGGGCGGGTTGGCCGTGACGAGCTCGAAGCGCTCTCCGGGGCCCGTGGCGGCGAACAGATCTCCGCTGGCGAAGCGCGTGTTCCAGGCGGCGCCGAGGCGGCGCGCATTTTCGGCGGCGAGCGCGAGCGCGGCCTCCGAAAGATCCGTGGCAGTGACGCGCCAGGTGCGGCGCTCGAGCGCGAAGGTCACGGCCACGCAGCCCGAGCCGGTGCACAGGTCGAGGGCACGGCCGTACAGCGCACGCGGCCGGGTGCGGGTGAGCGCCACCTCGACCAGGGTTTCGGTGTCGGGGCGCGGCACGAGCACGCGCGCATCGACCACGAAGCGCCGGCCGTAAAACTCGCGTTCGCCGCGGATGTACGCGATCGGCTCGCCGCGACGGCGGCGGATGATCAGCGCGCGGAAGGCCGCGAGCTCCTCGGCACCGAGCGGGCGCGCTGCGTCGAGCACGAGCCGGATCCGATCGACGCCGAGCACGTGGCCGAGCAAGAGCTCCGCGTCGAGCCGCGAGCTCGAGTTGCCGCGCTTCGCGAAATCCTCCGCGGCCCAGCGCAACACGCTGCCGATCGACCACGAGTCGGGAGCGCTCACTGAGGCCGGAGGTTTCTGATCTGACACGGGATCGGGGCGGGGCACGGGGCGGGGCGCGCGCCGGGGCTCGCGTCGGCTCGGTACCAGCGCGGCGGCGTGTAGTAAAGGCGGGCCGGGTTCCCGCGCACCCAAGTCATCGCGAACGGGGCGTAGGCGCAGTCCTCGGGCGGTACGATCCACTCTCCCGCCGTCCAGCGGTAGCGCCGACCGGACCATTCGTAATGGCCGTCCAGCCAGACGCACTCGGGGCGCCCGGCCAGCTCCGCCTCTCGCTCTTCGACCTGCGCGGGTGGTGGCGGGTACTCGACCTCGACGAAATCGTCCGCGACCGGCCGGGGCGGCTCGCGTCGTGCGCCGCAGGCGAGCGCAGCGAGGGCAAGGGCGATTACGAGCCGAGCATCCATGAAGACAACCACTCGACGATAGCTGGGCCGAGCAAGAGATACTCCAGGATCGAGAGCGCGAGGAACGGGCCGAACGAGACGCGGATCTTTCCGAAGCCGGATTTGGGAGCCGCGAACAGCGGATCCAGCGCCGCCTCGCGCTCGAGCTCCGCCCGCTCTTCGGGAGTCGCGACGGCGAGCTCGGCCTCGTACTCGGCGCGCTCGCGCTTCACGGCTTCGGGCTCGTCCATGCCGCGGCCGACCAGCATCACCACCAAGAGGATCACGGTGCCCTGCGCGGCTCCCGCGAGCAGCGCGAACACCGTACCCTGCCAGCCGAACCACGCCCCCGCCAAAGCAACGAGCTTGGCGTCGCCGAGACCCATGCCAGGATACCCCCGCAGCTTCGAGTGCAAGAACACGAACGGCAACCAGATCAACACGAAGCCGGCAGCCGCACCGAGCAGCGCGTTCGAATAGCCGACCCCGCGCAGCCCGGCCGACGCCAGACCGAGCGCCGCGCCGCCGAGCGTCAGCGAATCCGGCAGGATCATGAACTCGAGATCGATCAACGCCATCGCGACCAGCGCGAGGCCGAGCGCCAGCGCGAGCACGAAATGCACCAGCGCGAGCCCGAACGACGTGCCGGCCGGAAGCTGCCACACGACGAGCTCGATCACGGCCCAGGCGAGCAGCCCGCCGATCAGCTCCACCGCGGGATAGCGCGGCGAGATCGGCGTCCCGCAGCAGCGCGCGCGCCCGCGGAGCAACAGCCAGCTCAGCACCGGGACGTTGTCGTAAGGCGCGATCGGCTTGCCGCAGCCCGGGCAACGCGAGCCCGGGAAGGCCAGGTTCTGGTCGCGCGGCAAGCGGTGGATCACCACGTTCAGGAAGCTGCCCCACGCGAGCCCGAACGGGATCCCGAACACGTACAGGAACCAGCGGGGCAGGTCTTCGAGGGCAAACACGGGCGTGGCTGGCCATCTTAGTGCTAAATCCCTGCTCGTGAGCCAAACGGACCATTCCACGCTCACTCTCGAGCGCTTTGCGCCGGAAGCGCGCGCGCTGATCGTCGCGGCGCAGACGCTCTCGGACGAGAGACAACACGCCGAGGTGCTGCCGTTGCACGTGCTCTCGGCGGGGCTCGCCTCCGAGCCGCGCCTGGTCGAAACCCTGCGGCGCGCCGGCGCGGACACGGCCGAGCTGTCGCGCGCGGCCGAACGGCTGCTGGCTCGCCTGCCGCGCGCCAAGGAGCCGGCGTACCTCGCCGATCCCACCCTGGCGCTGCTCGAGCGGGCGGAGCGCGAAGCCGAGCGGGACCAGCGCCACGAGATCGTGGTTTCCGATCTCGTGAACGCGCTGTCCCACGAGGTACGCGGCGCGGTGGGCGAGCTGTTCCGCGTCTACCGCATCGAGCCTGGCGGGTTGCGCGCGCACCTCGCGCCGTCAGCGCCCGCCGCGGTGAAGCCGCAGTCCGTGGCGTTTCACGCGCTCGCCGAGGGCCCCCCCGTCGTCGAGCGAACCGCCGAGCTCACGCGCTTGCTCACGCTGCTCGAACGGCACACCAAGCAGCACCCGCTGCTGGTCGGTGAGCCCGGGGTGGGCCGCTACGCGCTGATCCGCGCCTTTGCCGCGCGCGTCGCGCGGGGCGAAGTACCGAAGGGGCTCCAGGGCCTCCGCCTGGTCGAGCTCGACCTGGGCGCGATCGCCGCAGGAACACGGCTGCGCGGTGAGGTCGAAGAGCGGCTCCGGCGCGCGATTGCCACGCTCGGTGAGCCCGGCGAGCAGCGCCTGCTCGTGGTGCGGGAGCTCGATCAGCTGGTGTTCGACGGTGTGGTCGCCAACGCCGCCGGTGATTTGCTGCGCGGCGCCCTGGAGCGCGGCGAGCTGCGCCTGCTCGCGACCACGAGCCCCGAGGGCCTGAAGAAGCTCGCCGAGCGCGAGCCGTTTCTGCTGCGTTCGTTCAGCGTCCTGCCCCTGGACGAGCCGAACGCCGAAGAAGCGGCGCGGATCCTGAGCGGAGTCTCGGCGCGGCTCACGCAGCACCACGGCATCGACGTGAGCGAGGCAGCCGTGCGCGCGTCCGTGGATTTCGCCCGTCGCTACGTCCAAGATCGATTCCTGCCCGAGAGCGCGATCGATCTCCTGGACGAGGCGCTCGCGCAGAAGCGTGTCAGCGGCGAAACCGCCGAGCTCGTCGAAGCGGACGTGGCGCGCGCCGTCGCGGTCTCGACCGGGATCCCCGTGCAGCGCTTGCTCGAGGGCGAGGCCGAGCGGCTCTTGCACTTCGAAGAGCGCCTGCGCGAACGCGTGATCGGCCAGGAGCCGGCCGTGGTCGCGATCGCGCGCGCTGTGCGCCGCGGTCGCGTGGGTTTGCGCGATCCGCGCCGCCCGATCGGCTCGTTCTTGTTCCTCGGGCCGAGCGGCGTCGGCAAGACCGAGCTCGCCAAGGTGCTCGCCGAGCTGCTGTTCGACGACGAACGCGCGCTCACGCGCCTGGACATGAGCGAGTTCATGGAGCGGCACATGGCGCAGCGGCTGATCGGCGCGCCGCCGGGCTACGCCGACAGCGAACAAGGCGGGTTTCTGACTGAAGCGGTGCGTCGCCGGCCGTATTCGGCGCTGCTCTTCGACGAGGTCGAGAAGGCACACCACGACGTCTTCAACCTGCTGCTCCAGGTGCTCGACGAGGGCCGCCTCACCGACGGACGCGGCCGCCTGGCGGACTTTTCGAACACGGTCGTGATCATGACCAGCAACATCGGCTCGAACCGCGTGCTCGAGGCCGCCCCCGGCGAGCTCGAAACCGAGACCGGCCGCGACGCCCTGCGCGATGCGTTGCTCGGCGAGCTCGGTCGCTTCTTCCGCCCCGAGCTACTGAACCGCATCGACGAGATCGTCGTGTTCCAGCCGCTCTCGCGCCAGAGCCTGACTCGCATCGTCGATCTCAGGCTCAGCGAGGTCGAGCGGCTGCTCGGCTCGCGACGGCTGAAGCTCGAAGTGACGCCCGCGGCCAAAACGCGGCTCGTGGAGCTCGACTACGATCCCGCCCTCGGCGCCCGGCCGCTCCGACGCACCGTGCTCCGCCACGTGCAAGATCCGGTGGCGGAAGCCCTGCTCCGAGGACACGTCGCGGACGGCTCCACGCTCTCGGTAGACGTGGATCCGGGCGACGACACCGGCTTCCTGCTGTCGACGCGCGCGCCGTAGAATCTGGCGGCGCCGCTCTTCGAGACCAACAAGAGCTTCTTGCTTCCGCTCGCGCTCAGCGGCGTGCGCGCCGTCAAGCGCCTGTACGACGAGAACCCGACAGCAAGCTCTTGATCGTTCGAACACGGACGACCCACCAACGGCTACTGGCCCAGCCGCCGGCGTTCGAACGCTTGAAAGCAGCCCCGCGCCCGACCCGTGAGCTGCACGCACTGGACGAGCTTGCGATCGAACGGCGTGGTCAAGCATTCGCGCACGAGCTCCTGGTACTTCTCGCCGGCACCCACGAGCGCGAGATCCTGGATCCGGCTCGCGCCGAGCGCCGCCATCGCGAACGTCTGGCACTCTTCCGGGCCCGGTGCCTTGCGCTGACAGCCGAGCAGCGTGAAAAGACAGGTGGCCAAAAGCACGCGCCGCATCTGCGCAGGCTAGCCCGAATTGTGGCGTAGAGTTAGCGCCATGGAATTCACGTACCTCGGCCGCACGGGCCTCAAGGTCAGCCGCTTTTGCCTGGGCACGATGAACTTCGGCCCCGAAACCAGCGAGCAGGATGCGTACGCGATCATGGATGCCGCGCTCGACCACGGCATCAACTTCTTCGACACGGCCAACGTCTACGGCTGGCAGATCGGCGAGGGCATCACCGAGAACATCATCGGGCGCTGGCTCGCCCAGGGCGGCGGCCGCCGTGAGAAGGTGGTGCTCGCGACCAAGGTCTACGGCGAGATGGGCAAGTGGCCGAACCAGTCGCGGCTCTCGGCGCTGCACATCCGCGAGGCCTGCGAAGCCAGCCTGCGCCGGCTGAAGACCGATCACATCGACCTCTACCAGATGCACCACGTGGACCGCGCCACGCCCTGGGAAGAGCTCTTCATCGCGATGGAAACACTGATCCGCCAGGGCAAGGTGGTGTACATCGGCTCTTCGAACTTCGCGGGTTGGCACATCGCGCAAGCATCCGAGATCGCGAAGCAGCGCGGCATGCTCGGGCTCGTGTCCGAGCAGAGCAAGTACAACCTGCTCACGCGCAAGGTCGAGCTCGAGGTGCTGCCCGCGTGCGAGCGCTACGGCATCGGCGTGATCCCGTGGAGCCCCCTCGCCTCGGGCGTGCTCGCGCTCGGCGGCCGCACGGGCGGCGCGGGTGACAGCCGGCGCAACCGCGACCTGACCAAGCCGCTGCGCGAGGGCCACGCCGCGCAGCTCGAGCGCTACGGCGCCCTGTGCCAAAAGCTCGACGAAGAACCCGCCGACGTCGCCATGGCCTGGCTGCTCAGTCGCCCCGCGGTCACGGCGCCGATCATCGGCCCCCGCACGATCGATCAGCTCACGAGCGGCCTCCGCGCCCTGGAGCTCGAGCTCAGCGACGAAACCAAGGCCGAGCTCGACGCGATCTTTCCGGGCTATAAAACCGCGCCGGAAGACTACGCCTGGTAGGTTCGAGGCCGGAGCTTCGATGCGGCACGGGAATCGCTGGGCAATGTACGTCGGCTGGCTCGCGCTCGCCGCGTGTTCGAGGGCGGGCGATCCTCGAACCGGGACTTTGGGCTCGGCGACGGCCGTGGTCGCGAGGCCTGCGCCCGAACCTCCGTCGCCAGTGAGCGTCGCGTCGCCGCAGGCCGAACCGCCAGCGCCTGCCGCATCGGCTTCGTCGTCGGCCCCAGGCTGCGCCACACCGCGCGTGGTTCTGACGCGAGGCACACGACGCGACGAAGGCATCGCCGTCCTCGCCGAGCTGATCCGGGTATTCCCAGAACTCTCAGCATCGAGCTTCGAGGAACGCCTCCAGCCCGAACCCTGCGAGAGCACGCTCGAGGCGCGCTGCGCCGACGCGGCAGCTTGCACGCGGCTCGCGACTCTCTTCGAGCAAGTCGATCGGACCCAGCGACCGCGCTCCGTGTGTGAAGCCACGCTCGAGGGCGGCGCGAGCCAGCTCCAGGCGCCGAAGTCGCGACCCGGCGCGATGGCCGCCTGCGCGCGGATCCGTGCCTGTGAGCTCCTCGTGAGCGGGGCGCCGCTCATCGAGTGCGACGTGCTGCCGGAGCCCGGCGCGGAGTGCGCCCGGCACGCGACGTGCATCGAGGTCGCGCGCTGCGCCGAGCGCGCCCGCGCCGGACGGCCGTCCACGCCTCAGCCGCGTCTACCGCGCGCCCGCCCGCTCAACGACCCCTGCGCGGGACGCGGGCTCGGCTACTGAGCCTCACCAGTACCACTTCGGCTCGACCCGTTCGATGTCGCCGATCGGCTGCGGGATCTCGTTCGGCGGCTCCGGGACGTCCCAGGACTCCCCGGGACCGACCTGCATGTTCACCATCGGAATACTGCGATCGGGGAGCTCGAAGTCCCCGCTCGGGCGGTCGCGGATCCGGAGCAGCGTCTGCCCCTGGGTGGTCACGAACAAGCCCATGTCCCGGGCCGGGTCGTCGCGCGTCATCAGCACCTTTTGCACGCGACCGTCCAGGTAGTTGAACAACGCCACGAACTTCGGGAGCGCGCGCGGCAACACGTACAGGTGACCGGACAGCGGACCTTCGCTGCGCGGCACCGGGAAAGAGACGGCGCCGTTCTTGTTCTCCCGCCGCACGAGCAGGCCGCTCGGCAGCCGGAGCAGCTTGCCCCACTCCCACTCCTCGAAGATGGCGTGGCGCTCGGTACGATAGCCGAGCTCCGGCAGCACCTCCCCGAGCATCTTCGTGTAGCTCGCATAGCCGAGATCGTCGCGTTCGAACGTCGAGAACTCGCGCTCATAGTACGAGATCACGCTGATGTTCTCGGTGTTCGGCCGGGCGAGGACGAGCATCGTCTGGTGGCTGATCCTGCCGGTTCCGCGCACCCTCCCGAAGTTCGCTTCGGCCCCGGGCGGTGCGCCGAACACCTCGCAGCCCAGGGTCTGCGCCGCGAGCCCGATATAGGTGGCGTGTCCGGCGCCGACGCCGTTGATGTCCGAACGGTTGAAGAATTTCGATTGCACGAACTGGCCGAAGGCGCGCTTCGTGTAGTCGAGCGTGGTGTGGACGTGACCGCCGCGCATCGGCGCCTTGTAGAAGACGTCCCGCGCGGTCCCGTCGTTGGCCTGCTTGTTGGCCGCGCGGCACTCGTTGATCACGTTCACCATGTGACTGCAGCCCGCGATGAAGAAGCGCCCGTCGGAGCGGAGCGCATCCTTGAGCTTCGGAAACTGTTTCGCGATCGCCCCCTCGGGGTGCCAGTCCTTGGGCCGTCCGTCGAAGTCCTTCGGATCGCGCGTCACGAGGTCCACGCCTTCGTCGCTGGTGTTCCGCACGACCGGCCCCGCGTGCCAGCCGTGTCCGAAGTAAGCGGCCTCGAGCACCGTGCCGGGTTCTTCGACGCCGAGCTGCTGCAGCACCCCGTAAAACTCCAGGATGCCGTTCTTCTGCCCCTCTCCTTGCGGCGTCAGCTCCGCCACCTTGACCCAGGACGTGACGGCCGGCTTCTGGCTCTTCACGAACACTTCGGTCACGTTCCGCCGCGTGCTGATCAGGTGAGCGTGTGAGCCGGGGTTCAGCTCGCCGCGCTCGAACAAGCGGTCGCGCCGCCCCTGAGAGAAGAGGTCGAAGGTGGCGTCGGTCTGCACGCAGGCGAGCGCCACGAAATGCACGGCCGGAAGCAGCTTGACCGTCAGCACGGATTGCTTGGGCCGGTCGGCGTCGACCTCTTCCTTCGCCTCCACGTAGTTTGCGATCGAGACCGTGGCCGCGGTCTGCCCGGCCCCGCCCGCGCCGCCCCAGCCAGCGGCGGCTCGGACCACGTCGTCTTTCGTGGAAAAGGTCAAGTGCTGGACGACCGTCGCCTTGTCCTTGGCGCGCACGACGAGCAACCACTCCCCGGTGTCCGGCTCGTTCTTCGGATCGCCCGAAATGTTGACGTAGTGCCCGCCGCTCTCGAAGTGCGTCTGCAGCAGATCCGCGTGAGGAAACCGCGAGTCTCCGAGCAGATCGCGCCGCCCGATCACTACCTGGGCGTCAGTCGAGGGCGTGAGCGCGCCGTCTGCGCCCACGTTCATCACCAGGATGCGTACCGGCGTCGCCACCCCGCTACTCCTCTTCCCCGAACGCATCGACGGCGTCGAGGTTGCCGAAGCTCGAGTCGACCGGCTTCACGACGTTCGAGCGCAGCACGCCCTTCGAGACGAAGCTCGGCTTCCGCCCGTCGGGCGCCTGCGGGCTCGCGAACACGTCCTCGAGCGTGTTCTTCCAGACGCTCGGCTTGTCGAGCTGGGTAATGTCCTGCTGCTCCCAGAGCACGAACGTCTTGCCGTGCGAGACCGCGTTCAGGTCGACGGGCGCGGCCCCGAGGATCCCCCGGAACAGGAAGCGTCGACGGTCGCCGTCGAGGTCGCCCTGCAGCCACTCGAGCTTGCGCTCGATGCCGCCTTGCTTGGCGACGAGCAACAGGTCCGTCGGCACCGACTCGTCGAGCGCGCTCGGCCACTCGACCACCAGCCCGACGCGGATCGGACCGAGCGGGACATCGAGCACGTCGCTGACCTCGAGCTCGGATTCGGCTGCGCCGGCCACCTCGAACACGGTGGTCAGCTCGAAGTGCCGCGGTTCGGGCTCGCCCTCGACCTCGGGTGGCGTCGGCAAGCGCAACCGGCACGCGGCTGACTCCGCGCTCGGGATCTCGAGAAAGTTTTCCGGCTCGAACTCCAGCTTGAGCTGCCGGAACGGCTTGCCTTCCTCCGGCTTCGGCTCTTCGTGTTCGAGCTCGGCGTCTGCGCCGATCGTAAAGCGGGGAACCAGCGTCTTCTCGTCGAACGCGAGGCTGCCCGACAGCTTGGCGACCAGCGCAAACTCGGGCGCTCCGTCTTGTCTCCGAAGCTCGCGCAGGTAGCGACCGTGGAACTCGATGGTCGCCGGCTTGCCCGCGCCCCGGCTGGCGTTGCTCTGTGGAGCGCCGCGCGTCTCTAGCACGAGCCTTGCGACGGACACCCGCATCGGCGTGCCGCCGCTAGCCGGCGATGCGGCAGAACTCGAAAACCTGACGCGGACCTGTAGCATGCTACCCACTCACCCAACCACGCGCGAAGCTAACCTGACACGCTACGAAACGCCACCCGTTCCCGCGCCGAGCGTCGCCGAATCAGGCGACGCCGGGTTTCGGAAGCGCCGCTTCTTCTTCTTTGAGCCGGATCGCAATCGCGAGGTGCGTGAAGCACTCTTGTGCCGTTCCGGACACCCCCGTGTCCCTCCAGCCCGGCGGGTTTGGCTCGGCGATGGGCACGACGACCTGCTCACCCGTCGTGTGAACGATGACGCGATGGGTTGTTGCCATGATCCGCTCCCTAGCACGCTAGAACCAGACGGTCAGCAGCGCGGGCAACGCGGGATAGAGCGCCCACGCGCACGAAAGAAGCGCGAGGAATCCGAAAAACCGCGCCCGGCGCGCGTTCGCGCTCGCGCTCCGCATGGTGAGCGCCGAAAGCGTTGCCAAAAGGACCAGCGCGAACGCGAGCACGTAGGCGCCCGTTGCCGGCCGCACGTCCCTCATCACGTGCACGTAGCGAGGCGCTAGGCAGGCGTGATCGCCGTCGCGAAAGAGGAGCTGGGCCTCGCCCGTGTCGAACGCCCACCAGCCGCGGCGCTCGTCCCGTCGCAGCTTCCAGTGCTCGGGCGGCGGATAGTCGGGATACGCCGCACACCCGTCACCGGCGCGAACGCCACACCGGGAGTCCAGGCAGTCGAAATGCAGGGTCAGGCCGGGCGCCACCGTCTCTGAAGGCGGCGCCGACGCAGGCCGCGTCACCGGGATCGTGACGTGCACCGGCAGCGACGCGGCATAACGTTCCGGCGGAGGTCGCGACCGGAGCGCGACCGGCGACGCGCAAACGATCGCGAGCGTCACTCCGTAGATCCCGCACACGAGCGGAGACGGCAAGCGCCACTCCCCGAGCCAGCGGTGGAGCACGAGCCCGAGGGCCGCTAGCGCCGCCACCCCGGCGCACACGGAGCGGAGCACCGCCGTCAGCATCGGCACGCCCGCCTCTGCGAACGAGTTCGTGGAGGACGTGAGACCCGCCGGCGAAGCCACGAAAACCCAGCTCCCCGGGATGCCCGGCACGAAGGCGGCGGGCCCGTTCCACAACCAGGCGATCACGGTCAGAATCACCATGAACACCGGGATGAGCACGAAATAGAGCGTCTTCACGGCCCGTCGGGATCGAGGAGGATATTCCAGTCGGAGTCGAAGTCGCCCGCCAGCGTCGTCCCCAATAGCGGCTCGATGATGCGCCGGTCCTGCATGGTGGGCCCCGCGGTCTTGTCTCCGTCGACGTCGTACGGCTCGATGGGCGCGTCCGCCGCGGGTTTTGCCCAGAAGCGCGTGGCCGACGCGACCGGATCCAACAGGTCGCGCACGGTCGGAGGTTGACCGACCACGGGCTTCAGGTGCTTCTGCCACAAGCTAATCCGGAGGCTGTGCGCGAGAAACAGACGCTTGCCGGGAGCGTCCCCGGGCGTCGCCGCGCCTTCCCCCGCCGTGGACAGCGGAGGATTCTCGTCGGAGACGGCGATCGCCACTTCGCTGTCGTGGCTGTAGCCCCGGCGGTTACAGTTGGCCGAGCCGATTAGCGCGACCTCGTCGTCGAAGATCCAGGTCTTGGAGTGGATGAAGCGCGAGCCCGCCCTGGCTGCGTAGTGACAGACGATCACTTTGTCGGGAGCGGCCTTCTTGATCGGGTTGATGAAGGCGCGGCGCCTCCGCCAGGCCTGATGCATCTCTCCCTGGATGTGATCCGTACGGGCGAGCAAGATCACGAGCTTCTTGAAGCCGCTCTCGGCCACCTTGTTGGCTAGGTGATGAGCGATGCTCACACCATTCAGCGCCCGCATCTTGGTCGACTGCACCAGGTACTGGTCCTCGATGTAGATGAAGCGCTCGGTGTTTTCGATGGCTTTCACCAGGAAATCCAGGATCTTCGTGGCTCCGTTGGGCGCGAACGCGTACCTCTCGGGAGCTCGGATCGTGCCAAGCTCCAGGGTGCCGCCGATCCTTGCCGTGCCCGCCGGGACGCGGAGGCCGCCGAAGAACGACCCTTCGCCGTAGGTTCGGAGCACTTTCGTGTAGTGTTCGCCCACGCTGCGCTGCTTCGGCGGCACGATGAAGGTCGCCGCATTCGCGAACTGCTTCCACGGGTGGTCCGACCAGCGCTCTAGAAACACCGCGGCGAGCGCTTCGGCTCCCGGACCTTCGACCATGCAGTGCACGTCGTGCCAGCCCGCTGTGCTGCGGAGCGGGTGGATGTCGAGCCCGCCGCAGAACGCGGTTACCCGGTCGCCGTGTTTCACGGCCAGGATCTTCTGGTGATGGGAGCCGAAGTTGAGGTGCCGGTTGTCGTGGATGGCCGCGCCGTTCTTCAGGTTTTCGATGAACTGAACCATCGGCGCGTTGTTGGGAGGCGGTCCCGAGGCAAAGCCGTTCGGGCGCTGCCCCGGCTTGCTGTTCATCCAGAACAGCGCCCGGATCATCACGCCCCGCTGGTCGGCAATCTTCAGCAGATCGCCCATGGTCGCCTGCCCCATGAGGGTCGACGGCGCGAAATCCCAGCCCGCGAGGTAGATGAAGTCCTTCGGACCGTTGGGGAGCAACAGGACCTTCCCCATTTCGGTGAAGGCCTCGCCGCCGTCGATAAACGGCGTGACCTTGCTGTTGTCTTTCCGGTCGATGAGCTTTGCCCAACGCGCGGCGCTCACGCCAGCCGGGTCCACGGGCACGGCCACGGCGTTGGCTCTCGAGAGCGAGACGGTCTGATTGTCCTCGTCGTCCGGCATCGCTGTCGATCCCTCAGCTCAGGTGTTGGCGGGCGAGCTCGCCTTGCGTCTCTGCGTCGAGCTGTCCAGTCACGTCCAGGCTGTCGATCGAGCTCTGCGCGCCCGATAGCGCCAGCCGGAAGTCGTCGTCATCATTTCCTGTCGCCGCGGTGTGGTGCAGAAGGCCGAGGTTGCTGAGCCGCTCCTGCGCTCCCTTGGGCGTCCCCGCGTCGTCGAGGCGGCCGAACACCAGGTTCACGGTGGACCCCTCCTGCACCGTCAAGATGCCGCCCTCCGCACCCTCCGGCACGCGCTCGACCAGGAAACCGTCTTCGTCGGCCACCCCGGTCACCTCGGTGTCTCCGAGCTTCAGCGCGTAGCTTGCGCCGGGCATCGGCTTGCGCCGCGCGTCGAGGAGCTGCAGCTTGAGGACGGGCTCGCGGGGGTTGGTCTGGCTGCTGAGCTTGTTGCGCACGTATTTCCCCGGCAGGTACAGCTCGCTCGCGGCGGGGTCTTCCCTCTCCGCGGCGATGTCCGGCTCTTCTCCGGGCTCGAAGAACAGCGCCTCGACCCTGCGGTTGGCCTGACTCCGGAAGTTGTCCTCTCCGAGGCCGTCGATCGGATGGTGCTCTCCGTAGCCGAGCGTCCGGTTTTCGTCGTCGAGGAACACGAGCTGCTCTCGCAATGCTTCGAGCCCCGGCTCGTCTCCGAGCTCTTCGCGCAGCGCGAACTCGTACACGTCGAAGAACGCGCCCCAGGTCAGCGGCCCGACGTCACCGTCGACCGCCAGGTCCGGAGCCGACGCGCCGAGCGCTGCCTTGTTCAGGTTGTATTGCTCCTGAAAGCGCTTCACCGCGCTGGTACCCGACGCCTCGTTGTCGTTGATTGGCCCCGGATCGCAGTCGAACCCGCCGTCGCCGACGGCACGGTCCGAGAATGCCTTCGTCAGCCACGACAAGATCTGCTTGTAGTCGCTGACCGTGTGCCGGGCGTCGCACAAACTCTGAAACGACTCCCGGTCGCCGACCACACAAGCAAGCACGCATTGGGCGCGCTCCTCGCTGAGCGCCTGATTGAAGCCTTCGCTCGCGGTGGTATCGGTGTGCCCGGCGATCAACAGTTTCTGACCGGGCTCCAGCTGCTCTTCGTTGAAGCGGAGCAAGGTGGCGACCAAGCTGGTGGAGGCGAGCGCCTTGTGCTCCTTCGCGTCCGGACGCTCCCCCTCCGGCAGTACTACGCAGCTGTTGGTGCGAAAGCGCGCGTCGTCGAACTCGAGGAAGGTCAGGTTCAGCCCGTCCAGGTCGCCCGCGGCGAGGTCCACGGTCTCGATCGCGGCCTCGCGCCAGGCCGGGTACTCCTTGCTGCCGGCTTTGGAGTTCTTGCCCGGGGGTTTGGGGACGATGCCGAACTCGGGGTCGAAGAAGAACAGCTCCACACGTCGATCGATCGGATCGGACTCGCCGTCGGCCGGTGCTTCTTCGACTGCTTGCTGCGTCTCTTCGAGCGGAAAGTGTTCCCCGCAGCCGTGCGCCGTCGCATTGATCTCGACGTCGAACTCGGAGAGCGAGGCGCCGTCGAGGGCCATGTACGCTGCGATCAGCGCGCGCCGCGTGTCCTTGCCGCATTTTCCGTCGATTGGCGTGACGCCGCGTGTGCGCTGGAACCAGCTCACCGGATCTTCCGTCGCCGGCTTGGTGCGGAAGTCGGGCATGGCCGTAATCATCAGGCTGTCTTCGACCTTCCCCCAGCGCTTCTTGTCTTCGATACCATCGCCGTAGAACTTGAACCAACCCTCCACGTCGTCCTTCAAGAAGGCGATCGTGGCCTCCGCGCGTTCGAGCGAGAGCTGGTCATTGTAGGCGCTGCTGCCGGCCGTATCCGCGTGCCCCACGACCAGGAGCTCACACGGGGCCCGGTTCAGATAAATCCGCCGCAACGCGCGCATCTCGGGCAGCGCGGGCGGCAACAGGAACGTCTTGTTGGTGTTGAAGAACGAGTGCAGGCGCGCCAGCACGCACTGTGGGACCGCCCCGAGGAGGCGTCGCTCCGGCTCGGAGCGATCCGGCGCCAGCACCACGAGCGGTGTGCGGAACTCGTCGACCTGTTTGTCCGCGCCTTCGAACGACTCGACCGTGAACGAGAGCTCGTAGTTGCCGGGAAACACGCGCTCGTGAACCAACTGTCCGTTTTCGTCGGTCGTCCCCGAAAACTCTTCCGGCCCGGTGATGGTGTAGTCACGGTTCGCGTGCCGCACGCGCCCGGTCTTGTCGAGCAGCTCCACGAACAGCCTCCCGAGAGGCGGCTCGAGGACGATCCGGTTCGGCACCACGGCCTTGACGCCCACCGGCCCGACCGGCGCGCCGCGAAACTCCAGCGTCGTCGTATTCGCCTCTTTCGGCGGCGCCCCGGGACGGCGCTTGGTCCAGCGCGGCTCGAGCACGTTTTCGAGCGCTTCGACCTCGACGACCGAGATCCGGGCGGTCGAATCCTTGACCCCTTCGAGGAGCGCCACACCGGCGGCATTGGTCGTGACGTCGCGCAACCCGCCGTCCACGCGGTACTCCGCGGGCACTCCGGCGACGGCCTGGCCGATCTCGTCGACGATGCGCACGTCGTAGAAAGTCGTCGAGGTTTCACGCCGTGGTGGAGGCAGCGGCGGCAGCTCCACCTCGCGCTCGAGCGGTAACTCGGTGAATGGGTCCGCGAGCACTCGCTCGACCGAGATTTTCCCGGACTCGAACAGCTGGGCCAGGATCCGACCCAACGTCTGACGCTGTCGCTCTGCGAGGGCCCGATCCGCGAACGCCGTGAACAAGGCGTCCACCGGATGGTCCAGCACGCCTTGCAGCGAAAGCGCGACCCGCAGCACGTCGGGGTCCCCCCACTCGACGCCCGTCTGCAACGCAAACGCCGCTTCCCGCCGCAACGCGGCTTGCTCGGCGTCCGGTATCGGAGCCCCGAATCGATGCGCGCGCAGCAGCAAAACCCCCGAGACGCCTCGGAGGACGAACTCGACCTCACCAACCACTTGGGCGACGATAACCCACCGCCGCCTCCCATTCCAGCCCGACTACGCGGACGACGTTTTTAGGCCCCCCGCGCCCCTCGCGGCGCGTGGCGTCCTTCAGCGCAGCGCGATGCCGTCGGGGGCGGCGTCCGGAGCGCGCAGGTGCTTGAGCTCGGCTGCGCGGAGCGAGAAGTTGTTCCGGGCGACGAGCTGGAGCGGCGGCAGCGTCAGACCGTTGAGCACGCCCAGGCGCCCGCACACGATCGGGTTGCCCTCGAGCACGACCTCGCGGCTGACGCGCACGCCATTCAAGGCGCGCAGGCTGATCAGCTTGGGGTTGTTCTGGATCTGCAAGCTGTCCACGCGCGTGAGGCCTTCGAGGCCGTGGAGCGACAGGAACGCGCTGTCACGCACGACGAGCTGGTCGAGCTCGGTGAGCTGCGAGAGGCCGCTCGGGCCCGAGAGGCGCGGGTTGCTCACGAAGCTCAAGTTCTGGACGGTCTCGAGCGATTCGAGCGCCGAGAGGTCGTCGAGGTGCGGGTTGGCTTCGAGCGCGAGGCCGCGGGTGCTGCGAAGCCGCTCGAGCCCGCTCAACGACTCGACGCTCGAGGCGCGGATCGTGAGCGCGCCATCGACGGCCTCGAGCGCGGCGAGCGGCGAGAGCGCCGTGACTCCGCTCACGGCGAGGTCACCCTGGATGCGGCGGCAACCCGCGAGGCCCGCGAGCTCTCGATCGCTCTGCACCGAGCCGCCGGGGCAGACGGCCCGCGCCTGCGTTCCGGGCGCATCGACGCGCGGCGCGTTGCTCGCGCAGCCGGCAACGAGGGCCAGCGCGACAACGCCGGAAGACAGAACCGAAGTGGTGGAGAGCGTCATGGCTGAGTTCCTTCCAGGGCAGATATTTCTGCTCGACCTGTAGGAGTTGTCTACATGGAATCCAGTCGGAACCGCAACAAAGAACCACCGCCGCACACATGAGCGTTCAGAGCCCTCCGGATCTGCGCTTCTCGAATGATATCCGTGAGATCTGCCGGACTATCGACACTACGACCGACCAGCCGTTCTTTTCAAGCAGCGTCAATAAATCCATCGTTACAGGAAGATTTGCCACAAAACGACTGCGGCGCGCGATCGAAACCGCGCGCCGCAATCGAGCGCCTCGAGCGCTGGCCGATCAGTGTGGGTCTTCGCCCATGCCGGGTAACCCGTGGGGGTTAGCGGGCGCGGGCGTAGGCGCAGCGGCCGCGGACTTGTCGGCTTCCTGGAACTTCTTCGGTTCGGCGAAGCCCCAGTCGGCAGCCCACGAGCTCACGCTGAAGAACTCGTCCTTGCCGGTGGCCTTGATCCAGCGGCTCGTGCCCTCGGCGGTGGAGCCGAAGTCGATCTGCTTCTTGCCGCCGTCCTTCATGGTGAGGATCAGCGTCGCGTTCGGCTTGTCGAGACCGAGATCCGCCGCGGTCTTGCCCGCCTCCGCGTAGTCGTCCGCGTTCAGCGAGCGGTACGCGCGTACCAGATCCTTGACCTTGTTCTCGTCGAACTTCTGGATCGGAGCCGGTGCGGCGTTGGGCTTCGCGTGCTTGCCGGTCCACTTCTCGCCGTCTTTCGCGAACTCGTACGAGCCGTGTTCGTTGGTGATGGCGACGTGGGTCACGTCACCTTCTTCGAACTTGAACAACGCCATGTCGCGCCAGCCCTTCGGCTCGCGCGAATAGAGGTAGCTCGAGTAACCCTTGACCGAGTACACGCCGTCCTTGCCGGCGATGCGCGTCATCTGGCCGCGACCGCCGCTCTCGCCGAAGTAGACGTCGAGCACCGTGCCGCCTTCCTTGGCGAACACCGCGTGCAGGGCCTTCTTGTCGGAAACGCCGTACTTGTCGTAGGCGTTCTTGCCGGGGTCGATGAGCTCGCTGGTCTTCAGCGTGGGCAGGTTGTCGAGCAGGGACTTGACGTTGGCCTGGTTGGCCGGCGCCTTGACTGGCTTGTCGAGCTGCCACTCTTCGCCGACCTTGACCAGCACCACTTCCTGAGCCGGCTCGCCTTCTTTCTCGGCGGGCTTGGTCAGGGTGATGCGGTTGATGGCCTTGGTGTCGGCTTCCTTGATCTCGAGCTTGGGGAGCTCCGCGGCCTGGCCCGTCGGCGTGTAGTGCTCGGCCTCTTCCTTTTGCTTCTTGTCCGCGACGTAGAGCGCGCCGCCGAGCACGGCCAGGACGCCGATTGCGACATACAGCTTGGTATCGATCGTTGCCATGTCGTTGCCTCTGGGTCGGCTCAGGTGACGTTCAGGTTGTCGCGCTGCGATTCGCGCTTGCGCCAGCGGAGGAGCCCGAACAAGCCGAGCAGCACCGGCACGCCCAGCGTGAGCGTCCACTGCACGTTACGCTGAACCACCTTGCGAGCGGCCCGGTATTCTTCGTCCTTGCGCTTGATCTCGGCCTCGTCGTCCTCGGCCCGGAAGGTGGGCTTGGCGACGCTGCCGTAGGTGAGGCTCGGGACGCCGATCAGCTTGGCGCTGGCCGCGAGCAGATCCGCATCGCCCGCCAGCCAATCGAGGGTGTTCTTGAACGAGAGGATCGTCCCGGTCAGGTGCTTGGTGTAGGCGCCGCCGATCTGCTGCAGATCCTGATCGCCCCCCACCCCGCCGAACATCTGGAACTGACCGCCGAGCTCGGGGCCGTTACCAGCGTAGGCAAAGGGGTTGGTCAGGAACAGGCTCGACGAGATCACGAGCACGCGAGACGGCTCGGGCGCGGTTTCGGCCGTGAGCTTCACCTCTTCCGACGGAGAGCCCGCGAAGGCGCTCTTGAGCTTGCCCTCGGCGACGGCCGCGATGATCCGCTGCTTCTGCGGCGGCTTCGGCTTCCAGTCCCCGCGCGGCTTCATGTCCACGGTCTCGCTCTTGTCGACCGTCGTGGCCGGCGTGCTGCGGGCCACGGCCGAGATCTTCACGTCCGCGGGCTGCTTGCCCTTGACGAGCTCGAGGCTCGAGGGGAACGGGAACATCAGCTCGTCCATGCGGAAGAAGCCCGCGAAGCTGGTGTCGAGCGTGCGCTCGTCGCCTTCGAGCCGCGCGTCGTTGATGACGTGAGCGATGCCGGGATGGCGCACCCAGGTCACGACGCCGGACTGCGGGCTCATCATGCCGATGCGGAAGCTGTTTCCGAAGTCGAGCACGGCGTCCTTGTTCATCTGGATGCCGTAGCCGGTGAGCAGCTTCTCGAGCCCGTGCGTGCTGAGCGTCGCCTTCATGCTGGCGTCGTTCGGCTTCAGCGTGACCGCCGAGGCGTACACCACGAGCGACTTCTTGCCCTTCATCAAGAACTCGTCGATCCGGCGCAGCTCCTTCTCGGTGTAGTCCTTCTGCGGCTGCGTAATGATCAGGCCGACGAACTCCTTGTCGATCTCGGTCGCGCCTTCCTTCAGATCGAGCTCCTCGAGCTTGTAGAAGGGGAACGCCTGCTCGAGGATCGACTGCAGGCTCGGCGAGCCGCCGCGGCCTTGCTGCTTCGGCACCAGGTTGGTGTCGCTGAGCTTGAGCTCGTCCTTGCCCGTGATCACGCCGATGCGGTGCTTGACGTTGTCGGCCTTGTCGCGAATCTCGCGGATCTTGTTGGTGATCCAGAACTCGAGCCCGTCGGGCTGTCCGGGCGAGAGCTGCGGGATCGCCGCCTTCTCGCTGCCGTACTTGAACACGAGCCCGAGGTAGCCCTGGGCGATCGAGGCCTGGTCCTCGCCGGTGGCGCTGGCTTCGCCGAATGGCTGAGCGGTCACGCCGGCTTCCGTCGCCTGCGTGCGGAGCTCGTCCGTGTTCGGCTCGATCACCGTGAACTTGAACTTGCCCTTGCCCGCCCGCTCGTACTCCTTGAGCAGATCCGTCAGGTCGCGCACGAAGGCGTCGAGCTGCGGCAGGCCGGTCTTCACGTAGGCGTCGACCTGGATCGGGCTGTTCAGCGTGGACAGCAGGCGGCCGCTGCCTTGGCTGAGCGTGTAGCGCTCGGTCTTGGTCACGTCCCAGCGCGAGTACATCTTGGACGCGAGCAGGTTCACGACCACGACGATGGCCGCGATCACGACCAGGTAGATGCCGGCTTGCGCCGCGACTTTACGTTTGTGTTCCGAGGTAGCCATGGTCATGCCCACTTGCGGCGTTCGAGCGCGCGGAACGCGACGAACAGCGCCAAAACCGTCACCGACAGGAAGAAGATCACGTCCCGCGAGTCGATGAGCCCTCGCCAGAACCCGCCGAGGCGCGTCTGGAAGCTCACGTACTGCAGAACCGCCGCGAGGAAGCTGGCGAAGCCGCCGCCGCTCGCGCTCAGAGACTGCGCTGCGTTGTCGAAGAACCACAGCGCGGCCAGCACGAAGAAGGTGATGAAGAACGCCACGGCCTGGCTCTCGGCGAACGAGCTGACGAGCAACCCGATCGAGACCGCCGCGGCGCTGAACAGGATGAGTCCGATGTAACCGCTGAGAACGGGGCCCGTGTCGAGCGGGCCAAGGTTCCACGGCACCTTGAACATGCCGATCGGATAAACCAGGGTCGCGACGACCAGCACCATCACCAGCCCGAGCGCGCCGAGGTACTTACCGAGCACCACGTCGCTGTCCTTGACCGGCAAGGTGATCAGCATCTCGAGCGTGCCCGACCGCCGCTCTTCGGCGATCAGGCGCATCGTGACCACGGGCACCACCAGGAAGCTCAGGCCCATCGGGGCGTACTCGAACAGCCGCTCGATCGACGAGCGATCGGCCTGCCAGAAGCCGCCGTTCAGCATGAAGTACATCAGCCCGAGCGCGAAGAAGCTCAGGCAAATCACCACGTAGGCGAGCGGGGAGTCGAAGTAGGAACGGAATTCGCGTTTGGCGATGGTCAACATGGCGGACATCGATCAGGCCTTTCGCTCCGGAGCGCCCTTGCTGGCGTCTTCATCGTCTTCGTCGTCCTCGTCATCCTCGTCGTCTTCGCTATCGTCTTCGTCGTCTTCGCTTTCGTCCTCGTCGTCGGGTTCCGCCTCGTCCTTCCAGTCGGCGCCGCGGTCGAGCTTCTCGTCGCCGCGCGTGAGGTCGCGGAACACCGCGTCCAGGCTCTGCGCGTCCCGGCGGAGCTCGAGCAGCGTCCAGCCCTGGGCCACGACCGCGCGGAAGATCTCCGCGCGCAAGTCCGAGTCCTGAGCGCCGACCAGCTCGACCTTGAAGGCCTTCTCGTCGCTCGCGAGCGTCTTCACGGAACGGACGCCGGGCAGGCGGCGGAACGCTTCTTCCACGGCGCTGGCAGTCGGCGGCTTGTTGCCGGCCTCGGCGCGCTTCTCGTCGATGGTCACGACGTAGCGGACGCGGCCGGTCTTACCGCGGATGTCGTCGAGGGCGCCGTCGGCGACGACTCGCCCCTTGCTGACGATGATCGCGCGGCCGCAGGCTTCTTCCACCTCGGCGAGGTTGTGGGTGGACAGCAAAATCGTGCGGTCCTTGCCCATTTCCTTGATGTACTTGAGGAGCTCGGCCTTCTCGTTCGGATCGAGATCGCTCGTGGGCTCGTCCAGGATCAAGATCGGCGGATCGTGGATCAGCGCCTGGCCGAGGCCGACGCGCTGCCGGTAACCGTGGGACAGCGTCCCGATGTCCTTACCGAGCGACTGCGCCAGGCCGCAGACCTCGACCACCTTCTTCAGGCGCCCCTTGAACTTGGACTCGTCCAAGCCGCGGATTTGGGCCACGAACTTCAGGTAGTCGTAGACCGTCATGTCCGTGTAGAGCGGGGCGCGCTGGGGCAGGTAGCCGAGCGCGTTCCGAACCTGCAGCGGATCGTCGAACACGTCGTAGCCATTGACCTTGGCCAACCCCGCCGTCGGCGAGATGAAGCAGGTCAGGATGCGCATCGTCGTGGACTTGCCGGCACCGTTCGGGCCGAGGAACCCCACGACCTCGCCGCGTCGTACTTCGAAACTCACTTTGTCGAGCGCCCGAGCAGCTCCGAACCGCTTACTGAGGCCGCTCGCCTGGATCATGACGTCGGTAGACATCCGACCTCCCATTCTGAAAATCGCCCCCGGGGGGGCAAAACTGAGACTTCTTCCACCGTCTGCCCGACTTTTCTGATGTGCACCCGCCGCGCATCGCGCGAGCGAGTGACTATCCGGGGCGCTGAGCGGCGGCATCCTAGCGGCGGCGCGATCGGTGTCAACGGTTGCACTCCAAACGCCCCAATCTCGGGGGCACGCGCACAAACCCGCCAAAATGGCAGGTATTCCCGGTTGGCGTAGGAAGCCGAACCGCGATCGGCGCGGATCGCATCGCGAACAGGGAGCGATCGTTACCCGCGTCGCACTAGAAAATTCCCCTGTAGAAACAAATGTTTGCTGCGCTATGCTTTGCCGGTGTTTGGTTGGTTTCAGAAGCGGACCGCTCGGGAGCCGTCGGCCGCAGACGCACTAGTAGAGGAAGTGCGCGACGTGCTGCCCGGAGCCGACGTCGAAACGATCGAGATCGTGGTCGCGGTTGCCGGGCTGCTCGCGGCCATCGCGTACGCTGACCGGCGCTTCTCGCCCGAAGAGGACCTGCGCGTCCGTGAGGAGCTCGCCCGGCTGCACGGCATGACACCTGCCGGCGTGGAGGCGATCTGCACCGTGCTCGGCGAGCACGCGCGCGAGCTCTCGACGGTCGGGGTGCCGACGTTCTGCCGCAGCCTCGTCGAGCTCGGCGATCGCGAGCTGCGCTTCGAGGTGCTCGTCATGTTGGTGGAGCTTGCCGCGGCCGACGGCCTGATCGACACCGCCGAGTCGAACCTGTTGCGGCTCGCCACGCGCTCGCTCGGCCTCTCGCAAGACGACTACAACGCGGCGCAGACTGCGCACCGCGCCAAGCTGGGCGTGCTCTCGCGCTAGCCGAGCGCGTATCCGGTCACGAGCGCTTGCGATAGCAAACCCCAGCCGTCGATCGCCACGAACAAGAGCAGCTTGAACGGCAGGCTGACCTGCGTCGGGTTCAGCATCTGCATCCCCAGCGCGAGCAGCACGTTCGCGACGACCAGATCGATCACCAAAAAGGGCAGGTACAGCGCGAAGCCGAGCGCGAACGCCTCGGCCAGCTCGGTGATCACGAACGCGGGTACGAGCACCAACAGGTCGTCGCGGCCCACGCCGTCGCGATCCGCGGCGGGCCGCGCCGCGCGCGCCGCATCGAAGAAGCGAACCCGCTCGCGAGCGCTGGCATTCGCCTTCAAGAAGCCGCGCACGGGCTCGCGCGCGGCCGCCCAGAGCTCTACGACCCAGGCGGTCGTCGGCCGGTCCTCGGCGGTGGCGAGGATCGGCTCGGCGCGGGCCATCACCCGCGAGCCGAGCGGCGCCATCGCCAGCAGCGTGAGCGCCCCGGCGAGCGCCATCACGATCAGGTTCGAGGGCACGTTCTGCGCGCCGATCGCGCCGCGCACGATCTGAAGCACGGTCGAGATCTTCACGAACGCGGTCAGGGTCATGAACGCGAACGGCAAGACCGCGACGACGCCGAGCAACAGCACGAGCCCGAGCGGGCTGCCGAGCAGCGCCTCGTCGCGCGCCGGTGCGGCCGACGCCGAGCCCGAGAACGCGAGCGCCGCGCACGCCGCTGCCAGCGCGCTAAGGCTTTTCACTGTCGTTCCCCGCCCCGGCTGCGGGGGCGGCCCCGCGCAAACGTTCGAGCACCTGCCGGAAGCCCGCGGCCTCGCCGCTCGGAGCCGGCTCGAGCGCGCCGAGCGATTTTGGATCGAGCTCGCCGAGCTTGGCCAAACCGGCCTCGCTCGCGCCGATCACGTAGATCGAGTCCGCCACACGCACGAGGTAGATGGCGCGCCGCGGATCGAGCACCAACCGCCCTGCGATCGACAGCGCCCCACTCGGTCTGCCGACACCGACACGCCGTGCCGCGTACAAGATCAACACCGCGAGGCCGAGCACGAGGCTCAGCGTCACGACCGTCTCCACCACGTAGCGCCCGAGCGGCGTCATGCCGCGCCGAGGCTAGCACCCAAAATCCACGCGGGGAATGTCGCGAGTTGACGCCTCGGAGACCTGTGCCTAATGCGGTCGCCATGATTCACGCTTCGTCGCATCCGATTTCCGTGGTGTCGTTCGGCGGGCTCGCCGCGCTGCTCGTCGCGGCTTGTGGCGGCACGCAGCCGCCGCCCGAGCCGGTCCACGCGGCGCAAGAGCCCGAGGGGACTGCGCTCAGCGCTCCGGTCGCAGCGCCGCCTCCGGAGCCGACGGCGACCGCGACCACGCCCCCTCCCCCGCCCCCTCCGGCGCCGGTCGTGAGCTTTTCCGAAGGCATTTCCACGCCCGAGAGCGTGCTCTACGACGCGGCCAACGACCGCTATCTGGTCTCGAACATCAACGGCAAGCCGCTCGACGCCGACAACAACGGCTACATCACCGCGCTCAGCCCCGAGGGCAAGGTCCTGAGCCCCAAGTTCATCGCCGGCGGCGAGAAGGGCGTGAAGCTCGACGCACCGAAGGGCTCCGGCATCTGGCAGGGCACGCTCTACGTCACCGACATTACCCGGGTCCGCAAGTTCGATCTCAAGACCGGCGCGCCGAAAGGCGAGATCGCGTTCCCCGGCAGCACGTTCCTGAACGACATCAGCGTCGCCCCCGACGGTCGGATTTGCGTGACGGATTCCGGGTGGAAGGCCGGAGCGAGCGGCTTCGAAGGCACGGGCACCGACGCCGTGTACGTCATCAACAAGGGCAAGGTCACGACTCTCGCCAAGTCGACCGAGCTCAATCAGCCGAACGGCTGCCTGTTCACGGACAAGGGGCTGCTCGTCAACACGGGCGGCGGCAACGAAATCTACCGCCTCGACGATCAGGGCAAGCGCCAGGACGTCACCACGCTCCCCGATGGCATGCTCGATGGAATGCAGCTAGCCGGCGACCAGCTCCTGGTCTCGAGCTGGAAGTCGTCGTCGATCTACCGGGGCACGCTCGGGGGCCATTTCCAGGCCGTGGTCTGGGACGTCAACGCACCGGCCGACATCGGCTTCGACAGCAAGCGCTCGCGCATTCTGGTGCCGCGCTTCCTCGACAACCTCGTCCAGGTTTACGAGGTCAAGTAGCCCGAGCAGAGCTACAAGCGCAGCGAGCCGTTCGCGATCCGGGCCCAGGTCTCGGGGCTCAGCGGCTCGCAGCGCCCGTTCGTCACCCAGAACAGCGGATCGGCGACGCGCGACGGATCGGCGCCCTCTTCGGCATAGCGGCGCTTTCGGATCTTGAACGACTCGCCGAGCTCGAGCGCCGAGATCAGCCGGACGAAGCGCGGGCGCGCGAAGCCGGGTAGCGCCGCGATCGCCGACTCGAAGCTCGACAGCTCGAGGCTGCCGCGCACCCACGCCGCGAGCCCGACCTTGCCCTCGATCCCCGGCACGCGCACGCCGACGATCGACACGCCCGGCGCGCCGTGCCGTTCGCACAGCTCTTCGACGTCGTGCGTGGACACGAGCTCGCCGTTGAAACGATAAGCGTCGCCGAGCCGATCGACGAACCAGTAGTAACCGTCGCGATCCCGCCGGAACAGGTCGCCCGAGCGCACGTACGCATCCCCCTTCCGGAACAGATCGCGCAAGATCCGCGACTCACCGACGGCCGCCTTGCTGGAGGGCCCCGGCACCTTCATCACGAGCTCCCCCGGCTCGGACGGTGGCGGCGCCTCGGCGAAGCCATCGGCGCCGCGAGCCACCGCGTCGGCGGCGTCGAGTCGGATCAGCCGGTAACCGCGCAGGCGCTCCAGGGGAACGTGCCCCACGCTACCGAGCTTGCCGGTCAGATTGACGATCGCTCCGGGAAACTCGGTGGCCGCGTAGAATTCCGCAATCTCGGGGATGGCGAACCGTTCTTTCAAACGCTCCCAGGTCACGCGACCCATGCCGTTGCCGACCAGGAGCCGGAGCGAGTGACGGCGATCCAGATCGTGCGGCGGCTGCGCGAGCAGCGCGCGGCCGAGCTCTCCGATGTAAAGCGCGATCGTGGCATCGTGCTTTCGAACGTCGTCGAAGAACCCACGCGCGCTGAAACGTTCGCGCAAGATCAGCGGGACGTCACCCACGAGGCAGACGCCCAGGCCGAGCAGTAACCCGCTGGCATGGTGCAGCGGTAAGCAGCAATAGAGCCGATCCGCCCCGTTGATCCGGTGCACCAGCCGGGCGAAAATCGTCGCCACGAACAGCGCCCGTTCCTCGGAGATGAAGCTGGGTCGGGCTGGCCCCGTCGTGCCCGAGCTGAAGATGCAGGCGAAATCGCGCCCAGCGGCGCGCGGCGCCGCGCACGGGGTGGGCACGCCGGACGAGCCCAGAGCTCGGGTCATCCTTTCGCTCTCGTAGTCGGTCACGCCGGAACCGGCGCCGAGCCGCGCCGCCCCCTCGTGGCTCGCCAGCAACAGCTTCGACGGGACGAGCTCGAGCAAGCGGCCGAGGTAGGACGCGGACAAGGCGTCGCTGGTGAGCACCGCCGTGGCGCCGACGCTCGAGCAGGCCAGCAACCACGCCACGTATTCCGGGTTCGGGCTGCCCACGATCGTCACCCTGTCACCCTCCTGGGTATCGCGGGCGCGCAGCCAGGCAGCACGTGCGTCGATGCGCCCTACCAGCTCGCGCCGCGAGAGCGTGCGTTCCCCGGTAACGAGGGCCGGCGCGTCGGGTCGCGCGCGCGCGCTGCGGCGCAAAATCGACAGGAGCGAGTCGCCGCGGGAGCGCGCGAGGGTCAGGTCCGGGATCACCCGGCCCATCAGGGCGGGCGCTCGGACTAACTCCGAGGCGAGCTGCCGGATTCGTTCCACAGAGTCACGAATGCCCCGGGGGGCACCTACGGTGGTGCGGCCTGCGCCGGTCTCCCAGGCCCTGTGGAGAGCGCGCGTTGCCCAGCTATTTTGAGGGGATGAGCCCGTAGTCCTCGAGCTCCATCCGAGTATCGAGCCGGCCTCATCGGGGAAGCCTTACCACACGGACCTACAGCCCTGGGTATTACAGCGCAGTTAATTTGTACCACTTCGAATCCGCAGTCCCGACGCTACTGGTCCTTGAGGACGCGCCGAGACTTTGCAACACTCAAGGAATCTTCTTTGAACACGGCGATTGAAGGGGCGCTCACTGTACCCGGGACTGTCGGTCCTGGGCACATCCTAGGGCGCTACGAGCTCCTGATACCAGTCGCGGCCGGCGGCATGGCGATGGTGTGGGCAGCTCGCCTGAAAGGCACGCGCGGGTTTCAGAAGATCGTCGCGGTGAAGACGATGCTGCCGCGGCTGAGCGAGGACAATCAGTTCGAACAGATGTTCCTCGACGAAGCCTCGCTGGCTTCGCAGATCCGTCACCCGCACATCGTCGAGATCCTCGACCTCGGCGAGCAGGACGGCGTGCTGTTCCTGGTGATGGAGTGGATCGACGGCGTGCCGCTCAACCAGATCATGAAGGCCGGCAAGTCGCTGGGCGGCGTGCCGCTGCCGATCGCCGTGCGCATCGTGATGCAGGCTTGCGCCGGCCTCCACGCCGCGCACGAGCTCAAGGACGGCAAGGGCCAGCTCGTCGGGCTCGTCCACCGCGACGTCTCCCCGCAAAACCTGCTCGTCACCTACGACGGCGTGACGAAGGTGGTGGATTTCGGCGTCGCCAAGGCCACGGCCGTGGGCGGTGGCGCGACGGGCGCCGGGCAGATCAAGGGCAAGGTCGGTTACATGGCGCCCGAGCAGATCGAGGGCGAAAGCATCGACCGGCGCGTGGACATCTTCGCGATGGGCATCGTGCTGTACGCGTTGACCACCGGAAAGCATCCGTTCCGGCGCGAGTCCGATGCGGCCACGATGTACAACATCTGCTCCCCGCAGGCGGCGCTCGCCCCGCGCAAGTTCATCCCGGACTATCCAGAGGCGCTCGAGAACGTCTTGATGAAGGCGCTCGCGAAGAACCCCGCGGAGCGCTACTCGACGGCCAACGACATGCTGAAGGAGCTCGACCACGCCCTGCCGGCGAGCGAGCGCGCCAACACCGACCAGGACGTGGCCGAGTTCGTGCGCAAGCTGGTGGGCGAGCGTCTGGAAGAGCGCCGCAATACGCTGGCCGACGCCCTCGTGCGCGCGGACCAGAGCGCAATCCAGCGCATCCCGGACGTGCCGATGAACCCGAGCTCGATCTCGGTGACGGCAGCCGAGCCGAGCGCTCTCACGCGGCCGGCGAGCCCTCAGTTCTACCGGCGTCGCCGCATGTACTACGCGTTCGGCGGGCTGGTGTTGGTGGCCGCAGCCGGCGCAGGGCTCGCGCTCCTCAGCCCGACCCCGCCGCCCGAGCCGGTGCCGCTCGCTCAGCCGGCGCCTCCGCCGCCTGCGCCCACGCCCGAGGCACCGCCGGAGCCGGCCGCGCAAAACGACACCGCGCCCACGCCCCCTCCCACGGCGACGACGGAAGCGCCCACGGTCGTACGCGACCCGACGCCGCCTCCGCCCCAGCCGCGACCGCAGCGCCCCCCGCGTCAGAATCAGGCGCAGACGCAGACGCCACCCCAGACCCAACCCGCTCCGGTACCGAAGAAGAAGCCTTGGGAGCAGGACCCAGGGTTCTGAGGCCGCGCTCCGCTGCTGGCGGAGCGCTCAGAACTGGAGGACGAACGTACCGCCCGCGGTCTTCGGGCTGACGGTCGGGTAGAACTGCGCTCGGGCCTTGCTCTTCTTTGCGCTGCCGCGCTCGGGCAGGCGCGGATCGAGCGCATACAAGACGACGGCCGTCCCCACGAGCGCCACACCCGACCCGAGCGTGATCAAGGTGGCGTAGTGGTACGTCCGCATCTTTTCGTCGGTGTCCTTGATCGTCGGATCGTCGCCGGGGCAGACGTGGTTGTCGCACTTCTTCTCCAGGTCGCCGATCGCGTCCTGGCGGAGCGCGTAGAAGACACCGGATGCGATCAAGCTCGCCGCGCCGATGCCGCCGATGACGTAGGGCACGACGCGCGGGATGGGTCGCGTCTGGACGTCCCCGCCGATGGGCAGCGCGTCCGGCGGCAGCGCCTCGAGGTCGAGCACCGCGACCTCTCGCGAGTTTTCCGCGACCGTCACGGTCTTTTCCAGGGGCTTGTAGCCGGGGGCGCGGGCCACGACCGAGTGCGGCCCAGGGTCGAGCGGGAGCTCGATGCCCACCGAGCTGTCGCCGAGCTTCACGCCGTCGAGCTCGATCACCGCGGCCTCGGCGCCGGAGCCGCGCTGGATCACGATCCGCGGGATGCTCTCGCGCAGCCGGTTCACGTTGCTCTCGACCTCTCTCTTGAAATCGGGGTTCACCGCGTCGGCTTCCGCGAGCGCGAGCTCGTAGCCGCCGAGCGCCGCGACGAGCCGCCCGAGGCGCTCCTCGCAGAGCGCGATGTGATACCGCACCTGGGGAGTCATCCTCACTTGTCCCACCTCTCGGAACGCCTGCACGGCTGCCGAGTAGTTCCCGGCCTGCTCGAGCTCGAGCCCGCGCTGGAACAGGGCGCGCGCTTTCACGAGGGAAGCGGACTCGTCCTCCTCCTGGGCTTGAGCTTGAGCGACGGACGGGCTGACGACGCCGGAGCACGCAAGGAGGGCGGCGATCCACAGCGCACCGACGGCTCGGTCGCGCAGGGGCCGCGAGGACATGAGCATGGGCGTGATACTATCACCACCTCTCGCGATGCCACCACCATCACATCGCGGCCCGGGGCGCGACGCCGATCGCGAGTACGCCTTCGACGGGCTCGTCGGGCCCACCCATCACCACGCGGGGCTCAGCTTCGGCAACCTCGCGAGCGTGGCCCACACCGGCGAGCCGGCGAATCCCCGCGCTTCGGCCCTGGAAGGCCTTTCGAAGCTGGATACGATTCGAAGGCTCGGCCTCGCGCGGGCCGTCTTACCCCCGCACGAGCGGCCGTATTTGCCGGCGCTGCGCCGGCTCGGGTTCTCCGGCAGGGACTCCGAGGTGCTCGAGCGGGCCTACGCCGCGAGCCCGGCGTTGCTCGCTTCTGTAAGTAGCGCGTCGTCGATGTGGGCGGCCAACGCCGCCACCGTGAGCCCGAGCTCCGACTCGACCGATGGCCGCGTGCACCTCGTCCCCGCGAACCTGGTCTCGATGTTCCACAGGAGCCTCGAGGCGGAGACCACGACGCGCGTGCTGCGGCGCGTCTTTGCCGACCGCGAACGTTTCGAGGTGCACGACGCGCTGCCGCAGCACCCCGATTACGGGGACGAGGGCGCTGCGAACCACACGCGGCTCGCCACCTCGAAGGGTAGCGTGCACTTGTTCGGGTGGGGCCGCGCCCCCGAGGCCATCTCGCGGCCGGCGCGCTACCCAGCGCGGCAAACCCTGGCTGCGAGCCAGGCCGTGGCCCGCCTGAACCAATTGCGCGAATCGGACGTCGTGCTCTGGCAGCAGCACGCGCACGGCATCGACCTCGGCGCATTTCACAGCGACGTGTTGGCCGTCGCGCACGCCGAGCTGCTACTCGTGCACGAGCTCGCGTTCGTCGACCTGACCGGGCTCACGGCGCGGCTCCGCGCTCGCCTGGGTGACGAGCTGCGAATCGTGGTCGCGGCCGACGAGGAGCTGCCGGCGAGCGACGCGGTCGCGGCCTATCCGTTCAACTCCGAGCTCTTGGAGCTGGCAGACGGCTCGCGCGTGATCGTGGCACCGAGCGAGAGCCGCGAGAACCCGCCCGCCGCGGGCTTCCTCGAGAGGCTCGTGGAGAGCGAGGGCGTCGTGTCGCGGGTCGTGTACGTGAACGTCAACGGGTCGATGAAGAACGGCGGCGGGCCGGCGTGTTTGCGGCTGCGTGTCGTGCTGACGGACGCGGAGCGCGCGGCGCTCGGGGCGCGTGTGTTCGTGGACGACGCACTGCAAGGCGAGCTCGAAGCCTGGGTCCAGAAGCACTACCGTGATCGACTCGTGCCGGAGGATCTCCGCGATCCGGCGTTCTTGAACGAGACGCGGCAAGCGCTCGACGAGCTGACCGCGTTCCTGCAGCTCGGCAGCGTGTACGACTTTCAAAAAACCTAGAAATCCGCGCAGCGCGGCACGCCCGTGTCGCCGGGCGTGCGCGCCGAAGCCCAGTTCGCGACCGTGTACACCGCGCCCGGCGTATCGGAGCCGTCGTTCCGCTCCCATTCAGCGAGTAGCGAGCCGCTCGCCTGTCGGGGATCGATGCTGCCGAACGCGCCGAGGCGCAGCGTCTCGCCGTCGAGGCCCGTGCTGGTGATCACGAAGCTGCCGTTGAAGGCCGAAAACCCGAGCTCCTCTGCGCGAAAGCTCGCGCTCTCGGTGGAGAGCGCCGTGTAGGTGACCGGGAAATCGTCGTCGAGCGCGCCGTCTTCGCTGCGTAGGCGCAGCAAGAGCTCGGCCTCGATGCGGTCGTCGCAGCGGGTGGTGTTCGGCAACGCTTCCACGCCGTCGCAGTGCACGTCGACCTCCTCGATCCGCGCGGCGTCGTGGACCGCGAGGCACCAGCTGAGCCGCGTCCGCGAGCCCGACGGCGAAAACCTCACGTCGTCCGAGCGCTCGTTCCAGACCAGATCCGCCGTGTAGAGCTCGTCCGGCAACGCCGCATCGAGCGAGAAGCCGAGCAAGGGCGAGACGGCGTTCCACGACTCGAGGGAGCGGCGCGTCTCGGTGTGGCGCGGCGGTTCGCCTTCGCCTTCGCTCTCGCTGCTGCAGCCGAGCGCGAGCGCGCCGAGCAGCGCTGCCCACTTCGCGCCTGCCATCCGCGATCTCTTCCTCAGTCGCGCGTGCCGATGAAGAAGTAATTGCCGTGACAGAACGCGCAGGGGCCGAGCGTTGAGGCGCCCGCAAAGTAGGGCACCGACTCGGAGCTGAGGCCGCACTGGGCCACGGGACCGTCGCAGTAATAGACCCAGCTCGTGGTGATGTTCTCGGGCGCAACCTTGGCGATGAACGCGAGGCCCGAAAGCGCATCTCCCTCGCCGTAGAGCTCCTTGACCGCCATGCTTCCGGCGGCGAACGGTGACTTGTCGCCGTCGGCGCCGGCCGCGATGCTCGCCTCGAGCGTCGAGTTGATGGCCACGCGCACGCGGCCGTGCGTCGGCAACCCCTCGGAGTCACGCGGCGCGTCCGCGTCGAACTTCCAGCCCTCGTACCCCTTGGACTGGAGGAAGGCCGCGATGCCCGCCTTGCTGAGGTCCGTCGGGCCGTCACCGGGCGCCCCTGAAGCTGCGCCGCCCCCCGCGCCCCCTTGCGCTGCGCCGCCGGTGGCTGCGCCGCCCGTCGCTGTGACACTGCCGCCGGTCGCAGCGGGAACGCCGCCCGTCGACGACGGCGCGCCACCGGTGGAAGCGGGCGCACCGCCCGTCGCCGAAGAGGCACCACCGGTGCCGGAGCTCGAGTCGTCGCCCGAGCTACAGGACACGCTGAAGCCGAGCGCCAGTGCAAGGATGGAGAGGGTGGATCGCATGGGAAGCTCCTGAGACGAGAGCCTAACCCGAAACGGCGCGTTCGCCCGTCGCGACGACTCGATACGAGCGGACGGAGTGTTCCATGGCGGCGACGACCGAGCCGAGCAGGCTCGCCTGGTCGCCGAGCGTGCTGGTCACGATGCGCACGTCTTTACCGCGCAGCGTGTGCTTGGCGGCGGATTCACGCGCCGGCTCGAGGATGTAGTCGGATGCGGCCATGACACCGCCCGCGAGCACGATCATTTCCGGATCGAGCAGGTTCACCAGCGTGGAGATGCCCATGCCGAGGTAGTTGCCGACGTCGCGGAAGATCCGCTGCGCTTCGGCGTCACCGCGGCGCGCGGCGTCGGCCACGGCTTCGGCGTCGAGCGGGCCCTGGTGCTCGTGGAGCAGCGTCGGCGCACCGCTTGCGCGCGCGCGTTCGCCGGCGCGGGCGATCGCCCAGCCCGACGCGGCCGCCTCGAGACAGCCGCGCAGGCCGCAGCTGCATTCGGGGCCGTCGAGCACGAGCGGGCAGTGCCCGATCTCGCCGCTAAAGCCTTTTTGTCCGTAGAACACGCGGCCGTCGATCACGATGCCTGCGCCGGTGCCGGTGCCCACGTAGAGCCAGACGTACGAGCGCACGCCCTTGGCTGCGCCGGCGCGGCCCTCCGCGAGCGCGCCGCTGTTCGTGACGTTCAGCACCACCACCGGAAGATCGAGCGAGCGCTGCACGAGCGCACGCAGCGGGGCGTGCTGCCACTCGAGGTTCGGTGCGAGCTCGACGATGCCCGTCGATTGCGCGACCAGGCCGGGAACGGTCACGCCCACGGCCTCGAGCCGGTCGCGCGGCAGGCGGGCCTCGGCCAGCACCTCGTCCACCAGGTCCATGGCGTGGGTCACCGACAGCTCGGGGTCGCCAACGACCGTGGGCACGTCGCGCACCGCGCGCAGCTCGCCGCGCGCGTCCGCCACGCCGACCGAGGTCGTGCTGACACCGAAGCGCACGCCGAGGTACGCCGCCGAGGCGTCGTTGAACTCGAGCAGGCGCGCGCGCCGCCCGCCGACGCCGACGGTGTGGTCGTAGCCGACCTCGTGAACGATGCCCGTGGCGATCAGGTCTTCGACGATCGCCGACACCGTCGGCTTGGTCAGGGTCGAGCGCCGCGCCAGATCGGTGCGCGAGACACGACCACCCCTGCGGATGATGTCGAGGACGATCGAGCGATTGACCTCCCGCATCGCCCGACTATCGACCTTTCGCTGGATCTCCTTCATTTCGCCTGTCCTCGCATCGCGGCGCGAGCTCTAGCCGGGCTCCGAGTCTACCACGGGGCTCCGGGTTACCGGGGCCGGCCGAGCCGGAAAGCGGCTCGGGGCGCTTGTCTTACCGCGTTTTCGCCGCGTCCTCTAGCATGTGCAACCGGTCCCAGCCCGGGACAGGTGCAAATTCGAGGGGGCTCGGGGGGTTCAGCCCGAGTTCCCGAGCTCGGTGTCGGAAAAGCTCGTGAACTTGCGATGCAGGGCGGCGTAGGCGCCGCCTCGACGGAGCAGCTCGGCGTGCGCGCCGCGCTCGACGATCCGACCTCGATCGAGCACCACCACCTGATCGGCGTGGCGGATGGTGCTGAGCCGGTGCGCGACGAGGAAGCTCGTGCGACCCCGGAGCAGCCGCGCGAGCGCCGCCTGGATCCGCGCCTCGGTGATGCTGTCGAGCGAGCTCGTGGCCTCGTCCAGGATCAGGAGCCTTGGGTTCGCGAGCAGCGCGCGCGCGAAACAGATCAGCTGCCGTTGCCCGAGCGACAGCCCTGCTCCGCGCTCGCCGATTCGGGTCTCGAACCCGTCGGGCAGCTGCTCGATCAGATCGAGCACGTCGAGCTCTCGCGCGGCCGCTCGGATCTCGGCGTTGCTGGCCTCTGGGCGCCCGACGCGGATGTTCTCGAGCACGCTGCCCGAAAAAAGGAAGTTGTCCTGGGTGACGCAGGCAAGCTGCCGGTGCAAAGAAGCCGACGTCGCCCGCGACAGGTCGTGGCCGTCGATGCGGATCGTGCCCTCGCTCGGCAGGTAGAGCTTCGCGATCAGGTTCACGAGCGTGCTCTTTCCGCTGCCGGTCGCGCCGACCAGCGCCACGCTGCTCCCGGCGGGCACGACCAGGTCGATCTCGTGGAGCGCGCGCCGGCCGGGGGCGTACTCGAAGGCCACCCGGCTGAGCTCGACGCGGCCTTCGAGCGGCGGCAGGTCCACGGCGTCGGGGGCGTCTTTCCAGTCGGGCTCGGCGTCGAGCAGCCGGAACACGCGCTCGGCGCCGGCCATGGCCGTGAGCGCTTGATTGTACTGGTTCGCGATCGGGACGATCGCGGCGAAGAACGCGTTCGACAAGAACAAAAACTGAATCAGCGCTTCGAGCTTCACCTCGTGCGAGAGCGCCTGGTAGCCGCCGACCACCAGCAAGATCGACAGGAACAGCTGCCCGTTGAACTCCAGCAGCGGCTGGAACACCGCCGACTTCTGGGCGGCGTCCATGTTCACCTTGGAGTGATCGTAGATCAGCTGACCGAACAGCCCCCCGTTCACGTCCTGGCGCACGAAACCCTGGATCTCGCGGATGCCCGTGACCGACTCGGCGAGCGTGGCCGTGACGCGGCTGAAGCTCTCTTGTTGCGCCCGGTAGGCCTGGCTCAGTTTTCGCCGGAAGTAGCGCAGCATCGCCCACAAGAGCGGCGCCATCAGCAGCACCACCAGGCACAGCTTCCAGTCGTAGTAGAGCATCAACGCCGCGCAGACCAGCATGTTTCCGGCTTGCACGGTGGAGATGAAGGCCACGTCCTGAACGCCGACGCGAACCACGTCTACGTCGGCGGTGATGCGGCCGATCAGGCGCCCGACCTGCGTGCGGCGAAAGAAGCTGACCGGCATGCCGAGCAGCTTCCGGTAAACGTCGAGGCGCAGATCGTGGACGACGCGCTCGCCGAGCTCGAGCGCGAGACGCATCCGGTGCACGTAACAGAACTCGGTGAAGCCGGCGAACGCGAGGAACGCGAGCACCGACAGCAGCGTGCGCTCGGCGTCGCCCGCGGCGATCGGACCGCTGATCACGTGGGCCGCCGCCCAGGTGACGATCGGGATCTGAATCGAGCGCAGCAGTACGAGCAGCATCAGCGCGTTGCGCAGCCGGCGGTGGCGATCGCTGTGCCGGAACAGGCGCAGGATGATCCCCAGATCGAGCGGCCGCTGCTGCTCGGGTCGCTCGGAGCGGACGCCGTCCCGGCTCACGTGGCGGCGCCCCCTGCGCCGACGTACTCGAGGCGCGCGCTGTCGGCGGCCTGCAGCGTCGCCGCCTCGAAATAGGCGCCCTTTTTCAGCATCAGCTCGGCGTGGCTGCCGCGCTCGACGATCCGCCCGCGGTCGAGCACCAAGATCAGATCGGCGCTCCGCAGCGACGACAGCCGACTGCCGACCAGGAACGTGGTGCGGCCGCGCGTCGCGCGCTCGATGGCGCGCAGCACCTCGTGCTCGGTCTCCGCGTCTTGCGCTGCGGTCGGCTCGTCGAGCAACAGCAGCGGCGGCTCGAGCAACAGCGCGCGGGCGAGAGCCAGCCTCTGGCGCTGCCCGCCCGAGAGGTTCACGGCGCCCTCTTCGAGCACCGTGTCGTACCCCTGCTCGAGGCCGACGATGAACTCGTGCGCGCCGGCGACGCGCGCCGCACGCTCGACGGCCTCGCGGGTCGCCTCGGGGTGACCGAACGCGATGTTCGCGGCGATCGTGCTCTTGAACAGCAGGCTCTCCTGGAACACCACGCCGATCTGCCGCCGCAGCTCGTCGAGCTCGAGCGCGCGCACGTCGTGGCCGTCGAGCGAGACAGACCCGGCTTTCACGTCGTAAAAGCGCGGGATCAAGGCCATCAGCGTGGTCTTGCCGGAGCCGGTCGGGCCGAAGATGCCGACGCGCTGCCCGGGCGCTACCTCGAAGTCGAGGTCGTGGAGCACGTCGTCGCCGCCGTAACCGAAGCTCACGTGCTCGAAGCGCACGGCGCCCCGCGCGCGTCCGAGCGTTTCGGGCCGTTCGGGGCTCTGAACCTCGATCGGCGCGTCCAACACCTCGAACACGCGGCGCGCCGAAGCCAGGCTCTGCTGCAGCGTATTGGCGATGCCGGCCGTGCTCTGCACCTGGCCGGAGAACTGCTGGAGCAAGCCCGCAAACACGATCAAATCGCCGAGGCTCAGGGCGTGCGACGCGACCAGGTAGCCGCCGTAGGCGAGCAGCAGCGCGGTATCGAGCTGGGTCACGAGGCTGAGCGCGGGGGTGAAGCGGCTGACGCTCTTGAAGATCGAGCGCTGCTGCTCGAGCAGGCGTGAGTTCTTGTGCGCGAAACGCTCGAGCTCGAACTGCTCCCGGCCGAACACCTTGGTGACCTGGATGCCGTGCATGCCCTCCGACATGGCGAGCACCAGGTCGTCGGTGAGCTCGCGGCTCTTCTGGTACTCGGGCCGCGTGCGCCGTGAGAAGCGCGTCGTCATCAGCCAGATCAGCGGCATCAGCGACAGACACGCAAGGCTCAGCCCCACGTGCGCGCGCAGCATGTAAACCAGGTACACGCTGAGCGACAGGCACATGATCGCGCCTTGCAGGAGCACGCCATCGACGAAGGCGCGCACGTTCTGTACGTCGCCCGTCACGCGATTGATGATCGAGCCGCTGGCGTTCTCGTCGTAGAAGCGGAAGCTCAAGCGCTGCAGCTTGTCGAACACGCGCGTGCGGAGCTCCGGCACGAGCCGGAGGTGCATCAGCTTGCCGACCTCGATCGAGTAGCGATACACGAGCACGGCTCGCAGCGCGGCCATCCCGAGCACCAGACCACCGACGCCGGCCAGCACGCCGAGCACGCTCCATCCGGGCGGCGGCGCGAGCCCGAACGGCCAGCGCGGAGCGGGCGCGCCCGGGTCGAGCGCGTGCCGCGTGACGTCGATTGCGAGCCCCGACAGGCCGAGCCCCGACAGACCGAGCGCCAGCAACAGCACCTGAAAGCCGAACACCGCCGCGCACTCGCGCCGGTACTGAAAGCTCAATCCGAACAAGCGCTCGAGCAGCCGTGAGCCGTCGTGCTGGTGTTCGGCGGGTCGCAGGGTACCGGGCATTTCGAATTCGAACCCGCCCGGCCCGCGAAACCACGGACTTTTTTCGCCGAAGCGGAAGCGGCGGCCAGCTTGGCACATCCCGGCCTGGCGTTCACGACGCCATTTTCCGGGCTGGCGGACGACACTCGGGTGCCCGAGAATCCTGCCGAGACGGCCCCCGAGCGTCACCCCTATAGGTGATAACGCTTCCGGTCCTGCCAAGACCGCGGACTCGACGCTAGGATGCGCCGGTCATGCGCGTCTTGTTCGTCGGTGGCACCGGGATCATCAGCTCGGCCTGTGCGCGGACCGCGCTCGAGCAGGGCATCGACCTCTACCTGCTCCACCGCGGCAAGACCACGCGCCGCGAGGCTCCGCCCGGCGCGCAGCTGATCCAGGCCGACATCGGCGATCGCCGGAGCGTGGAGCGCGCGCTCGGAGATCTGACCTTCGACGCGGTGGCGAACTTCGTGGCGTTCACCCCCGACCAGGTCGAGCGCGACGTCGCGCTGTTCCAAAACCGCGCCCTGCAATACCTGTTCGTGAGCTCGGCCTCGGCCTACCACACGCCCCCGCGCCGGCTGCCGATCACCGAGTCCACGCCGCTCTACAACCCGTACTGGCAGTATTCGCGCAACAAGATCGCCTGCGAGGAGCTCTTGCTCCGCGCCTATCGCGAGCACGAGTTTCCGATCACCATCGTGCGCCCCTCGCACACCTACGATCCGACGTTGCTGCCGATGCACGGCGGCTGGACGGTGGTCGAGCGCATGCGCCGCGGAAAGCCCGTGATCGTCCACGGCGACGGCACCTCGCTCTGGACCCTGACGCACCACGAGGATTTCGCGCGCGGCTTCGTCGGCCTGCTCGGCAACGACGGCGCGCTCGGCGAGGCCGTACACATCACCTCCGACGAACACCTCACCTGGAACCAGATCTACGAAGCCGTGGGGCACGCCGCCGGCGTGGAGCCGAAGCTCTTGCACCTGCCGTCGGAGGTGATCGCCGCTTACGATCCCGACTTCGGCGCCAGCTTGCTCGGGGACAAGGCGCACAGCATGGTCTTCGACAACACCAAAATCCGCCGGCTCGTCCCGGGGTTTCGCGCGCAGATCCCGTTCTCGGAGGGCGTTCGCCAGATCATCGCTTGGTACGACGCCGCCTCCGAGCGCCGCGTGTTCGATCCCAACGTGGACCGGCTGTTCGACGAGCTCGTGGAAGCGCGCCGCCGAGCGATGCCGGAGTAGACGGCTCAGAACCCCGCTTCGATGCCCAGGCTCGGCAAGACCACGGGGCCCGCCGAGCGCTCGACGCACACCTCGCCGCAGTCGAGGCGGACGATCTCGCGCGTGGCGGTCGCGTTCAAGGCTTCGGCGACCACGCTCAGGTACGAGCTCTGTCCGAGCTGAAAGCGCTTCTCGGCGCGGACGTCGGCGCGGAAATAGGAGCGGCCGCGACGGCGATCGGTGAAGTGCGGCGAGCCCTCGAGGTTCAGCTCGGGCACGCCCGAGTAGTACACGCCGCGCACGCCGCCGCGGAACCCCCTGCCGAAGTCGTAGCTCAGCGCGGCCTGGAGCACGTGGGGGCGATCGAAGCCGGACACCGTCTTCTTGCCGCCGAGCGATTGCTCGGAGCGCGACAGCGTGTACGAGACGAAGCCGCCCAGGCGGCGCGTGAGCGGCCGGCGCAGCTCGAGCTCGAGGCCGGCTGCCGACACCGTGGAACGCCGGTCGAGCACGGTGCGATCGATCGTGAAATCGCGCGCGCCGCCGATCGGGTCGAGCGCCTTGAAATAGGCGGCGCGGAATACACCGAGCGAAGCCTGGATCTCTTCGGGCAGCTTGGTGCGCACGGTGGCGCTCCAGAGCAGCGCGTGCTGCAAGCCGCCCGCCAGATCCGCCACCTGCGCGCCCGGCACCTGGGCTGCGAAGTTCGGTCGCTGGTGCAAGAGGCCGATCGATTGTTCGACCCTCCATTTCTTGGTGAGCTCGAAGGACGCGGCGAGTCGAGGGTCGACGCCGTAGGCGGTGATGCCCTGCGAACGGTAGACGTCGAAGCGCACCCCCGGGGAGACCAAGATCCGGCGCGTCGCGGCGATCTCAGCGCCGACGTATGCGCCCGTCACGGCCTCGGTCCGCTCCGGGAACAGCGCGGAGTAGTCCGGGTAGCTGAGGAGCAGCGGGTTGGTCTCGAGCCCGTAGCGGTCGATGCGCGCGTCGGCGCCCGCGCGCAGCAACACCGCGTCGGACACGCGGCTCGAGAGCTCGACGCGCAACCGCAAGGCGCGATCGAGGACGACGCTCGAATCCTCCACCGCACCGCCGGCCCGGTCGTAGCTGCCGGTCAGCCCGATGCGCAGGTTGCTCTGACGCGGGAGCTCGTGATCCCAGCGCAGGTCCAGCCGGTGAAACTCCACCTCCCCGCCGCTGGTTTCGGCGTCGGTCGGGGGTTTGAAAAAGTCGTAGGCGCCGAAGCTCAGCACGCTTGCGGTGTCGCGCGGCCCGAGCGCGTAGCTGACCTCACCCTGGTAGTCCCAATAGTCGAGCTTGGCGTCGCTCAGCGCCGACAACACCAGGCCCGCGTACGAGTAGCGGCCCCCGACGCGCGCGCCGGTCTTCGAGCACGCCGAGCGCCCGTTGCACTCGGGGTCGAGCGGCGACTCGATCAGCGCGCCCGCGTCGATCGCGCGCAGCGTGGCCTGCCCGGTGCGGCGTCCGCGGAACGGGCGGCGCTTCACCGCCACGACCGGCCCGGCGAAGCGCCCGTATTGGACGGGAGCCGCGCCGGGGTAAAACTCGACCTCGTCGATCAGCTCCGGGTGCAGCACCGACGGCCCGAAGAACGCGTGATAGAGCACCGGGATGTCGACGCCGTCGACGAAGAACCCGACGTTCGCCGGCGGCGCGCCGCGGATGAAGAAGGCCGGCAGCCCGGAGACGATCGGCACGACGCCCGGCTGAGCCTCGATCGCCCGCAGCGGATCACCGAAGCTCCCGGGTAGCTCGCGCGCTTCCTCGCGCGTCACCGTCACCGAGCCCGGGGCGGGTCGCTCACCCTCGATCAAGATCCCGACCGCGGCCGGCGGCGGCGAAGGCGTCCCTGCCCGAGCGGGTCTTCCGGGCCGCGAGCTGGGCTCGGCCGGCGGCGGGGGCGGCGCGGCGGCCTCGGGCGGCGTGAAGCGGATCGTGTAGCGGATGCGCGCGGCGACGTTCTTGCCGCGCCGAGAAGCGGGCCGGAAGCGCCAGCTCTGGACCGCGACCAGCGCAGCGGCCGAAAATTTCGAGTCTCCGTCGATCGCACGGGCCGAACGCACCGCGCCCTGGTCGTCGAGGGTAAGCTCGAGTGTCACACTCGCGCTACCGCTCTCTCCCTCGGGATACTCGATGGGGGTTGCGATCGGGCTCGGAGCAATCAGAACGTCTTCTTCAACGCGATCGTCAGCAGCGGGCGCCGGCTCTTGGGCGCCGACCCTGGCCGTTGCCAGGCAGCTGACCATCCCCACGCTACAGAGCACACGCCGCGACAGCACCTGAACGTCGATCCTTACCATGAACCACGCGCGCGGTTCGGCGATCATCGTCCCTGCCCTTCTCGGCCTCTCCTGTCTCGCGGCAGGCTGTGACCTCGTGCAGGGCTTTCAGGACGCGGGGGACGCGCTATTTCCCGAGGAGCGGACGCACCTCAACGCGCCGGGGCTCAGGCTCGTCAGCGGAAACTACCGCGACCTGCGGTTCGCCAGCGGCGACGACCTGTACCTGCTCGCGCGCAACCCGGACGCGGAGGATCGCAACCTGTACGCGATGCAGTACAGCAAGCCGCGGCCGTGCGCGATCCCGCGGGTCGAGTGGTTCGCGACGGCACACCTTTCGGGCCTTTCGCCCGCGGCGGTGGCCTACCTCGAGGAGCCTGGGGCGTTCAAAGGCACGATCCGCTTCGCCGACACCGACTGCACGCTCTACCCACAGACAGTCGAGGAGGGGCAGGTCATCGACGGTACTCCCGAGGGTTTCGTGATTTTCCACGGCACGACGCTGGCGATCGCGCGACCGAGCGCCAATGCCGGGCAAAACGCGGAGCGAGTGCTGCGCGACGACGTCGAGGGTGTCGGCGCGCGCGTGTTCGCCGGGCACCACCTCGGCTACTCCTCGGGCCGCTTGATCGTGTTCAGCCCGGAGTGGCGCGAGCTCGGGACCTTCGGCAACGGTGTGTTGCGCGGCGGCCGCGTCGGGGCGAGCCTCTATTTCGAGGACAGCAGCGGCGTTCACCGGCTCGCGCCCGACGGCACCACGGTCAAGGACACGGTCTTGGGCGACGGCGCCTGCGAGCTCGCGGCCCTGGAGGATCAGTGGGTGGCCTACTACTCCCCGTGCGCCGAGCGGCGGCTGGTGCTCTATCACGCTCCGACCGAGGAGAAAGCGCGGCTCGACCTGGCGGCGCATCCGGCCGAAGTTCGAGTCCGCCCAGCGCTCGGCAGCCCGGGGACGAATCCGGCGACGCAGCCGTTCTGGATCTTCTATCTCCGGGACACGGACGTCGCGACCGGGCTCGGCACGCTGGTGATGCGCGCACCCGACGGCACCGAGCATGAGCTCGGAGAGCAAGCGACGCTCGACCGGCTCGAGTGGATCGAGACCCCCGACGAGAAGTACGGCTACGCGATCGTCGACGCCAGCGGCGACACCGGCAGCTACCGCTACTTCACGGCCGCGGGCGAGACCTTGGACCTCGCGACCGGCGCCGTCCGCTACGGTCCGCGCCTGGTCGTCGATTTCGACGGCTCGGTCGGTCGCCTCGCCGCCGTCGCGAAAGACCAGCTGAGCGTGATCGCCGAGCGCGTCCCGGTCTGGGGCTCCGAGTACCGGGATCGGAAGGACCGCTGGGCCGCGGTCTTCCACGATTTCGACGGCAAGAGCGGCAAGCTTTCGATCCTCGACGGCGGGATCGACGCGGCCGCACAGGCCTACACCGCCCGGGGTGTACCCGACTTCCCGCTGAAGACGATCGCGCCGAGCGTCGGCTACTACCGCACGGCCTTCCTCGACTTCGTCTTGCCGGGTGTGATCTACATCGCCAACCACGACCCCGAGCTCGACGTCGGCCTGCTGGAGTATCGAAACCTGGAGCTCGGCTTCACCGCGCAGATCTCCGAGGGCGTCGCTGATTTCGTGGTGACGGCCGACGACGTGCTCTACACGGTGCCGCACGGCAACGCCGCGGGCATCTGGTTGCTACAGGCGAAGTAGCCGAGACCCGCGACGCTGCCTCACGCCGAGCGCCGCGCCTTTTCGCTCGGGCGCCCGCGCAGGTCGAGCGCCAGCGACTCCAGCATGCGCTCCGTGGTGCCGAAGTCGACGCAGGCGTCGGTGATGCTCTGGCCGTAGACGAGCTGCTCCTTGTCGCCGAGCTCTTGCCGGCCTCCGACCAGGTTGCTCTCGATCATCACGCCCAACACGTGCGGGGACTCCGCGCGGAGCTGCGCGCCGACCTCGGCCAGCACCGCCGGCTGATTCTCGTGATTCTTGCCGCTGTTGTCGTGGCTGCAGTCGATGAGCACGCGCCGGTTCACGCCCGCCTTGCCGAGCGCGCTCGCGGCCGCCTCGACGTCGGGCTGCGAATAATTGGTGCCGATCCGGCCGCCGCGCAGCACGAGGTGCGTGTGCGGGTTGCCGGCCGTGCGAACCACGCCGACCCGGCCGTCGCCGTCGATACCGAGGAAGCTGTGCGGATTCGAGGCCGCGATCATGGCGTTGATCGCGACCGCCAGGCCGCCGTCCGTGCCGTTCTTGAAGCCGACCGGCATCGATAGCCCGCTCGCCATCTCGCGGTGCGTCTGGCTCTCGGTCGTGCGCGCGCCGATCGCACACCAGGTCATCAGATCCGCCAGGTACTGCGGCATGATCGGATCGAGCATTTCGGTGGCGCTCGGCATACCGAGCTCCGCCAGATCACGCAGCAGGCGCCGCGCGACGCGCACCCCCGCGGGAATGTCGAACGTGCCGTCGAGGTGCGGATCGTTGATCAGGCCCTTCCAGCCGACCGTCGTGCGCGGCTTTTCGAAGTAAACGCGCATCACCAGCAAGAGCTCGTCCGCGAAGCGATCGCGCAACCGGATCAGCCGGCTCGCGTAGTCGAGCGCGGCCTGGGTGTCGTGGATCGAGCACGGCCCGACGATCACCAGCTGGCGGCTGTCGCGCCCGTGCAGCACGGCCTCCACCTCCTCACGCGCCCGAAACACGCGATCCGCCGCGCGGTCGCCTAGCGGAATTTCTCGTAGGACTTCGTTCGGACTCTGGAGCACGGTGGTATCGACGATTCGGAGGTTCTTGGTTTCGCGCATGGCAGACCCTGAAATGCGAAAAGCCCCCGGCGCCTTGCGGCGGCCAGGGGCTCTTGATTCGGTTCGACCTATTCTTCTGGTCAGTACACCGGCCCTGGACGCCGCTCGCGCGGGCGCCAGTAGCTAAACCAGAAGAAGTACCGGCCGAACATTGGGAGCTTGTTTGTACACGACGTTCTCGGCCCGCGCAAGCTCCAGGGACGACAGCGCCCGGTGAGTCGAGCTACAGTCTCGGCTCGGTTGGCGAGACGCATGTCGGACGTCGCGCGCAAGGGACAGATACTCCTCGGCAAATACGAGGTCCTCGAGCTCCTGGGAGCGGGCGGTATGGGCCTCGTGTATCGCGCGAGGCACCTCGATCTGAAGCAGGACGTCGCGCTCAAGTTCTTGCAGCCGGCGCTGGTCGGTCGCGCCGACGCGGTCGAGCGCTTCCTGCGCGAGGCGCGGACCATGGCTCGCCTCACGAGTGAACACGTCACGCGCGTGATGGACGTGGCCAAGCTCGACTCCGGCGTGCCGTACCTGGTGATGGAGTTCTTGCACGGCACGGATCTGCAAACGCTGATCGAGCGCGGGCCGCTGCCGCTCGAGGAGGCCGTCGAATACCTGCTGCAGGCGTGCGAGGCGGTGGCCGAGGCGCACCTCCTCGGCATGGTGCACCGCGACATCAAGCCGTCGAATCTGTTCTTGACACGCCGCCGCGACCGCCGGCCGCTGGTCAAGGTGCTCGACTTCGGCATCTCCAAGATCCCGCTCGACGAAGCCGAGCTCGGACCGATCGTGACGGCCACCAACGCCGTGATCGGTTCTCCGCGCTACATGTCGCCGGAGCAGATCCGCTCCGCGAAGACCGTCGATGCGCGCGCCGACATCTGGTCGCTCGGCATCGTGTTGCACGAGCTCGTCACCGGGCAGCATCCGTTTCCGGCCGAGACTCCGTGGGACACCATGGCGATGATCCTGAGCCAGCCGCCCGTGCCCGCGCGAAATCAACGCGCGGACGTGCCGGAAGCCTTGGAAGCCATCGTGCTGCGCTGCCTGTCGAAGGAACGCGGCGAGCGCTTCCCGGACGTGGCCTCGTTCGCGGCCGCACTATCCGAGCTCGGTAGCGAGCAGGCGCGGATTTCTGCCGAGAGGGCCCGCGCCACGCTCGAGCCGCCGGCCGAAGCGAGCGCGCACTCCGTGGTGGCGCAGCCGGTCGAGCTCCGGCCCGAGCACACGGCGCCGACCCTGAACCCGCCGAGCGGCTCGACCGTGACGGACCAGCTCTGGACCAAGAAGCGGCCAAGTGGGGGACGCCGGCCGTTGCTCGTGGCCGCCGCGGCGACGCTCGCGCTCGGTTCTGCCGCCATGATTTGGGTCGCCGTGCGCGCGCCCGCCGAGCCAGGCTCGCCCGAGCTCGCCGCCGCGAGCGAATCCGCGAAGGTGCCCGCGGCCTCGGCGCGCCCCGCGCCCCGGCCAGAGCCCGTGATCGCGCCGCTGCCCGTGCCCGAACCGGCGCCTGCTGCACCGGCACCAACGTTGGCGGCGCCCGAGCCGGCTCTGAGCGTCACCCCGTCACCGGAGCCGCCGCCCAAGGTGGCGCCCGTGACGACGCCGCTCGCACCAGCCTCGAGCGCGCCACGCCCGGCCGCCCAGCGCGAGGCCTCGAAGCCGCCGCGTCCGGAGACGAGCGCGAAGGCACGCGCGCGAACCGCCGAAGAGATCTTGAACCAGCGCGTCTTTCAGCCGAAAAGACCGTAAGCGCATGCCGTCGTCGCCCCTTTCACTCGCGTTCGCCGCCCTGGTCGTGGTGTTGCTCCGCTCGCCCGCGTCGCTCGCCCAGCCGCCCGCGTCGAACGCGAACGCCGAGCAGCGCTTTCGCCGTGGCCAGTCGCTGATCCAAGAAGGTCGTGTCGCCGAAGCCTGTCGCGAGTTCGAAGAGAGCCAGCGCCTCGAGCCCGCGCTCGGCACCCTGCTCAACATGGCCAACTGCCACGAGCGCATCGATCGCCCGTTGCTCGCGATGCGCGAGTTTCAGGAGGCCGCGAGCGCGGCGCATGCGGCCGGCATCGCCGACGTCGAGAGCTTCGCGCGCGAGCGCGCTTCGACCCTGGCCCGAGAGATCCCGAGCCTGGAGGTTCGGGTGGATCGCACGACCGCGCCGGTAGGGCTCTCGGTGCGCCTCGACTCCGCGCTGATCGCGCCCCCGGAGTGGGGCATCCCGCGCCCGCTCGAGCCCGGCCGTTACCGCATCGAGGCGTCCGCGCCCGGCCGCGTCTCGTTTCAAAAGGAGCTCACCTTGGCTCGCGGCTCGGGCCGCCTGATCGTGCAAATCCCGAACCTGCTCGAGGCCGCGCCCGCCAGCGAATCCGATACGAGCTTCGAGTCGGGCTCTACGATGCGCTTCGGCCCGCGACGCACCGCTGCCGTCGTCGCTGGCGGCGTGGGCCTCGCCGGCATCGCCACCGGCACGATCTTCGGTCTGCGCTCGATGTCGAAGCACGACGACTCCGAGCAATACTGCGACAGCGGTCGCTGTACGGATCCGCGCGGCGTCGAGCTCAGCGATCAGGCGCGCTCCGCCGGCAACGTCTCCACGATCGCATTCGCCGTGGGCGCCGCCGGCCTCGCAAGTGGCGCCATCCTCTGGTTTACCGGCGAAACCCACGAGAGCGCCACCGCCCCCCGCCTCGGCGTCGGCCCCTCAGGCCTGAACGTCACAGGCCGCTTCTGAAAAAACTCTTCTCGGCGTTGCGCGCTCAGGCGGGTGCAACAGGAAGACAGGAAGACAGGAAGTTTTTTGTTTGTGGGTGCGGCAGGGAATTCGTCGCATCGCGACGCTACACGGGCGCACCTTGCTGCGCAGTGCGCCCCCCAAATCCTTGGCGACCCTTGGCGCTCCCTTGCGCCTTGGCGACAAAATCTCACAAAGTTTTTCCTGTGTTCTCGGCGTTGCGCTCGGGCGGGTGCAACAGGAAGACAGGAAGTTTTTTGTTTGTGGGTGCGGCAGAGAAATCGTCGCATCGCGACGCTACACGGACGCACCTTGCTGCGCACTGCGACCCACAAAATCCTTGGCGACCCTTGGCGCTCCCCCGCGCCTTGGCGACAAAATCTCCCAAAGTTTTTCCTGTGTTCTCGGCGTTGCGCTCGGGCGGGTGCAACAGGAAGACAGGAAGACAGGAAGTTTTTTGTTTGTGGGTGCGGCAGGGAAATCGTCGCATCGCGACGCTACACGGGCGCACCTTGCTGCGCAGTGCGCCCCCCAAAATCCTTGGCGACTCTTGGCGCTCCCTTGCGCCTTGGCGACAAAATCTCACAAAGCCTTCTCTCAGTGCACTCCGACGTAAAGCGCGCCCCCCCCCAAATCCTTGGCGACTCTTGGCGCTCCCTTGCGCCTTGGCGACAAAATCTCACAAAGTTTTTTCTGTGTTCGGGAGCTAGGCCGTGAGAGGGGCAGAGTAAGAGGCAGAGGCGATGTGGGATTCGTGCAGGGTGACTTTCATACTGACGAGCTTCTCCGAGCCAGGTCCGAGCTCGCCCTGGGCGATGCGGGCGGCGACGCGATCGAACACGACTTTGGCCATGAACTCGGTGGTGGTGTTTTTGCCGGTGAACGCCGGATCCTCGTCGAGGTTCTTGAAGTCGAGCTCGTGGAGCACGCCGGAGACGGCCGAGCTGGCGCGGCCGATGTCGACCACCACGCCCTCGACGCCGAGCTCGGGGCGGTTGAGCTCGACATCCACCACGTAGGTGGCGCCATGCAGGCGCTGCGCAGGGCCGAACAGCTCCCCGCGGAAGCTGTGAGCGATCATCATGTGGCCACGAACCGTAACGCTGTACATCCGCGCTGCCTAACATGGCCGTCGAGCGCTTTGAACCTCAGCGGTGCGAGGGAGCCGCGGCCTCGGACTCCGCGTCGGGGTTGCTCGACTTGGGCAGCGGCAGCAGCATGTTCACTTGCTCGCGGTAGGTGCGGTAGGCGTCGCCGTGCTCGTTCACCAGATCGCGCTCTTCGAGCTGGATGCCGAGCAGAATGTAAAACGTCGTCGCCAGCGCAAACACGAGGTGGCCCAGGGTCATCAGCGGGGTGGCCCAGAACGCGATCAAGAACCCGAGGTAAATCGGGTGCCGCACCGCCTTATACAGGCCCGGCGTGCGGAAGCGCTGCCGCGGGAGCGCCTGCCCGGTGAACGCCGAGAGCGCTTGCCGGAGTCCGAACAGCTCGAAGTGATCGATCATGAACGTGGCGACGACCAGCAGCGCCCAGCCGAACAGCGACACGCCGAGCAGGATGAAGGCGAGCGGAGTGCCCGAGACGTCCCAGATTGGCGTCGTGCCGATTGGCCGCCACTGCCAGTACAGGAGCGCGAGGCAAGCGCTCGCCGCGAGCACGTACACGCTGCGCTCGATCGCAGCGGGCACGAACCGCGCCCAGAACGCCTTGAATCCGCGCCGCGCCATCAGGCTGTGTTGAGCCGCAAACAGGCCGAGCAGCGCGCCGTTCACGAGCAGGCCTTCGAGCAGGCCCGATTGGGCTCTTCCGGCATCGACGCTGCGCCAGAAACTGCCCTGAAGACCCAGAACTTCCCAGAAGTTCCCGACGAACCCGATGGCGTAGAGGATGGTCGACAGGAATGCCAGGTACGCGACCGTACCGAACGCCAGGTAACCCGAGCGAACGCTTGAACGCATGATTTCCCTCCGTGACTCGGGTGCTACGAGGCACCCCCGAGCGCGTTTCGGCGGACATTGTGTGTCCTAGCGTGCGCTGCGCGGCGTTCGGCGTCGGGCTAGCGTCCGAGCCCGGAGTCTCGGTGACGAACCCCAGCGCGCGCGGCATCCCTTATTTGAAACGGGTGGAGCTCCGTCCGGAACGAGTCGAGGACTGGAGCGTATACCCCTTTCATCTGCCGGTGTTGCGGCAGCTTTCCCTCGAGTTCTCGGCGCCGCTCACCTTCTTGGTCGGCGAGAACGGCTCTGGCAAGACGACGTTGCTCGAGGCCATCGCGGGTTTGTGCGGGCTGCCGATCGGCGGCGGCGGGCGCACCGAGCTCGCGAGCGACGCCCTGGCCAGGAGCGCGCACTCACGTCTGCTCGGCGCGCTCCGGCCGAGCTTCGTGAAGCGGCCGCACGACGGGTATTTCGTGCGCGCCGAGAACCTGGTGCGGCTCGCGGATCTGCTCGAGGAGCGGGCGCGCGACCCGGATTTCCGCGGCAACCCCTACGCTTCTTACGGCGGTCGCTCGCTGCACGCGCGCTCGCACGGCGAGGCCTTTCTGTCGATCTTCGAGCACCGCCTGCATTCGGGTGGCGTGCTCGTGATGGACGAGCCCGAGGCCGCGCTCTCCCCGCAGCGACAGCTGACTCTGCTCGCGCAGATCCACGAGTATCTCCGCGCGGGTGCGACGCAGGTGTTCATCGCCACTCACTCGCCGATCCTGATGACGTTTCCCGGGGCCGCCCTGCTCGAGGTGAGCCCGGCCGGCATCGCGCCCGTCCGGCTCGAGGACACTAGCCATTATCACGTCACGCGCGGAGTCCTGGAGCACCCCGAGCGCTACTGGAAGCACCTGCTCGCGGCAGCCGCCGAGTCCTAGTTTTCTCCGACGAGCTTTCATCACGTGTAGCGCACGCGGCTACACAACACATCGGAGCGAGCGTCGGCAATGCGCGGCATCTGTTCTGGCAGCGACTCGAAGTCGATTTCGTCGCTGAACAGCACGTCGAACGCCGGATCTTTCAGGAGCTCGAGCGCGAAGTCGAGCCTTTGCGCGTAGTCGAAGCGACGGCGCGCCTCAGGGCTGATCGTGCCGACCTGCGTGGAGGTCAGCGTGAGCCGCCGCACGTGAAACGCCTCGCCGAGCGGCAGCGCCACGTCCTGATCGCCGAACCACGACAGCTCGACGATCTTCGCACCCTGGTCGGCGAGCGCGAGGGCCGTGCGCAAGCCTTGGGCGCTGGCGCTGGCGTGGAACACCAGGTCGCGCTCGGGGCTCGCCTCCTCCGGGCGGCGAAACTGCACTCCGAGCGCGGCGGCGATTTCCGCGCGTTCGGGGCGCAGGTCGACGAGCTCGACGTCGGCGCCCGGCAAACGCCCGACGAGCCGCGCCACGAGGCAGCCGAGCACGCCCGCGCCCACCACCGAAATCCGATCGCCGAGCAGCGGGCGTGCGTCCCACACGGCGTTGATCGCCGTCTCGAGGTTGGCCGCGAGCACGGCGCGCTCCGGGGGAACGCCGTCCGGGATGAGGCGCACGGCTTCGCGAGCGACGACGTAGGTCGACTGGTGCGGAAACAGGCAGAACACGGCGCGCCCCTCGAGCTCCGGCGGTCCGAGCTCCACGCGACCCACGTTGGCGTAGCCGTACTTGACGGGGAACGGGAACTCTCCGCTCTGAAACGGACAGCGCATGCGCTGGAACTCGCTCTCGGGCACCTTGCCCGAGAACACGAGCGACTCGGTGCCGCGGCTGACGGCGCTGAACAGCGCGCGAACCAGGACCTGACCGGGCCCCGGCTCGAGCACCGGCTCCGGACGGATCGCGCCGCGCCCTTCCGCCACCACCCAGAAGGCGCGCGCGGCGGTCGGTAGAGTGCGGGGCTCGCTCGGCTGCGTCAATTCGCGAGACCCTGGGCGCGTCCGGGCTCGCGCGCACCGAGCGCCGGCATCACGTGTGCGGTCTCCGAGCGGTGCACGGGATCGGCTCCGATCGTGCCCTGGAGGGCCGCTCGGTAGTCCGGCGCGCTCACCCGCTCGAGCTCGGCCTTCGCCCGTGACAGCCGCTCCTCGATCCCGAGGCGCACGGCCTCGTCGCGGTGACTCGGCTGCGCGAGGAACTCTCCGAGCGAGCGCACGTGCCGGCGCCAGAGCTCGACGTCGCGCTGCTGTTTCACGGCCAAGCGCTCCTCGTACCACTCGCTCGCGAGCAGCGCCTCGCGCGTGAACAGCGCGCGCAGCTCGGGGTGGTGCGCGTCTTTTCCTTCGAACTCGCCGTAGGCCATGATGTGGAGCAAAGCACGGAGCGGCGGACACGCGTCCTCGATGCTCTTGTCCTCGAAGTAGGCGAGCGCCACACGGCGCTGCGCATCGACGATGTTGTCCACGCCGTCGACGAAAACCTGCGTCGACTGGATCTCGGGTTTCAGGATCTCTTCGGTGAACACGTCCGCGGGGTTGTCGAAGACTCGACCGAAGAACGTGTGCACGAACTTCGAGGTGATGCGGTAGCCGAGCCGGCTCGCGGGAACCAGCCGGCCCTCGTGCACGAAGTCGGATAGCGGCTCGAGCTGGCCCTCGGCGATCAGCCGCTTGGGCTCGCGCTCGTGCGGGAACATGCGGCACCAGACCTCGGGCACGAGCAGGCTGATGTCGTGATCGACCTGGAATTTCGGCCCGATCCAGCCGGCCGCCGAGCTGAAACCGCCGTAGCCGGTGAGCAGCATCGAGACCAGCGCGTTGTTGAGATCGGCCGTCGCGCACAAGGCGTTGAACGGCCCCTTGGTGAGCGCGCCCTCGGTCCCCGCGCCGGTCGTGCTCGGCGACTTACCGGTGACCGAGCAGATGTAATCCATGAACAGCTCGGGCAGCTCCTGGTAGTGGATCGGGCCGAACACGCACAGCGGCTGGATCGGTCCGTCGGGCGGGTTGTTGCGCCGGCCGGACAACACGCTGATCACCGGGAAGATCACCGGCTCGCTCGCGGGGATGCGTCGATACAGGCGCGCGCCCATCTCGGCGATGTAGCGATCGCGCGGCCGCGCCATGTCGGGTCGAACCTGGAGGTAGCGCGGGTTCTTGGTCGGCTTGCCGCCGACGACGCGCGGCTTGGCCGAACAGATCGAGAAGCCGCTCTCGCGGGCCGCGTTCTTCTCGACGTGTTTGCGCATCGGCTCGGTGAACGCGTCGTGCAGCGCCACCTCTTCGGCGATGTCTCGCATGCCGGCTGGCTCGATCGGCTGGAAATTCGAGGTGAACAGGCCAGGGCGCGCCATGTCGTCCTCGGTCTGCTTGTCGAAGCCGGGGTGGATGGCTTCATCGGGCCGCTGAAACAGCCGGAATTCGCAGTTCTCCGCCAGCTTCAGGCTCGGATGGCCATCGTACTCCGAGGGCAGGCCGAACAGCTTGTCCGCCGAGACCACGACCGAGGCGGTGATGTCGTCCTCCATCTGCACCTTGTCGGCCGCGATGAAGTCCTGCCGCAGCTTGTAGGTGCGCCACGCTCCGCTCTCGAGCAAGCCGACGCGCAGGTAGCTGCCGACCAGCTTGCGCCCGCCGTACTTGAGCTCGTGACCGGACGCGCCGTTGATGATGTCGACCGTGAAGTGCTTGCGCCAGTCCTTGCCCCAGTCCGCCCGGTAGAAGCGCTTGATCACGAACACCAGCGCGCGCACGTAGTTGGGCACGGTCTCGAGCCAGGCGTTGTGCTCGGGCGTGAAGTCGATCGGGTTCGGCGTGAGGAGCTTGATCACCGAGCCGAGCGAGCGATCGGGCGAGAGCACCGGGCGCGAGCTCTGGACGTTGGCGCGCCGCTCGGGGCGGAGCGCGTCGCGGTAGTCACGATCGAAGATCGTCTGCACGAGCTCCAGATCGTCTTCCAGGCTCTTCACGTAGATCGGGCCGTAGATCACGGCATCGACCAGGCTCTTGCTGATCTCGGACTTTCCGCCGCCGGAGACGGTGCAGGGCTTGTGGCAGAAGGTGCCCTCCGCCGCGGTCCCGATCAGGCGCCAGCTGGGCGCCGCCGGGTGCTTTTCCATCCGCACTTTGTAGCCGCTCGGGTGGACGTAGACGCGACCGGGCAAGAGCTTCAGGTGCTGCTCCTCGCCGCGGCTCGTCCACGACACGTCCTGCTTCTCGAGGTCGATCGACATGTCCTCGGGCAGGTAGTGGATTTCGGGGTAGAGCTTGTCGACGGCATAGCCGCTCGGGCGGAGCTCGACGCGCTCACCGAGCAGCTCGAGCGCCTCCTCGAAGCGGTGTCGCGAAGCACCGAGGCGATCGGGCGCGAAATCGAAGCCGAGGCTCTGGGTCGCAAAGGCCAGCGCGCCGCCTGCGTGCTCTTCTTCTGCGAGGCCGTACAGGTTCGCGCTGTAGCTGATCTGGGTCTTGACCTCTTTCTTGCAGTACCCGAAATAGTTGTCGGCCAGGATCGTGACCATCACGCCGTCCATGCTGCGCGCGGTGATCTTGAACGGACTGCCGTTGTTGTAGAGCTCTTCTGGGTCCGCCCAGCACATGCCGTACTTCTTCTCGTCCGGCGTGGCGTCGGAGACGTGCGGCAGACCGACGTCCTTCTTCCGCAGCCGCACCAGGTGCGGCGCGAGGATCACGCAACCGGTGTGGCCGGTCCAGTGATCGGTGTCGAGCGCGGCGTCGTTTTCAGGCAGGTACGGATCGCCCGCGTTGCCGAAGATGCTCTCGACGAAGTCGAGGTTCGAGACCAGACCGCCCGGGGCGAAGAACCGCACCTCCAGCCGCTTTTCCGCGGAAACTTTGGGCACCGAGGGGCACACCAACGGTCGCAACAAGAGCGAGACGATCGTCTCGATCGGCTCGTCCCACTCTGCGGAGTAGGGCAGGCGCTTGAGGTGCGACGGCGGATGCAGCGCCTGATGCAACATGTGCGCGTAGGCGACGAGCGGCACGCCCACCTTGTCACCCGGAACGGGCAGGCCGATGTCGGCGACGTGGAACACACCCTGAGTCGTACGCCGGTCGTTCAGGGGGTTGTGCAGCACGCCGTTGTCGAGGCGATAGCTGCTGATCACCTCGTTGTGCCACTCGTCCTGCGCGTCCGGCAGCGATAGCTCGCGCGCGATCCCGTAGCGGTCGAGCAAGAACGTCGCTCCCGGCAGGCGCGGCGTGAACGGCAGAGACAGGCCCACGAACAGCGAGTCGAGGAAGGCTTGGATCCGGCGATCCGCCGGGCACAGGTGCTCGGACAAGAGCCGCGACTGCTCGCGATACCGAGCAAACAGATCGCGGCCGAGATCGAGCAGCTCCTCGTCGCCCTTGTCGACGGGCACGTGGAAACCCATCGCCGACAGCTTGAGCGCGATCGCGCGGCCCATGCTGCGGCGATCGAGCAACGTGACCTGGCCATCCGCCCTCAGACCGACGTGCCGTTCTAGATCCATCGCGACTCCTCCGGAGCCCGGAGCTCTAACAGCGGCGTCACGCGGCTAAAAGCAAGAACCGAAGGGTGCGCGCGCGACGCTGAGGAGGCCGAAAAATTCTCGGATTAGCGTGTGCCTACACCGGCTTTTCGCCTCTCCAATGTAGGTGAGATGAAAACGTCGAAGCCGACGGACAGGAGCACGCCGGCGCTCGAGCCACCGATCGGTGTCGTTCCGCGAAACACGAGCGGCGGAATGCCCTCGGCGCGCGGGTACACGACCTCCCACGGCTGGTCGTGGCGCTTCAGATCGAACATCGCGACCACCTCGAACCCGATGCACAGCGCGAACGGCGCCTCCGAAGAGCGATCGGAGAGACCGAAGCGCAGCATCGCGAACGGCGTTGCCCACTCGTAGCCGTTGCCGTTGTCGTACCGGAGGTCGTCTTCTGCGTGCGTGCGCGAGCCGCCGCCGACGCTGCCCTCGAAGTCCACCCAGTTCGCGAACGGAATGCGGATACCGGCGAAGCCGCCGAAGGCTTTCCAGCGTCCGAACTCGATCTCGTCCGAGCGTTCGGCGAAGGCGCCCGCGATGACGTAACTCGCGCGAACCCGCGCGATGCCGCCGGTGACGCCGTGGCCGCGGAGCGCACGTTCGCTGTGGTACGCGGTCATGCCGACGTAGCCCTCGAGGCTCAGGCCTACCCCGGCCGAAGAACCGATCCGCGGCACGAACCGCGGCTCTTCGGCGGTTTCGTTCGGCGGCTCGGCTTGCGCCGAGGCCGGCCGCACCGCGAAGACACAGCCAAGAATGGCCAAGCTCGAGACCCCGGCGCGCAACATCTTCTCGATAGAGGAGGGAGCTCGGCGCGACTTCGGCTCACCGCTCGTCGAAAATACGCACTTGCCGCGGCCCCGGGCCGGACAAGGATTGCGCAGAGGATGTCGTCGTCCGCCGAGAGCCCGCTCGATCCCGACGCACATCCGCCGTCCGACAAGTCGACGCTGACCGGGCTCTTGCTGCGCTGGATGCTGGCGCTCGCGACCCTGGTGGTGTTGGCGTTCTTGCTCGGTCGCTGGTTCCGGCCCGAGCTCGAAGGGATGGGGCGCTCGTTCGTCGAGCGCTACGGGCTCTGGGGCATGGCGTTCGGCACCGTGATCGCCGACGGCCTGCACTTCCCGGTTCCGCCGCAGTTCTACATGCTGATGTCGATCGCTTCGGGCGGCCCGCAGCTCGGCGCCTTTGCCGCGGTCACGGCCGCCTCGCTGCTCGGCGGCTGCATCGCCTATGCGCTGTCCGGCGTGCTGGGCGGCGTGCCGTGGTTCGCAAAAAAGCTCGCGCGTTCGAGCAGCGTCGTGACGGAGCTCTACGCGCGGCACGGCTACCGCGTGGTGCTGCTCGCGAGCCTCACGCCGATCGCCTTTTCGGTGCTCTGCTACGCGTCGGGCCTGTGCCGCTTGCCGAAGAGCGCGTTCGCGCTGATCGCGTTGCTGCGCATCCCCAAGCTCGCCGTGTACTACTACCTGGTGCGGCTGGGCTGGGGCTGAGCGGCCCCCGTGTTTTCAGCGCGCCTTGCAGCGGTAGAGGCCGCCGCGGGCCTCGGGCGCGAGCGGCGTGTTCGGGTAGCGAGACAAGAGCTCGTTGAACGAGCGGCTCGCCTTCGCGCAGTCCCCGGCGCGCTCCGCCGAGAGCCCGCCCGAAAGCAGCTGATTTTCCTGCTCGAGGGTGCCGCTCGGCCGGGTGTCCTTCGCGCGGCGCTCGACGCGGCCCGCCGTGCGCCGGGGAGCCTTCGGTTCGACGACCTCGCGCTTGGGAGCAGGAATCGCCTCGCTGACGGGCGCCGGGGTGGCGCGCGTCTCGCAGCCGAAGCTCTGCCCCGGGTCGAGCCCGACCGTGCCCTGGGCGTGGCGCACCGTTACGTGACCCTCGGTGACGCTCACGCACGTGCCGTGGAGCGCGCCCGGCGGATTGGTGCGCACGCGGAATACGGTACCGTGCACGATCACCTCGGCATCGCGCGTCGTCACCGCAAAGCGCTCGCCCGGCCCGAGCGGCGGCACGCGACACTCGACCTCGCCGTCCAGCACGCGCAGCGTGTTCTGGCGGCTCTCGACGTCGAGCGCTCCGAGGTCCACGTCGGTGCGCCGCGACAGCTCGATGCGCACGCCGCGCGCGGTCGTGACGCGCACCGCGGACGTGTCACCGGAAGCAAGCACGCCGCGCGCCGGCAGCCGCGACGGGCCGTCGAGCGTGCGCGGCGTCGCTCCATCGTCCCGCCAGGTGAGCGAGGAGCTTCCGAGCGGCTCGATGCGCAGCGCGCCCCCGCCGAGCGGCGCCGCTTCGGGCGCGCGCAACGCGAGCACCAAGATCACCGGCAGCGCGCTCACGCCCAGAAGCCCCGAAACCTTCAGCGCCAGGCGCCGGCGGCGCGCCCGCTGCAACACGCCGGGCAAGGCGCGCACCTCGCCGCGCAGCCTCGGCAACAGCCGCTCGCGGGCATCACCGAGCTCCGCGGCCGTCGACAGGGGCACTGGGCCGTCTCGCAACGGAGAGAGCGCGCGCTCGAGCTCCGAGTCCGACATCAGCGCTTCTCCGCGGCGATACGCCGCAATAGGTCTTTGCGACCGCGCACCAGCCGCGACTGAGCGGCGGCCACGCTGACGCCCGTCAGCTCCGCGACCTCGGCCAGATCGTGTCCGAGCACGTCGTGCAAGAGCACCGTCTCGGAATACTTCGATTTCATCTTCGCGACGACTCTCTGAACGCGAAGCAGGTCGGAGCGCGCCTCGACGCGCCGGTCGAGGCCCGGCTCATGAACGTCGATCTCGTCCGGCAGGGCCTGGAACAGCCGGCCCTCACGCCCGCGCCGCCGCAGTGCATCGAGTCCCACCCGCAGCGCCACGACGCTGGCCCACGCAGGCAGGTCATAGGTGATGGTCAGTGAACGCTCGGTGAGCACGCGCAGAATGCGCTCGAACACCGACTGCACCAGATCGTCGTGCTCGGCGCCGAGCGTGCGCAACAGCCGCCGCAGCGTGCGATCGACGGGCTGGGCGATCCGCTCGTACAGCGCCTCCGCGGCCCAGTCCTCGCCACGGGCGAGCGCCGCCACCACCTCGACGTCGGGCGCCTCCCCGCGGGGTGGCAAGCTGCTCGCCTTGCGTCCGGGGGATTTCATCTGGCTGAAATTGTGCGGCACCCGAGCCAATCCTCGTGTCTGACCGAGATCGACGAACCTGGCACGTCGGATCAGGCAAGGGATACGGGCGGCGCGCAAACGCGAATCGTTCCGGGAGCTTCCGTGCATTGATGGGGGCGCGGAAATGAGGGATAGATCCGGCGCCTCGTGAGCCGCTCCCCCCTGGTCGCCGTGTTTTTGTCGCTCGCGGCCGCCGGCTGCGCCGAGGATCTCACGATCAGCGCTGCCGACCACGGGCGCGATCTCTACAACTCCAAGGCGCTCTCGAGCTCGAGTCTCAACAACTACACCTGCGCCAACTGCCACACGCTCGAGCGCAGCGACGGCGGCTTGCGCTACACCGGCGGACCTCTGGCGGGCTCGACGCTTCGCTCGTCTCTGTGGGGCGGGCAAGAGAACGATCTCCTGCGCTCGATCAACGCCTGCCGCTCGTACTTCATGGTCGCGCCAGAGCCGCTGAAGGCCGACGACCCCGACGCCGAGGCGCTGTATGCGTTCCTGAAGAGCCTCGAACCAGGCGAGCCCGAGCCGATCCCGTTCACGGTCGTGCGCATGATCGAGCCGATCGCGCGCGGCGACGCGACCGCCGGCGCGCTCGGTTACACGAGCACCTGCGGCTACTGCCACGGCACCATGCACGAGGGGCTCGGCCGTTTGAGCGAACGCGTGCCGATCTTGCCGGAAGACACGATCGAAGAGCACATCAACTACACACCGCGCGATCTACGGTTGGTGTTCATCGAAAAGGTGCGCCACGGCCTGTTCTACGGCTATGGCGGCGACATGCCGCCGTTTTCGACCGAGGTCCTGAGCGACGCGGAGCTCGCGGACATCCTCGAAGCGTTGGGCATATACGGCGAGTAGGCGCCTCGGTTTGCAGGCGACCGCTTTTGATCGTACCTGGATGGTGATGCGAACGGTGTTGGTGGAGCGTCGATTGGGGTGGGGCTCGCTCGCGGTGTTGGCGCTCGGGTTGGCAGCGCTCGCGAGCGCCTGCGACACGGAAGACGACGGCTACGTGTTCGAAGAGAGCAACGACGCTGGGGCTGCGAATGGCGGGGCCGCGGGCGAAAAGGCAGGGCCGGCGAGCGGCGGCCGCGGCGGCACGCCGAGCGCGCAGGGCGGCGCCGGTGGCGACCGAGCTTCCGAAGCCGGAGGGCCTGGCGCCGAAGGCGGCGGCGGTGCACTCACCCCCGAGGGTGGTACCGCAGGCAGCGCGCCGGAGCCGGTCCAGGCGGGTGAAGGCGGAACCAGCGCCATGCCGGGGAGCGGCGGGGCGAGCGGCGCCGCGCCGGAGCCGACCGCTGGCAGTGGTGGCGCGGGTGACACGACGCCGCCCGCGGTCACGGGCACGACGCCCACCGACGGCGCATCGAACGTCCCCGGCGGAACGGCGATCCGCGTCCAGTTCTCGGAGACGCTGGACGAGGCGACGGTCAACGCGGACTCGTTCGTGGTCAGCGCGAACGGGGTCGAGGTCCCGGGCACGCTCGAGCTCAGCGACGACCTCGTCGCGTTCACGCCGAGCGCTCGCCTGCCCCTGCTCGCCCGCGTGGAGATCACGCTGGGCGCAGAGATCTCGGACCTCGCCGGCAACGCTCTGTCCGGTGCACCCTACGAGTGGTCGTTTTCGCTGGCAGACGGCATCTGGCACCCGGCGGGGACGCCGCTTTCGACGGGCATTGGCGTGCAGACCGCCATCGACGACACGGACGCGGTGGTCGCCTGGGTCGACTCGAATCAGTCGCTGATCTGGGCGGCCTCGTCCGACGACTCGGAGAACCGCTTCGGAAGCCCGGTATCGGTCACGACCTCCGCGTCACCCGGCGACTTCCAGCTCGGCTCGATTGGCGGCGGCGCGGCGATCGCCGTGTGGATCGAGTACCCGCGCGTCCGCTCGAGCCGCTTTACCCCGGGTGATGGCTGGTCGAGTCCTGTCTACATCGATCAGAGCGGGACGGGCAACGCTTCGAGTTTGAGGCTCGCGACGGACGAACACGGCTACGCCGTTGCCGCGTGGGCAACCAACACGGACGACCTGACCTCGCGCTCGGTGTGGGGTAACCGCTTCGCGGCGGACGCCTGGGGTACCGCCGCGACCATCGATTCGTCCACGACGCACAGCTACTCGGGCATCGCGCTGTCGATCTCCGACGACGGTCTCGCGGGCGTGCTCTGCACGCGCACCGAAGAACAGCTCGAAACCGTGTGGGTGAGCTCGCGCAGCGGCAACAGCTGGACGACGCCGACGCCGCTCGAATCCGTCGAGCGGCACAACCCGAACGCGAGCAACGAGCTCACGACCGTGTCGCAACGCAGCATTCACGTCGAGAACAGCGGGCGGATGCTGGCGGTGTGGACGCTCTACACCAGCGGCCTCGGCGCCGACGCCCCCTACGAGACGCGCTTCGTGCGCTCCGCGGCGAATGGCAGCTGGGGCGCGTTCGAGAGCTTTGGCGATCGACGCGGCGGGCTGCGGCTGGCGGGAAATGGCAGCGGTCAGGTGCTGGCCACGTTTTCGAGCGGGGCCTCGGCGGCCCTGGTTCCCATGCGATACACGCCGAGCAACGGCTGGTCGGCGCTCACTCCGTTCGAGAGCACGAGCGAAGCGAGAGGCGGCGCCTACATCAGCCTCGGGATGGATGCAGCCGGCAACGGCCTGCTGGCGTGGGACCCGCTGGATTATCCGCGCGCGGCACGCTACGTGGCCGGCAGCGCGGGTGCGCAATGGTCGTCACCGCCTACCGCCCTCGCAGAGAGCCCTACCTTCGCACTGTCGCTCGCCGTGAGCCGCCGCCGGGGCTCCGGCGTTGCCGCTTGGATAGCCGCCAACAATCAGATTTCCGCCCGCGTCTTCGACTTCGCCGAGTAGCGAAGGCGGGCTGGCCGGGATAGATTCCGCGGGCGTCGTGAATCGCTCCGCGCTGCTCTTGCTGTCACTCGGACTTTGCGCGTGCTCCGGCGGGGAGCGGACCATCGCAGACTACGATGGCGAGCCGGCCTATCCGAGCCAGCGCGGTTCGTACCGAGTGGATGGCCGTCTGCTGGGCTTCGTCGCGAACCGCATGTCCGACACGATCAGCGTGGTGGACCTCGACTCGATGACGCTGCTCGGCAGCGAGCCGATCGGCCGTGACCCGGTCGACGTCGACGGCCCGCGCCACGTGCTGCTCGATGCCGGTCGCCGCATCGGCTACGTGGCGCTCTCGTATCCGCTCGCGGTGCAGAGCGTCCACGTCGCGGTCGAGACCGGCGTCGTCGTCAAATCCGGCTATGTTCAGGCCTTTTCGCTCGACGATCTGCGCCCGCTCGGAGAACAGCGCGTCGAGGCGTCTCCGTCCGAGCTCGCGCTCTCCAGCGACGGCGCCCTGCTCGCCGTTTCCCACTACGACACGCTGCGCTCCATCTCCAATAAAGAGCTCGATAAGCGCCGCGCCAGCCTGGCCTTGATCGATCCCGCCGGGAGCGTCACCAGCAGCGGCGCCACGCTCAGACTGGTGCCGCTCTGCGTCGTCCCGGCGGCGATCGTGCTCTCCGCGGACAAGACGCGAGCCTTCGTCGCTTGCACCGGTGAGGACTCGATCGCCGTCGTCGACACCGTCGCTGGCGCCGTGCTCGGCTCCGTCAAGGCCGGCGAGCTCAACGTCAACAAACCCTACGCCATGGTCGCCGACCCGACGGGGACACGGCTGGCCGTTTCGAACCAGGTGGCGGGCACCGTCGTGTTGTTCTCCGCCACCGACGCGCCAGCGCTGCTCTCCACCACTCGCGTGAACCTGGGCGTGCCGTACTTCGTCGGCTGGCTGTCGAACGACGTGCTGGCAGCGCCGATCCAGGAGCCGAGCAGCGTGGCGTTGATCGACGCCGCCACGGGCACGCTCACGAAAGAGGTCGCGTACGCCGACAGCGACTGCCTGAACCCCAGTGAAATTCAACGCACCGCGGGCGGCCGCGTGTTCATGGTCTGTGAAGGCAACCACTTCGCGCCCGGCGCGATCGTCGAGCTCGACCCCGAGAGCCTGGCGGTGACCGCGCGCGTCGAGGTCGAGCTGTGGCCGGACCGGCTGGCGATCCTCGAGCCCTAGCCACAAGCACGAACGCCCGCGTTGAAGCGGGCGTTCGGCGCAATCAAGAGCTGGAGCTCACTGCGGCGCGGGAGCGCCGTCCATGATCCACTTCTCGAGGTCGGCTATCTCTTGCGCGGTCAGGGTCACGCTCGAAGCGCCCTGGGGCATCAACAGGTTGTTGCACTGAATTCCGCCGGTCGGGGTGCAGCCGGCTTGCGCGGCCTTGTTCGTGACCTTGAGGTACAGCCAGCTCTTCATCGGGTCCCCAGGCTCGATCAGCTTGAACTGACCGCCGTTGGTGGACGGCTTCTTCAGCGCCGCCACGATGTCCGACGACTTCACGCATTCGCTGCCGCCGAGGGTGAGGTTCGCGTTGGCGCCGTCCTTACCGTGACAGCCGGTGCACTTGTTGGTCGCGCTCTCGAAGATCGGCCGGATCTTCTCGACGAAGAAGCCCGTCTGCACCGGAGCCGGCGTGCACTCCGTCCCCGGCTTCCCCAGGCTCGGGTCGACCAGCAACGCCAGGTCGTCCATGTGCCGGCATTGCTTGAGCACAGCTTCCCGGATGTCCGGATCGTTCGGCGTCTGGCCCTTGGCGGCACGGTACTTGTCCCAGACCTTGTCGATCCAGCCGTGCATCTTCCAGAACATGTAGTTGTCGATGTTCGTGAACTGATTGCCGAGGCCGTGCTCGCTGTTCTGCGGGCGCACCCACTTGAAGTGCAGCGCGCCGTGCAGGCCGCTCGTGGTCTGGATCCACTGCCCGAAAGCGCCCTCGCTCTCGAAGCCCTTCTCGCTCATGTGCATGCCCGGGTTGTCGGCCTTGGCGCCGTTCGCGATCGTGTTGGCGTCGAACGCACGCCAGTCGGCCTGCCACGCCGCCGGGATCTGCGCCTTGTCGGTCGGGAACGTGTCCCAGCCCTCGAACTGCTCCGTGTGCTTGGGGAACAGCTGCTTCAGCGACTCGATCATGTGGCGGTGCATGGCCAGGAACTCGAGGCCGTCACCCGGCCCCTTGCCTTCCTGGTTCTGCGGCACGAGCTCGGTGTGCTTGCACGGGTCGAGGCCGCCCGCGCGCGTGCGATCGACCATGCCGCCGTTGCAGCGGCGGATGTTGTGCCACTGGAAGTGCGCTTCCTGCCAGACCTGGCTGTTCATCCAGTCGATGACCTCGGGCTGCACGAGCGTGTCGACCTGGCCGGACTTGGTGTACTCCGAGTAGCCGTCCTTCATCGTCGCGTCGACCGCGAGCGGGGCGTAGCCCTCGACGCAGTGATCGCGGACGTGGGACGCGCCGCCCGTGGCAGCGCCGCCGCTGCCGCCCGAGGTGCCGCCACCGCCGATTGCCGGCGCACCACCCGCAGGGGTGACAGCGCCGCCGCTACCGCCGAGCGGGGGCACGGGCGGCGAACCGCCGAACGTGGCCGTGCCGCCGGTGGGACCCGCAACGGTGCCACCCGTGGGGGTGACGACCGGCGCGCCGCCGGAGCCGCCTCCGCCGCTGGGCTTCACTCCGCCGGTGCTCGAGCTGGGCGAGCCGCCCATGCCGCCCGCCGGGCCCGCGCCGCCCACGGGTTGCATCGGACCAGGCGTATCCGAGGGGGACTCGCCGCTGCATCCGAGCAGGAGGATCCAGGTCGAGGTGGCGACCACTAGGCGGCGCCGCTGCGAGCCGAGGCCGCGGAGGAGAGTGGGTGAGCTTGCGCGATCGGCGGACAACATCAGGGAAAAGCCTCCTGGGGACTAGGTGTACCGTACCCAGTGGGGCCCACCGCCACTCACAAAAAGGTAGTTTGCTTACGGTTCTCGAACCCTCAAATAAAAGCGGCCGCCCGGACCGAACTCTGCAAATTCACGGGGTTTGACGCTAATGGCCAAACCCCGTCGCCCTATGGCTCTCGAATCAGCGCACCACGGCGCTGAACTCGGTGAGCTCCAGCCCGTTGGCCGCGCTGCCGGTCCAGATCTCGAAGCCCGCGAAGACGTCCGTAAGCAGCCAGTTCGACTTGAGGCCGTGGTTGTTCGCGATTGAATCGTCGATGAACTTCTTCAGGTCGAACGTAAGGCTCGTGACTGCGGAAGTTGCGACGTACGAGATAACGGGTGCGTTCCGGTTGGTCCCGCTGCCGCTGCGAGGGCCGACATACACGTCCCAGGTCCCGGTGACCCCGGCCACCGTGACGCCGTTGCGCGTCGGAGTTCCACCGATGGGCGTGTTCCCGCCCGGCTTGTAGAGCCAGACCATGAGGAAGCCGGAGATGCCGTCGTTGTACGGTTTCTTCAGCTCCTCCGCGTCCGGGTCCGCAAACCAGACGTCGTAGGTCGCGTTGTAATCGCCGCTGGCGCGGTTGTACGAGAACTTGGTGTCGATGCCCTGGATGGCGCTGATTGCCTTGGGCAAGCCGTCGTCCGAGCGCGTCGAGAACAAGCCACCCTGCGTGTCGCCGTTGGCGCCGATGAAGATCGACGGGAACGACGCGGGCGCGCCGTCGCCGCCCTTGGTGCCCGTGCTGCTCGTGATCTTGAAGCTGTTGTCCTTGTACGTGATGGTCTGATCGCTGCCGCCGGGGTTACCCCAGTTGTTGTTCTGGATGATGTAGCTCTTGCCGCCGGCCTTGATCTTCACGCGCTGGAAGTCGAGATCGGTCGAGCCCGGTCCGCCGATGGTGCCGGTGAGTGGACCGCCCATCATGCCGCCCGTGGGCGCATCCGCAGCGCTCGTACCCGTGGCGAAGCCGTTGATGCAGTAGTCGAAGGGCGTGGCCGCGGTGGCGCCGGGCACGAGGAACACGACCGCCGAGATGTCCTCGGTGAGCATGCCGCCGCTCGTGGCCGGAGGAGTGCCCATGCCGCCTTCCCAGCACTCGGTGTTGAACTTGCTCCACTCCGCGAACACCGGACCTGCGGGCTCGGTGATGGTGTAACACCAGCGATCGTTCGGATCTTTCGCGCCGTCCGGACCCTGGATCTGGATGCGCAGCGTGGCGCCGAGCTTCTTCGAGAAGTTCACGGCGATGCCGGTGCCGGTGAGCATCACGCCGGGCGGCCCGGCTGCATTGACGTCGACGGGCTTGTAGGCGCAGTTCGCGCCCTCCATCGGCTCGGCGAGATTGAAGCCGAGCAGCGCTACCGAGTCGTAGTCCGCGTGCACGCTGCCGCTGACGCAGTACGAGCCGTCCGTCACGCCCGCCGTGAAGTCCTTGGGGGTGTTCGTGGTGGTGGTGCTCGCGACCATATCCACGCCCGTCCACACGCAGCCGTGCCAGTCCTTGTACGTCCAGTAACCGGGGGGCGCGTTGCCACCGCTCGGAGCTCCACCCGAACCTGCGACGGGCGCCGCCCCACCGGAGACCGGAGCGCCGCCGTTGCCGGGTACGCCACCAGCGATGGGCGGATTGCCGCCCGCGCCGCCAGCGACGACCGGAGGATTGCCGCCAGCACCGCCGCCGGGCGGAGGAGTCGTCGTGTTGCCGCCGCTACCCGCAACGGGGGAGTTGCCAGCGGCGCTGACGGTGCCGCCGTTGCCCGGCGTCGTGGACGTACCGCCCGTGGGCGCACCCGGAGGCAGACCGCCCGAGCCGCCCACCGTCGTGTTGATCGCACCGCCCGTCGAAGATCCGCCGCGGTCGCCGCTGCCGCCGGAGTCGGCGCTACAGCTCGACACCGCCAGGGCAACGGCGGAAGAGCCCAATAGAAGTGACACGAATCTCTTGGCGACGGATGTAGGGAGGTGGCTCACGCCGCCAATCCTGCACCATACCTACAAGTAGGTCGAGCGACTTTCCGCGCGCGCCGAGAGTCAGTCGCCAGAGCGTACCTAGAAATTTGCAGCACACGGGCGGTGTGACCAAAACGGCGTTGGCGCACCCCACACATTCGTCGGGTCTGCCCCCTCGCATGAGTTCGTAATGACGCTTGCTGAACTCGCAAACGCGTCACGCGCGCTCGAGCGCCGACGCGCATCTGCCACGTCACGGGCTCTAACTACGCGAACGCGTGTCTCGATTCGCGAATGCATTGCGAATCAGCAATTGGAATGTCACGTGCAGATGTAGCGGTGTGTGACGACGCATCACTCCGAGGAATGGCACGCACGAGCGGAGAATCCCGCGCACCCGCGCGTTCGAAGTGCGACCAAAATCGAGCGAACACCTGCAACGAACTTGTGCGGTCGAGCAACTCACCGGATAGTGATTCGATTGATGACGAGTCGATTGCGCGCGCTCGTGCTCGGCGCGGGCCTGATGTTGATCGGAGCCGCTCCCCCGCGCGGCACCGTGAACGAGCTCAGCGCCCGGCTCGAGCACTCGGCGGATTTCCGGGTTCGGGTGCAGGCCGCGCTCCAGCTCGGCAAGCTGCGCGCGCCCCAATCGGTGCGGCCCCTGAGCAACGCGCTGTCCGACTCGAGCCCCTCGGTGCGCGCCGCGGCCGCAGCCGCGCTCAAGATCCTCGGCGATCCCCGCGCGCTCCCTCCGCTGCGCCAGCACAAGTCCGATAGCTCGGAGCCGGTGCGGGCGCAGATCCGCGCCTCGATCCGCGCGCTCGAAGCCCAGGGCGCGGCCAAACGCGAGCCCCCCAAGGTGCTGATCAAGCTCGGCAACGGCAGGACCAAGCAGCAATCCGTCACCGACAAGCAGGTGCTCGCGGCTTCGCGCAATCGCCTGGACTCGCTGCCCGGAATTCAGGTTTTGCCCGACGACGAAGAGGTCGCGAAGGCGGCCGAGAAGCAGGACATCCCGGTCGTGCTGGTCACGACCCACGTGGACAAGCTGATGCTCGAGCGCGACGGCAGCGACCTCGTGTACGCGGCGCGCATCGAGTACCTCGTGCACAGCATGCCAGGGGAAGCGCTCGCCGCGCGCCTCGCCGGCACCGCCAGCGAGAGCGCCTCCGAAGAAGAAGCCAGAGATCGCGTGAAGAGCGCCGAGCTCCGCCGCTCGGTGCTCGACGCCGCGGTCCGCAGCGCGATGCGCAACGCTCCGCGTGCGGTGTTCGCCGCCGCCAAGCTCTAGTCAGAAGTAGTCGGCGAGCGCGGGGGCCTGGCCGCCGAACAGCAGCCCCAGCGTTGCGAGCGAGCGCGGCGAGCCGTCGAGCAGGCCCGCGCGAGAGAGCTCCGCCGCGGAGACGAAGCCCGTGTAGAGCGCAGAAAGCGCGCGAACATCCAGGCACACCTGCCCGGCGCCGCTCGTGCGCTCGACCAGCGCGTGACCGCCCGAGACTCGCAGCCGAAAGGTGGCGCCGTTCTCGGACAGGAAATCGTCGAGCACTTCCAAGGTGAGATCGCGCTCGACGTCGGGATAGCCGCGCTGTTCGAGCGCGCGCTGAACGTCGAGGATGCGCAGCATCCACGTCGAATCGACCGCGACTTTGTAGATCTTGTCGGGCAAGACGAACAGCCGCGCGTCTGCAGCGCCGCCGTACCAGACGGCGTGGTCTGCCGTGGAGCGGTGACAGGCGAGGAAGTCGAACAGCCGGAGCTCGGCGGCCTGCGTCGCAGCCACGAAGTCGCGCAGCTTGAGGTCATGCGGGAAGCCCGCTGCGGGATCCGTCGCCAGGTAGGCGTAACCTTCGATGCCGTTCGCGCCGCGTGCGGCGACGCCGAGCGTCGGCTTGCCGCGGTGCGTGCGCACGCGCTCCCAATGATAAGGCGCGCGATCGAGATAGCCGGGGCGCTCGCTCGCCGTCGCGGCGTACAGCCGCTCGACCTCCGGTGCGTCCGCTTCGGTGAGCTCGTCGAGCGTCAGCGCGGTGCGGAAGCGCGGGCACTCCGCCAGCGTGAGCTTGGTCGAGCAGTAATGGCCGGCGAGCTCGTAGCCGGCCTTGCGATACAGCGCGACCGTCGACGGGTACAGCGAGCTCAGCGCGATGCCTTCACGGCGTGCCGCGACGAACACCTCGCGCAGCATGGCGAGCGCGACGCCGCCGCCGCGAGCCGTTGCCGAAACCGCCACGCCCGCGAGGCCCAGTGCAGACACGCGCTGCCCGCCGAACCAGTGCCCCATCGGCACGCGCAGCAGGCCGCCCACGACCTTTCTTCCGGCACGCGCCAGGCGCACGTGCTCGGGAGTTTGCTTCAACCAACCGAGCGACCCTTCCGGGTTGTCGTTGAAGGCATAGGCAACGATCGGGGCCAGCGCCTCCAAATCGCCGGGATCTTGGACCGCGGACACTTCGACGGCTGCCATGGCCCATTCGTATCGGGCACGGAGCCCGCAGGGTCAATCGCGGCCTTGCCCCGGTACCGGACGCAGGGCATTATTTCTGCCGTGGGTCTCGGGGTCAGAGTTGCCAGTGTTTTGGTGCTGTTCGGGTCGGCGTCGTTGGCGCGGGCGCGGAGCCTCGAGCTCGGCGAGCCTTCTTCTCTGTCGTGGATCGCGACGCCCGCGAGCTGGTCGCAGCTCTCGACCGAGTACTCCGGCGATCGGTCCGAGGCGGTCGACGGCAGCGGCCGTCCGATCCGCCTCTCACTCGACGGGCCGCCAGTGCCGCCAGCTCCCCGTCCGATCCGTCTGACCCTCGCCACGCCCGGACCGCCGCCCCCTCAGCCTCCCCCACCCGACGAAACCGCGACGGCTCCAGCGGCTCCGCTACCGCCCTCGCTCGAAGACGGCGACTTCTACCAGACCCCGCCGCGCGCAATCGCCGAGCCGAGCTTCCGACGAATCCGTCTGTCGCTCGACGCGGGTTCGCTCGGAACACCGGTTCGGCCCTTGCTACGCGCGCCGCGACCGTTCCGCTTGCGCCTCGACGAGTCTCCGCTGCCTTCGCCGCGGCCGTATCGCGACGTGCTCGAGTGAGCGCCGCTGATCCATGCAGGCCATCCTTTCGGGCACCTTCGATTCGCTTTTCGAGGCCGGACAGCGCCTGCTCGTGACTTGCGTCGCGGCGGGGGCCGCTTCAGTCGCCGCGCGCATCCTGCATTCGCGAGCCAAAAGGCTCCACTACCCAGACGCACGTATTATGCTACACATGTAGCATGAAGCCGAGCCGCCAACGGAGAGCCGGTGCCACGGAGACCTTCTCGGTCTCTGTCGATGCTGCGACCAAGCGAGCCTTACGTGCGCTCGCGGACAGCGCCTATGGCGGTAATCTGTCGGCGCTCATCACCGACCTGGCCGAGGACGCGCGCCGTCGCATGGCGGCGGGTGCATATCTCCAGCGGCACCGGCTCCCCGAACCAACCGCCGCGGAGGCGAAGCTCATCGAAGCGGAGCTCGAAAGAGAGGTCGCGTCCGCGAGAAAGCAACGCCGGGGACGCCGGGTCGCGTGATCCCTCAATACGTCTTCGACACGGGCGCATTGATCGCTACCGAACGCGGTAAGGAACGCGCGACGAGGTTCCTCAAGCTGGTTCGTCTGGGCCGCGCTCGGATCCTGATCCCCCTGCCCGTCATCTCCGAATGGTGGCGCGGGCGCAGCGACGCGCGCGAAGAAATACTCGCCGCGGGCCGTGTCGTGGCCTCGCTCGAAGCAGCCAAGGCTGCCGGCATCGCGCTCGGCCGCATGCGTGACGTCCAGGCGAGGCTCACGGTGGATGCCATCGTAATGGCGACCGCGTCGCTCGCGAACGGAATCGTCGTCACCGGCGACCCGAGCGACTTCGACCGCTTGGCGCCGCACTTCCCCGGCGTGCCCGTGCTGTCGGCCTGAGCGGGTGCCGCTGCATCAGCCGGGCTGAAGGCGGGATAGTTTCGAACCTTTGTCGACGGGCTGCGAGTGTAGGGCAACAGCCCACGTTCGGGAAACTCGCACGCTGGCCGAGGCTTCCTGTATCGTCCTCAGGCCACCCGATCTCATCGATCGGTGTTCGGTGCGAAGGGGAGAATCGGTATGACGCTCACGAAGAAGATGATCGCAGAGGCGTTCGGAACCTTCTGGTTGGTGTTCGGTGGCTGCGGCAGCGCCGTGCTCGCCGCCGGTGTGCCCAACATCGGAATCGGCTTGATGGGTGTCTCGCTGGCGTTCGGGCTGACCGTGCTCACGATGGCGTACGCGATCGGCCACGTCTCGGGCTGTCACTTGAACCCCGCCGTGTCGATCGGGCTCGCCGTGGGGAAGCGCTTCCCGGCGCGGGAGCTGCCGGCGTACATCGGCGGTCAGCTGGTAGGAGCGATCGCTGCGAGCGCCGTCCTCTACGTGATCGCGAGCGGCACCCAAGGCTTCGAGCTGGCGGGCGGGTTCGCTGCAAACGGTTACGCCGAGCACTCGCCGGGGGGGTACTCCCTGGCCGCGGCGTTCACGGCCGAGCTCGTGCTCACGTTCTTCTTTCTGTTCGTGATCCTCGGCTCGACCGACAGCCGCGCTCCGGCCGGCTTCGCGCCGATCCCGATCGGGCTCGCGCTGTGCCTGATTCACTTGATCGCGATCCCGGTCACCAACGTCTCGGTCAACCCGGCTCGCAGCACGGGCCCCGCGCTGTTCGTCGGAGACTGGGCGCTGGCACAACTCTGGCTGTTCTGGGTGGCGCCGATCCTGGGCGCGGCTCTCGGCGGGCTCGCGTATCCGCTGTTGTTCGGGAGCGTCACTCCGCCCGTGGTCGCCGGCGTCGAGAAGCGCGAGATCGGTACCGTCGCCCCGGGCGCGTGATCAAGCCAGACCGGAGGTCGCCCGGAGGTCGTCGTCGTCATCGTCACCGGCGCTCCGAGCCACTTTCCTAAAGATGAACCGTCCCGGCGCATTCCGCGACGCGCAGTCCTCGTCGTCTCCGCACGGCGCGCCAGCGGGCAGCTCCGGCTGGCAGACGCCGGTACCCGAACAAGCGGCTCCGAGCGCGCAGCTCCGCGTGCTCTCCTCGCCGATCGCTGGAAGCAGTGTACAGACTCCGCTCACGCACCCGAGGCCTCGATCACAGAAGGAACCAGCGAGGCAAGCCGCCCCTTGCGCGGGTGCGCGCATGCAGCTCCCGCCGACACAAGCCAAGCCATCTTCGGTGAAGCACTCCCCCAACTGGCTTTGGTCATCACATCGGCAGCGGGCTCTCCGGGAAGGACGAAGCAATCGTCTTGCGCACGGCAAGTGCGAACGCAGCTTCCGCCGACCACCTCCCGCCGCGCCCAGATCCTTTTGTCGTCACGTACCTCGTCTCGGAGCTGATCGTGGCCTACGAAAGGCGGC
>JAICQO010000037.1 GCA_025937835.1 Polyangiaceae bacterium
CCCCTTGGCGACTCTTGGCGACTCTTGGCGCCTTGGCGACAGAAGCCGTCTCAGCCTTTCCCGTGGCTACGAGTGACGTAGAGCGCTCCCCCCAAAAAAAACTTGCGAGTCTTTGCGCCCCCTTGCGCCTTTGCGGCAGAAACCGTCAAAGCCTTTTCCCCCCGGTACGAGTGACGCCAAGCGCTCCCCACAAACCCCTTGGCGACTCTTGGCGACTCTTGGCGCCTTGGCGACAGAAGCCGTCTCAGCCTTTCCCGTGGCTACGAGTGACGTAGAGCGCTCCCCCCAAAAAAAACTTGCGAGTCTTTGTGAAGATCCCCCGCTTTCGTGGACAACCCAAATGGCGCGACAATGCGCCGGGAGTGGACCATGGAGAAGAAGAAGCAACGACGGAGGCGGCGAGCGTTCACGCCGGAGTTCAAGACGGAGGCGGTCCGGCTTTGCAGGGTCGGCGATCGGACCATCGCGCAGGTCGCAGGCGACTTGGATTTGACCGAGACGGCGCTTCGCGAGTGGGTCAAGCGCGCGGACATCGACGCCGGGAAAGGGCCGCCGGAGGCGCTCACGACGGCCGAGCGCGAAGAGCTGGCAAAGCTCCGTCGCGACAACAAGCGGCTCACGATGGAACGCGACATTTTAAAAGCAGCGGCCACCTTCTTCGCGAAGGAGAGCGAGTGAAGTTCGCTTTCATCGCGGCGAGGGAGGTGGCCTTCCCCGTCAGCGCGATGTGTCGTGTTCTCGGTGTCGCCAAGAGCGGCTACTACGCATGGCGGAAGCGGCCCAAGCCCGAGCGCGAGCGGCGTGACGCACAGCTCGCGGCGGCGGTCGCTGCCGTGCACAAGCGGAGCCGCCTGACATACGGCAGTCCGCGTGTGCATCGCGAGCTCAAGGCTCGTGGAGTCCGCGTCGGGAAGAAGCGGATCGAGCGCTTGATGCGGCAAAACGGCCTAAAAGGACGCCTCAAACGCCGCTTCAAGCGCACCACCGACTCGCGCCACGGGGGACCGATCGCGCCGAATCTGCTCGCTCGGCACTTCGATGTGAGCGAGCCCAATCGCGCTTGGGTGACCGATGTCACTGCAATCGCGACCGACGAGGGCTGGCTTTACCTCGCGCCGATGATCGACCTGTGCGCGCGGCGGGTGCTGGCCTGGGCAGCGAGCGAGCGCAACGACACCGCGCTCGCACTCGATGTGCTTCGGAAGTCGCTCGGAGTGCGGCGTCCGCGTCGCGGATTCCTACACCATTCCGACCGCGGCAGCCCCTACGCGAGCGAGGAGTACCGGGCCGCCCTGCGCGCCTGCGGCGCCGTGCAGAGCATGAGCCGCAAAGGGCGATTGTTGGGACAACGCCGTCACCGAGAGCTTCTTCGCTACCCTGCGCGCCGAGCTCGTCGACCACGAACGCTACCCGACGCGCGAAGCAGCAATGCGATCCATCGGCGACTACATCGACAACTTCTACAACGTCGAGCGGCGCCATTCGCACCTCGACTACCTCAACCCCATCGAGTTCGAATTGCGATCCCAAGTTCAGGGTCGCGTGGCATAGTCAGACTGTCCACGGAACCGGGGGAGCTTCATTGCGCCCCCTTGCGCCTTTGCGGCAGAAACCGTCAAAGCCTTTTCCCTGTTACTCCCCCAACCGTAAAGTTCGTAAGCGGAGGGCGTTGGCTATCACGGAGACGGAGCTGAGGCTCATCGCGGCTGCGGCCAGCATGGGGGAGAGTAGGAGGCCCAGGGCGGGATACAGGACGCCGGCCGCGATGGGGACGCCGGCTGCGTTGTAGGCGAACGCGAAGAACAGGTTCTGCTTGATGTTGCTCATGGTGGCGCGGCTCAGCTGGCGCGCGCGCACGATGCCGCGCAGGTCGCCGCGGACTAGCGTGACGCCTGCGCTTTCCATGGCGATGTCGGTGCCGGTGCCCATGGCGATGCCGACCGCGGCCTGGGCGAGCGCCGGCGCGTCGTTGATGCCGTCTCCAGCCATGGCCACGGTGCGGCCCTGCGCTTCGAGCTCTCGCACCTTGGCGGCTTTCTGGTCGGGTAGCACCTCGGCGAAGACCTCGTCGATGCCGAGCTTTCGCGCCACGGAGAGGGCAGTGGTCCGGCTGTCGCCCGTGAGCATCACGACGCGGACGCCCTCGGCGTGGAGCGAGCGCAGCGCCTCGGGCGTGCTGTCTTTGATGGGATCGGCGACGCACAAGAGGCCTGCGACCTTCCCGTCCACCGCGACGAACACCACGGTCTGTCCCTCGGCGCGGAGCTCTTCGGAGCGCGCCGCAAGCTCGCCCGGATCGAGCCGCAGGGCCTCGAGCAAGGCGCGATTTCCGAGCGCCACGCGCTTGCCGTCAACCTCGCCCTGCACGCCCTTGCCGGTGAGCGATTCGAAGGCCGCCGCGTTGGCGGGATCGACGCCGCGCTCTCTAGCGCCGGCGACGATCGCGGCGGCGAGCGGGTGCTCACTCCCGCGCTCGAGCGCGCCAGCCAGCGCGAGCAACGTGCGCTCGTCGAAGCGGGGCGCCGTGACCACGCCGGTCAGCTTCGGCTTGCCTTCGGTCAGCGTGCCGGTCTTGTCCACGACCAGCGTGTCGACTTTTCGCAGGGTCTCGATGGCCTCCGCGTTGCGAAACAGCACGCCCGCTCCAGCGCCCCGGCCCATGGCGACCAGGATCGACATCGGCGTGGCGAGGCCGAGCGCGCACGGGCAGGCGATGATCAGCACCGAGATGGCGGCGACCAGGCCGTGCGCCATGCGCGGCTCCGGTCCAAGCGCGGCCCAGACCCCGAACGTCAGGGCCGCGATCCCGATCACGAGCGGCACGAAGTAGCCCGAGACCTGGTCGGCGAGCTTCTGGATCGGCGCGCGGCTGCGCTGCGCCTCGGCGACCATGCCGACGATGCGCGACAGCAGCGTCTCGGAGCCGACCTTCTCGGCGCGGATCACCAGCGTGCCCGTGCCGTTGAGCGTGGCGCCGATCACGGGGTCTCCCGGCTGCTTCGTCACCGGCATTGGTTCGCCGGTGACCATCGACTCATCGACGGGGCTGCGCCCCTCCAACACCTCGCCGTCGACCGGGATTTTCTCACCGGGACGCACGCGCAAGCGCTCGCCTACCTGGACGGCTTCGAGCGGCAGGTCGTGCTCGCTGCCGTCGGCGTCGATCCGCCGCGCGGTCTTGGCGGCGAGCCCCAAGAGCTTCTTGATGGCGGCGCCCGTCTGGCTCCGGGCGCGGAGCTCGAGCACCTGCCCGAGCAAGATCAGCGTGACGATCACCGCGGCGGCCTCGAAGTAGACGGCGACCTCGCCGTGATGCGAGCGGAACGAGGCGGGAAACACCTGGGGGACGAGCGCGGCGATCACGCTGTAGCCGTAGGCGACGCTGACGCCGAGCCCGATCAGCGAAAACATGTTCAAGCTGCGGTTCACGACCGACTGGACCGCGCGCACGTAGAACGGCCAGGCCGACCACAGACAGACCGGCGTGGCCAGCAGGAGCTCGAGCCAGACGCGCGTGCGGGGCGACACGAGGTCGCTCACGGGCGCTCCCGGCAACATGTCGCCCATCGCCACGAACAGCAGCGGCACCGCGAGGGCGGCCGCGAACCAGAAGCGGCGGCTCATGTCGCGGAGCTCGTGGTTGTCCTCGGGTTCGGCCGACAGCGTGCGAGGCTCGAGCGCCATACCGCAGATCGGGCATGATCCCGGCGCGTCGCGCACGACCTCCGGGTGCATCGGGCAGGTCCATTCGCCGGCGCGGCCCGGGGCCGGAGCGGCAGCTGGCGCCTGTGGCTTCGCCTCGGGCGGCTGCGTGTATGCCGCGGGCTCGGCCTCGAACTTCGCCTTGCAGCGGGCGCTGCAAAACCAATACTCGACGCCGCCGTGCGAGGCGCGGTGCGGCGAGGACGGCTTCACCGTCATGCCGCAGACCGGATCGAGGTGCTGCTCGTCGGCTCCGCCGGGGTGTTCGTGCGCGAGAGCTCCCGGTCGCGGTCCCGGGTGGTGATGATGGTTCATGATTCCGCCTCGTGTCAGTGGGTCGGTCCGCTGCCGGCGCCCACCGCGATTTCTTGCACGGGCACGCCCGCCTGCTGTTTTCCGAGCCGCCCGCTCAAGAGCTGCTCGGCGCGCGTGCGGGCGACCCAGTACTCGAGCAGCTGTTCGATGAACCCGCGAGCAGTCTCGATCTGATCGCGCTTGGCCTGGAGCAGCTGGAAGGCGCCGATCGACATCGCGTTGTACTGGAGCAGTGTCTCGTCGACGATCTTCTGTTTCGCCGGCAACAGCACGTCGCGGTAGTAAGCTACGCCTTCGCGGGCGACGAGCAGCCGCGTTGCGGCGCTGCGAGCCGTCGCGCGTAGCCGGATCGCAAGATCGGTGTACAGCTCTCGCTGGCGCCGCATTTCGGCGCGCGCGGACGCGACCTCGCCCTGGCCCTGGTAAAATAGCGGCACCTCGAGCTCGACGGCGGGGCCCACTGCCCAGTGTTCGTCGCGCTCGGCCGAGACGCCCGCCCTGAGCTCGGGCAAGAAGCCCGCGGCGCGCGAGACATTCGCGCTCCGCGCGGAAGCCGTGAAGCGTTGCTTCGCGATCTGGAGGTCGAGGCTCGCGCGCACCGACTCCTGCTCGAGCTTGTCGACGGCGAGCTCGGTCTCCGGCATCTCCGGCAAGCGTGTCTCCGCTTGCCACTCGGTCGCGCGTCCCCAGAGCCCCATCGTCGCGTTCAGCTGCTCGCGCGCGCCCGCGACGGCCGCCTCCGCGCGCTGGTGGTTGATGCGCGCCTCGAGGAACGCACTCTGCGCGTTGACCCGCTCGAGCTCCGGGATGTTGCCGGCCTCGCGCAGCCGCGCCGCGAGCTCCGCAGAGGCGCTCATCGCATCGAGGATGCTGCGCCGGAGCTCGAGCACCTGAACCGCCGCTTGATAGTGATAAAAGGCCTCGCGGGCCTCGAAAGAAAGATCGAGGATCGCGCCGACCGCAGAGAGCTGCGAGGCGCTGACGCCTGCCTCTGCGGCCCCGCCGCGCGAGAGCGCGAGCGCGAGCTCCGTCAGATCCAGCATCGCCCCGACCTCCAGATCCGCGCGCTCCCCACGGCGGAAGCGCATCGCACCCTCCACGGTGGGGTTCGGCAGGCGCTTGACGCTGGCGAGCTGGGCCTGAGCCTGTGCCAGCTCCTCGAGCGAGGCGCGCAAGCCGGGGTTGTTCAACACGGCCACGCGCGAGGCTGCCTCGGCCGAGAGCGGTCGCGAGAGCAAGGCCTTCACGTCTTGGCCGAGCCGCGGCGTCGCGGCCCCGGCACGACGCAATCGGCCCTCGGCCGCGCTGTGGAGCTCCGAGTAGTCCACGTTGGTCGAGACGCACCCGGTCAGCGCCAGCAGCCCGACCCACAGCGCGGCCGCAGTACGCATCACTTGTCGTCCTTCTTCGGGATCAACGCCATCCCGCACTTCGGGCATTTTCCGGGCTCGTTCGTGACGACCTCGGGGTGCATGCTGCACGTGTAGCGAGCCGCCCCGGCGTCGCTCGGTGTGGCCTCGTGCTCGTGCGCGCCGTGCTCGTGGTCGTGCTCGCCACCCGCGCCGAGCACGGGGCTCGTGGCATCCGAAAGATCCATCTTCAGGGATTCGATGGCGGGCAAGCGCGCCGAAGCGGCCGCGGGATTTCCGGGGTGGTTGCTGCCCGCTTCGAGGGCGGTGCCGCTGCAGGCCGACAAACCGACGGCCAGAAAAACACAGGCCAGACGCGACGAGCTCGGTTTCGTGAAAATAGACATGGTCGTGCTCCTTGAGTCAGAGGCGGATACCGTCGCGCGCCAGCTCTTCGGGCCGCGCCTTGTCGGCGACGGTTCCCGGCGGGTGCTGATACCAACCGGGATCCACGTCGCGGTTCGCGAGGTTCGGTCGAACCTTGAGGACCATGAACATCCCGCCCATCGTGATGTAATCGAACGGCCCCTTGGCGCCGGTCATGGGGATGCTGTTGGGCGGGACGGCCATGCCCATCTCTCCCATTTCGGCCATCCCGTTCTGCCCCATCGTCATGTAGTTCGGGATCAGCTTGCGCACGCGCTGGTCGAGCTTGCCCTCCTTCACTCCGAGCATGTTGGGAGCGTCGTGCCCCATCTGGTTCATCACGTGATGGGTCATGTGACAGTGCAGCGCCCAGTCTCCCGGCGCATCCGCGACGAACTCGATGTCGCGCGTCGCACCCGTGGGCACGAGCACCGTCGTGTCCGGGCGCTGCGCCTCGACGGGGATCTGGCCGCCGTCGGTGGCGACCACGCGGAAGTGGTACCCATGCAAGTGAATTGGGTGGTGATCCATGGCGCTCAGGTTCCCGAAGCGGATCCGCACGCGGTCTCCCTGTTTGCACACGAGCGGCGCGGTGCCCGGAAAAGCCTTGGCGTTGAGGGTGAGAACGTTGAAGTCGCTCATCTCGTTCGGGTTCGGACGAGCGGCGCCGATCGGAATCGACCACTCGCTGAGCATCAGCACGAAATCGCGGTCGACGCGGTATCCGGCCGAAGGGCGGCGCGGGTGAACGACGATCATCCCCATCAACCCCATCGCCATCTGGGTCATCTCGTCGTGGTGCGAGTGGTACATGAACGTGCCGTGTTGGCGAAAGGTCCACTCGTAGCGGTACGTTTCACCGGGCGCGATCGAGCGCTGAGTGAGGCCGCCCACGCCGTCCATTCCGTTCGGCAGAAACACGCCGTGCCAGTGAACGGTGGTCGGCGCGCCGAGCTTGTTCGTCACGTAGACACGCACTCGATCGCCTTCGACGGCCTCGAGCGTCGGCCCGTGAACGCGACCGTTGTAGCCCCAGCACAGGGCCGACAGACCCGGGGCGAACTCGTGCTTCAGCTCCTGGGCCACGAGGTGGAACACCTTGACGCCGTCGACGACCCGGAACGGCAGCGTGGCGCCGCCCGGCGTGATCGTGGGTGAGTAATCCCTGCCCGGCTCGCCCGGCGGTTTTGGCGGCTCATCCTGCGGCCCGCCGCTGAAAGAGCGATTCCAGCCGCGCCCGCTCGCGTCGAGCTGATTCGCACGAGCCGTGCCCGCGAGCAGCAACGCGCCTCCCGCTGCGGCGACCGCGCTGCCGGTGATTGCTTCACGTCGTGTGACCATCGATTCTCCTGGGGCTGGCCGGGTTAGGCCCTTCTGTCGGCTTCGTGACAGCTGACGCAGGCCGGGCGGGCTCATTACAGCCCACAACGCCGGTTCTGGCTGGCGCGAACGACCTGGGTCCCGAGCCCCGATTTCTTGGCCAGACCCGAGCGACACCGATAACAGCCCGGGGGCCATGGCAGTTTTTACGCGCTGGATCGGCGTCGCTGCGGCCGCGGGCATCGTGCTCGCGCTGGTGCCCGTCGTGCGCGGGAATATCGGCGTCGACGACCCGCTCCGCAAGATCACCCAGCCGATCGCGGCGCTGCGCGCGCCCGACCCGGGACCTCCGAAGCTCACCGGGCTCGACCTGCTGCGCCTGGACATACGCCCTTCGCGGGTGACGGCGCCGCTCGACGAGGGGCGCACCGCGGAGCTCACGATCGATCCCGTGCTGCAGCGAGCCGCGCGCTCCATGATGCAGCGCTACCGCGTGCCCGAAGGGGGCCTCGTCCTGAGTGAAACGGCGACCGGGCGCATCCTCGCCTACGCGAGCTACGTCGCCGACGGCGAGCCCTTCGACGTCAACGCGCGCGCGAGCTCTCCCGCTGCCAGCCTGTTCAAGGTGGTGACCGGCGCGGCGCTGGTCGAAAAGGCGGGCCTCAGCTCGGAGACCGAGCAGTGTTACCACGGCGGCAAGAGCCGCATCGTCGCCGCAGAGCTCAACGACGACCCGCGCCGCGACCGCTGGTGCGCGACGGTGGCGATAGCCATGGGCCGCAGCATCAACGTCGTGTTCGGGCGGCTCGCGCAAAAGCACCTGACTCCCGAGGATTTGCTGGCGATGGGCGGCGCCCTCGGTTTCGGCTCGGCCGTGCCGTTTCCGGTCCCCAACGAGCCGCCCAAGCTCGAGATCCCGTCCGAGCCGCTCGAGTTCGCGCGCACCTCGGCCGGGTTCTGGCACAGCACGCTCTCGCCGCTCGCCGCGGCGGTGATGACTCAGACGATCGCCAACGGCGGCGTCGCGCTCGAGCCCCGGATCGTGGCGAGCGTGAAGAAGGGCGACACCGAAATCTGGAAAGACTCACGGGAGCCGCGCGTGTTGCGCCGCGCAATCCAGAGCTCGACCGCGGCCGAGGTCACGGCGATGATGCGGCAGACCGTCTCCAACGGTTCGGCGTACAAGGCGTTCCACGATGCGAAGGGCCGGGCGTACCTGCCGCAGATCGAGGTCGCGGGAAAGACGGGCACGCTGAGCGACCACGAGAACAACCGGCACTACACCTGGTTCGTCGGCTTCGCCCCCGCAGAGAAGCCGGAGGTCGCCGTGAGCGCGTTGATCGTGAACACGCCCACCTGGCACATCAAAGCGCCGCAGCTCGCGCGCGAGGTCTTGCGCGCGTACTTCGCCAAGCAGGGTGCGAAGGGCGTGACCCCGCCCTCCTGACGCTAGAAAGTTCCGGCCTGGTCGATCACCCGCCCGGCAGCCGAGCGACAGCGAGGGGCTTCCTTCTAGCCCGCATCTGGGGCGGCCTCCCCACAGGATGCGACACGGTGCGGGCTCGGCCGGAGTCGACCGGCTCGCGGCTCGAATAGCAGGCCTGACCGCCGTTTTCTCGAGGATTCCACGACGACGGCGGCCGCGGGCCGGGCGCCTTGCCCGTGGGACGCCGGACCGGCCGGGGGCGGGCCCCACCCTCGGCTGTCGCGGAAACACCGGAAAAACGGTGTGGACGCGTGGGCCGAGATTGCTAGAGTAGGAGTCGTGCAGGTCGTGCTCAGGAAACTCGGACGCGGTTCCCGTGCGGTGGCAGGGCGGCTGGTCCGGGCGCCTCGAAAAGGCTCCGTGGTCGTCATCGAGTTTTCTGATGGGATGCACGAGTACGTGACGACGCCCGTGAAGCGAGTGCTGCACCTCGCCGCGAAGAACGTTTGCTACATCGAGACCGTCAACAGCCGCTACCGACTCGAAGTGCGCGACCGCGAACGCGCTCTCGAAGACGTCTCGAGCGGTTGAGTCCGAGTAGCCCCAAACTTTCTGGCTTTCGCTGAAGCGAAAACCAGAGTATCCCCGGCGCCTCCACTGATCCCCGGCGCGAGTCGGGCAGCGCTAGGTACAGGTTTCTCGATGGGAAAGTTCGACAGCCGCAATTCGCAGAAGATGAGCCGCCGCAAGGCTCAGGCCAAGAAGAAGGGCCGCGCCAAGACCCGCGCCACCGCCGTGCGCGCCGAGCGCTCCAAGAAGAAGCCGTCGAAGAAGAAGAGCGCTGGCTGAGCGCCGCTGCAGGGCGACGGCGCCGGCCGAATCGGCATGCCCAGAACCCTAAGGAGCGCCCGCCCGGCAAGTTTGCGGTTCTGGCGAGGCTTTCAACTACTGGATGACCTTGGTCGCGAACTGAACGTCGCGACGTTTTACGGGCTCCGTAGCCGGCACCGGCTCACCGAATAGACCGAGGTCGCCCCCGCTGCGCTGCTCGGACACGAGCTTGAAGCCGCGCCCCGTGTCTCGCCACTCCTGGGCGACCCGCGTGGTGCGCAGTTGGCCCTCGTCCATGCGCGTCCAGGCGTAGTCGACCTCGACGCGCACCCGGTCCTTGGCGGACATGTCGAAGCCGGCGAGCTCGACGTCCACGACGCGGATGTCCCTGCCCCAGCTCGCGCGCCGCTCGAGGAAGCCTTTGCGCGCGCTGTCGGCGGTCAAGCCACCGGCGAGCTCGGTGCGCCCGAAGCGCGCGGCAAGGTTCAATTCGCGCACCGCGTCGGCGGCGCGCTCCGCGGGTGGAGGCGGCGCGATGCAGCCTGTGGCGAGCAATAGAGCAAACAGGGCAGGGAGGCCGCGCATGGCACGCCGTTAGCAGCCGTGCGGCGGCGCGGGCAACAAACCCACTCAGAACCCCGAAGCCGCGACGAAGTAGGTTCGGATCGCCGAGATCGCGCGCGCGCCGCGCTCGCCGTCGGGCGGAGCATCGTCGAAGCCGCGGGCGGCGCCGAGCCGCAACGTCGCGCCGTAGTGGTAGCCGAGCGTCAGCGAGAACCAAAGCTCGGCGCCGGTTCCGAAGTGCAAGACGTCGAGCGGGTCAGCGGGATCGACGGCGAAATACGCGCCGCCGTAGTCGGCGAACACGGTCGCGCTGACCCGGTCGAGGAAGATCGGCAAGGTGCTGAGCCCGCGCTGCACCTCGAGCAACGGGAAGCGGTACTCGGCGTTGAACAGCGCGTACTCGCTGCCCACGAAACGGCCGGGCTCGTAACCACGCAACACGAAGGCGCTCTGGAACAGGCCGCTCGTGTAGGCATCGAGCACGGGCTTATCGGCAAACCCTCCCGTCGAATAGAGGCCGCGGCGCGGGTAGCTGCCCCCGGAGCTGCCGCCCGAGACGGCGAGCGCGAGCACGTGGTGGTCCAACCAGGGCGCCTCCAGGTAGCCAATCAGCGAGCCCTGCACGGCGTGGAGCGTGGATTCGCTGCCGATCGCCGGGTCGGCAAAGTCCACGCCGAGCGTCAGCGTCAGGCCGCGCTCGGCGCTGATGCCGTAGCTCGAGCCCGACGCGTTCGAGAAGCGATAACCGGCGTGCAGCGTCGCGATCACGCCGGACGACGGCTCGACGGGGACGGGCGCCCACGGATCGACGCGCGTGCCGAGCGGCGCCTCGTGCGAGATGCTCGCCACGGTGTAGCTGAGCCCCAGGTTTTCGGACGAGAACTCGCCCGGCAGCGGGAAGTCGATGCCGCTGCCGAGCGCGATCAGCTGCTCGGTGACGATCTCGCGCGTCTCTCCGACGCGGTAGTTCGAGCGCGGAGCCACGCTGCGGTACAGCGTCTCGTGCAGCGTGAAAGGCAGCCGGGAGTACGAGTAGTCGAGCACGCCCTGCCACTCGCTGCCTTCACTCTCTAGTGTGATAGAGGCGGTGAACGCGTGGCGATTCAGCGCGTCGGAGCCGGAGGTCTGGAGCGTGAGCGCGTTGCCGAAGGTGCCGGTGCCGTAGCGGAGCCCGAGCGAATGCGGCCGTAGCGTCGGCAATGCGCTGTAGGGGCGCACCGGGTAACGACGGGGGGGCACGGAAGCGCGCGGGCTGCTCGGCGGAGGCGCCGGCCCTGGCTCGAGGAAGCGGCTCGGCTCGAGCGGCATCGCGTACAGGTCGAAGCCGTGCGAGTCGTAACCGACGTAAACCAGGGTTCGCCCGTCCCGCGAGACCTCGGGATAATACGCGCCGGTGAGCACGTTGGTGACTTGCCGGAGGCGGCCGCTCTCGAGCTCGTAGGCGTAGACGTTGGCAATCCCGCTGCGATCGGAGGTGAAGTATAGCGTTCTGCCGTCGGCGGACCACGACGGCTGCTGGTCGATGGCGCGATCCTGGAACAGCTCCGTGTAAGCGCCGCTCTCGAGCTCGACGACCCTGAGGTTCCGGTAGCCGCCGGTGCGCCATACGCCGTACGCGAGGCGCTTGCCGTCGGGCGAGAAGCGCGGCGTGAAGGCTTGCTCGTAACGCACGCTGGGTACGAGCACCCGCTCGTTCTCGAGCTGCCCGTGCGGGCCGCGATCCGCGATGCGCAGCGTGGTGGTGCCGGCGCGGCTCGTGACATAGGCGATCCGCCGCCCGTCGGGGGAGAGATCGGGGCTCCGCGCGCGGCGGCCCACGCTCAGGCGGCGCCGCGAGGCCTCCTCGCCGCCGGGCGCGCGCTCGAACGCTTCGAGCTCGAACAAGTCGCTCAGCAGGTGCCGCCGGCGCGACGGCGCGACCGAGTCGAAGAGGAGCGTGCAATTCGGCGCGACGGCGAGACCGCGGCTCGCGGCGCGCGTGACTAGCTCGTGCTCACCGCGAGCGTCCGGCGCGAGCGGCACCCGGTACAGGCCCGCCGGATCGTGGCCGTCGTCCCTCACGTAGACGAGCGAGGGAGCGCCGTCCGGCGCGCAGCGCGGCGGCAAGAAGCGCGGAGAAAACGCGAGCTGTCCGCCGCGCGTGAGGCGCACGCCCTGACGCAACCCGCGCGCTTCGATGGCCTGCTTGGTGCTTCGCACCTCGCGCTCGAGGTCGGCGACGAAGGCCCGGTAGAGCTCGGGGTAAGTGCGCCCGGTGACCCGACGCAGCGAGCGGTTGATACCGAACGGGATCACGTCGTCGGAGTAGTCGGCGGTGACTGCCGCGAACGTGCCGGGGCCATAGACGTCGGCGATCCACGACAAGAACTTGGAGCCGTACACGTACGCGAGGTTCGAGCCGGGCCAGCGGCGTGGCGTGTTGCTGAGCTGATCGAGCGGCACCACGCGGCCGTCGAGCACGTCGGCGCGCAGGTACATCTCGTACTGGGTGCCGCCGAGCCGGCCGCCCTCGGTGTGCTCGGTCTCCATCGCCACGCCCAGCCCTTCGAGGATGAAGCGCGGTTGCCAATCGTTCGGCGTGTAGAGCTTGCCGAAGATCGCGTTGATCAGGCCGGGCAAGCCGGTCGTGCTGTCGACGTGAACCACGTGCGTGTACTCGTGGACGACGAGCAGATCGTACCAGTCGTCGTAGCCGCCGAGCGCTGACATGTCGGGCGGCGCGTTCACGAGCAGCAGGATCGCGTTGTACGGGCGCGCGATGGCCAGGCCGTTGGCGTCGTCGGAGCTGTCGCTCAAGACGATCTGCGTCACCTGGCTGGGTGCGGTCGCGAGCTCGGGAACGAGCGCCGCGTGGGCGCGCTCGGCGAGGCCTGCGACGCGCTGAGCGAGCTCCGCGAGGCCGTCGTGGTAGTGGACGCGGAAGTGCGGCGTCGTCACGGTCCAGTAGCGGAGCTCCGGATCGCCCGCGCGCGCGGGGAGCGCGACGAACAGCGCGGCGAGCGCAATCAGCAGCCGCGCCGAGCCTGCCAAGGCTCGCCGAGCTCGAGTCAAATGTCGTCGTGGAACAGCGGTTCCCGGTTGCGCACGTAGCGATACACGAGCTGGCGCGCCTCGGGTGAGATCTGCACGATCTGCGCGCCGAAGCCGGGCGGCGCGTCGGAGCTCGTGTCGCGCGTTTCTCGAGCCCAGCGCACGACGCCGATGGCCTCGAACTCGTAGCCGCCGGGCAGCGCCACCTTGAGGTGCACCTGCGTTCCGATCGGCGGGATCTGATAGGTCGCAACGAAAAGACCGCCAGCGTCGAGCACGTCGTTCCCGCTCAGGCCCTTGTAGAAATTGGTCGGGCTGTGCGCGCCGAGCGCCGCTTCGATCCGCACCGGCGCGCCGGGGCCGACCGGGGCGGGCACGCGCGACGGCGCGGGCGCCTTCTGCTCCCAATCCGGAGCCGGAGGGTGCGGGGCGCTCGGCTGCTGCCAACCCGACGGGGGCTGCCATTGCGACGAGGCGGGCGGCGCACCATACGGGTTCTGCTGCGAATAGTCCGGCACCTGCGAGGGCGGCGGCGCGGGATACTGTGCCGGCGGCTGCGCGTACTGCGGCTGCGGTGGATACGGCGGCTGCGCATGATGCGACTGCGGCGGCGCGTGCTGCGACTGCGGCGGCTGCGCGTGATACGAGGGCGGCGGCGCGGCGTAGGGCTGCTGCGCGTGGCGCGATTGCGGCGGCTGCTGCGGCGCGTTCGGATAGTGAGCGGGTTGAGGCGGCAGTGGCGGCATGCGCGGCGCGTCCAGCATCGTGCCCGCGTACGGCGAGACCGGCGCGGCCTCGACCGGTGCCGGCGGCTGCTGAGCCGCGGCCTGCGCGAGCTGGTGAATCGTCCCGAGCGAGCCGGCGATGGCCTCGAGCGCGCCCTCGACCTCGGGGTGCGGCAAGTTGAACGACTGCAGCTCGCCGAGCGCCTGGCGCGTGATCGCAAGCGCCTGCGGCGCCGTTTCGGCGAAGGCACCGCCCCGCGTGGCTTCGATGCGATGCAGCAGGCCCATCGCCTGGGCCACCTGCTCGACGACCCGCGACAGCTCGGGCGGAAGCGCGGGCGATTGCAGCAAGCCGAGACCTCTCGCCAACCCCTCACGGGCGGTGCGCGCCGCCGTCACCGGATCCATCGTCTCGATTGCCTCCGCCGAGCAGTCTATACCAGCTCGCGCCGGAGCCAGAAGTCTTGGGGCGGGCAGATTTCAGCTACTCGGCGGAGCTCCGGAGCAGCCGGCCCAGCTCGGAGCCGTTTACCAGGCGCTCGTCCCCGAGCCGCGCCTGTTCGACTACAACCGCCCCGTCCCCGGTCCGGAGCGCGACACCGTCGCGTAGGTCTGCTTCTCCCGGCTCGAGCGCCGCGAGGTGCGTGGGGGCGGGCCGCGCGGCCGTGATGTGGAATTCTGTGCCCAGGATCTCGAGCGCCACGCCGGGTACGGGCGAAAGCGCGCGGATCCGTCGCAGCACGCGCTCGGTGGGCCAGTCCCAGCGAACCTGGAGCTCGTCACCTTCGGGGATGGGCGCGAGCGTTACGCGCGTTTCGTCCTGCGGCTCGGCAGCAGGCGGCGCTCCGCGCGCGAAATCCGAGACGGTGCGCCGCAGCAGGCGCAGGCTGGGTCGATCGAGCGCGCGGGCGAGCTGCCAGGCGTTGCGGGAGCCAATCGCAAGGCGCTCGTGGCCGAGCAGCGCGCCGGTGTCGTAGCTTGCCTCGAGCAGGTGCGCCGTCACGCCGGTCTCGGAGTCACCGGCGTCGATCGCCCAGTAGTAGGGGTCGGGGCCGCGGTGGCGCGGGAGCAGCGACGGGTGCACGCCGAGCGCCGCGGTTCTCGGGATCGCCAACCACCCGGGCGTGAGGCGGCGGGTCCAGAACCAACTGACGAGCAGCTCCGGGCGTTCGCGCTCGAAGCGCGCCAAAAGCTCGGGCTCGCGTTCAGAGAGCTCATGCGCTCGCAGCACCGGTGTGCCCGCTCGGCGCCTGAGCCGCCGTTCGCCGGGCGCGGCCACCGGTGACAGCACGCACAGGTCGAGAGCGTGGCCGTCTTCCGCCAGCAGCAGCGCGCCGAGCGGGAGACCGAAGTAAACGATGCGAAGGGCCAGGGCGCGCCGAGTTTAGCTCGAGGAGCTAGAAATCGGGTGGTTCGACTTGATCCAGGTACGAGTCGACCGCGCGTTCGAGCGTGGCACGCCGTGCGTTCGTCGGCAGATCGAGCTCGTCTGCAGAGCTCTGCGCCACGCTCTCGAACTCGACCGAGCCCGGGATCAGGTGACGCACGAAGCGGTAACGGCCGTCGCTCGCCAGCACCTGATCCGAGACCCGAGCCTTGTTCGACGCGTAGCTCCAGATCTCGGACAGCACGACGCGCTGCGCGAACGGCTCCCGGAGATCGCGGCTGTCCAGGTCGGGGGGCAGCGGAGTCTCGGTGTATCGGAGCAAGGTCGAAAAGAGGTCGAGCGCGCTCACGAGCGACGCCACGCGGCCGGGCTCCAGACCGGGCGCCGAGAGCACCAGCGGCACGCGAACACTGACCTCCGACAGCGTCTGGCCGTGCGAGCGGTCGTGTTCTTCCAGGTCTTCACCGTGATCGGCGAGCAGCGCCACCACGACGGGCTCCCCTCGTGCCTGGCGAGCGACCAGCGCGTCGAGCAGAGCAGCCACGCCCTGATCGAAGGCGAGGATCTCGTGATCGTAGCGGTCGGCCGTCGTGGCGCCGAAGACCGGAAGCCCGGGATGCCGGGTGCTCGGTGCGTGCGGACCGAAGTAGTGAACCCACAGGAAGAAGCGCTGGTCCGGCGTGAGCTGACCGAGCCGCGCAACCACGGCCCGCGACAGCGCCGCGTCGTCGGTCGCGGGCGACAGCTGGCGCCCGTCGGTCCACTCGTCGAAGCGCCCCACGATGTTGTGGCGCTTGTCGAGGTAGTTCGAGTCGCCGTCGTCCACGAAGGCGAGGGTGAGCATGCCGCGTCGAGACAGCCACTCCGAGAGCGTCCAGCGCCACTCTTTCGTGGGCATGGCTTGCTGCCGGACCACGCCGACGTCGTCCTTGGTGTCCACCGGCGACCACTTCAGCCGGCGGGGGTAGACGCCGCGCATCACCGCCGAGAGCGCGTACTGCGTGGAGGTCGCGGGGGCGTAGGTGTTTTCGAAGAGCTGCCCGTGCTCGCGCGCCCAGCGATCGAGGTGCGGCGTCGTCGACCGCGCGTAGCCGTAGCCGCTGACGTGCGCGGCGCTCAGCGTATCGACCGTGATCAACACGACGCTCACGGGCGAGGCGTGCTCCGGCCGCGGCACGGACTCCGGAGCGTAGCGCGAGCGAGCTTCTACGGCGCTATCACCCCCGATGCAGTTGTCGTCACGGCCGTTGCGGGCCACCTCGCGCTGGCCCGGGTTCACCTCGGGATCCCAATCGTCGCAGTCGCCGCCGGCGAGCGCGGCCGAATACCCGTCCCGATCCCAATCGAACGCTCGCCGGTAAGCCGCCATCGCGAGGCCCGCGTACGGTGCTCTCACGATCGCAGCCGCGAGGGTTGCTTCGTGCTCGCGTATCGCCACGAACGGCACACTGCCGACCGCGACCAGAAGGCCGACCGCTGCGCGCGCTGCCCGCGGCCCGAACGCAGGCAGATCCACGCAGAACGCCGCGAACACCAGCGCCCCGAACACTCCGGCCCGAAGCGCGGTTCGCTCGAGCGGGTACGGCCCCACCAGCAAGTCTGCCTCCACCCGGCTCTGCAACAGAGCTGCCGTCAGAGCAACCGCTCCGAGCGCGAAGCGTTCCTTCGCGGCACACCGTTCGAGCCAGCTCGGTAGCTCGCGCGCTGGCGTCAGGGCGACGCCGGCCAGACCAAACACGGCGGCGCCCAGCAGCAGCGAGAACCCGGCGCCGATCGCGAGCACCGCGTAGCGTCCGCCGAGCCGGGCAGCGAGCCCGAGATCCGCCGCGATCGCCAGCGCGCAGGCGACGCCGCTCCCGAACCAGAACGCGATCGTGAACCTCCGGCCCATGCGGCCCAACAAGTCCGTCCACGCGCACAAGCCCGCCGCCGCGATCGCCCCCGCGCCCGCCCCGAGGCAGCCCGCGACCGCGATCGCCGCGCTGCTCCCCTCGTCGGTCGTTGCCTGATCGAGGGCCGCCACCGCCGCGAACACCGGCGCAGCCGTCGCCGCTCGAGCCACCGCTCGGCGGAGAAAGCCGTCTCGGACGGGCGACTGGGCGATGACAGGCATGACGCGAGGCCCCAGGGCGATGCCGGCCGCCCCTCGGTCGCGCGAGGATAAACCTGGTCGCCGGGAAGCCGCGTGAAGGCTGCGCAAATCCCCGGCAATCACTTGATCTTATTGAACATTTTCGCGCGCGCCGTGGTTCGGCCGCCCCGCGGCGACAAACGGGCGTGCGGCGGGCCGAAAAGTTGTGCCATTCGGCCCCTAGCGGTTACCAGAGGGGACTCAATGGGATTTGCCGGAAAGGGCAAGATGTTCCGGCCACTCATGCGTGGTCCGGCGAATCGCTTCGATCCGCAAGCGGCGCATCGTCCCGTGCTGGTCTTCGAGGACGTGCACAAGGCGTATCGGGCCGACACCGCCGTGCTTCGCGGGCTGTCGCTCGAGATCGCGCGCGGCGAGTTCGTGTTCATCACCGGGCCGTCGGGCGCCGGCAAGAGCACGTTGCTCCGGCTCGTGTACGCGACGGAGCAGGCAGACAGCGGGCGGATCCTGTTCTTGGGGCGCGAAATCGGGCGCCTCACGCCGGACTCGATCCCCTTCTTGCGCCGCAACATCGGCGTGATTTTCCAGGACTTCAAGCTGGTCGGGAACTGGAACGTGTTCGACAACGTCGCGGTGCCGCTCGAGGTGCTGGGCTTGCCGCAGCGCACGATCCGGAGCCGGGTCGGCGAGGCGCTCGAGCGGGTCGGGCTGGGCGGACGCGGCAGCGACACGGCGCGCCACCTCTCGGGCGGCGAACAGCAGCGGGTCGCGGTGGCGCGAGCGATCGTCGGCGAGCCGGCGATCGTGCTCGCGGACGAGCCGACGGGGAACCTGGATCCGCTGCTCGCCGTCGACATCTTGGGCCTCCTGGAGGACATCCACGCTACCGGCGTGACGGTGCTGTTCGCGACCCACGATCGCTCGTTGCTCGACGTGCGGCCGCGCCGGGTCGTGGTGCTGGACGAAGGACGCGCGGCGGACTCGCGACACGGGCTCGACGAAGATCCGAGCGTGTCGGGGATCCAGGTGGCGTGAGGAGCCGATGAGGAGCCGATGAGGAGCCTGGAGACGCGATGAGCATCTCGCCGGTCGAGCGGGCATTCCGCGGCGCAAAGAGCGACGCGAAGCTGTACGTCCTGAGCGTGTTCTCGGTGGCCGTGGCATTCGTGTGCCTGGCCTCGGCGCTGCTCGTGGTCGTGAACGTGCAAGGGCTGAAGGAGCGCTGGGGCAGCACCGGGCGCGCTTCGGTGTTCCTGAAGTCCTCGGCCACGACCGAGCAAATCTCGGAGCTCGAGAGCGCGCTGCGCAAGACGGCGGGCGTGTCGCGGGTCCGGCGCGTGACGAGCGAAGAGACTCGGCGCGAGATCGCCGGCAGCGGCGTGGATCCGATCCTGGACGCCTTGCCCGGCGAGGCCTTTCCGGCGTCGCTCGAGCTCGAGCTCACGCCCGGCCTCGTGAGCCAGCAACTGGACAAGCTCAAGACCCAGCTGTCGCTCTTGCCGCAGGTGGACGCGGTGCAGACCTACGAGGCGTGGAGCGAACGGCTCGGCTCGCTCTTGTCGCGCGGCGTGGCCGCGGCGGGTCTGTTGGCGCTGGTGGTGCTTGCGTCCGTCGTCAGCGTCGTGTCGTCGACGCTGCGCCTGAGCCTGGAACGGCGGCGGATCGAGGTCGAGGTGCTGAAGCTCGTGGGCGCGACAGACGCTTACGTGCGCCGCCCGTTCGTGGTGGAGGGCGCGGCGCAGGGGCTGTTCGGCAGTTTGTTCGCGCTGTTCCTGTTGCTCGCGCTGTTTCTAATCCTGCGGGAGAACGCGGACCCGGCGCTGTTCACGCTGCTCGGGCTCGAGCCGCGGTTCTTGCCCTGGCACCTGTGCCTCGGGCTGGTGGTGGTGGGCGCGGCGCTCGGCGCCGGCTCGGCGCAGTTCAGCGTCCGAAAGTTGCTGCTCGCATGAGACGGCTGGCCGCCGTTCTGGCGTCGGTGTCGGTCGCGGCGGCGAGCAGCGCGAGCCCCACCGATCCGCCGGCAACGCCCGCAACGCCGGCAACGCCCGCAACGCCGGCGGCGGCAGCGGACATCCAGCGCTTGCTCGCCAACCTGACGCGCGAAGAGCAGCAGTCGATGCGGCGCTTCGAGGAGCTCGGGAAACGCGCGGAACAGGCCGAGCTTCGGGCGCTCGCGCGCGGGCGGGCCTACGTGAAGCTCGCGCGAGCGGGCCTGCTGCCGATCGGCTCGGGGTTCTCGGCGTTCGTCGAGCACGCCGCGCGGCTCGAGCGGCTGCGACGCGGGCTCGAGAAAGATCTGGCCGAGCAGCAGCGCAGCCAGAAAGAGCGCATCGCGCTCGGGCGACGGCTCGAAGAGCTGCGTGCGCGGCGCGCGCCGCTCGAGGCCGAGCAGCTGGCGATCGCTCGCGCGGAGAGCGCGCTGCGCTCTGCAGAAGAGCGCGAGCAGGCGTTCGAGCAAGCGTTTCTCGGTGGGGCCGCGCCCGGCAATCACACGGCGATCTACGGCGGCACGAGCCTCGAGCCGGCGGGCGCGGATCCGCGCTTCGTCGCGCAGAAGGGCCGCTTGCCGTTCCCGCTCGCGGGGCGGAGCGAGGTCGAGTCCGTGAAGCGCAGCGCGTCGTCCGGTCCCGGGCTCTCGATGCGCACGCGCGCCGGCACCGTGGTGCGCAGCGTCCACGCTGGCCACGTCGCGTTCGCCGATACGTTCGCGGACTACGGCAAGGCGGTGATCATCGACCATGGGGACGGGTTCTTCTCGCTGAGCGGCGACCTCGGCTCGGTCGATGTCGCCGTCGGTGAAGACGTCGAGCGCGGCGCGCGGATCGGCACGGTGGGCGAAAGCGCGAGCGGCCCGTCGGCGCTGTACTTCGAGATTCGGAAGGGAACCCAGACGGTAGACGGCGCGTCCTGGCTCGGGCTCTGAACCTGGGCTAGCCTGGCCCGGTGTTTGGGCGGCGTTCCGGGCTGTGTTGCGCGTGGCTTTGGTCACTCCTCGGTGTGACGGGTCTGTCCGCGGTCGCGAGCGCCGAGCCGAGCGCCGGCTTCCCGTTGCCACCGGAAGAGACGGCGGCTCCGCCTCCCCCGCCCGCTGCTCCGCGTGCCCCGCCCCGGGCACCCGCGCCGCTACCTCCGCGCGCTGCAGCTCCCGCTCCCGCGCCCACTCCTCCGCCGCCCCCGGGCCGCTCGCCCGAGCCCGCCGCCGTCGCGCTGCCCGACGCGGAGCAGCGAGCACTGCCGCCTCCCGCAGGCTTCCCGCTGGTGCTGCCGTACCGCGAAGGCGTACCGATCCCGCGCGGCTATCACGTCGAGCATCGAGCCGCGACCGGGCTGATCGTCGTCGGCAGCGTGACGCTGAGCTTGAGCTACGTGCTCGCGCTCGGGCTCGGTGTCCACAACTCGTTCGAGGGCGGCTACGGCTGGACGGTGCTGCCGGTGGCCGGGCCCTGGGGAGCGATCGGCGCCCGCGACTTCAAGTGCAAGGTCAACAGCACCGACTTCGACGTCAACGACCCGAGCAGCATCGACACGGGAGTCACGGCCGCCGAAGCCGAGCGCTGTATCAAGCGAGCACAGACCGAGGCCATCGACATCGCGATCCTGGCGATGGACGGCATGGTCCAGGCGACGGGCGCCGCGCTGCTGATCGCGGGCCTCGCGAGCGGCGTCGACGAGCTCGTCTGGGACGGCCTGGAGGACGTCCACGTGTCGCTGGGTCCGCGTCCGGAGGGCGGCGGCCAAATCGGCGTGTTCGGCCGGTTCTAAGGCAACGACGTGGGGCGGTGTGCCCCCGAAAGCAGATCTTTCAGCGCGTGAGACGCAACCGGGCGCCGCACGCGGCCGACCATGGGCAAGAACCCAGAGGTGAACCCATGAGTACGCGAATTCAGTCAGGACCTTCCCCGAACGTCGCAGTGACTCCGACTGCCGCACGGACGACCGCCCCACCCGCTCGCCCCTTCCAGCAAGTGATGAAGGCGAGCGCGGACGCGATCGTGAACGGGGCAGAAGCCGCGGTGACACGGCTGCCGGGCGGGGCGGTGCTGGCGGCTGCCATGCGCCCGAGCCCGGACTTCGGCGGCACGGCCAGCTCCCCCGTCGGGCCGTCGAGCTCGCTCGAGACGACCGGGGTCCCCGGCGCCGACGTGACGGGGGTCGGCGGGCAACCCCCCAGCATCGAGCGCGTGCTCGATCAAAACGCCGATCAGAACCTGTACTTCCTCGGCCTCCAGGAGCGGATCAGCCAGGAAAATCGCGCATTCACCGCCGTCTCGAACGTGCTCAAGGCGCGGCACGAGACGGTCAAGAACGCGATCGGCAATATCCGCTAGCCAAAACCTGCGCCAGAAGCCGGCCGAACATCAATCGCGGACAAGCCGCCGCAAGATCACTAAACTCGAGCAGCCATGAGTATCGACGGCATCGGCCGGCCCCCAATCCCCAAGGGGGAAATCGGCTCGGTCGGCAAAGCCGGTGGGCCAGCGGGCGAAGCGTTCAAGCTCGACGCACCGGCAGGTCCCGCGCCGCAGGACGGCTCCGAGCTACTCTCGCGGCTCGAGCGCGGGGAGCTGACCGTCGAGGGCTACGTGCAAGCGAGGGTGGATGACGCCGTGCGCCCGTTCGAGGGCCGGCTCTCCGGCGAACAGGTTCAGCTGATCCGCGAAGCCCTCGCCCAACAGCTCGAGACGGATCCCGTCGTGGTGGAGCTCGTGAAGCGCGCCACGGCGGGAGCGCCGAAGGACGAGGGCTCGGGGTGAGAGCCGCCCGCGGCGCGGACGCGCCGAAGCCCGAGGCAGTCTGATGGGGTCCGCGGTCGACGCAGAGCGGATCCGAGAGCTCGACGCCGAAAAGGTCAACCAACTCGACGGCCTCTGGGTCCCGAGTGGCGTGGTGGAGCGGCTCTCGCTGCCACCCACGCCGCTGACGCTCGATCTGTTGCTCGAAGACACGCAGCTGCTCTCGGAAGCGCTCGATCAGCGGGGCGAATCGCTGCCGCGGCTCAGCCGGCAGCTCGTGCGCGTGGCAGGCCACGTCTATCAGGCTGCAGTGCCGCTGATCCGCGCGACGCGAAAGGTGGCCCCGATAGACGCGGAGCTCGCCGCGCTGCTGTTCGCGGCCGAGGCGCGGCCCGCCGCCGCTGCGCTCTTACCCGCGAGAGTGGACGCCTCGCGGGTCGCCGGCGGCAAGTCCGCTTCGCGAATCAAGAGCAGGCTACCCGCGATCGAGGCCCGAGTGCTGGCTCAGGAGCAGGACGGCGCCCAGCACTACCGCTGGCTGGTCGAGATGGATCTCGGCATCCTCCCCGACGACGCGCTCGAGACCACGCTCGAGGAGTGCGTGGCGATCGAGCGCCGGACGCGCCGGCTCGAGATCGAGGTCACGGTCGAGCTGGTCGAGGTCCTGGCCGCCATCGCTGCCCTCTCCCCGGGCAACGCGACCGCCACCCCCGAGCTTTCGCTACCCGCGCTGATACTCCCGGATCTGCTGGAGTTCGCGAGCGCCACGCCGGCTTCGGCGCTCGGCAGCTCCGTCCTGGCCACCGGAAAGCGGGACGGCTCGGCCGTCGCTGCCGACTTCATCGCGGGGTTCGGGGAGCGCGGACCGAACGAACGCGAGCTGCTGTCTCCGCGCTGGCGCGAAAGGTCGCAGGAGATCGAGCGCCTGGTTGCGCTGTTCGTGCAGCAGGGGGAGCAGCTCTCCGAGGCACACGAGCAGCGCCGGAACACCGCCCGCCACGACCGACAAGCCCTATCGGACCGCGTGCTGGCCGAGCTCGCCCGCCGCGACCGGGCCACCCTCACGACGCTGCGGGAGCTCGCGCAGGGGTTGCTGCGCATGCGCTCGCGGCTGCACCTGGTCCGGGCCCGCACCCTGTCCATGCTGCGAACCGCGGCGCTCGACCTCGATCGGCGCCTGCTGCGGCTGATCGGCAGCGAAGCCGGGTCGGCCTTTTTTCTGACGCTTCGCGAGCTGTTGGCCGTGGCGCGCCGGCCGGACCCCGAGCTGTCCCGGCGCGCCGCCGAGCGCCGCCGCAGCTGGTCTTCGCTCCTCGAGCGTCCGTCTCCGCCGGCCGTGCTCGGGCGAGCTAGCCGGCCGAGCGCGGGATTCGAGCTCGAAAGCGCCGGTGTCGGCTTCGGCGGGCCGGAGGTGCGGGGGCGAGCCACGGTCGCACCGCGCTTCGAGCAAGCGCTCAACCTGACCCCGGGCGGCATCCTGGTGGTGCGGGCGCTGGACCCGGGATTCGCGCCGCTGCTCCCCCTTGCCGGGGCGGTGGTCGCCGAGAGCGGCTCGCTGCTCGACGAGGGCGTGCTCGTGGCGCTGACCCTGGGGGTGCCGCTGGTGATCGGCGTCGCCGGAGCCACGCAGGAATTTCGGAGCGGCGACTCGATTGCGGTACTGCCGGCAGCAGGCAAACTGGCAAGAGTCTGAATGGGTCCGACCCAGCGCTGGATCGTCAAAGCAAGTGAACGCCTGGGCGCGTTGCTCGAACGCGCGGACGCGGCCGCAGCGCTCGCCGACGGACGCGTGTTCGTCAACGGGCGGCGCACCACCGAGGCGTCGCTCGAGCTCGAGCCCGGAGCGCGCGTCGAGGTCTACCGCGCGCGCGCCGCCGTGGAGCCGCCGCAGATCCTGCACGAAGACTCCGGCCTGGTCGTCGTCAGCAAGCCGTCCGGCATGGCGACCGAGCCCGAACGGCGCGGCGCGCGTCAGTCGCTCACGCACGAAGTGGCGCGCGCGCTCGGCGTGCCCGTCGCGGCGGTCCACGCGCTGTCGCGTCTCGACCTCGGCGTGAGCGGCGCGGTGCTGCTCGGCATCACACCCGAAGCGCGGCAGCGCGCTGCGCGGCTCCGCGGCGAAGGCAAGCTGCGCCGTCGCTACGTCGCGATCGCCGCCGCGACACCCGAGCCGCCGTTCGGCACCTGGACCTCGACGATCGCCACCGCTCGCGAGACCCCGCGGCGGCGCATCTCCACCGACGGAAAGCCCGCCGTCACTCGCTACCGCGTGACGGGTATCGGCAGTCCGGTGGCGAGCGGCAGGCCCTCGGTGCTCGCGCTCGAGCCGCTAACCGGGCGCACGCATCAGCTGCGGGTGCAGAGCGCGGAGCACGCCGCGCCGCTGTTCGGCGACGCGACTTACGGCGGTCCGCGCCAGTTCGTGTTATCGGACGGCGCCGTGCGCGCTTTCGATCGGATCTATTTGCACGCCGCTTGGGTCGAGCTCGGCCCCGAGCAGCGCGTGCACGTCGAGCTGCCGCCCGAGTTCTCGGCGCTCTGGCAAGCGACGGGCGGAGCCGCGGGCGCTCTCGAGAACGCCGTCGCGGTCGAGCTCGGAGCATGAGCCGCTGGATGAGCCTCCGGCCAGCGCTCGCTCTTTCACTTTTGGCCTTAGCCTGCGCGGGTCCGCCCGGGCGCACGGAGCAAAGCCCCGGCGTCCAGTTTCCGACCACGCTCGGCCAGGGCTCGGATCAGCCGGGCAAGGAGCCGCGCCGCGCGAAGCCGTCCAGCGAGGTGGCAACTACGGCCGCGACGGCGGCGCCCACGCCCTCGACCGCCGGCAGCGCCGCCCCGACTCCGTCCGAGCCCGTGCCGGCGGCAGCCGCCCCGCCCGACCCCGAACCGCTGAAGAGCGCCGCGCAGTGGGAGTTCGAGATCGCGACGGAAAACGGCGTGGCCTCCGTTGTGTCCGTACGTGCCGTTGACCTGCCGAAACCCGTCGCCACGCCACGCCGCTTCGGTCGCTACGCGATCGAGCTGTGGATCGGCCAGGAGCTCATCGAGCGGGTGCGCTTCGACCTGCCTCTTTACGAAGCGGGCGATCCGCGGGCGGCTTCGAAGCCCCGCTTTCCAGTGCCGGAGTTCGAGAAGGGCGCGAATGTGCGCCTGCGTGTGCAGCTCCCGCGGGCGGAGCGCGCGCGGCGCGCCGTGTTGGTCGACCGCGCGACGAGCCGAATCGTGGAGCTACCCTGGCCGCCGGACCGGCCCCCGCCCACGCCCGTTCCAGACCCCAAAACGCCATAGCGCACCCGTCTGCGGATCGCCTACGCTGAGGCACGATGCAGTGTGAAGCCTGCGGTGAGGCGAATGCCGACGGCGCGCGTTTTTGCGCGCGTTGCGGGGCGATTCTTCCGAGTGGGCCCAAGGGTCCCGACCCCCTGATCGGCCAGATCCTCGGCGGGCGCTTCCGCGTCACCGGAGTGATCGGCGAAGGCGGGATGGGCGTCGTCTATCAAGGCGAGCAACAGCTCGGCTCGAGCGTCCGCAAGGTGGCGATCAAGACCTTGCACCAGCACCTGTCGAAGGACCCGTCGGTGCTCGCGCGCTTCCACCGCGAAGTCGGGACCGTCGCCGAGCTCGAGCATCCGAACACGATCAAGGTCTACGACTTCGGCACCACCGCAGACGGCACGCTGTACATCGCGATGGAGTTCGTCGCGGGCAAGCCGCTCTCCGACGTGATCCGCGACGATCACCGGTTGAACCCGGACCGCGTGGTCAAGATCCTGCGCCAGGTCTGCGGCGCGCTCGACGAGGCCCACAACAAGGGCATCATTCACCGCGATCTGAAGCCGGAAAACGTGATCCTGACGAACCGAGCCGGCGAGACGGACTTCGTCAAGGTGCTCGATTTCGGCATCGCGGCGCGCAGCGAGTCCGGAGATGCCCAGAAAGAGCAGAAGCTCACCCAGCAGGGCATGGTGCTCGGCACGCCGCCGTACATGAGCCCCGAGCAATTCACGGGTAAAGCGCTGGACGCGCGCAGCGACGTCTACTCGCTCGGCGTGATGGCCTACGAGATGCTGACCGGCCGCCTGCCGTTCGACGCCGACACACCGTGGCAGTGGGCAACCCAGCACATGACGGCGCAACCGATGACCTTCGAGGTCGCGGCGCCGAACTCGACCATCCCCTCGAATCTGCGCGGCGCCGTGATGCGCTCGCTGTCGAAGGACCGCGAGCAGCGTCAGCCGTCGGCCCGCGAATTCTTCGACGAGCTCTCGGGAGGCGGCCGGATCACGGTCGAAGGCGGCCCGCCGCCGGGCGCACAGACCACGGGCACCGCATCGATGGATGCCGTCCCCGACTTCGGCGCGCCCGCACCGATGCCGATGCACGTGGCGCGCGCGGCCGCTCCGACCCCGGGCCCGGCGGTCGCCAACATCCCGCACCAGTACGGAGGCGTGCAGCGCCCGCAGCAGGGCGGCGGCGGCAAGGGGCTGATGATTGGCCTCGGCATCCTGGGCGCCGTGCTGCTCGGCGCGATCGCCATCGTCGCCGCGCGCTCGCTCGGCTCTTCCACCGAAGATCAGCCGCCGCTCGCGCTCGGCGGTCCGACGGATCCCACGGCGCCGACCGCTGCCGGCACGGGCACCGCGCCCGCGACCGCGACCACTTTCGCGCCGCTCGAAACGCCGCCCCCCGATCCCGACCCCGAGCCAGTCGCCAGCGCAGCGCCGACCCCGGCTGAAACCTCGAAGCCGACCACCACGCCCAAGCCCGCGCAACCCGCGGGCGGTGGCTGCGACGCCTGCCTGAGCCAGGTCTCCGCCAAGAATTACCAGGGGGCCGCGCGCTCGTATCAGTCCTGCGGTGACGAAGCGAAGAAGAAGGCGTGCAGGGTCGCCCTGCAGCGAGTCGCCTACCCTGAAGCCAAAGACGCGGCGAACCTGGGCGACTGCAAGAAGGCACAGGCCATCATCGCGGCAGCGGGGATAATGGGCGCGGGGTCGGCAAGGCTGAACGGCGTGCTCGACACGCCGAGCTGCAAGAAATAGCCGTCACCAGCCCATCGTGGAGTCGGGCGGGATGTCGCCTTCGAGCATCACGATGTCGGCCTGATCGCGGAGCGACTTGCTGCGCGATCGCTCCGGGTCCGCGGCGGCCCGGCGCTTCATCGCCAAAAGGTCCGCCGTCGTGACGACGCGCAGCTCGATGTCGCCCAAAGGCAACTGCTCGGCCCGCTCGATCATCGGATCGAACAGGGCATCGAAGGCCAGAATCACGGACTCCCCGCTGCCATGCAGCAGGTGCACCGTGTGCCGGAAGCGGCCCTTCGTTTGAAAGCCGACGGCTGCGAGGCGTTCGCAGAGCCAGTCCCGATCGACGGAGGAGGCGATCGCGAAGTCGCTGTCGATCGTCGCGCGCGGGGCGCCGCTGCGGAGCCCGACAGCCAGGCCGCCGATCAGCGCATAAGGCACGGCGTTCTGCGCGAACACGGCCTCGGCCGCGTCTAGAGCCGCGAGCTTGTCCTCCAGTTGCTCCGACACCCCGTCAGGATAGCCCGAGCTTTCGAGATCCACACTTCTGCAATGCTTTCGAAGCCCTGCGCCGAAAGTGGGGGAATGTCGGTGCGGCCGGGCAGCGCGCTTCCCGCCGCTCCGGCCACCCAAATCGGGAGGCAACCGCGTTCCTGCTTCGGTCACTCAGAAGACGGCCGTTCGCTCCACCCAGCCGGGAGCGTCACCAGGAGCCTGCTCGCCTTACAGTGTCATAGAATCTCGCGCTAAATCGAACTAACTGCTCGGAAGTTTTACGGATTTTCCCACAGCGGCGCTCAGACGGCGCCTCCTTGACGCTGTCGGGAAGTTGTATTCATATCGCCCCAGTTGCTCTTGCCGTGACGTGCCATAGAACACACCGAGCAATGCCGATTTGGGCGCTGTGCCCCGTGAGGGGGAATCTCACGAGAAGGTACACCGATTTATGATCACCAGGATGACCTGGCCGGAGCTGTGCCGCTCCAACAAGTTCCGCGGCCTCTGGGTAGCCATCGACAACTGTCGGTACGACCACGACACCCGCCAGCCCATCGAGGGGGACGTCGTGGACTCCGACGCCGAGCTCAGCGAGCTCTGCGCACGCATGCGTGAAAGCGGGCAAAGCGCCTGCACCATCGTGTTTTGCGACAGCGATGTGTACGTCGAGCCGGCCCACGCCTTTTCTGACGCATCGCAGTCTGCCCCGGCCGCCAGCTGACGCACGCAATCCGCAGGGGCGGGGTCAACGCACGATCGGCTTGAGCACCGGCTTGCCGTCCTTGAGGACGATGTCGAACTCGATCCGCCGGTTCGGGTGCTTGGCGCGGAGCGAAGCCTCCGTGGTCTTCATGGTCTTTTCCAGCGCCTCGAGGCTCACGGGGGGGCGCCTCGCGGCCTTGCTCGCGGCGACCAGGCGCTCGTGGAGCTCGCGAGCCTTCGGGTCGGCCGCCACGGCCGGAGCTGGGGGCCGTTCGGCGGGGGCCGGGCGTGCCGCTCTCGCCTGAGCTTGCTCCGAGGGTGCCGGAGGTTTTGCCCCCGGGCTCGCAGGGCGCGGTGGAGCCGCGCGGGTCGGAGGCGGCGGCGGTGCACCGGGCGCGCGCGGAGGTGGCTGCGGCGCGGTGACGCTGCTCGGCGAAGCAGCAGGTTTGGCAGGTGCTCCCGGCGCTCCCGGCGCTGGAGGCGGAGGGCGCCTCGGCGGCGGCGGGGGAGCGCCGGGCGCGCGCGGGGCTTGCGGCACGACCGCCTTCGGCTCCGGGCTCGGCTCCGGCGCTGCCTGTTCCACGGCTGCCGGCGGAAGCGAGGACCGCTCTCGTTCCTTGCCGAAGCGACGCCGCGCTGCCGCGGTCATCAAGGCGGTCGGTCCGACGGTCCTCTCGGCGCGCAGCAGGTGACGCTTGTACGTGCCGTTCTCGATCTCGCGGCAGATGCGCTGCCAGTACTGCTGGAACGTGTTGTAGCGCTGGATGATGTTCTGAAGGCGGAAGCGCCGAGCCGTGTTGCGGATCTTCTCGCGCCGCAGCACGTAGATCCGGCGGTCCACGTCCTTGCGCGCGACCGTCGGCTCGATCTTTTCGAAGCCGAGGAAGTACTGCTCATAGAGCGCGCGCAACCGCTCGAGCCGAACCTCGAGCTCGTTGATGGCGATTTCGATCTCTTCGGACTCCACGTTCAGCCGCCGAGAGGTTCGATCCGCAGGTTATCGAAGCAAACCGGAGTTTCCCAGTCGTTGAACGCGAAATACTCGTGCCCTTCGCCGTGGAGCGGTTCCGGATCCCTGAAGCCGAACAAAGCCACACCGTCCACGAACCAGCGAAGCGTTTCCCCGTCAAGCCGCTCGAGCCGAAACCGGTAGCGGCGGTTGGGCAAAACCGGCAGGGCGCGCGGCTCGGAGGAGCTCGGCTCGACCCGGAGCTCGAGGCGATCGGCTGCGTGCTCGTCCAGCCGAGCGAGCACGTGGAAGCGGTTCTTCCAACCTCCGTAGATCAGCAGGTAACTCGTGGCATCGATGTAGGCGTTGCTGCGCGCGCGGCTCTTGCCGTCGCCAAACAGCTCGACCTTGATGTCGCCGTCGGGCGCGGCGGTCTCGGCGTCGAACTCGACGCGCACGTTGCGCGGTAACCTCCGGCGCAGCCAGACCGGGCGGTTCCGTGCGGCGCGAGCACAGAGCCGGCCCCCTTCGAGCCCCCAGACCGCGGAGGTCGCCGCGTAGTCGGAGCCGAGGCTCGGGCGCTCGAAATCGTCGAAAAAAACCCGCTCGAGCCGCGGCTCGCTCTCCACCACGAACTCGGCGGAGCCCGCTTCGGCCCGCTGGAGCGCGTGCTGAACGCGCTCCAGCGAAGGGCTCGGCGAGGCGACACGGGCGCGCCGCGCTCCCTCGGGCGGATCCGCAGGCACGCAAGCCGAGAGCCCGAGCAGCAGACACCACGCCGCAGGCTTACGCCCGGCTCTGGTGTTTTCACCCATCCAGAGGCCAATCGAACTGGTAGCGCGCGGTCTCGGCTCCATGAACCGTCACCAGCATGCGCTGCGGCAAAAGGTCGCAGACGGCGAACGCCGCCGCTGCGCGCCCGGGCGCGTCCTCGTCGAGGTTCTCGATCAGGCTCTGGACGGTGACGTAGGGGATGCCGCGGATCACGTCGAAATGGTTCCAGTGCACGTGGCCGTTGAACACCGCGCGCACCTTGCCCGACGCCTCGAGCACTCGGCGCAGGGCCTTGCGCTCCGCGACGCGGCACACATGCGGCCGCTTCTCGAACCAACGATTGCCGGTGAGGTCTTGATCGCTCGCCGGGTGGTGCATGAGCACCAGCGCAGGGCCGGGCGCGCTCGCGAGCGCCTGCTCCGCGAAAGCGATCTGCTCTTCGGGCAGGCGGATCACCGTGTCCTTGTGCTCGATGGTGCGGAGCACGACGAAGCGGTACCCGCCGAAGTCGACGCTGTAGTGAAGCTCGCCCGAGTGACCCCACAGCGCGCGCAGGTCGTCGTCACTCAAGTTGGCCTGGTCGTGGTTACCGGCGACGTGCAGCACCCGGGCGTCGAGGCCGGACAGGATCTTCAAGAACAGGCCGTACTCGGCGAGATCGCGCTCCCGGCTCTCGTCCTCGATCACGTCGCCCAGGTTGACCACGAGATCGGGCCGGAACGTGGCGTTCATGTGCTCGACGAAGCGCTCGGTCAGCGCCGCGGCTTGGTCGGTCAGCTTGCGGAGCTTGCCGTCGTGGAACGCGCGCGGGCCGAAGTGCTCGTCGGAGAGGAACGCGATACGCATGGGCTCGGCGCCGAGCCTAGCACTCGCACCGCTCTACTCGGCTTCGCAGATCGCGCGCACCCGCTCGCCGCAGCCCTGATCCGCCCAATCGAGGGTTGCCCCCTGGATCCGCACGCAGGCGCCCGTGTAATTCGGCTCTGAATCGCTCGCGCTGTGGCTGCCCCATTTGGCATACGCGAGCGGCTCGCCCGTCAGCCAGCGAAACGGGCAGGCGCTGGGCATCGCCTTGCACATGGAGGAATTTGGATTCGTCAGCGCGGCGAGGGAAAGGCCGATCCAGGCGTCGTTCGCAGGAGCGAAGAACGTGCTCTCCAGGAAGCGCTGCTCCTCGACCGAGTTGATCGCGACCAGCGTCGCGCCGGCGTCGGCGCACGCGGCCTGTGCCGACTCGAAATTGAGCAACGAGCTGACGTAGAAGTAGCAATGCCCCTCGAAAGAGGTACCGCCGAGCGCGTCGCAGTCCGCGCCGCCTGCCCCACCCGCGCCGGCCGCCGGCGTGCCACCGCTGGCAGTGCCGCCCGAGGTCGCGCCACCGTTCGCGGTGCCGCCGTTCGCAGTACCGCCGGAGCTCGCGCCGCCGTTTCCACTGCCCGCGGCACCTCCCTCCGTGTCCGCTTCGCCGCCCGCGCCGCTCGCAGAGGCGCCGCCTTCACCGCCCGACTCCACGGCGCCGGCTGCACCGCCGCGCGCTGCCTCGCCTCCGCTCGCACTACCCCCGGGAGTGACGTTCGCGCCTGCCTCGCCCGCCCCGGCCACGCCGCCGGTGCCGCCCGACGTGGCGGCGCCGCCGGTCGCGGCTTCCTCCTGGACGTACTCGTCGAAGTCGTAGCTGCAGGCGGCGATCAACAGCCCCGCTGCGCCGAAGCCCCACACGCGACGGCGCGCCGCACGACGCATCAGAACTTACCCCGGTAGGCGACGACACCGCCGCCCGGCGCGGGGGTGAAGCTCGCCTGGGTTTCGGGCGTCGGCACGAACAAGAGCAGCGCTGCGCCGCCGGCTGCTCCCAAAAGCCCTGCAACGAGCCCGACGTTGGCCACGGTCTGCAGCGTCTTTCCGCGCGCGGCGTCGTCGCGGTGACCGGCATCGCTGCAGGGAGCGGAGCCGCAGTCGGCCTCGAGGTTGTCGTGCACGCCCTTGGCAGACAGGCCCGCAATCGTGAACACGGCGAGCCCGGTCGCGCCGACGCCAATCGCGACCCAGCCCGCGACGCGCAGCGGAGAGCGCGACGGCGCCGCAGCGGAGACCGGTGCTGGCCCGCTCGAAGCCGGCGCGGGCTCTGCCGCGCGAGGCGTGAGCACGAGGCTCACGGTCTGGGTCTCGCCGGCGGCGAGGGTCGCGCTGCGGCTCGCGGGCTCGAAGCCGTCGGCCTCGCCCTGGACTCGGTGCTCGCCGGGCTCGACCGCGTAGGCCGCGCCGTACCACTCGGGGGCGAGCGGTTGACCGTCCACCTGGATTCGAAGCCCGGGCGCCTCGGCGGGCGCCACCACCAGCTTCGCCACGCGCTGCTCGAGCGCGTAGAGCTCTTGCCGCGCGGCCTCACGCGTGGGGTCGTACTTGTCGTCGCGGAGCGCGGTGCTGTTGCCGAGCACGCGCGAGAACGCGCGGTACGCCTCCACGGGGCGGCCGAGCTTCACCAGGCAGTGCCCCACGTAGAGCCGGGCGTTCGGGCTGTTCGTGCGCTCGACCAGCGACTCGAACAGCGGCAGCGCCTGGTCGTAGTGGCGTTCGCGGTAGAGCTTGGCGGCTCGCGTGAACACGACCGTCGCGTCCTCGGTGGCCGCCGGACTCGGCTCGGTTCCAGCCGGAGCCTGCGCCAGGGCCACGGGCGTGCTCAACGAAGACCCCAGAAAAATCGCCGCGAGCACTGCGCGACGGAGACCGGGCTCACAACTCATTCGGCAGAAACTCCTTGGGTCGCGCCGGGGGGCGGTAGCGGCGCCCGGCACCGTATGCGCTCGGCGGAAGCTCGACCGCGGGCGGCGGGCTGGACGCCTCGGGCGCGGTGACTTCGGCGGTGGCGCTGGGCTCGGGAGCAGCTTTCGCGGGGACCTCTGGCGCTGGCTCCGCGGCCGCGGGCGGCGGCGGCGCGGGCTTCGCGATGGCCGCGCGCGACGGCTCTGGCGCTGCGTCTCCGCTGCTCATCACGCTGACGATGCCAATCAACGACAGAACGGTCAGCGCGGCAGCGAAAGCCCAGACCGGTTTGGGGACGCGCGCGAGCGCGCTCGGCGCAGCCGGCTTCGCAGCAGGCGTGACAATCGCCGGCGCCTGCGCGACTTCGGGAGCCGGAGCCGGCAGCGACTGCCGCACCAAGCTCACGCCCGAGGTCTCGACCTGGTGAATGAGCTCCATGCGCGCCGCGAGCTCCTCGACCGCGAGCGTCGCGACCCAGTCGCCCACCACGCGCGGTGTTGCGGCCACGTGCAGGCTCTCGAGCTCGATCGCCATCTCGAGCGCGGTGGCGTAGCGCTCGCTCGGCTTGGCGGAGATACCCCGCACGATCACGCGCTCGACATCGACCGGCAGATCGCGCGCGTATTGCTTGGGCGAAGGGTAATTCCCCTTGGCCACGGCGTTCAGCCGCTCGACCTCGGTGGCCCCGCCGAACAGCTTGCGGCCCGCGATGAGCTCCCAGAACAGAGTCGCCGCCGAGAACACGTCGGCTTGGCGAGTGGCCGGAGCGCCGTGCACGAGCTCGGGCGCCATGTACGAGTGCTTGCCCTTGAGCACGCCGGGATCGGTGTCCTGCTTCGCGCTCATGGCGCGCGCCACGCCGAAGTCCACGACGCGCGCGATGCCGTCGACGCCCACCAGCACGTTCTGCGGCGACACGTCGCGGTGCACGAGAGCGAGCGGACGACCTCGCTCGTCGGTGGCCTCGTGCGCGGCCTCGAGCCCGTGCAGCATCTGCAGGATCATCGAGTACACGATCGGCCGCGGCATGTTCTTCTTGGCCTTGACCGAGGCCTGCATCAGCGCGTGCACCGACACGCCGTGCACGTACTCCATCACGATCAGCAGCTCTTCGCCGGTCGCGAGCACGTCGAGGATTGGCACCACGTTCGGGTGGCGCACGCGCGCGGCGAGCCGCGCCTCCTCCAGGAACATGCGCTTGAACTCCTGGTTTTCGAGCAGATGGCGGTGCATGCGCTTGACCGCCACCACCCGCGAAAACCCTTCTTGCCCGGTGAGCCGCGCCAGGTGCACGCGCGCCATGCCGCCGGCCGCGATCTGATCGAAGATCGCGTAGCGCCCCACTTGTTGCTCGGGGTGTTTCTGCGTCAGACCTGCTTGCACGCCAAAGCCTCGAGCAAGATAACCCATCCCGCCGGGCTGGAGATTCGTGAAAGTCGATGAACCGTCGAGTGTGTAGGGGCCTTGTGTCCCCCGACACCGGCGCGACTACATCACCACCCGCGAGGTGATCGCGTCGAGACGATCACCAAACAAACTCACGCCGCGGGAACCTTCGTGCAGCGCACGCCGTCTTCCTGACGGAGACACGAATCGATTGGCCCTGAACATCGGCAACGTGGACCCGCTCTTCATCCGAGAGCAGCCACACATCAATAAGCAAGCCGCCGAGCACGACGGCCAGCGACTGAATCGCAGCGGGCACGCCGGGCCTGCTGCTGTCTTCTCGTTCAGCCAGCAAGCCCTCGATTCCGCCAAGGATGCAGGGCGCTCCCAGCCCGCGCTCGAGCGCCAGGCCACGGCGGCCGCGGTCGCGGCGCGGGGCGCAGTCGAGCAGGCGGCGCCGGTCGAGACAGCAGCGGCGGTCGTAGCCACCGGGGAGACCGCGAAGGCGCATGCCGCCAAGCCCGATGCCCCGCGCCGCAAAGACCACACCGCCGCAGACGCGGGCTCGACGGAAGAGACCTGGGGCACCGACGAGGCGGCCTCGACCGGAGAGTCCGCCTCTGCGGCGGAGGCCGATCGGCGCGTCTCGTATCAGGACCTGCTCGACCGCGTCCCGAGGTAGTCGCTGGACTACTTCTCGTAGACCTGGGCCATGGCCAGGCCCTGACCGGACGGCACCTCGAGGATCACCTTCGCTGGCGTGCCCATCGCCCAGGCCCACTTGTAGCAGTTCGGCTTCTTGCCGACGACGGCGGTGGGCCCCGTCTCGCTGTCGATGGCGAGCACCGGATTCAGGTTCGGCAGCGGAGTGGCGAGAGCGATCTGTACGTTCAGCTCCTGCACCGTGCCCATCGCGGTGGCCACGACCGTGTAGCACTTGTTCGGTTGAAGCTGGATCATGCCTTCGAGCTTCTGGCTCTGCACGAAGCTACCGACCATCGGTGCGCCGAGCGGCTTCGCGCCGGCGACGATGTATTGCTTCGCGAGATCGGTGAGCACGGGGCCAAGCACGGTGGCCGCGCCCGGATCGAGCGACGTTGCGAAACCGGCTGCGCCCGTCGGCGTGCCTGCGCTGCCGCCGATCGGCGCGTAGCCGCCGGCTCCGCCGCCGCCCGGTGTGGGCGACCACGTCGTGGAGCCGGCCCACGCCGTGCCGGCATAGGCAACGCCGCCGCCATAGCCCGCCGCAGCGCCCCCCGCGCCGTACTGCACTCCGCCTTGCAAGTATCCGGTCTCCGGCGGCTTCTCGGACTTGCACGCGACCCCGAGCACGACGAGCGCCACCGCACCGATACCGAAACTCGTGAAGAGCGAAGTGAACCGGAAGGCCATTGGCGCGCAGGGTAACACCCTGCACGTGCCGTTGCCGAGCGGAAAAACACCGCAAAAACTCGGGTAATATCTCGCCCGATGGCCCTGCCAGGCACGATCGTGTTCGCACCCGGCGCAGGAGCGCCGTCCTCGTCCGCGTGGATGCGCGACTGGGCGGAGCGCTTGTCCGCGCTCGGCCGCGTTCTGCCCTTCGACTACCCGTACATGCTCGCAGGCCGAAGATCCCCCGATCGCCAACCGGTCCTGGTCGCGGCCCACCGCGAGGCGTACGAACGCGCCCGCGCCGAGCACCCCGGCCCCGTCGTGCTCGCGGGCAAGAGCATGGGCTCGCGCATGGGCTGCCACGTCGCGGTCGAAGCCGAAACCAAGCCGGCCGCGCTCGTCTGCTTCGGCTATCCCCTCGTCGGTCAGAACGGCAAGCTCCGCGACGAAGTCTTGCGCGCCCTCGTCACGCCGATTCTGTTCATCCAGGGCACGCGCGACCCGCTGTGCCCATTACCGCGCCTGGAAGCGCTGTTGCCCGAGCTCTCCGCGCCGCATGCGCTCCACGTCGTCGATGGCGGCGATCACTCGCTGCAGGTCACGAAGGCGGCGCTGCGAGCCCGCGGCGAGACGCAATCGGACGTCGATGCGCGGATACTCGAGGTCGTGAAGCGGTTTCTGAACGAGCAGCGCGATCGGTGACCTAGTGCCCGAGCGCCCAGGGCCGCCCGGCCGCGGCGATGGGCCTGGGCGGATCGCGCGGGGCCGAGCACTCTTTGCGGGGCGCGCGTTCGACGCGGCGTGGCTCGTGACGGCTGCGCTCATTGCGTTCGTGGGCGCGCGACAGGCCGCGCGGTAAGGCGGGTACGTTGGGGGCGCTCAGGATGCGCGGGGCGTGGACTTCGCAGTCGGGGCACGGCGCAGCGAGCGATGCTTCGGCCATCGGGCGCGAGCGCTCGAAGACTCCGTGCTCGGCACACTGGTACTCGTAGAGCGGCATGCTCAACCTGCCTTCGCGAGGTCGACGCCGGGAGCCACTCCGCCCACGGGGCCAGCCGCGCTCGGGTTGATGTCGAACTCGAAGATCTCGGTCGGGATCGCCAGCGTGGCGCAGGCGTTCGGGATGTCGACGATGCCGCTGATGCGGCCCTCGACGGGGGCTGTGCCCAAGATCGCGTAGGCCTGCGCGCCCGTGTAGCCGAACTTCTTCAGGTATTCGATGGCGTTCAAGCACGCCTGGCGATACGCGATGTGCACGTCGAGGTAATGCTGCTTGCCAGCCTCGTCGACGGAGATGCCCTCGAAGATCAGGTACGACGAGTAGTTCGGCTCCATCGGGCCCGGCTTGAAGATCGGGTTCTTGACGCCGTAGGTGGCCATGCCGCCCCTGATCAGCTTGACGCGCAGGTCGAGGTAGCCGGCCATCTCGATCGCTCCGCAAAAGGTGATCTCGCCGTCCCCCTGTGAGAAGTGGATGTCGCCCATCGAGAGGCCGCCGCCCTTGACGTAGACGGGGAAGAACACCTGTGAACCGCGCGACAGGTTCTTGATGTCGCAGTTGCCTCCGTGCTCGCGGGGCGGCACCGTGCGCGCGCCCTCGAGCCCGGCCTGCTTGGCCGCGTCCGGCTTCATCCGGCCCATGTGCGCCGTCTCGCCGGAAGGCAGCGCACACAGCGGCGGCGTGCGCTCCGGGTTGGTGCTGAACAGGGCTCTTTCGCGCTTGTTCCACAGCTCGAGCAGCTCCTTCGACGGCAGACACCCGATCAGACCCGGGTGCATGATGCCCGCGAACTCGACGCCCGGGATGTGGCGCGAGTTCGCGTAGATGCCGCTGAAGTTCCAGCACGCCTTGCGCGCCTCGGGGTAGTGGTCGACGAGGAAGCCGCCGCCGTTCTCGCGCGCGAAGATCCCGGTGAAGCCCCACTGCGAGGTCTGGAGCACGCCGATGTCGAGGATATCGACGACCAGCAAGTCTCCGGGCTCGGCGCCCTCGACGCCGATTGGGCCGCTCAGGTAGTGCACCTTGGTCAGATCGACGATCTTGATGTCGGTCGCGCTGTCGTCGTCCTGGATCTGCCCGCCCGTCCAATCGATGCACTCGACCCGGAACTGATCTCCCGGTTTGACCCACGAGACCATTGGAATGTCCGGGTGCCAGCGGTTATGCAAAACGTCCTGCTTTTCCGGGGCTTCCTTCACGTCTACGCGGATCAAAGTCTCCATCTAGTTTCTCCTTCCAAGGGCAATGGTCGATGCGCAAGCGAGCGAGCTACGTCGAGCTAGATCGCAAGTAGCTTTCCGAGCGAGGCTTCTTCGAGGTCGGCTCGCGGCGACTGGTGCACGAGCGCGCCGCGCACCATCACCGCCACGCGATCGGCGACCGCGAGCGCGAAGCTCAAGACCTGCTCCGAAACCAGGATCGTGAGCCCCTTCTCGTCGCGGATGCGCTTGAGCTGCACCGCGATCTCTTTGATGATCGAGGGCTGGATGCCTTCGGTGGGCTCGTCCAGCAGTAACACGCGCGGGTTGCTGGCGAGCGCTCTGCCGATCGCGAGCTGCTGTTGCTGCCCGCCGGACAGGTTGCCCGCGCGCCGCTTGCGCATCTCCTTCAAGACCGGGAAAAACTCGTAGATCTCGGCGGGAACTCCGCGCGCAGAGGCGGGCAAGCCCGACACGATGTTCTCTTCCACCGTCAGCGTCGGGAACACCATCCGGCCCTGCGGGACGTACGCGAGGCCGTTGGCGACGCGCTCGAACGGCGCGGCGCGTGTCAGGTCCTTGCCGCCGAGCAACAGCCGGCCAGCGCGCAAGGGCAACAGGCCGATCAGCGCCTTCATGACCGTGGTCTTGCCCATGCCGTTCAGGCCCATCAGCGCCACGATCTCGTTTTGCTTGGCGTCGAGCGAGAGCTTTCCGACCACCTCGCTCTCGCCGTAACAGACGCGGATCGAGTCCGCTTCGAATACGCTCTCCGTCATGTTTGCCTCAATGCCCGAGGTAGACCTCGACCACCCGCGGGTCGCTTTGAATCGCGTCCATCTTGCCCTCCATCAGGATCTTGCCCTGATGCAGGACCGTGACGCGGTCGGCGATCTTGCGCACGAAGTCCATGTCGTGCTCGACCACCACCACGGCCCGCTCTTTCACGAGCTCGAGCAGCAGCGCCGCCGTGAGCTCCCGGTCTTGTACGCTCATGCCCGCGACGGGCTCGTCGAGCAGCAAGAGGTCGGGCTCCTGGATCAACAGCGCGCCGATCTCGAGCCACTGTTTCTGCCCATGGCTGAGCTTTTCGGCTCGCTCGTGGAGCTTATCCTTCAGGTAAATGAGCTCGGCGACCTCCTCGACCTTCTTCACCACCGCCTCGCTGCGGCGGAAGCTCCACGCCGAAAGCCAGGTGCGCGCGTCGGGGTAGGCCATCTCGAGGTTTTCGAACACGGTCAGCGCCTCGTAGACGGACGGCGTCTGGAACTTGCGTCCGATGCCGCGGCGTACGATCTGGTTCTCGCGCAACCCGCCGATGTCCGCTTCCTTGAAGCGGATCTCACCGGACGTGGGCGAGGTGCGGCCCGTGATCAGGTCGAGCAGCGTGGTCTTGCCCGCGCCGTTGGGTCCGATGATCGCGCAGATCTGGTTCTTGGCCGCGTAGAACGTCAGATCGTCGACCGCCTTGAAGCCGTCGAACTCGACGCTCAGGTGCTCGACCCGCAGCAAGAATTCTCCGAACATCAGCCGTTACTCCTCGGTGCCGCGGTCACCCCGGGGCGGCTCGGCGCGGGTTTCGGGATCGACAGGCCCACGGACGGCTTTTGAAAGCGCCGCAGCTTCGACTCGATGAACGACCGCATCTTCATCAGATCCAGCCCGGCGAGGCCGTTCGGGAACACCATCACGACCGCGATGAACAGGAAGCCGATCACGAACAGCCACAGCTCGGGGAAGCTCTCCGAAAAGTAGGTTTTGCCGAAGTTCACGAGCAGCGAGCCGTAGATCGCGCCGAACAGGGAGCTGCGCCCGCCGACCGCCGCGCAAATCACCATCTCGATCGACGGCACGATGCCCACGAAGGAAGGCGACATGAAGCCGACTTGGAGCGTGAACATCGCGCCGCCGACCGCGGACAGCATCGCCGCCAGCACGAACACGAACGTCTTGAGCGACGCCACGTCGTAGCCGGTGAACAGCACGCGCTCTTCCTTGTCACGGAGCGCCACCAACAGCCGGCCGAGCTTGCTGCGGATCAGCGACAGCCCGAGCAGCACCGCGCCGAGCAGCAGCACGGCGTTGACGTAGTAGAGGATCACCTTCGCCTCGTCCGTCCGGATGTCCCAGCCGAGCAGCGTCTTCAGGTCCGTGATGCCGTTGACACCGCCGGTGTAACCCTGGCGCCCGATGATCAGGATCGACAGGATCGAGGCGATGGCCTGGGTGATGATCGCGAAATAGACGCCGCCGACGCGGCGCTTGAACATCGCGAGCCCGACGACCAGCGCCAGCAGCCCCGGCACGACCAGCACCGCGAGCAGCGTGAACGGCAGCGATTCGAAGGGCACCCAGAACGCCGGCAGCTCCTTCAGCTGGTTCCAATCCATGAAGTCCGGGATGCCCGGTGTCGATTGGATGGCCGTGCTCTTCGGGTCGGAGGCCTCGAGCTTCAGGAACATCGCCATGCAGTAGCCGCCGAGGCCGAAGAACACGCCCTGCCCGAGGCTCAAGATCCCGCCGTAGCCCCAGCACAGCACGAGCCCCAGCGCGACGAACGCATAGGTCAGGTACTTGCCCACCAGGTTCAGACGGAACACGTCGAGCCCGAGCGGGAACACCAGGAGCAAGAGCACGGCCAGAAGCACGAAGCTGGCGTTCTCGCGCGTGCTCTTTTCGCTCGAGAGGCGAGCCGTGAAGCTTCGAAAGCGGGCGGACCACGGCGAGGGGGTCGCACGTTCCATTCAGTTACCTCCGTACCTTGATCGAGAACAGCCCCTGGGGTCTGAGCATCAGGATCACGATGATCGTCGACAGCGTCAGCACCTTTGCCATCGAGCCGGTCATGAAGAACTCGGTCGCCGCCTGCGTCTGCGCGATGCTGAACGCCGACAGGATCGTGCCGATCAGCCGCTCGGCGCCGCCGAACACGACCACCAGAAAGGTGTCCACGATGTACAGCGAGCCACTGGTGGGGCCCGTCGAGCCGATGGTCGTGAACGCCGCGCCGGCAACGCCTGCGAGCCCGCAGCCGATTGCGAACGTGAGCTCGTCTACCTTGCGCGTGTTGATGCCCGCGGCGCTGGCCATGGCCCGGTTCTGCACGGTCGCTCGCACCCAGACGCCGAAACGCGTGGACGTGAGCCCGAACACGACGAGCCCGGTGAGCGCTGCCGTGAGCGCCATCATGAACAGGCCGTTGATCGGGATGTCGATGGTGGCGGTGGGTTTCAGCGACCCCATCAACCAGTCGGGGAGCGTTGCGCTGACCTCGCGCGCGCCGAACCCGGAGCGAAACGCTTGCTGCATCACCAGGCTGAGGCCCCAGGTCGCGAGCAACGTGTCGAGCGGCCTGCGGTACAGGTGCCGCACCATGAAGCGCTCCACGAGCCAGCCGACGGCTCCGGCGAGCACGAAGCTCACGACGATCGCCACCGGAAAGTACCAGGTCTGAAACCAGTCACCGAGCACGCTCCCGGCCTGCGAGAGCAAGAACGTGGTGTAGGCGCCGATCGTCAAGAACTCGCCGTGCGCCATGTTGATCACGCCCATCTGGCCGAAAATGATGGCCAGCCCCAGGGCCATGAGCAGCAGCACACAGAAGGTGCTGAGCCCGTTGAACGCCTGCATCGCCCAGATCGAAAGGTCCATGCTGCACCTCGAAGGAAGCTGGTTCCGGGAACGGCTGGTGTCCGCTCGGGAGAGAGCGACGAGCGGACACCAGCCGCACCTCGCAAGACTTGGTTCGCCCGAATCAGCTCACTGATAACCCTTGGGGAAGGGGTTCGGCTCGATCAGCTCCGACTCGTAGAGCACCTTGTACTGCCCGTCCATTTGCACCTGGCCGATGCGCAGCTTGCTCCACAGGTGGTGGTTCTCGTGGATCTTCACGTAACCCTCGGGAGCGGTCGTGAGCTCGATGCCGGGCGACGCGGCGACGACCTTGTCCACCTCGAAGCTGCCGGCCTTTTCGACGCCGAGCTTCCACAGCCACGGGCCGAGGTAGGCAGCCTGCGTCACGTCGCCGATCACCGATTTTTCGCCGTACTTCTTCTTGAACGCCGCGACGAACTTCTTGTTGTTCTCGTTCTCGAGGCTCTGGAAGTACTTCATGGCCGCGTAGAAGCCGACCATGTTCTCGCCCCCGATCCCGAGCAGCTCGTCTTCGGTGACCGAGATCGTCAGGAGCGTCTGGTTCTCGGCGGTGACGCCGGCGGCCTTCAGCTGCTTGTAGAATGAGACGTTGCTGCCGCCGACCACGATCGCGTACACGGCGTCGGGCTTCTGCGCCTTGATCTTGTTGATCAACGAGCCGAACTGGGTGTGGCCGAGCGGGTAGTACTCCTCGCCCACGACCGTGCCTTTCAGCACGTTTTCGATGTGTTTTCGCGCGATCTTGTTAGACGTACGCGGCCAGATGTAGTCCGAGCCGATCAGGAAGAACGTCTTGGCGTTCTTGGTTTTTTGCAACCAGTCGAGCCCCGCCAGGATCTGCTGGGTCGCTTCCTGACCGGTGTAAAACACGTTCTTCGACTGCTCGAGGCCTTCGTAGAAGGTCGGGTAATAGAGCAAGCCGTTGTCCTTCTCGAACACGGGCAGCACGGCCTTCCTCGAGGCCGAAGTCCAGCAGCCCATCACGGATGCCACGTGATCTTGCTCGAGCAGCTTCTTCGCCTTCTCGGCGAAGGTCGGCCAGTCGCTCGCGCCGTCCTCCTGGATGATCTTGATCTTGCGACCGAGCACGCCGCCGGCTTCGTTGATCTGATCGATTGCCAGTCGCTCGGCCTGGATCGAGCCCGTCTCGCTGATCGCCATCGTGCCCGTGGCGCTGTGCAGCTGACCGACGGTGACCTCCGTGTCGGTGACGGCCAGGCCGCCCGTCTTGGTCGCCGCCTCACCGCTAGCCTTGTTATCAGCGGGATTTCCGGTTTCGCTGCCGCTCGCCTTCTTGCAGCCGGAAGAGACGAGCAGTACCGCTACGACGAAAGCCGACCACGGAACGAACGACGCGAGCCGCGACCTAAGCCTGTGCCTGACCATGACGATTCTCCTCGGTGTGCACGCGCTCGAATGTGAGGCGCACCAGAACTCTCACTCTGATGAGATGCATCAGGCCGTGGTCCAGGTTTCTCGGTCGTGTGTTGGTCGTGACGCGACAGTAAATCTCTCGCGCAGCGCAAATCGCTGCAAACGAGTCGGGCGCAAGGATCGCGTGCATACTCACAGGGTGAAGCGCCCGAGTCTGCTACTGTCTGACGAAGATCGACGGACGCTGACCAAGCTCGCCAGCGATCCGAAGCTCGAGGCTTCCCACGCGCGTCGGGTGCGCGTGATCCTGCTCTCGGCAGACGGCGTCGCCGGCGCCGAGATCGCGCGGCGGCTCGACCTTTCGCCGGGTCAGGTCTCGCGCATTCGCCGCCGCTTCGCCGAGCACGGCGTCGCCGGCCTCGCGACGCGACCGCACCTGGGCCGCCGGGACCACGCGGTGCCGCCGGAGACGACCGAGCGCATCATCCTGATTTCGGTCTCGACGCCGCCTCCGGGCAAGCCGCGCTGGTCGAGCCGGCTGATCGCCGCGCGCGTCGGGCTCACGAGCGCCACGGTGGCCAAGGTGCTGCGGCGCGCGCGTTCGCAGACGGGAGCCGCCTCGATGTCAGCGGCGACGGGCGATTAGAACTACCAGGGCCGGCGCGCCCAGCGCGGCCGTGAGCACGCCGACCGGCAATTCGCGACCGGGCACCAGCGTGCGCGCGAGCGCGTCGCACAGGCTCAGGAACGCTGCCCCCGCGCACAGCGAGAGCGGGAGCAACGCGCGCACGCCCGGGCCCACCGCGAGGCGCACCACGTGCGGCACGATCAGGCCGACGAAGGCGATTGGGCCGCACCAGGCGACCGCCGCTGCGACGGCCAGCGAAGCCGCGCCGAGCACGATCAGCCGCAAGCGCGGCACATCCACACCTTGCGAGGCTGCCAGGTCGTCACCGAGGGCTAGCGACGCGAGCGCCCGGCTGCGCGAGAGCAGCACGGCGCTGGTGACGACCACGATCGGCGTGAGCAGCGTGACGCCGCGATAGCCGACCTGCGGGAGCTGACCGAGGGCCCAGCGCGAAGCCGCGAACGTGGCCTGGCTGTCGGCGACGTACTGGACGCCGGTCGCGATCGCGCTCGCGGCCAGGCTGACCGCGATGCCCGCGAGCAGGACGTCTTCGATGCGGGCGCGGCCGCTCTGCGCGACGGCCGCCACGGACAAGCTCGTGACGAGCGCGCCCGTGAACGCGGCCAGCGTCGTCACGGGAAGGCCCGCGAGCTCGGAGTCCACGCCGAACACCACGGCGAGCAGCGCGCCGAGCGTGGCGCCCGCCAGGGTGCCGACCGTGCTGGGGGTCGCGAGCGGGTTGTTGAAGACGATCTGAAAACACGCGCCGGACAGCGACAGCGCCGCCCCCACCAGAGCGCCCACGAAGAGCCGCGGTACGCGCAGCTCGAAGAACACGAACTCCGCGTGAGGGCCGGTCAGAGGCGGGCCCGCGAACACCGACAGCCCGAGCGCAAGCAGCGAAGCCAGCACGACCAGCGCGATGCGACGGGTCACGCGCGCGTCCCACCTTCGGCGACGAGCACGCGCCGGCCGCCGGACTCGAGCAGCCGGAATTCGACCTCGTAGAGCGCCGAAAAGCGCTCGGCGAGCCCGGCTGCGCCGATGTGCTCGACGAACTCGACGCGGCCGCCGCGCAGGCCCACGGCGCGGCTCTCGAGCGCCGGATCGAGCAGCCCTGGCAGATTGACGTCGTGGCTGACGAGCAGCACCGCCGAGCCGCTCTGCCACAGCTCGCGGATGAAAGCCGTGCTCTCGAGCTGCTGCGCCGGATCGAGGTGATTGGCGGGCTCGTCGAGCAGCACGCACGCGGCCTCTTGCGCGACCAGCGTCGCGAACGCGACGCGCTGGCGCTCGCCACCCGACAGCCGCTCGAGCGCGCGCTCGGCGAGGCCGGCGATGCCGAAGCGCTCGAGCGCGCGCAGCGCGGCCGCGCGGGTTTCGGCGCGCGACTCCGAGAAGCGAAAGCGGCCAGCCTCGACCACGTCGAGCACGCGCTGGGTCGTGGGCGGCGTGTGCTGCGGCAACCAGCCGAGGCGACCCGCGCGGACGCGCGCCGAGAGAGCGCGCGTGTCCGTCCCCTGCACGAGCACCCGGCCGCTCTTCGGCCGTACGAGGCCGAGCGCTGCGCGCAGCAACGTGGTCTTGCCCGCGCCGTTCGGGCCGAGCAACGTCACGAGCTCCCCAGGGCGCACCTCGAAGCGCACGTCGTCGAGTACGCGGCGCCCGCCGGCCTCCACCGTGACGCTTTCGAAGACGAGGCCGCTCATTTCACGACTTTTAGCCGCTCGAGCTCGGCGCGCAGCCGCCCGACCAGGCCGAGAATGCCAGGGCCGTGGCTGAATGCCGCAGGATCCTCGATGCTGCCGATGCGTCGTTCGCGCACGGCCTCGAGCGTCGGGAAGCGCTCGAAGCGCTGGAGGACAGCCGCTCGGTCGCGCTCGGGCTCGGGGCGCAACAAGATCACGATCGCGTCCGGGTCCAGCTCGAGCAGGCGCTCGAACGATAGCTGCGGCGGACCGAGCACCGCCTCGGCGACGGCGTTTCGCGCGCCCGCGGCCGCGAGCACGCTGCCGTGCAGCGAGTTCTTGCGGATGAACCAGAGCTCGTCGCCCGAGGTCTCGCCGAGCACCAGCAGAACGCGCGGTCCGTCGCTCGGCTCGGGCCGATCGAGCTTCGAGAGCAGCTCGTTCGCGAGCGCGTCGGCACGCCGAACGTGGCCGCTGAGGCGCCCGAGCTCGCGCACGCCCGCGGCGACCTCGTATAACGAGAGCCACGGCAAGAGCCGCGTCGGCGCCAGGGCGGCGAGCTCGCGCTCCCGCGCTGCAGCGTTCTTTTCGCTGACGACCAGGCTCGGCTTGAGCCGCGCGATGGCCTCGTAGTTCGGGGTGATGCTGGTGCCGAGCCGCGGGCGCTTCTTCACCTCGGGAGGCGCCTCACAGTAGTCGCTGACGCCGATCACCTGCGCGCCCGCGCCGATCGCGAACAGCGTCTCGGTCACGGCAGGAGCCAGCGAGACGATGCGCTCGGGGCTCGGCGCGGCCGAGCTCGTCTCGCGCCGGCAGCCGAACAGCAGGGCGACGGCGAACAGCGCCGGCAGCAGGCTCCGCGAGATCACGAAGCTTCGCGCGGCGTCGCGTCGCGCGCCCCGCGGGAGCCGCTCGATTTTTCGCGGTTCCGCTCGAAGAGGATGCGCAGGCCCTCCAGCGTCAGGTTGACGTCGATCGCCTGGATCCGCTTGGCAAACTTCGAGATCAGCTGGGCATGACCGCCGGTCGCGATCACTTCGCACGGGTGCCCGAGCTCGGCCTCCAGGCGCTCGACCATGCCGTCTACCATGGCCGCGTGTCCGACGATGATCCCGGACTGGAGCGCGTGCGTCGTGTTGCGGCCGAGCACGCGCGGCGGGGCCGCGAGCTCGACCCGCGACAGGCGCGCGGCCGCAGCCAGCAAGCCGTCCAGGCTGACGTGGATGCCGGGCACGATCACCCCACCCAGGTACTCACCCTTCGGAGAGACGCAGTCGAAGGTGGTGGCGGTGCCGAAGTCGACGACGATCGCCGGCCCCTTGAAGCGTTCGAACGCCGCCACCGAGTTGACGATGCGATCGGCGCCGATCTCCCGCGGGTTCTCGTACAGGATGCGGACGCCGGTGCGGAGCCCGGGCCCGACCACGACCGGGTCGGTCTTGAAAGCCTGACGGATGGCCTCCACCAGCACGTCCGTCAAGGGCGGCACGACGCTCGCGACGATCGCTGCCTCGACCTGGTTCGGTGTCACCGAGTGCAGACCGAGCAGCTCGCGGAGCAAGATGCCGTGCTCGTCTTGCGTACGCGAACGCAGGGTGGAGATGCGAAAGGTGTGCGACAGCTCCGCGCCTTCGTAGAGCCCGAACACGATGTTCGTGTTCCCGACGTCGACCGCGAGCAGCATGGTCGGGCCGGTATACCACGAGTCAAGGCTCGTCCACGAACCGGTACTCACTCTCGGCGCGCTCGAGCGCTTCGCGTTCGCGGATGGCTCTCTGCTCGAGCTCGAAGGCCCGAGCGAGCTCACTCCGGGCGTCCGCGACGTCGATGCGGCGACCCGCGGTCTTCTTCACGAGGCGCACCAGGTGCACACCGTCCGGGGAGCGCAGCGTCTGCCACGTGCCGGGCCGGGCCTTCGAGAGAGCATCCAGAAAAGCCTGCCCGAACACCGCTCGAACCCGAGCGGCCGGCTCCGCCGTCAGGACAGCGGGGAATCGGAACGGGTCGCCGAGCTTGGCCGGGTCGCCGCCGGCTTCGAGCTCGCGCTCTGCCGTGCGCGCGCGTGCGTCGGCGTCGCCGCGGCGGGGATCGAAGAACACCTGCTCGAACGCGTACCGCTCGGGGTCGTCGAACGCCTCGCGGTGCCGCTCCAGAAACTCGCGGAGCTCGGCGTCGGTGGGCGGGGCCACGGGGCGCGCCCGGAGCGCCGCCACCCGTTCGCGGGCGAGCGCGATCGCTTGCGGGTCGTCTCGCCAGAGCCCGAGCGCCCGCGCTTCTCGCTCTGCGGCCTGCTGGAGCTTCCAGTGTTCGCGCTCCGACCCGAGTCCGGGCGGGACCTGGATCGTGTGCGGATCCTCGCCGCGGAACCGGGCGTGCAGAGCGAACACGGAAAGAGACGCGAGCGCGAACCAGAGCAACGGCTGGCGGACGAAAGCCTTCAAGGCGCCGGCCGCACGCGCCGGATCACGTCCCCGCGCAAAAGCCGCGAAAAGCCCGGGCCGGCGCGGCCGATGCGCGTGTATTCGCCGTCCAGGTGCGGATAACTCCCAAGGGTTACAAAGAGCTGACTGGAGCCCGTGTCGCGCCCGGCCAGGGCGATGCCCACGGCGCCCGGCTCGAAGGGCTCGGGGCCGAGCTCGTCGCGCAGCGGCCGCCGCTCGGCTCCGCCGTACCCGTCCCCGCCCCGGTCGCCGAACTGCACGACGAACCCCGGTACCACGCGGTGTACGGCCATGCCGTCGAAGAAGCCGCTCTGTGCGAGCTCGACGACGCGCGTCACCGACACGGGCGCGGCGTCGGCGTCCAGCTCGAGCTCCAGCGGGCCTGCGTCGGTGTCGAACAGCAGGCGCCGCTTGCCGTGGAGCAGGCGCTCGAGCTCCTCGGGCGGGCGGCCCGGCTCGGCCGCACGCGCGCAGCGCAGGCCATGCTCGCCGAACGCGCGCAGCGCCTTCTCGGCGTGGGCGCGCAGGGTCGGGTTCTCGCTCTTGCAGTCGCGCGCGATGTCGGGCTTCAGCGAGAGCACGCCGAGCGCGCTCGCCGCGTCGATCAGCGCCGCGCGCACCTCGATGTTGGGTCGTTTTTGCTCGAGCCGGAAGCTCGTCGCGAGCAGCTCGAGCAGCCTGGGATCGGGGCGCGGCTCGCTGCCCGGCTCGGCCGCGGCCTGGGCGCGGTCCGGGTGATCGGCGAGCAGCTCCGCGGCCGTGGCCAGCGTGCCGGGGGCGCGATCGGCGAGCGCCTTCAACAGCAGCTCGACGATGTTCGGCGCCTCGCGGTGGCCGGCCAAGATTTCGAGCGCCCTCTGGCGCACGACCGGATCGCTCCCCTCGGCGAGCGCGCGGTGAATGCGAGCGCGCTCATCGACGAGCTCACCGCGATCGAGCACGGCGAGCTTCGCCAGATTTCCGATGCGGCCGTCCGGCTCTGGATCACAGGCGACCAGATCCGCGGCGCGGCTCGACTTACCGGCGAGCACGCGCGCGGCGGCGCAGCGCAACAGCACCGCGTGGCGGCGCGCCGGATCGGCTTCGGGCAGCTCGAAGCGCGCGAGCCGCTCGAGCGCGGGCTTCGAGCGTGCGTCCGTGAGCGCATCGAGCAGCGTCAAGAGGGCCCCGAGCTCCGCGCCGTGCTTGGCGTCGACCAGTGCCGGCCCCGGCTGGAGCTCGCCCGGGAGCAGCTCGTTCAGGGCGTGCTGCGCGAGAGCACCGCCGATGCGCGCGAGCTCACGGAAGACCTCCGCGCGTTCGAGCGCGGGCGTCCGCGGATTTTCGGCGACGGCGCGCAAGGCGGGGACGGCGGCAGCGCCGCTACGCCCGAGCGCACGCAGCGCGAAGCGCCGCGCGGTCTCGCCGCGCTCCAAAAGGCGCGGCGCAAGCTCGATGAGCCGCGCCCGCAGCGGCCCCTCGGGCACGTCCAGGCGGCCGAGGCCGAACAGCGCGAACTCGAGCGGCGTCTCTGGGCTCGCCGCGCGGTCGAGCAGCCGCGCGGACGAAGCCGGGTCGAGCTTGCCGCGGCGCATACCGAGCGTGCCGAGCGCGACCGCGGCCGCTTCGGCGAGCGGCTTTTCGGCGTCGAGGTAGGCGCGCAGCGTGCGCTCCGCGTCGTCGTTGGCGCAGCGCCCGAGCGCGCGCAAGATCGCCGCGAGCGCCGGAACCGTGCTCGGGCCCGCGGCCGCGGCGAGCCCCGCGGCGCGCACGTTGAGCGCGCGAACGGTCGCGTCTTCGCGGTCCTTGCACAGCCGGCCCAGGCCGAACGCCGCCCAGCGCACGACCTCGAGCTCCGAGTCAGAGAGCGCGCCGAGCAGCCGCTCCCGCGCGCGGTCGTCTTCGGTGCGCGCCAGCGCGCGGACGGCAGCGACGCGCTCGCGCGCTGAAATGGCCTGCACCGAGCTGTCGGAGACGGCGGCCGGATCGCGGTCCTGTTCGGCGAGCAACAGCGCGAGCTCGGGCGCGGCTGCTTTCGTTGCTGCAGAAGCGGACGCCGATAGCGAGGCGCTCGGTTTCGGAGCGGGTGGCGAGTCGCGACGGCACGCGACGAGCAGCGCGCCGAGCACGAGCCACCTCATCGAGAGCCTCGCTCGAACCAGCGCGCCGAGACCCAGTCACCGATGCCGCGCACGCGTTCGCTCGCGTAGCGGTAGGAGCGCCCCCGCAACGACACGTCGAGCGTGACGGCGGGACAGGCTTCGGCCGCGATCCCGAAGCGAGCGAACGCCGCGAGCGCGCGCGACATGTGCCAATCCGAGGTGACGACGCCCAGCTTTTCGAAGCCACGCTCGCGCACGAGCTCGGCGACGTAGCGGGCGTTGCCGCGGGTGGTGAGCGAGCGCCGTTCTCGGAGCACGCTGTCCGCCGGCACACCGAGCTCGATCAAGGCTGCCCCGAACGCGTCGGCCTCGCTCACACCGGACCAGACCTTGCCGCCGCTCGCGATCACGACTTTTGCCTCGCCGTCGCGGAAGACGCGGGCTGCGTGCTCGACGCGCCGGCGCGCGGTGCCGAGCAGGCGGCCGTGTTCGCCGAGGCGACAGCCGAGGACCGCGATCGCATCGAACGCCATTCGGCCGGCGAGGTTAGCCTCGGCGGGACCGGCCTGGCTACGCCTGGTTCCTGGGCCAGAGCCGCCTGGACTCGCCAAGGCCGATCGGCGGCGTTACCCTGGCAGACCATGGAACGGCGCGGTCTCCGCAACGGCCTCGGGCTGCTCGCGCTGATCGCCGCCATCGCGCTGTCGTGGAGGGGTAGCCCGGTCGTCGCGCCGCGGCCGGCCGAGCCGAAGTCCGAAGCGAACGCGCCGGAGCCCGTTCCGAACACGCGTCCGGAGACCGAGCCCGCCGAGTGCGCAGCCCGTACGCTGCGCGTCCCGAGCGGCAGACCCACGCGCATCGCGTGCGACGACGCGCGCGCCGTGGTTCGCGACGTGCACGCCCGCTTCGCGGTGAGCAGCGACGGCCCGCCGATCGGCTTGTTCGCCGACCTGTTGATCGGCTGGTTGGATCCGCACGGCCTGTGGTCCGCCGCGCCCGACGCGCCGACCCGGCAGCTGCTGCGCGAGAGCGCCACCGCGCTGCTCGGCGAGCTTCGCGCGACGCCGGACGGCTCGCGCTGTGAAGCGGCCGAGCGCGCGGGTCTCGAGCTCGCGCGCTGGATCGCCGAGCTCGAGGCGATCTACGACGCCGGTTATCACGAGAAGCTCGAGGGCTCGCGCGCCCGCGCTCACGCGCTCGCGATCGAGCCCGTGTTCGAGGACGACCCGGTCACGATGCCCGCGCGCGTCCTGTCGCGCTCGCTCGGCGAACGCCTGGCGCGTCTCACGCGCGCTTACCCCGCGCTCGGCGAGGATTTCGCGAACGCCGCGCGCGCCCGCTATTTTCCGAAGCTCGACGGGGTGGCCTGGGGCGAGGCCGTGCTCTCGGCAGAGCTCCGCGCCTACGTGGCCGCGCTCGACCCGCACGGCGCCTGGACGCCGCTCGACGAGGAGTGGTCGCTGTACGCGGACGAACCCGGCTTCGACGCGGGGCCGCGGCTCTGGGGTCGCGTCACGCGCAGCGCCGCCGGCGTGCGCCTGGTGGCGGACCCGGTGCCACCGCTCGCGATCGGCGACCTCGTGCTCGCGGTGGACGGCGTTCTGACCGCCGGCATGCCGCTCGAACAAGTCGAACAGCTCGCACGCACCGAGCCGCCTCCGGGGGTGCCGCGCCGCGTGGTGGTGCTGCACGCGAACGACAGCGAGCCCGAGCAGCTCGAGCTCGCGGCGACGGGCGAGGCCGATCCGGGTGACGAGCCCGAGCCGCTCGAAACCGAGCTCGTGCGCTACGGAAACGGGCGGATCCTGGTGGTCGGGCTACCGAGCGTAGCGGACGGCGCCGGCGACGCCTTCGCTCGCGCGCTCGAGCAGAGCGATCGGGAAGCGCTCGACGGGATCTTGATCGATCTGCGCGGCAACGGAGGGGGCTCGACGGACGCCGCGCTCGGAGTGCTCGGCTTGTTTTTGCCGGACGCGCCGCTGTTCCCGCTCGCCCAACACGGCCACGTCGTCGAGGTGATGCGTGCGCTCACGCCCGAGGAGCACCGGCCCTGGTCGGGCCCGGTAGCGGCGCTGGTCGACGGTCGCACCGCGAGCGCCGCGGAGATGATCGCCGGCGCGCTCTCCGCTTACCGCCGCGGTCCGGTGGTCGGCTCCCGGACCTTCGGCAAGGGCTGCATCCAGGAGTACACGGACGACCCCACCGGCCAGGGCGTGCTGCGGCTGACCAGCTTGTTGTTCGCGCTGCCCGACGGCTCGCCGCTGCAAGGCGTGGGCATCACCCCGAACCTCTTGCTCTCACTGCCGAAGACGAGCGCGCGCGAAGCCAACGTGCCGGGCGCGCTCCCGAGCTACACCGGCCCCGACGTCCGCGCCCAGGTTGCTCGGCCGTGGCCCGCGTGGCCGCCCCATCGGCAGCGCGTCGGTCCTTGCCGCGAACCGGCGGTGTGCGCGGCGCTGGCACGCATCGGCGACGCGGAGACGCGCGGCGGCCCGCACCTCCGCCGCGCCCGACGCAAGTAAAACGCCTAGGGACGCTGGCTGCGGCGTTCGCCCGCCAGGCACAACCGGCGCGCGATCTGCACGAGCTCGGCGCGGTTCCAGGGCTTGGTGAGGACGTGATCGGCCCAATCCACGCGCACGCGCGAGCGATCCGCCGCCATCACCAGCCGCCGCGAGCTCGGGCTGTCGGCGGCGAGGATCGACAGCGGCTCGTTCTCGACCGGATCGGGCAAATGCGCGTCGGCGATGATCAGATGAATGCGCCGGCCGCGCACGATGTCGCGCGCCTCGTCGAGCGTCGCCGCGGTGGTGACGTCGAAGCCCTCGCGCCGCAGATCGGTCGCGAGCGCGCGGCGCACGGCCGGGTCGTCCTCGACCACGAGCAGGCGGTAACTCTTGGCACGGAAGCGGGGCAGGCTGAAGGTGGCGCGTGTGCCGCCGCCCGGGCGCGGTTCGAGCCGAACGTCACCGCCGTGATCGCGGGCGATCTGGCGCGTGATCGACAAGCCGAGGCCAGTGCCCTGTCCGAACGGCTTCGTGGTCGTGAACGGCTCGAACAACCGCCCCGCGAACTCGTCGGTGATGCCGGGCCCGTCGTCGTCGACCTCGATCAACGCGTTGTCGTCGTGCGCGACGACCCGCAGCGTCACGTGGCGCCCGCCGGCTGCGGCGGCGTCGACCGCGTTCGAGAGCAGGTTCAAGATGCCCTGGGCGATCCGCGGCGGATCGTGCGGCAGGATGATGCTCGGCAGGGCCTCGACCGTGACCTGGACCAGGCGGTCCTTGGCGCGCGGACGGATCATCCGTGTCGAGATGTCGAGCGCGGTGTGGAGGGAGTTGTCCGCCATGTGCGGCCGCTCTCGCCGCGCGAAGCCGCACACGTGCTGCACGAAGCTGCCGATGCGCTCGACGGCCATCTCGATGTCGCTGGCGCAACCGGCGAGCTCCGGGTCGGAGATGCGCGCGGCGATCTCGGAGACGTAGGCGGCCGAGGCGCCGATCACCGCCAGGGGGTTATTGATCTCGTGCGCCATGCCGGCGGCGATGCGGCCGATCGCGGCCAGCCGCTCGGCGTGCTCGAGGCTCCGCTCGAGCTGCCGCCGCTCGGTCACGTCCAGCGACACCTCGGCGAAGTGGATGTCCGGCGTGCCGCGCGCGACGCGCGACAACGACAACAGCACGAGGATCTCGCGGCCGCTCTTGTGACGCCGCCGCACCTCGACCACGCGCCGCTCGTCGTGCGCGAGGCGCGCGCAGGTTAGCTCCGGCTCGGCGTCGAGCAGCTCGATGCTGCGCCCGATGATCTCGTCGGCGGTGTAGCCGTAGAGCGACGCGGCGCCCGGGTTCCACGAGCGCACGATGCCCTCGGCCGAGAGCCCGACGATCGCCTCGAAGCACTCGTCCACGAGCAAAGTCAGGCGCTCGACGCGCTCGCGGAGCGCGTGCCGGCTGCGGTCGAGCTCGGCGAGCTCCCCTTCCCGCGCCAGCACCTGCGCGAGCTCGGAGGCGTCGAACGGCTTCGAGACCACGGCCGGGCCGTCGGTCTCCGGCTCGGCGTCGCCCATCAACACGACGCGCGCCCAGGGCGCTCCCGATTTCAGCTCGGCGACGACGTTCGGATGCGCGCCCACGGCCGTGTCGGCGACCAGCACCAGCGGCGGCACTTCGCGCAGCCGGGCCGTAGCTCCGTCGGAGCTGATTTCCCAGCTCGCGGACTGACCGGAGCGCTCGAGCGCTCGGCACAGGGATCGGGCGGCTTCCGCGTCGGGCGTGAGTACGAGAACGCTCATGGGTGGGGCTTCGCTAGGGTCACTACGGCCGGATCGACTCCGGACTAAACAGACAAACGTAGCACCGCCCGCGCGGCCCGAAGCCCAAACCAGTCAGCGCGCTCGCTGCTCCGAGGCGGCTGGGCTGGCGGTTAGGCTGGCGACAAATCACCACTTTGACGCACCTTTTCGGGTCGGCTCCGGCTCCGGTCCGAAGCTCGGTCCCGAAGGCCGGGCAGCGTTTCCGAGCCGGTGGTATACGGGTTTCCAGCAATTCCAAGATGGTTCCACCTTTGACAGAGCTCGACGCCGACGACGAAGACAGCGGCGCTTCGACCGACCCCATCGACGACCTCCCCCGCGGGGAGGACGACGACGCGCCGGACAGCGAATCCCTGTCCGACGAGGCCGCCGTCTACTCGGTCGAGCTGGACGAAGAACACATCGACGCCGACGCGGCCAAGGTGGTGCGCCGGCTGGTCCGCCACGGCTACGAGGCGTATCTGGTCGGTGGGTGTGTGCGGGACCTGCTGGTCAAGGCCCGCCCGAAGGATTTCGACGTCGTCACCAACGCGCGACCGGACGACGTGCGGCGGCTGTTCCGTAACTCGCGGATCATCGGGCGCCGCTTCCGGCTGGTCCACGTGCTGTTCGGCGCGGGCAAGGTGATCGAGACGGCCACCTTCCGCAAGCCCCCCGAGGAATCGCCGCGGGGCGACGGCGACGACCTCTTGATCCGCAACGACAACGTATTCGGCGACGCGCCCGAAGACGCCCTGCGCCGCGACTTCACGATCAACGCGCTGTTTTACGACATCGAGCGCCGGCAGATCCTGGACTGGGTCGGCGGCATGCCCGACATCGAGCGCCGCAGCGTGCACACCATCGGCAACCCCGTGGTGCGCTTCCTCGAAGATCCGGTGCGGCTCTTGCGCGCCATCAAGTTCAGCGCGCGCCTCGACTTCGGCATCTCGCCCGACGTCTACGACGCGATCGTCGGCTGTCGCCACGCGCTGCGCCGCGCCGCCAAGCCCCGCCTCTTCGAAGAGGTGCTGCGCCTGATGCGCGGCGGAGCCGCCCACCGCTCGATTTACATCGCCTGGGAAACCGGCGTGCTCGACGTACTTTTGCCCGAGCTTTCCACGTACCTCGCCGATCGCGAGGAAGGCGACGACACCGTGTGGCGCATCCTGTCCGAGGTCGATCGCCGCACGCGCGACGAGGGCGCTCCCCTCGACGACACCGTGCTCTGCGCCGCGCTCCTGCTCGAGCCGCTCCGCGAAGCCTGCCTCGGTGAGCGCGATCGCGTCGAGGCCGCCTACGAGTTCCTCGAACCGATCGTCGATCGCCTCAACGTGCCGCGCCGCATCGCCGAGCCCGTGCGCCGCATCGCCGCGATGCTGCCGCGCCTCGAGTCCGGCCGCGTTGGCCGCTTCGGGCGCTCCGGCCTCTACCAGCTCGCGAGTGAAGTCGCGGCGCTCCGCGGCGTCTCGCTATCCGGCCCCGCACCGGATCCCGAAGCCCGCGCCAGCGCGGATCCCGAACGCCGCCGCAAGCGCCGCCGCCGCCGCCCACGCGCGGGCGAGCCGGGGCCGGCTTAGCGTCGCGCATCACGCCGCACCTCGGCTCAGTCACGGCGCGCACGTCATTGGTTTTTACCGCCACGGGCGCCAGGCGGAACGCCACGGGCGCCAGGTTTTTTTGAGGTCGCACTTCACGCCGCAGCCCGACTTAGTCACGGCGCGCACGTCATTGGTTTTTACCGCCACGGGCGCCAGGCGGAACGCCAGGGGCGCCAGTTTTTTTGGGTCGCACTTCACGCCGCAGCCCGACTTAGTCACGGCGCGCACGTCATTGGTTTTTACCGCCACGGGCGCCAGGCGGAACGCCACGGGCGCCAGGATTTTTGGGGGATCGCAATTCACGGCTCACACCCGACGAGGGTCTCGGCGCGCACGTCATTGGTTTTTACCGCCACGGGCGCCAGGCGGAACGCCACGGGCGCCAGGATTTTTGGGGGATCGCAATTCACGGCTCACACCCGAC
>JAICQO010000066.1 GCA_025937835.1 Polyangiaceae bacterium
AAGCGCGTCGAGCGGAAACGACACGACGCGATCGACGCGCACAGAAAACTCTTCGCGAGTCTCCATACGCTTGCGTCTTCGCGGCGAAGCGCCTCGCTCCGCATCGCTCCAAGGACGAGGAGCGCAAAATCGTCACCACGCGCAGAGCGCGCGCCGCGAGACGCCCAAACAAGAATTCGCGGTGCACACGGGCGGATCCGCGGGCTCCCGAGCGCGTGAATCACGGCACGTGCGCGCGCGATTCCAGCCTCGGAAGAGCGGCCGTTCGCCCGAAATTGCAGGGGGAAATCACCTGATGATCGCGCGACGAGATTCAGTTACGCGTGCCCTCGAGTTAACGGAAGATAGCGAGGGACGCATTCTCGCAACGTGTTCGCGACGGTAGCGGACACATTCCGTAGCGCACGTGTCTCTTGCGTTTCGAGAGAGCACCGCGCTGCGTGGCATCGATGCACACGTGTGGCGTGAAAGACAAACGCGCAGCGCTCATCACGTCGACCTTCACGTTTCAATTCTTCGTCGTCGCGCGTGTGGATTCACACAAGGCGGACTCGCGCGCGTTCGCGTCAGCGATGTGGCGCTCTTGCTCCTTGACACGTTGCAACGTCCTGCAACATGCTGTGTCCGAATCACACAATGTAAGCAGTCGAGTTGTGCGAACCGCAGAGCTCGGCTGTTCACTCGACGTCTTGTGATCCGAAACTTCGAGATCGCGCAAAACTACGCCTTCCTCTGCTCCGAGCTCGACGCGAAACGCCCGCTTTCGACCGCAAACGACGACCCTTCGATGGCGCGCCCATCCCACTGACCCCGTCGCGGCCGAGCTCGCTAAATAGCTTTTTTCAGGTGCATTCGTGCTGAAGCGCTACCAACACACTTTCGGTCACATCTTCAGGCTGACCGACGCGACCGTGGTGGTCGGAGCGTGGCTCGCTTCTTACTGGGTTCGCTTCCACGTGCCGCCCGCATTCCACGTGCTGGCGGTGACCAAGGGCTTCCCCGAGTTCGCGACCTACGCGGCGCTCGCGCCGCTCGTCGCCGTGCTGTGGATGACGGTCTTCACGCTGCTGCACGTGTACGAGTCGAAGCGGCTACTGGCCCCTCTCAGCGAGCTCGGGGTAGTGCTGAAGGCGCACGCCGTCGCGCTGATGACGTTCGTGGCCGTCACGTTCATGTTCGAGGAGTACCACTACTCCCGGCTCGTCATCATTTACTTCGGCGCGCTGAGCGCCGTCGCGATGTTGGCCCTGCGCTTCACGCTGCTCGTGACCTTGCGCGCGCTGCGCAAGCGCGGCTTCCACCTCCGGCACGCGATCGCCGTCGGCGAGGGCGCGGCCATTCGCGACCTGATCCGCCGGCTCGAGGCGTTTCCGGAGCTCGGACTGAGCGTGGCCGGGGTCATCACGCGCGAGGGGCCAAACAGCGAGCGTAACTACAACAAGCCGTACCTCGGTGGTTTCGAGGACCTGCCCGAAGTCATCCGCACCCACCGCATCGACGAGGTCTTGATCGCGCTCCCGTCCTCCCAGGGCCGGGAGATGGATCGCCTGCTCGAGCTGCTGAAGGACGAGACGATCGACGTCCGCATCGTGCCGGACGTCCACCGCTTCGTGACGCTCGGCTGCGACATCGAGGACTTCGACGGCCTGCCGGTGGTTCGCATCAACGGCTCGCCGGTGATCGGCGGGGGCGCGTTCGCCAAGCGCGCGACGGATGCGGTGCTGTCGGCGGTCGCGCTGATCGTGCTGTCGCCGTTGCTCGCTCTGATCGCGCTTCTGGTCAAGCTGACCTCGCCGGGTCCCGTTCTCTACCGGCAAGAGCGGATGGGCCTCGATGGCCGCAGCTTCTCGATGTTGAAGTTCCGCTCGATGCGCGTGGACGCCGAGCAGCGCAGCGGCGCCGTTTGGTGTAGCGCCGGCGACGCGCGCCGAACCAAGTTCGGTACGCTGCTCCGGCGCACGAGCCTCGACGAGCTTCCGCAGCTCTGGAACGTGCTCCGGGGAGAGATGTCGCTGGTCGGTCCGCGTCCGGAGCGCCCGGTGTTCGTCGACGAGTTCCGCAAGCAAATCCCGCACTACATGCTGCGTCACAAGGTGCGCGCCGGCATCACGGGATGGGCGCAGGTGAACGGCTGGCGCGGCAACACCTCGCTCGATCGTCGCATCGAATGCGACCTCTTTTACATCCGCAACTGGTCTTACGCCCTCGACCTGAAGATCCTCACCATGACGTTGTGGAAAGGCTTCATCGATAAAAATGCCTACTGATCGCCCACAGACGAAGGGTAGCGGTCCTCGGGACTGCACTGCATGACGGCCGCTAGCGAGAGCCTGCCACCACGAGGCGGCGCAGAGCGTAAAGCTCCGCGCAGGCCCGGTCGGTCGCGTCTCCTCGCGCTGGTTCTGAGCGCGGCGTGGCTTCCTGCGTGCAGCTCCACCCCGGTCGTGGTCAAGCAGCTGCCCTCCGCCGTGGTCGCACGCCGGCCGGAGCGGATCGATCCCCGCGTGCTCGATGCAGCCGTCGGGGGCCGAGAGGGCGATGCGTACCGGGTGGGTCCGGGTGATCGGTTGCTGGTGGCGGTCTACGGACACCCCGAGCTGTCCATCACCGGCTACGCCGGCACTTCGTTCAACGCCGTCGACGGTCTGCGCGTCGACAACGACGGGACGATTCAGTTTCCGCTGATCGGCTCGGTCAAGGTATCCGGAAAGACGACCGAGGACTTGCGCGTATTTTTGCAGGAGCGGCTCGCAGTCTACGTCAAGGACCCCAACGTCACCGTGCAGGTCGTGTTCACGGGCAGCATCCGCTACTACCTGCTCGGGCAATTCAGCGCGCCGGGGCTCAAGGAGAGCGACCGCCCGATGCGCCTGCTCGAGGCGCTCTCGCTCGGCGGCAGCGTGGTGCTCGAACGCGCGAGCCTCCGCAGCGCCTACGTGGCCCGGGAGGGCAAGCGGCTGCCGATCGATTTTCGCAGCCTGATTCTGGACGGCGATTTGCGCCAGAACATCAAGATGCGGCCGGGGGACATCATCCTCGTCCCCGACAAGAGCAGCGAGCAAGCGTTCGTGTTCGGAGGGGTGTCGGGCGGCACCTCGGTGCCGTTCGTCAACGGGCGGCTCACGCTGCTGCAAGCGCTCGCTCAGGCCGGGTTTTCGTATCGCGATCGCGCGCGGGGGCGCTTCGCCTCGACGCGCATCATCCGCAGCGCCGGCGCGACCGGTGAGCTGTTCACGGTCGACGCGGAGATGATCCTGGACGGCGAGGCCGGCCCGTTCGAGCTCGAGCCGGGTGACGTGGTGTTCGTGCCGCCCACGGCGCTGACCTCCTGGAACGAAGCGATCCAACAACTGCTACCCACGCTGCAGACGGTGTCCAGCCTGCTCACGCCGTTCGTGCAGATCAAATACCTTTCGGAGTGAGTCGACATGGCGATCAATGCACGTGACGACAGACCTTCCGGTGGCGTGGCCCGGCTGCCGCGCAGAGACAGCACGCCCAACTTCGCGGATCACTGGTCCGGGTCTCACGACGCAGTGGACCTGATGCAGTTGTGGTCCACCCTGTGCCGGAGCTACCGGCTGGTGCTGCTGGTTGCGCTGGTGGTGTTCTGCGCCGCCATGTACCGCACGCTCACCTCGCCGATGGAGTTTCAAGCCAGCGGCCGCCTCTACCTCGGCGAGCTCGACGGAAACGCGCACCCGGCCCCGGCTCAGAACGCGATCGAGTTTTCGGGTACGGGTCAAGGCGAGCTCGGCAGCGAAATCGAAATCATCCACAGCCGCGCCCTCGTGTCGCGGGCGATCCTGGCCTCGGGCATGAACGTCTCGATCGAGCCGGCCGGGCAGGAACCGCCGGTGTTCTGGCGCTGGCTGCTGTCTCGGCGGGACTCGGCCCTTCTCGACAGAGGGCTGCGCGAGGTGCGCGCGGTGAACGCGATCCTGTCCGAGAAGGCCCGCGACGGCCTGTCGTTCGAGCTGCGTTTCAAGACGCCCGAGACCTACGAGCTCTACTCGGAGAATCGGCTGGTCGCGGGTGGAAAGCTCGGCGAGCTTCTGAAGACGGACGAATTCGAGCTGACGCTCGTCCAGGGCGCGGACGGCCTACCGAAAGCCGGCTCGCGCTACGAGATGAGCGTCCTGCCCCTCGAGGAGCTCACGGACGAAGCGGTCGGGATGCTCGACGTGTACGCCCCGAAGGGCACGAACGGGCCCGTGAACGTGTTGACGCTCGATTTCAGCAGCAGCTCGCCGCGCGCGGCGGCCGCCTTCCTCACTCACCTGATGGAAGCCTACCTGCAGGAGCGTCAGTCGTGGAAGACGGAGGACGCGACCGCAGCCGAGACCTTCGTCACCAGTCAGCTCCGCACGATCCGCGAATCTCTGGACAACGTGCAGAAGCAGCTCGCGACCTACCGCACGAACAACCGCGTCGTGGTCCTCGACAGCGAGGCCAAGGCGATGATCGAGCAGATCGCGAAGTACGAAGAGCAGCGGGTCGCCGCGCGCCTACAGGTCGCGGCGCTCGCGGACATGAAGCGCGCGCTCTCCTCCAAGGAGCCCCCGATGGGCGCCTACCTGGTCGGCGAGGCGAGGGATACGGTCCTCGAGGGCATGTCGTCCTCGCTGTCTCAGGCGCGGCAGAAGCTCACCGAGCTCGAATCGCAATTCAACGACGTCGCGCCGCCGGTTCAGGAGCAGCGTGCACAGGTCAAGGCCCAGCTCGAAGCCGTGCAAAACTACGTCTCCAGCCGCCTCTCCCGCGCACAGGAGAGCCTGGGCACCTTGAGCGGGATCATCGGGCAGTTCGAGCAGAAGCTGAAGACGGTGCCTTCGGCGGAGTTCGGGCTCGCGCAGCTGTCGCGCGAATCCGAGGTCTACAGCCGCACGTATTCGTACCTGCTCGAGCGCCAGCAACAAGCGGCGATCGTGAAGGCCTCGACCCTCTCCAAGAACCGCATCCTGGACGTGCCGCGCGTCTCGGATCGTGAGGATTCACCGAAGCTCGCGCTCAGCGCCGCGAGCGGATTGGTCGGGCTCGCGCTCGGCGTCGCGCTGGTCTTGCTGCACAGCATCTTCGCCGGGACGCTCCAGAGCGAGAGCGACGTTCATCGCAGCATCGGCGCGAGCCCGATCTGGGCACGGATCCCGCGCCGGCGCCGGGCACGCACGCTCGGACCGGCTTTCGACGGGCAGAGCTTCGAGCTCCCCGCGGGGCACGCCGATAGCCGCTTCGTCGAAGCGTTCCGCGCGCTCCGCACGAGCGTCTATCACTGGGCTGCGTCGGCGCGCTCGACCGTCGTCCTGATCACGTCGCCGGCGCCGGGCGACGGGAAGACGACCTGCGCGCACTGGCTCGCCGCGGCGCTGGCTACGGACGGGCGGCGCGTGCTGGTGATCGACGCCGATCTGCGCCGGCCGGTCCGGGAGGCGGAGGTCATCGCGGGGCGCGAGCAGAACCTGCGTAGCGCGCTGCTCGGAACCTGCGATTGGCACGAAGCCGTTCGCCGGGTCCCGCTTTCCTTCGGCGAGTTCTACCTGCTTCCCGCGGGCGGGATGGCGCGGGCCGAGCTCTTGTCCAGCGAGCGCATGAGCCAGCTCGTGTCCCAGGCCCGCCACGAGTTCGACTTCGTCCTGATCGATTCTCCGAGCTTTCCGTTCGTGTCCGACGGCCTGACGCTGGCCGCGCTGTCCGACATGGTGCTGAGCGTGATGCGCTTGCAGAACACGCCGCGCAAGGTCGCCGTCGAACACGCGCGGCGCATGTCGGCGAGCTCCTCGTTCGCCGTCGTGGTCAACGACGCCGGCGCGACCTCTCGCTGGAGACACTCCTACCCCCGCTCCGAGGGTCCCTCGGCGGGTAGCTCGGACGGCGCCAACCAGTCCGTGACGCGGGGCCACTGGCAACGCGCCGGCTTCGCAGCGGCGGGGCTCGTGACGCGGATGTCGAGCAGCGTGCCGTTCTCGGCCGCGACCGAAGACGATGCCGAGGGCGAGACCTTCCCCCTGCTCCGCTCCCGCATTCGAGGGTGATCCTTGGAACGGCCCACTCTCTACATCAACGGTCGGTTTCTCGGACAACGGCTGACCGGCGTTCAACGCTACGCGCTCGAAACGCTGCTGGCGCTCGACGAGGAGCTTTGCAAAGCGGGGGCGGCGCGGTCTTTCGACGCCGTGGTGCTCGCCCCTCCGGGTACGCCGGCGCCCGCGCTGCGCTCGCTCGCCTTTCGCTGCCAGGGTCCGTTCCGCGGTCAGCTCTGGGAGCAACTCACGCTGCCGGTGCTCACGCGGGGAGCCTGGCTTCTGAGCTTCTGCCCGACCGGACCACTGCTCAAGCACACGCAGGTGGTCACGATCCATGACGCTGCCGTTTATCGGGTTCCCGAGTCGTACGGGCGGTTGTTTCGCTCCTGGTACAAGTTCTTGCTGCCTCGGCTGGCCCGCCAGAGCGCGGTGGTCATGACCGTCTCGGAGTTCGCGAAGTCCGAGCTGGTCGCGACGCTCGACGTGACGGCCGAGCGCGTGCGCGTCTCTGGGGAGGGCTGGCAACACCTCGAGCGCATCGCGCCGCAACCGTCCGTGCTCGCCAAGCACGGCCTGAAGCCCGGAGGCTACGTGCTTTCCGTGAGCAGCCTGGCCCCGCACAAGAACTTTCGCGTGATCGCGCGCGCCCTCGAGCACCTGAAAGACTGCGGGCTGACGATGGTCGTCGCGGGCTCCGTGGATGGACGCGTATTCGACGGCTCGAGCCAGGCCGCGCTCGAGTCCCTGAAGCTCGTCGGCTACGTCAGCGACGAAGAGCTCCGCGCGCTCTACGAGCACGCAGCCATGTTCATCCACCCCTCCTACTACGAGGGCTTCGGTATCCCTCCGCTCGAAGCCATGGCGTCGGGCTGTCCGGTGCTGGCTTCGAAGGCGGGGGCGCTGCCCGAGGTGTGTGGAGATGCGGCGCTCTATTTCCACCCCGACGACCCGCTCGAGCTCGCCTCGCTGATCCGGCGCCTGGCATCGGATCCAGCCGAGCGCACGGCTCTGGTCCAACGCGGCTACGATCGCTTACGCGCGCACAGCTGGACGGGCACGGCGCACTGCCACCTGGCCGTCGTCGAAGAGCTGCTCCGGCCTCGGAGCGAGAGCACCGCGGCCGCCTTCGCCGAGGTTGCGCCACGGCTCGAGGACGCGCGATGGTGAGGACCGCGCTGGTTCACGAGTGGTTCACGACGCTCGCTGGCTCCGAGAGCGTCGTGGAGCAGCTCTGCCACCTGTATCCGGAGGCGGATCTGTTCGCGATCTACGCCGACCCGGCCGTGATCGCCGCCACCGAGTACTTGCGCGACCGGCGGCTCGAGACGTCGTTCATCAAGCACCTGCCGCTCGCTGCGCGCTCGTTCCGCTCTTATCTGCTGCTGATGCCGCTCGCCGTCGAGCAGTTCGATCTCTCGCACTACGATCTCGTGATCTCGAGCAATCATGCGGCCGCCAAGGGCGTATTGACCGGCCCGGATCAGCTTCACATCAGCTACGTCCATTCGCCGATCCGCTATGCGTGGGATTTGCAGCATCAGTATCTGCGGGAGGCGCGCCTCGACAAGGGGATGAAGGGCTGGCTCGCCAAGTGGATGCTCCACCGCATGCGCATCTGGGACTACCGAACCGCCGCCGGGGTCGACTACTTCGTCGCGAACTCTCGGTACGTGGCCCGGCGCATCTCCAAAGTGTACGGGCGCCACGCGGACGTGATCTACCCGCCGGTCGACGTCGCGCGCTTCGGCCTTACGGAGACGAAGGGAGATTTCTACCTCGCCGCCTCGAGGCTCGTCCCCTACAAGCGGATGGACCTGATCGTCGAAGCCTTCGCCGCCATGCCCGACAAGCGCCTGGTCGTGATCGGCGACGGGTCCGAGGCGGAGAAGGTCAAGGCCAAGGCCGCTCCCAACGTCGAGCTGTTGGGCTACCAGCCCGGCCACGTCCTTCGAGAAATGATGCAACAGGCGCGCGCGTTCGTGTTCGCCGCGGAGGAAGATTTCGGGATCATCCCGGTCGAGGCCCAGGCCTGCGGCACACCGGTGATCGCCTTCGGTAAGGGCGGTGTGCTCGAGACGGTTCGCGGCCCGACGCACGCGCGGCCGACCGGGCTGTTCTTTCCACGTCAGGACGTCGCGAGCATCGTCGAAGCGGTCGAGCGGTTCGAGGCGGAGCGCGACCGCTTCGAGCCCAGCGCTTGCCGCGCAAACGCCGAGCGCTTCTCGACGGCGCGCTTCGCGGCGGAGTTCGGCGCCTACGCCGAGCGCTGTTGGAGCGAATTCAGGTCGAAGGCCGACGGCGAACGCCGCTTCGTGAGCTCCGCCGAGTCACTCGTGTCCGAGTATCCGGGATACGTTCCGCTCCGGTCCGGGATCCCGGGCGTGGACGACGAGGCCGCCCTCTACGAGGAGCATGAGCGTTTACATGCCAGCGGATGACACCGTCATGAATCGGGTTCCAGGCGTGAGCACGACGTACGACCCAGAGTGGGACCATGACGCCCGCGGGCGAGGACCGTGGCAACGCCGGCTCAAGGTCGCCCGCCTGATGGCGAGGATGCACTACTACGCCAGCGTCGAGACGGACACACCTGCGGTTTCTCCCTCGGGACCCGTGGTGTCTCTGACTTCGTACGGCTCTCGCATCAAGACGGTGCATTTGACCATCGAGTCGATTGCGCGCGGGCTGGCGCGGCCGTCGCGTCTGATCTTGTGGCTCGACGATCGAGCGGCGCTCGCAAACCTGCCGCGACCACTACGTCGACTGCAGCAGCGCGGGCTGGAGGTGCTGCCCACGGAAGACTTCGGGCCGCACAAGAAGTACTTTCCGTACGTCCGCTCGGAGGACATCGGCGTGCCCCTGGTCACCGCCGACGACGACGTCCTGTATCCGGACTGGTGGCTCGCGGGTCTGGTGGCGGCCTACCGCACCAACACCGAGGCCGTGCATTGCTACCGAGCGCACGTCGCCAAGGTCGAGCACAGCGGCGCGCGTTTCGCGCCGTATGCCGACTGGTCGCCGTGCACCACGATGTCGCCGAGTCACCTCAACTTTTCGACCGGCTGCTCCGGCGTGCTCTTCCCACCCGCCGTGCTGTCGGCGCTGAAGAGCTCCGGCAGCGAGTTCGTCGGCCGCTGTGATTTTGCCGACGACATCTGGCTCAAGCTGCACGCGCTGCGCAGCGGCTGCCCCGTCGCGCAGATCACCGATGTTCCGATTCGCTTCCTGGGGTTGCTGCGTACCCAGCGGATCGGCCTGTTCCAGGCGAACCTGTTCGGGGGCGGCAACGACCGAGCCCTCGCGGCGACCTTCGAAACCACGGACTTGCGGCGGCTCGCCCAGATCGGCTCCGCACCCGTCGAATCATCAGGAGAAATCCGTGCAAACGCACAGCCCTGAGGCCCAAGCTGCGCCCGGTGTTCTGGGAGCGGAGCGCCGAACGCCCTCGGTGTACGTCGGCATCGCGACGGCTGGTAGGCGCGAGCAACTCGGCCGAACGCTGGAACAGCTCGCTCAGCAGTCGCGTCTCCCCGACAAGACCATCGTGTGCCCGGCGAGCGCGGAGGACTTCGACGGCGCACACGCCGTGAGCACGAAGATTTCGCTCGAGGTCGTCCGGGCACCGCGCGGGCTGTGCGCTCAGCGAAACGCCATCCTCGACGTCTCGAGTGGCGCCGACATCCTCTTGTTCTTCGACGACGACTACTACCCCGCTCGAGACTACATCCAGAACACGCTGGCGTTGTTCGAGCGCTATCCGGACGTGACCGTGGCGACCAGCTGGCCCAAGCACGACGGCGCGACCGGCCCGGGCATCGCTCACGACGAGGCAATCCGCGTGATCGACACTTACCCGAGCATCGACGGCGAGCTCCCGCTGCGGCGCGCTTACGGCGGCTACGGCTGCAACATGGCAATCCGCCTGGCCCCGGTCAGAGAACATCGGCTCCGGTTCGACGAGCGACTCCCCCTGTACGGCTGGCTCGAAGACGTGGACTTCACGCGCCAACTCGCGCCTTTCGGGCGCATCGTCGCGTGCGACGCCCTACGCGGCGTGCACCTCGGGACCAAGGCGGGGCGCGGACCGGGCCTGCGCTTCGGCTACTCCCAGATTGCGAATCCGCTCTACATCTGGCGCAAGGGCTCCGTCTCTCCGCGCTTCGTGGCGCGGCAGATTTTGCGAAACGTCGCCCGCAACGTGACGCGCTCCGTCCGGCCCGAACCCTGGGTCGACCGGCGCGGTCGGCTGCTCGGAAACGTGCTGGCGCTCAAGGACTTGCTGCGCGGAACGCTGGCGCCCGAGAACATCTTGAACTTGTAGAGGCTCGACGAGCAATTCCATGGCCATTCCTCGGATCATTCACCTGTGCTGGTTCGGCAACGGTAAGGCGACCAGCAAGATCGAGCGCTGCCTCGCGACCATACACAGGCTCGCGCCGCGCTACGAAATCCGCACCTGGAGCGAGTCGAACTACGACGTGACCAAGTCGCCGTTGGTTGCGGAAGCCTACGAGAGAAAGCGCTGGTCGCTCGTCTCCAACTACGTTCGCCTGGACGTGCTCAAGCAACACGGCGGCATCTATCTGGATACCGACGTCGAGGTCGTCAAGCCCTTCGACGATTTGCTGGACCGTCAGTTCTTCATCGGCTTCATGTGGGACTGCAACCTCGGCACCGCGGTCATTGGTGCAGTCCCCGAACACCCGATCGTGAGCGGCGTGCTCTGGACCTACGACAACGTGCCTGGAAGCTACCGCTCACCCAACAACGACACCTTCACCGAATACTTTCTGAAGCACGTGCCCGGGTTCCGCTTGAACGGCCAGGCCCAGACCTTGGAGGACGGTGTCGAAGTGTTCGACAAGTACGCTTTCGAGCACCCGTCTTGGCTCAAGCGCAGAAACTACTCCATTCACCACTTCGAGCAGAGCTGGAAGTCCCCGTCGAAGGTCAAGGCGGTGGCGAAAAAGGCACTCGTACGTTACGGCTCACTCTGGCTCTACCGCAAGTACATTTGCTATAAGTCACTCCGGATCTCGCCTTTCTACCAAACGTACGCGCAGGAGCTCGCGCGCGGCCGCTAGGTTGAACCGGCAGAGTCCGTGAAAACTGGCCTGAGGGGGATCGAAACCAGAATCAATTTTGCACCATCGTCGCGTGGCCGTGAGGCAAGTGGAACTGTCGGCTCTGAACGAGCCGAGGGTCTCCGTCGTCATCTGCAACCACAACCACGGCGACTACCTGGACCGAGCGGTCAGCTCGGCGCTCGGTCAAACGTACCCGTGTGAAGTGATCGTGGTCGATGACGGCTCTACCGACGGCTCCCGCGAGAGCCTGCTCAAGTGGCGCGATCGCACCCGAGTCGTGCTGCAAGAGAACGGCGGGCAGCGCTCGGCCTACAACGCCGGGTTCGAATACTGCACGGGCGAGGTCGTGATTTTCCTCGACTCGGACGACTACTTGAGCCCGGACGCCGTGGCCTCGATTGCCAAGGCCTTCGACGCGGGAGTCGTGAAGGTACACTACCGCATGCTGCTGGTAGACGAGCGGGATCGGCCGCTCGGCGTCGTCATTCCGACGATCCTCGCCCACGGTGATCTCCTGCACGGCTTGGTTTCGAAGGGGACGCTGTACGGCTCGGCGCCGGGCTCCGGCAATGCCTATCGAGTCTCGGCGCTCCGCGCGCTGTTTCCGTTACCCGTGAATCCGGACGACCGCTACGCGGCCGATTTTTTCACGATCTACGGCTCCATCGCCTTCGGCCGAGTCGCAGCCATCCAGCGCCCGCTCGCGGCCTACCGCGTCTCGCCCGAGACGCTCGTCGGGTTGGTGTTCGGCAATGCCGTTCAGCAGGTGAACGACCGTGAGCTGTTCAAGGTTCGCTCGCGCGAGTTCCGCGCCTGGCTGGCCGAGCGCACCCTGGGCACGGTCGTCCCGCCCGAGGAGCTCGTGGACTTCTCTCGCGCAAAATCGTTGTTTGCCACGACGATCTTCATGCGCCCCTACCTGGAGGGGGTGCGCGCGGGGTGCGCCGAGCTCCCGCGCCTCCTTCGCTCGGTGTGGAGCAACGACAGCTTCTCGCTGGTGTGGAAGTCGTTCCTCAGCTCCTGGGCCATGGTCGTTTTGTTCAGCCCTCGCGCATTCGGGTTGCCGCTGGCGCGTTACGTCTCGAACCCGGCCAGCCGCAGCTCCCAGAAAGCGGACCCGCCCTCGTGACGCTCACCGCCTTCGGAGCGCTGGTGTGCCTGCTCGGGCTGTTCGTCCCGCTCTCGGCGATCCTGCACGTGCAGCTCGCGCTGTGCTTGTTCGGCGGCACGGCGGCCGTGTCCCTGCCGGCGCTCGGCGGAGCCACGATCACGCCGGCAGTGCTGTTTTTGCCCTTCTTCACCGCGCGCGTCCTGCTCGCGCGTCACGGCGTCGTCCCGCTCCGGACCGTCTCCAGGCCGACCTTTTGGCTGATGCTGGTCGCGGTCTGGGGTGTGCTCGGCGCCTTCAGCATCCCGCGCTTCCTCGAAGGCCAGGTCCAGATCCTCGCGATCGACCGGAGCGCGGCGAACACGCCCGGAGCCGGCTTGTTTCCACTGCACCCGGTCTCCGGCAACATCACGCAGTCGGGCTATGCGCTCGGCGGCTTCTGCGCATTTCTCGCGATTCGCTCCTTGCTGCGCCTGCAGCGCGGCCTGCACGTCTTCGCCGGAGCCGCCCTGCTGCTCACGGCCATGAGCTGCCTGGCTGCGATCATCAACCTCGGCGAGTTTTACCTGGGGTTCCCCCCGATGCTCGCCTACGTGAGAACCGCGGCGTACCGAATGTTCGACGCCTACGAGGCCGGAGGCTTGATGCGCATCCAGGGCACGTTCCCCGAGGCCTCCGCGTTTGCGTCCTTCTCGCTGCCGCTGTTCGCCTTCTCCTTCAACCTCTGGCTGAGCAAGCTGCGCACGTTGCAGAGCGGCGTGCTCGCGCTCTTGTCGTTCGCGTTTCTGGCCTTTTCGACGTCCGGCACGGCCTACGCAGGCCTCGCTGCTTACTTCGGAGCGCTCGGCCTCGGGCTCGCGTGGAGGGCGTACCGCACGCATCGGCTCCCGCGCGCCCGAGTGCTGGCGACGCTCGGCATGTTCGCGATCGCCGCGGCGGGTGCGGCGGTGGTGCTCGAGATGCGGGTCGCCGCACGAGTCGGCACGTTCCTGAACAACATGGTGTTTGCGAAGCTCGATAGTCCTTCGGGGATCGAGCGTACGGCCTGGAGCATGCAAGCTTGGAGTAACTTCTTGGACACTTATGGGCTCGGCGTCGGGCTCGGCAGCGCCCGCGCGTCGAGCTTCGCCATGGTCCTCTTGTCCAACATCGGGATCATCGGCACCGCGTTGTTCGCGGCGTTCGTGCTGGAGGTGTGGCGCGGCGGTGAACACGTCTCGGCCACGGATCGAGCGGTCGCGCGGGCAGCGCGCCACGCCGTGCTGGCGACGCTGATCGCCGCGTGTCTGTCGGCGACGGTCTTCGACCTCGGGATCGCGTTCTACGGGTTCGCGGCGGCTGCCAGCCTCCGCCCCCGGGATTTGAAAGCCGAGGTTCGTCATGCCTGAAGCGGTGTTCACCGGCTGGTACTGCGTCGAGCCGCGCTCACAGCCCGGCTACGTCGTCCACGGCGACGAGGCGAACCGCGGCCTCGCGCTCCGGCCGCTGTGGTGGCAGTCCGTGAGCTCGTTCCTCGATCCCAAGACCGTGGTGATCGTCGATTCGGCTTCTCCCCTGGTGGCGCCCGACGAGCGCTACTTCTCGGGGCGCATCGAGCGCATCCGCTTGCAGGTGAACCCCGGACACGCGCAGGTGACGAGCTTCCACTACTGCGGGTGGATGGCCTCCGTCTTGCTCGGCGTCGAATACGCGCTGCTCAACGGCATGGACTACTTTCTGTACGTCGAGCAGGACGCGCTGCTGTTCGGCAAGCAGCTCTCGACGCTGATCGAGGACCAGCTCCGGCGCCACCGCTTCGTGTTCGGCGCCGGCACGGGCACGCCGTGGCCGTTGCAGCAAAGCCTGTTCGCGATACGCAAGGACGGATATCGCAAGTTCCTGTCCGGGATCCACGCGCTCGAGCAGGGCGACAAGGACCTGAGCCCCGAGCTCAAGTTCGCGATCGCCGCCACCGAATCACGCGCGGTCGCGGCGACAGCCAAGGGGCTGCTACGCTCGCTGCCGGAGCGCTACAAGATCCGCACGTTGCGCCACGGCCTGCGGCCGCTCCGCGACTACGCCACGCTGCCCTTCGGTTACGGCCGCACGCGCCCGATGCGGTTCGAAGACGAGTGCTTCTATTTCCAGCACGGCTCGCGCGCCGAGCTCGAGGCCTACGCCGAGAAGTTGGGGGCGCGCCCGTCGGAGGCTCAGCTGATCGAGCCGAGCGCGAGAGAAGCCGGCGTGTGGCGCACCGCACCCGCGAGCAGCCATTCGGTGACGTCCAAGTAGCGGCTTCAGTCGGTGAGGCTCAAGCCCTGGATCCCGCGCAGCGAGGTGTTGAAGACCGCGCGGATCTTGCCGTACGAGTTGTCGCGAAAGGTCACCTGCTTGCCCATCAACGCACCGGCGATTCCCACGTGGAGCCGATTGGTGACGACGGCCGGGACGCCTTCGATGAAATCGAAGATGTCGCGGGACACGAAGTCGCACTCGTACCGCGAGCGAAACTTGGAGATGTAGTGCTTGCTGATGTCCCAACGCGGGTCGCCGCTGGCTCCAACCGGCGCTTCCGCGTCCGCGCGCAGCACGTACAGCGTTCCGGAACGCTCGTCCCTCAGTCGCCGCAGCGTGCGGCGCCAGCGGAAGTACCGGGCCGCCTGACCGTGAGCCACGAGATCCAGCGCAAAGCGCCGGCGCGCGCCGGGGTTCCGACAACGCTCGCGCAGGCGCTCGATGTCCAGGCACAGCGCCAGATCGGGCGCCATGATGATACGCGCCACGGTCCCAGAGGCGCGGACGCGCTCGAGCGACTCGATGTCTCGGCAGACCAGAGTGAACCGCTGGTCCAGTGAAGCCAGAAGCCGCTCGTGACCGCGAATCGTGTGCGGGAGGATCATCGCGCGATCGACGCCGACAGCCAGACAACGCTCGAGAAATTGGCGACAATCCGGGTATTCCGGCACCAGGTTTCCGCCGCCGCCGTAAATGGCGATATCGCCGCTCTGGACCTGGTTCGTCTTCGAGACGATCGGGTAGAACTTCAATCGATCGAACAGCTGCCAAGTGCCCGCAGCGATCAGGCCGTCGCCCGCGTTTCCCCGATTGATGACGAACCGGATCGAGCGCCTGCGCGCCATCAACTGCCGCAACTCCGACTCGAGCGCCTGCCAACTGTGGTTCGGAAGCATGTTCAACGACTATCACTTCGAAAGGAACGAGCCCAGCGTGCTCACGCTAACGCGCTCGCGTTTCGGCACGAGCACGCGTTCGTTTTCAGACGCCGTACACGTCGCGCCCGTCGTGCGCGCTGCGCCGAATTTCGCAGCCGTCAACGCGCGGAAGGGCTTGGTGCGATGCCGAGACCGAGCTAGCACTACGACCAGAGTCTTGTCTTTCCACGGCAGAAGCAGCGTCGTTCCGGGCGAGCATCCATGGCGCTAGCCTCGAAGGTGGCGCGCGGCGCCGTTTGGTCCGCCGTGCGGATCGCCGGCAACCAGGTCACGTCCTTCCTGGTTTTCATGACCCTGACGCGTCTGCTCGCGCCCGAGGAGATCGGCTTGATGGCGCTGGCCGCGGCCGTGATCGATTTGTCCGGTCCGCTGACGCGGGCGGGATTCCCCGAATCGCTGATTCAACGCGAAGACGCCAACGAGCTCCAGGCGGATACGTGCTTCTGGACGACGCTTTTGCTGTCCACCCTCATGGCCGGCCTGGTGGTCGCGCTGGCGCCGTTCGCCGCTTCGGCCTTCGACGCGCCCCTGCTCGCCCCGGTGCTGCAGGTTTCTTCCGTGATCCTGCCGCTCGTCGCCCTCGGCGCGACCCACGAAGCACGCCTGACCCGCGACTTCGGTCACAAGGCGCTGGCGATGCGCGGGCTCGTGGCAAACGTGTTCGGCGGCGCCGTCGGCCTCGGGATGGGGTTTTTGGGATACGGGGTCTGGAGCCTGGTCGGGCAGCGCATCGTGTCGACGATCGCGTCGGTCGTGTTCGCCTGGTGGTCGTACCGCTGGTTGCCGAAGTTGCGCTTCTCGCGGGTCGAGTTCTCTCGCATGACACGCTTCGGCGTCCACATGGTCGGGATCTCGTTCCTCGGCACGCTGAACGGGCGAATCCTGGACTTCCTGCTCGGCTACTTCGTGGGCGCGGCCGCGGTGGGTCACGTACGCGTCGCGTCGCGCTGCCTCGACATGGTGACGCAGTTCACGATCACGCCGCTGATGTCGGTCACCTTGCCGGCCTTCTCGCGATTGCAGGGCGATCCGCAGGCCTTCGAGCGCGGTTTCCGGCGGATGGTGCGCACCTGCGCGCTGGTCACCTTTCCCGCGTACCTGGGCCTGGCCTCGGTCGCCGACGACTTGCTGCCGCTGTTGTTCGGAGCGCATTGGGCGATCAGCGCCACGGTTCTCAAGATCCTGTGCCTGGGGGTCGTTCCCGCCACTCTGCACGCCTTCACGTGGACCGGGATCGTGGCGGTCGGCAAATCCGATCGCGCCGCGCTGGGCTCGCTGATCAACGTGACTTTTGCGGCGCTGACCGTCGCGCTGGCTGCTCCGTTCGGCCCCCTCGCCGCCGTGGCCGCGAACGTCGCCCGCTCGTACGTGGGGCTTCCGATTGGTTTCCGATTCCTTCGCTTCCACACCGGCGTGAAGGCCTGGCCGCTCGTTACGAGCACGCTGTTACCGTTGGGGAGCGCCGTGGTGATGGCGGCGAGCGTTTGGCTGGTGAAGGGCGCGACCGCAGAGTTTCCAGCGGTTCTCCGACTCGCCTGCATGATCGCCACGGGCGCGCTCGTGTACACGTCGGTGATGTGGACGCTCGGTCAGCGCATCGTGATTGAAATGCGCGACGTGTGGCAACGCGCAGCGGCCAAGTGAGGAGTGCGCGTCGCCGCGCGCGAAATTCCACGTCGCTTCGACGACTCACTCGCATGGTTGAAAGCGCGCTCGCGTCGGACACGCGTGTGCATGGCGGCGTGCGGTGCAGCCATGATAGCGTGCGTGTCATGCAGCGGAATCGCGTGAGCGGTTACCTGGGCGCATCGAGTCTGATCCTCTTGCTCGCGTGTAGCGAGTCCGGCGATCCGAGCCTGGTGATGAGCGGGTCAGGCGGCTCCGGCGCCCAATCGGGATCGGGAGGTCAACCCGCGGTGGCGCTCGGTGGCACCGGCGTCGTGAATACCGCGGGAAACGCCGGAGCAAGCCAGGGCGGCGGAAACCCGGCAGATTCCTGCGATCTCTGCGGGCCCGGCCAGCGCTGTGAGACCACGTCGGGAAGCGTCGAATGCATCGACAACTCCTGTGATGATCTGGCGTGCGGAGACACCGAGGAATGCCAGCCGGCCCCGGGCGGCGGCAACCGCTGTATCGACATCGGTTGCGAATCCGACGTGGACTGTCCGCAAGCGCGATTCTGTGACGGTTCGGTGTGCGTAGACGACACCTGCGAGGGCGGCACGCGGCGCTGCGACGGCGAGCAGGTGTTGATCTGCGACTCTTCCGGGGCCGCCGAGACGTCGCCTTACGAGTGTTCGGGGCTCGGGCCCGATCGCTATGCGAGCGAGTGCGTGGAGCACTCGGTCAGCTCGTCCGGCTGCACCTGCGAGGACGACTGGGACTGCCCTGCGTTCACGACCTGCGAGGCCGGGCTGTGCGCGGGCACGGGCAAGGAGCCGACATGCACCCTGAACGCGACGCCGTTCGAGGAGGTCTTGCCCGAACTCGAGTTTCGCTGGGGCGGCGAGAGCTCGAAGAACCAGGACGCCACGGGGAAGCCGTTCGCCTGGTCCGCTCAGGTCGGGAGCACGCCTCTGGTGGTGAACCTGGACGACGACAACGGCGACGGCCGCATCAACGAGTTCGACTTCCCCGAGATCGTGTTCATCACCTACGCCAAGGACCGAGGGGGCATCGTGCGGGCGGTGCACGGCGGCGGGCCCGACAAGGGCCGCGATTTCTTCGCGCTCTGCGGCGAGCCGGAAGCGCCCGCGAGCGGAGGCGAGTCCTACAGCGACGCGAACGGAGCGTACTATCGAGAGGGCGGGGACGTTCCTCAGGACTGCAACGACGATCCGGCGACCAACAGCGTCGAGCTTTCCAGCGTCCGGCTCGGTAGCATCCTGGCCGCCGGGGACCTCGATCAGGACGGCGTGCCGGAGATCGTCGCGCTCACGCAGCAGGCGGCGGTGTTGATCTTGAGCAACCGGGGCGAGGTGATCGCGAAGAGCCCGGCCGGGCTCTGGCCGACCGACGTTTGGACGTCGCCGGCGGTGTCGATCGCCAACCTCGACTTCTCTGGCCGGCCCGAGCTCATCGTCGGCAACCGAGTGCTGACCCTTTCGACGACGGGCCCGCTCGAGTTCGATCAGGTGCTGACGGGGACGGCGCGCACGGGCACCACGCATCTCAACCAAATCGAGGAGTACTACGGTCCGGTCGTGTGCGTGGCCGATCTGTACTCCGACCCCGGGCTCGAGCTCGTGGCCGGGACGAGCCTGTACGGGATGCCGGAACGAACTCCGGACTGCGACGGCGCCAACGCGGAGAGCGACTACTGTCAGGGGCGACTGCTCACGCTCTGGAACGCGACGGACGTCGGCGCCAACGCCGAGCTCTCCTATTATCCAGAGGGCTTTTGCGCAATCGCAGACGTCCTCGGTGAGGACACGGCCGAGCCCCCCGGGCCGGAAAATCCGCTCGACGGCGTTCCCGAGGCGATCCTCGTCGCGGACGGCCACGTGTTGATCTTGCAGGCGACCGACGCGGGTGAAGCCGAAGGCGGAACCATCTTGCGGGACGTCGCGATCCCGGGCGGCGGAGTTCAGGGCGGCGCGCCCAACGTCGACGATTTCGACGGAGACGGGTATCCGGAGATCGGGACCGCCCTCGCGACGCGCTACGTGGTCGCCGATCTGCAAGCTCCCAATGACGAGCATTGCCCGGCGTGGGAGGAGCGAATCGCCGGCGATGTGTCACCGCCCGGCGCGAACCCTGCGCGCACCCCCGGCGGTTCGGGCGCTTCGGGCAGCTGTACGGAGGACGCGGATTGCAACCCGGGCGCCGTTTGCAACGCGCGCGCCGGCCGCTGCGTCTGCCTTCACAACGGTTGGATGCGCGGGACGGAGGACGACTCGAGCCGAGTGACCTCTTCCAGCGTGTTCGACTTCAATGACGACGGCGCGGCCGAGGTCATCTACAACGACGAGTGCTACTTTCACGTGTACGACGGCTTGTCCGGCGCCACGCACCTGCAGATCCCCTCGCTCAGCCGCACGATCATGGAAAATCCCGTGGTCGCGGACGTCGACAACGACGGCAACGCCGAGATCGTCTTCGTCCAGAACAACGAGAACATTCAATGCCAGGCCAGCCGCCTCGACAGCTGGCCCGACGGCGACGCCGACGTCAGCACCGCGGACCTGCCGAACGGCATCGAGGTCTGGGGAGATCCGACGGACACCTGGGTCTCGGCGCGGCGCATCTGGAACCAGCACGGGTACCACGTGACGAACGTGCTGGAGGACGGCGGCATCCCGATCCACGAACCGGAGAGCTGGTTGCCTTTGGGCGGCCGCGTCTACAACACCTACCGATCTCAGCCCCGCGTCTTCGGGATAGCGCCGAACCTCACGCTCACGGGGGTGCAGGTGTCGTCTCCCGATTCGGCGTGTGGGTCACTTTCGGACGAGATCCAGATCACGGTCGGCGTGCGCAACGCGGGGGACCTGCGCGTGGGACCCGGCATCGCGGTCCAGCTGTTCGGGACCTGGGACGGAGAAGAGAGCCCTCTGCTCGACGAGAACGGCGACGAGCTCACCGTCACCTTGACCGCCAGCCTGGAACCCGGCGATTCGACGCTCGTCACCGCCACTTACCGCGTCGGCAACAACCCCGAACCCTACGATGCGGCGCTGCCGGAGACGGTTCGCGCGACCGTGGACGGTGGCAACGACGCCGCCGATGGCGCGGCGCGCGAGTGCGATGAACAGGACAATGAAATCGCCAAGATCGTCGAATCCGGCGCGCAGCTGGCAGACCTTTCTCTCGAGGTCAGCGACGCGACCTGCGGAGGCCAGTTCAGGGTGAACCTGTCCAACGTCGGCTCGAGCAACGCCGACGATATCCTGGTTCGGATCTACGCAGGCGACCCGAGAGCTCGGGGCGAGGTGATCGGAGAAGAGACGGTGGCCGGCCCGCTCGAGCCGGGAGAAACGCTGGAAGTGACGATCAGCACCCCGCCTATCTCGCGGGCAATAGCGGTCTGGGGTTCGGCGGATCCGCTGGACGCGATCGCGGAGTGCAACGATGCCAACAACGTCGCTGAAGGCCCCCGCATCAACTGCTCCCTCCTGCAATGAGCACGAAATCCATGGCCGGAACTCGCGGAACTCGAGAGGTGCACCCTTGCGTCCCTCATCGGTACTGTTACGCTCGGACCCCATGAGGGAGCACTCGACGCGCTACAGCGACGAGTTCTACGACGGTCAGCGAGATGGCTCGCGCCGTTCGGCGGAGCTCGCGGTTCCGTGGTTACTCTCGTTCCTACCGGCGAAGTCGGTGGTGGACGTGGGCTGCGGCGTCGGAACCTGGCTCAGCGTGTTCCGCAAACAGGGCGTGAGCGACGTCCTCGGACTCGACGGCAGCTACGTGGATCGGGAGCGCCTGCTGATCCCGAGCGATAGGTTCCTCCCGGCAGACTTGCGAGCGCCGCCATCCCCGGGTCGCACGTTCGACCTCGCCATCTCGCTCGAGGTCGCCGAGCACCTTCCACACGAGTCGTCGCGTCCGTTCGTGGAGTTCGTCACGTCGCTTGCGCCGATCGTGGTCTTTTCGGCCGCCACGCCGGGCCAATCGGGCACCGGACACATCAACGAGCAGTGGCCCGATTACTGGGCGACGCGCTTCGAAGAGCGCGGCTATCGCGTCATCGACTGCATTCGACCGCACCTGTGGAGCGAACCGGCGGTGGAGTGGTGGTACGCGCAGAACACGCTGCTCTACGCCACCGAGGCGGCGATCGCCTCGAATGAGCAGCTCGCGCGCTTCGCCGAGCGAACGGACAGAAACCGGCTGTCGATGGTGCACCCGCGAGGTTTCGCGGCAGCGCAGAGCAAGGCAGGCTGGGGCTACGTGCGCTACTTGATGCGCCGAGCCGGTACGTTGCCGTCGCGGCTCGGCCGCTTCGCCCGCCCGAGCTGAGTTCAGGCCTGGATCGCCGAGCAGGGCGTGCTGCTGAGGCCAGCGCCGCCGCCGACCGAGCTCACGTTACACCCGGCCGCGCGGAGCAGCGTCAGGAGCACATCGCTCGTGTTCTCTCCGTTGGAGCGGTAGTGCACGCCGGGGTGCACCAGGCTGCCTCCGGCCTTGCCGGCGATCAGGATCGGATAGTCGTTCAGCGAATGCGCCTTGCCGTCGGCGACGTCGCTAGACGCGAGGATCCCGACGTTGTCGAGGACGCTCTGTCCCGTCATACCGTCGGGCGCCTTCTTCAGCGCCGCGAGGAAGTACGCGAACTGCTCCATGATGAAGGTGGTGACCGCATGTACCTCGGGCTGATCGCCGGGCTCGTTGTGCGTGAGCGCGTGGTGTCCGGACGAGGCCTGGACGGGCCAGTAGCTGGTGTTGCCGAAGGCACCCGAGAAGTGCACCGAGAAGACGCGGGTCAGGTCCATGGACAGCGCCGAGGCGACCAGGTCGCTCATGACCTGATTTCTCTGCACGAGCTCTTCGCGGGCGACCTCGTCCACGATCGAGGCGGGCCGCGCGGGGGGCTTTCGGATCACCGAAGGCTCCGAGACGCGGCGTTCGATCGCCCGCAGGTTCTCGAAGTGTTGGTCCAGGCGCTGTCGATCGGACACGCCGACCCGAGCTCTCAGGGCCGTGAAGTCCTGCTTCACGGCGTCGAGCACGCTGAGGCGGAGCGCGCTCGAAGCGTCGAGCAACGGCTGGGCCTCGGCGCCCGAGAACAGCCGTTCGAAAACCTTCACCGGATCGTACTCGGCCGGGTTCGGGCTATCGGGCCCGTTGTGCGAGAGGAACTGCGTGGTCGTACCTTCGCCCTTTTCGACCTTCTTCGACACGCCGACCTCGACCGACTTGAAGCGCGTGGTCGTGCCGAGCTCGGCTGCCGCCAGCTGATCGATGCTCGGCTGCGAGAAGGTCGAACGGAAGTTCGAGTCCGGGTGGGGCTGGGACAGCAACGGTGCGCCGGACAGGATGCCGGTGCAGCCCGAGTGGTGTCCGCGGTGGTTTCCGGATTTGACGTTCATTCCGGAGACGACTGACACGTAGTCTTTCACCGAAGCGAGCGGCGCGAGCTCTTCGCTCGGCTGCCAACCGGGCCCGGTCAGCTCGGGCACCCAGCGATCGAGCTTCACGCCGTTGCCCCAGAACCAGATGCCGAGCCGCTTCGGCGCGGCGGCGCTCTGACCGAGGGCCGAGCTTCGCCCGAGCATCGCCTCGAGCGACGGGAGCGCCACGGCCACGCCCAGGCCGGCCAGGGCGCCGCGCAACACGGTGCGCCGGCTCAATCGTTCGCGTGACATGGCTATTCTGGTGCTCCAGTCATCCGGAAGGCGTCGCTGGTCGCGATCCGCGAAAGCAGCGGCCGAACTCGAAAGCTCTCCGCCGTGAAGGCAGCGGAGAGCTCGCCGATCGCGGGCTCGTCTCCGCCCTGTTCGAGGTGGCCGGTCGCGACCCGGTACAGATTTCGGACCAGGCACTCGGCCACGCGCGGATCCGCGCTCAGCACCTCACCGAGCTCCCGTGCGCCGTCGAAGGCAACGCCGTCGAGCTCTCCGCTCACGTCGAGCGCGTTGCCGGCGTCGCTGTCTCGATAGGCGCCGATCGCGTCGAAGTTCTCCAGAGCGAGCCCGAGCGGATCCATCCGGCGGTGGCAGCCGGCGCAGCTCGCGTTTTCGGCGTGCTCCGCCAGGCGCTCGCGCATGGTGCGCGGCGTGGTGTCTCGGTTCATCACGTCCAGATCGACCTCGGGCGGCGGCGGCGGGACCGCCTCGCACAACAGCACTTCGCGGACGAACCTGCCGCGCAACGTCGGAGACGTGCTCGCGGCGTGGGCGTTCAGCGCCAAGAAGCTGGCCTGCCCGAGGAAGCCTGCGCGCGGGCCGTCCGGCAACGTGACGCGCTGAAAGCCCTGTGCAGCGCCGGGCGCGAGCCCGTAGAGCGCTCCGAGCTCGGAGTTGACGAAGGTGGTGCGCGTCGTCAAGAGCTCGCGATAGTCGCCGTTCTGCACGAGCAAGAGGTCGGACAGCGACCTCCGCGTTTCCTCGCGCATCGAAGCGGCCAGCGTGGGCGTGAGCAACGGGAACTTTTCGGGGGAGGGCTCGAGCTTCTCGAGGTCTTCGAGCCGCAGCATCTGCGAGAGTATGCCGAGCAGCCCGGCTTCGGCGCGCGGTGACGCGAGCAGGCGCTCGGTCTGGGCCCGGATGCCCTCGGACGCCGAAAGCGCGCCCGTCCGGGCCGCCTCGAGTAGCTCCGGGTCGGGCGTGCTGCCCCAGAGAAAGAACGACAGCCGCGAGGCCATCTCGTAAGCGTCGAGCATTCTGGGCCCTGCGGCGTCGGAGGGCTTGCCGAGCTCCGCGCGGTACAGGAAATTCGGAGACTGGAGCAGCGCAGCCAGCGAGTACTCGATGCCCGCCCAGACGTCGTTCGACGTTTCGGCGGCGAGCAGCGCGACGCTCGTGTACCGCTCCAGCTCGTCTTCCGCGACGGGCCGCCGGAACGCGCGCCCTCCGAACTCCGTCAAGAAGTCCCTGAAGCACGCCTCGTCCTTGGTCGAGCTCGGAGTGCAAGCCAGCAACCGGCGCCGGGTTTCTTCGTTTGCCACCGCAGCGTGAGCGAGCTCGAACGCGCTCTGCTCGAGCTGCTCCGTCGCGAGCCCGGACAACGTCAAGCTCGCGGCAGCGAGCTCCGCGTAGCCGTTGATGCGCGCCTCCGACTCGAGATCGAGGTCGTCTTGAACCTCGACGTCCAGTAGGTCTCGGAGGCTCTCGCGATACTGCCGGGTCGTGAGCAGGCGAAGCCGCGCTGCGGCGGGAACGAACGGGCGCTCCGGCGAGGCGGTCGCGCCCCCGGTGCTCGGACTCGGCCCGGGAGAGCCACCGACGAAAGCTTCGGGCCCACCGCCGCTCCCAGCGGCGCTCGGCGCGCCCCCCGTCGCGACGGGCAGCGAACCCGACTCCGTCGAAGCGGGCGAGTTGCCGTCGGCCTCGGAGCAGCCGGTGAGCGCGAGTCCGGCCAGCGCGAAACTCGCGCCAGCGAGGAGCCGCGCGAGCGCGGTGTGTAGCGTCGTTCTCAAACTTCTCGTTCCGTCTCGCAGCAGACGGACGCGATGGTCCGCCCTTAAGGCAAGCAAGTCGTGAGCGAAGAGACCCAGGTGTTGCGCAGTTCGCGAACCGCGCAAGCTTCACGGCACAACTTGCGCGGTTGACGAGCTTCGACCCGAATCGCCGCCGCGAGCGGCGCGGATACATCGTGGAAACCCACGCAAGCCGCGTTGTATGGAATCAACTCGACTGGTAGGTTGATGCCGCACACCGCTCGGCGGCATACTCGGCCGAGCCGCGCGACCCCGAGCATCCGACGTGAAGCTCAAGCTCTCGAACAGCCCGCTCTGGCGGTGGTTCTTCACGGCGCTGCGCCGGCACCCCTGGCACTCCGCCGCGGTGGTCGTGCTCAGCGTGCTGAACTCGATCGCGGACGGGCTCAGCGTCAGTCTGTTGATCCCGTTTCTGATCATGCTCTTCGGAGGCGGCGGCCAGGCCCCGGAGCAGGGCACCTTCGAGAGCGCGCTGCTCGTGGTCACCGAGTTCGCGGGCAAGGGTCACGAAATCACGGTCGTCTCCGGGTTGATCGTGGCGCTGGTCGCGTTCCGCAGCGGCGTCGCCTACGTCGAGGGGCTGGTCTCCAACTGGATCAGCGGCAGGATCAGCTGCGACATCCGCTCCAAAATCCACGACAACCTGCTGCGCGTGAACTTCGAATACGTGTGCGTCAACGACAACGGACGCTTGCTGAACGCGCTGGACGGCGAGGCCTGGTCGGCGACGGACGCCATCACCACCGTGTTCGGGCTGTTCACGAGCCTGTGCATGGCGCTCGTGTTCTCGACGATCCTGCTCCTGATCTCGTGGAAGCTGACGATCGTCGTGGTGCTCCTGGTCGTCGTCGTTTCGGCCGTGACGCTGGTCTTCGATCGCAGGCTGCGAGGCATGAGCGTCCAGTCGGTCACGGCCGCCGAAGATCTGTCCGAGCGCGCGGTGGAGCTCTTCAGCGCGATGCGCATGACGCGCGCGTACGGCCGCGAGCAGTTCGCGCAACGCGCCTACGACCAGGCCTCGCGCCGGCTGTTCGAGATCTCGATGCGGCAATGCCGCGTGGCTGGCGGCGCGGACATGCTGCGCGACGTGCTCTACGCCGTGAACTTCGTGATCGTGATCTTCGTGGCGCTGGCCCTCGGTATCGGCGGCGCGACGATGATCGCCTTTCTCGCGCTGCTTCACCGGCTGCAACCGCACGTGCGGGCGATCGACGAGGCCCGGATGGAGCTCGTCTCGCTCGGCGGCTCGATCGACACGGTCGCCGCGCTGCTCGCGCTAGCGCCCTGGAGCCCGGGCTCGGGCCGGGAGCTCCAACCCGACGCCGTCGAGGCCGGCGTTCGCTTCGACCGCGTGAGCTTTGCCTACTCGGGTAAAGATCTGGAGCAGCGGAACGCGCTCGACGAGGTGTCTCTCGAGTTCCCGGTAGGAAAGATGACGGCGGTCGTCGGCTGGTCGGGCGCCGGCAAGACGACCTTGATAAACCTGTTGTTCCGCTTCTACGATCCGAGCTCCGGAAGCATCACGCTGAACGGTGTCCCGCTCCAGCGCCTGGACCTCGACTGGTGGCGGAGCCAGCTTTCGATAGCCGGTCAGGACGCGGAGCTGATCGGCGGGACCATCCGCGAGAACATCGCCTACGGTAAGGAAGGCGCGACGTTCGGGGAGATCGTGGACGCCGCCAAGCGCGCCAGCGTCCACGATTTCGTCAGCTCGCTGCCGCTCGGCTACGAGACACGCGTCGGCAGCCGCGGCGTCCTGCTCTCCGGCGGCCAGCGCCAGCGCATCGGCCTGGCGCGCGCGCTGCTGCGCCGTCGGGGCATCCTCGTCCTCGACGAGGCCACGAACTCGCTCGACAGCATGACCGAGGCCGAGGTGCTGCGTTCGCTCGAAGAGCTGCGCAACCAGATGACGATCATCGTGATCGCACACCGCCTGAGCACGACGCGCACCGCCGATCAGGTGATCGCGCTCGCCGACGGCAAGGTGGCCGAGGCCGGCACCCCCGCCGAGCTGCTGCGGAGCGGCGGCCTCTATTCCAAAATGGTTCAGCTCCAGGACCTGGCGGAGCTTCGGGGGTTCGCCCTCAGACCGGTAGATCCCGAGCCGATGACCAACTGACCACCTCCACCTGCCAGAACCGTGACAGAACCGTCGCTTCAAAGCTCGAGCCGGCTCATTCGGGAGAGCCCCTGCCGGAGCATGCGCAGCGGCGGCCTCGTCCACGGCGGAGCGTACTGCCTCAGGGCATTTTTGGCCACGGACAGCGCCGCGCGCGGCGCCGGGTAGATGAGCTCGTTCACGCGCGAGCGGTAGGGCCACAGCTCTCGCTCGAGCGCTTGCAGTAGCTCGCGGTCGGCGACGCCTCGCTCTCGGCAATAGTCTTCGAGCCAGAGCAGGTAGCGCCGGCGAGCCGGATGCAACCCGTCGGGGTGATACTCCCCGGACGCGACGCCCTGGTGACAGCAAGAGCCCGCGTGCTGCCGGTAGTGGTCGAGGACCTCCGGGATCACCACAATCGACCGCGCGAGCGCGATCTTGGACAAGAACACCTGGTCCTCGTACAGGCCCCGAAACGAGGGCTCGAAGCCGCCGATCGCCTCGTACGCTTCGCGGCGGATGAGCAAGCTGCAGATGCCCGGCAAGCACGCGCCCCCCGAGACCAGCCACTCCCGAAGCACCCGCGGCGGCTCGAGCAGCACGTGCGTCGGCAGCCGGAGCTCTCCCACGAAATCCTCGCTCGTATCGAGCTCTTCGTCACTGCCCACGGGCGGGCGTGGCGCCGCCCACGAGTGCCAATACAAGGTCGGGCCGTAGAGCATGCCCGCCCCGGGAAACAACGCCATTTCGTTGACGAAGCGGTGCAGCCGCTCGGGCAGCCAGATGTCATCGGCGTCGAGGAACGAGACCAGGCGCCCGCGCCCGCTGGCCACACCGTGGTTTCGCGACGCGCTCATGCCCAGATTGCAGTGCCCGGCGTGTTCCGTGTAGCGAACCAGGTTCGGAAGGCGCGCGGCGTAGCCCTTCGCGATGGCCGTGCTCTCGTCCGTCGAGCCGTCGTCCACCAGCACGAGCTCGAAGTCGCGATACGTCTGGGCGAGCACGCTCTCGATGGCCTCCTCGATATAGGCCCGAGCGTTCAAGAAGATCATGACGACCGTGACGGCCGGACGATGCCCTGGGTTCATGCGCTTGCGTGGCGGAGTTTGGGGAGGTAGGCGGAGAGCTCGCTCGCGAAGCGATCGCCGCTGCGATCGGTTACTTGCAACCGAGGCAACCGCCAGCGGTTCGCGAGCGGCGTGACGGGTGCCGGGCGGCTCGAACACGCGAGCGCGAAGCCCGCGCGGCGCACGACCTGTTCGGCGGCCCGATCGACGCGGCCGTACGGATACGAGAACACCCGCAGGGGCCTAGCGGCGATGGCCTCGAGCGCCCTCTGGGCTTCGCCGATCTCGCGCTCGACTTCGAGGACGGGCAGGTCCGAAAGCGAGCGGTGGTTATTGGTGTGGCAGCCGATTCGAATCAAGGGATGCCTCGCGAGCTCCCGGACCTCGGCAGCCGTCAGCGGGCGTCGGTCCGGCGCTGACTCGGGGTCGACCGATGCCCAGGCCATCAACGCGGTGAGGACGGCATCCTGGCGCTCCGTGTCGAGCACGACGAGCGCGTTCCAGAGCTCGAGGAACAGGCGCTCGCGCGGGCCCCCGGGGGCCTCGCCATCCGCGCGCCACCCGGGATCGCTGCCTCTGGTAGCCCCGAGGCGCCACTCCCCGCGTAGCCCGGCGACGTCGAGCTCGAGCCGCTCGGGCAGGCGCGGCGGCCGCAGCAAACAGCGCTCGAGAGCATCCCACCAGAACTCCCGGCCGCGCCCGATGGCCCCGCTCACGATGAATACGGTGGCGGGGATACGGTGGCGCTCGAGGATGGGCAGAGCGTGGCTCAGGTTGTCGCGATAACCGTCGTCGAAGGTCAGCGCGACGCGCACCTTGTCGGAGCGCGGCGCGAGCTCCGGCCTGCGTAGCTCGAGCAGGTCCACGCACTCCGCGAGCTTGCCGAGCGACGCCATCTGCTCGGCGAACCTTCGCGGCGACACACACAGGTCCCACGGATCGTGCGTCTCCTCGGCGACCCGGTGATACATCAGAATGCCGGCTGACGCGCCCGCTCGACTGAGCAGCCGCTCCGCGCGCGTCCTGAGCGACGACAGCGCCATCCCGGCTACTTCTCGACGTAAAAGATGGTTTCGGTTCGATACTCCGTGTTCGACTCGATGGTCTCCGACGTCACCTTCATCCTCTCGAAGTACGTCATGATTTCCTCGCGATTCAGGCTCAGGTTCGGGATCCCGTTCTCGTCGAGGATCTTGAGCTCGCTCTCGCCGAACGGAGTGAACACGATCAAAACCATGCGGCGGCGGAAGGAGGTGACGGCATTCCGCAGGATCGAGCGCCAACCCCAGTTGTGCTCGAGCACGTGGCGCATGAAGACGCAGTCCGTGTCCGACGTATAACGCTGCAGATCCGCGGTGACGTCGCAGTGGCGGCTGTGGCTCCCGTCGACTCCCACGTACTGGCTGTTCTCGACGAAGCGCTTGGCGAACGCCGTACCACAGCCCCAATCCTCGATTTTGCCGTGACCGTCCAGGAACGCCATGCCCTTTCGATAGCTGCTCTCGTCGTCGTACGGGAATGACTCCGTCGCTGCGTAGTTCCAGCGCCCGGCCATGTCGGCCCACACGCCCTCGTGGGCGGTCGCGGCCTTGATCGCGATCGTCACCGGATACTCGCGGTCGAAGTGATCGAGCTCCTCGGCCGTGAGCTCGCTGTCCGCCAAGCCGTGGAGGAAGCTCGTAGCCGAGAGCAGGTTGCCGTAGGCGCGGATCTCGACGGCAGCGGGCGGAAACACCTCCGCGAACACGCGCCGGGCGGCGTTCGTCGTCAGTGACCAGTACCAGGTATCGTTCCACTCTTCGTCACTCACCTGGGTGATCCCAGGTACGGTGCAGAGCAACACGCCGCCGGGCTTCAGGATCCGGTAGATGGTCGTGAGCGCGGCCTTCATGTCGTAGATCAGGTGCAACGTCTGCGTCAGGATCACGCAGTCGAAGCCGTTGCTCGGCAGCGTGGAGCCGTCGGTCAGATCGTCCACGTAGGTCGCCCCGGGGACGCCTTCCTTGACGTGCAGCATGTCGCTCTTCACGACACCGCTCCCGAATTTCAGCGTGTACGTGCTCTCGCCGATCTCGAGCACGTTGCCGCGGATGTGCCGGGACTCGGCCTCCAAGAACTTCTCGATGTAGTAGCGGTCCACCGGGCGACCGCGGTCGAAGCCGTAGCAACGACTGAGCGGCTCGAGCCGCCGCAGATCTCCGAAGCGGACGGAGCCGACGGGCGGGCGATAGTTCTGGAGGTGGCGGGCGCGCCGCGCGAGCTCGAACAGCGGCTTGGGTAGGACGTTCCGCGCGAGAGTCTTCGTTGCGGATGCGACCGAGTCGAACAACCCGATAGCCTCGACATCATCCGCCATCATGTGCGGGACCATGGCATGCCCGGGTGTTTGATCGCAAGAGTGGTGAATTCGAGTTTCGCGACGGTGTCCGAGGCGTGGACTGCGGGGAATTTTGCTCGCTGCAAGAGCGTTCAGGGCGGGAGCGCGACGCAAAGTCGGTGTTTGGAATTCGCGGTCAGCGCCCGTCCAGTAACGCCATCTTCTCCAGCCGGCGCTCGACGAACCAGTCAGTCCCTTCGACTCGGCTCTCGGTCGGGTCGAAGTCGTAGAAGCGTCGAGCGCGGGAGCCCGAACCTTTCGCTGCGAGCGCGGCAGCTCCGACGCGGCGCAAGCGCTCGAACGCTCTGGACTTCGCGATCGACGCAGTCTGCGCGGCGGCTCCCAGAGCGTCACGCCCGAGGCCCAGCGCGAGCAGGGACGCCGCGCTCTGGACCTGGCCGCGCCAGGCTGCGCGCACCGCACAGGTCGCGAGGAAGGGCCCCGCCGCCCAGTCCAGGGCGCGCCGCGCGCTGGACGAAGGGTTCGGAGCCCGCTCGATCGCTGCCAGGAAAGAGCGTCCCATGACCTCGTTGCGCTCGGACATCGTCCCCGCGCCGCGACGGTACCCGACGAGGTATTCGGGCACGACGTCGACGGCGTACCGACTCGCGAGGCGGAGCTGGAGCAAAAAGTCTTCCGTGCCCTCGAAGCCCGCGTCGCGGAGCGACGGATCGTAGCCACCGCACTCCATCACGGGCGCGCGGCGGAGCAGTAACGCGCTCCCGTTGCCGACGAAGTTCACGAGCGCGTGCCGGTGGAACACGCGCCCGCGCAGCCGGAACACGCTGGAGTGACCGAGCACGCGGTCGTCGTCGTCGATGGCCCGAAACGCGCAGTAGACGAAGGCCGTATCCGGTGTCGCGGCGCTCAAGACCGAAAGCTGCTTTTCGAGCTTGGTCGGATGCCACAGATCATCGGCGTCGAGCGGCGCCAGGTATTCGGCTCGCGCCTGCTCGATGGCGCGGTTCCGGGCGCGCGCCACGCCTCCGTTGGCTTGCGCGATGACACGGACCCGGCCGTCGCGCGCCGCAAACGCTCGGGCGAGCTCTGCCGTACCGTCGGTCGAGCCGTCGTCCACCACCAAGATTTCGAGCGCGCGGTGGGTCTGGTTCAGCGCGGACTCGAGCGTTCGCGCGAGCGTCCGGGCGGCGTTGTACGCCGGGACGATCACCGAGATCAGGGTTTCCGACGTGCTCAAGCCGACTGCTCGCGAGCGACGAGAAGGAGCTTGTTCCGCGCGACGCGCTGGAGCTTGGGCAGCACCTCCCCCGGGTGGCGCGCGAGGGTGCGGAGCGCGCGGGTCGCGCCACCGACCAGTCTCCCCTGCCGGAGCTCGGCCTTGGCAGCGTCCAGCATTTCGTCGAAATAGTGGGCCCGCCAGTAGCGCGCGCCTTCGAGCCAGGCCCGCTCGTGCTCGCGTCGCCGGCGCGCGAAGCCCTCCTGGCGCGCGTGCACGGCGAGCACGCCCCGCAACATCGCGGCGTGATCGAGCGACATGTTGGCCCCGTGCCAACGGTACTCGGCGACCAGCGCCGGGTGCGAGGCCACGCCGTGCTGGCGCGAGAGGCGCAGGTATACGTCGTAGTCTTCACAGCGGCCGAGCGCCTCGTCGAAGCCGCCGGCCGCCAACAACGGCTCGCGGCGGTACATGACCGTCGCATGCATACCGATCGGGTTGCCACGCAGGAAGTCCGCGTACGGATCGGCACCCACGGGTCGGAGCGACAGCGGGCCCCGAACGCCGTCCGCACCCCGAAAGCGCCGGTGCGCCCCGTACAGGAAAGCCGCCTCGCGAGCGCGCTCGAAGCCCTCGAGGCCCGCTGCGAGCGCACAGGGCTCGAGCCGATCGTCGGCGTCGAGGAACACGACGAACGGCGAGGTGGCCGCGCGGAGCCCGGTGTTCCGCGCGGCCGACAGACCCGCATTGGCTTGCCGGATCAGGCGCACCCCGGGAAAGTCGCGCGTAACGAGCTCGGGCTGGTCGGCGGAGCCGTCGTCCACCACGATCAGCGCCGCCGGGCTCCGGGTTTGCCCGAGCACGCTCGCGAGTGCCTCGGCGAGGAAGCGGGCATGATCGTAGGTCGTGACGACCACGTCGACGGGGCAGGGCCCGGCCCCTGGGGCGCCATCCCCGGTATCTTTAGCTTCCACCACGCCCGGCGATTTTGGGTTTTGGCTTCGTTTTCGCTGCGCTCCGGTGCTCACGTAGGACCACGTCGACGGGGCAGGGCCCGGCCTCGGGGAGCGCGCTCACGGGGCCGGCACCGCAGAGGACGTGGGAGCGCCGACCGATGCCGCGCCGTTCGTGTCGGCGTAAACGCGCACGTAGTCGATGTACAGGAAGGAAGGGCTCGGTGCTTCCTCGATCGGCCAGCCCCCACCGAGCGCCAGGTTCACGAGCACGATCAGCGGATACTTGTGCTCGGCGGGCGTGGGCGTGTCCCAGACCGCGCGGCGATCGAAATAGAACGTGATCGTGCGTGGCTCGACCTTCACGCCGTAGCTGTGAAAACCGGAAGAGAGGGCGCCTTTCGGTACGGGGATCTTCCGGGTGATGGCCCGGTGCGGCTTGGGCGACCAGACGTGCACCGACGCATGGTAGGCCTTTTCGTTGTGCCCGTAGTGTTCGATCACGTCGATCTCGATGCGTCCGTCGGCTGCACCCTTCGGGTCCTTGAAGTCGCGCTGCGTGGCAAGCCAGAAGGCGGGCCACAGCCCGGCACCTCTCGGTAGCTTGGCGCGAACCTCGAAGTAACCGTACACCTGCCCGAAGCCGCGACCGCGCGTGTCGGCGGACGCGAGCAACCCGCTCGACCACGAGCGGATGCCTGGGATCGCGGGTGCCGGGCTCTTGCGCGCTTCGATGCGGAGCGTGCCGCCCTCGAGCGTGAACGGAAAGCCCGCTCTCGGGTCCGCGAAGCGAGCCTCCCCGAAATCGCCGCTCCACGGCGTGTGCGCGATCCAGCGGCTCGGCCGCTTGCTCGGACCGGTTCCCCACGCAGTGACGTCGAGAGGCCCGTCGAACTCCTCGGACCAGGTGAGCCGTAGCTTCGAGACGTCGAGCTGCGACGGACCCGCCGTCGCGCGCGCGTCCGCCGAGCCGAGCTGCTCGGCGCGTGCGGTCGAATTCCCGGCGATCGTCGCGGCCGTGATCAGAGGGCCGGCGACGCCGAACCAGGCCGGCAGCAGGGCACCTCGGGTTATGGCGAGTCGTTTGCCGGACATCGACGCTCTCGCTCGGGCATTGCACCGTTCCGTATGCGAAGCAACCGACCCAGCTGGATTGAACGCTTGACGCGCGTGTAACCCCTGTGAAATGGCACGGTAACCAGTGACTTTTGCCACTGTCGTGCGCTGAGCACCAAAAACAAGATTGCCATTCTGCCCCATCCCCGATCCGGCCAGCTGACCATCCGCGCTCGCGCTGGCCGCCGGGATTTATAGGGATTTCAGGCGCTTTCCTCGATAGTCGCAACGCGCGAGAGAGCCGTCACTCAGCAACGCAATCGTGTTGTTCAGAGCGCGAAATAATTCGAACACGCGCCGGGAACACCGGAATTGCTTCCGAAAACCCGGCGCAACTCCACTCGAAGGCGTGCTTGGTCAGAACCCATTTACATCGCGGAAACATCGCCTGCCTGCGAGAAATCCCCCGCAGTTCGGCGCCTTTTTCCTGCTTGACACTTCTTGCCCGGGAGTGTCAGCTAGTAGCACACTGTGAGTGAGCAGGAGGCCATTGCACTTCGCACTGGCCTCGGCGGTCCCCGCCGAACCATCGAGTTCCTCGACGTCAATCACCGCTTTCGAACAGACGCAATACGCACCGAACACGCTTTTCGCTCCACAGCTCATCCGGCGCACTTTCGCTGTTTCCAGGCAATTCTGGGCTCGCGCGGGGGACACATCGTCCTCTCGGCCGCTCATTGCGGCCGCACTGACTCGAAGCCAGTAACTCGCTATTTCCAGCGCTGCACGGATTAGTTCTATCTGCGTTGTTTCAGATGGAGGTCCCCATGCTGAAGCGATATCACCATACCTTTGGCCATTTGTTCCGACTCTCCGACGCGACCGTCATCGTCGGCGCGTGGTTGGTCTCGTACTGGGTGCGCTTCTACCTGCCCCCGCCGATCCAGGCGCTCGCCGTTACCCGCGGTTTGCCCGAATTCGCGACCTATGCCGCGCTTTGCCCGCTGGTGGCGGTGCTCTGGATGACCGTGTTCAGCCTGATGCGGGTCTACGAGTCCAAGCGCCTGCTCGCGCCGGCTCCCGAGCTGCAAGAGGTGCTCAAGGCACACGGCGTCGCCTTGCTGCTGTTCGTGATGCTCACGTTCATGTTCAAGGAGTACCGGTACTCGCGGCTGGTGCTGATCTACTTCGGGCTGATCGGCGGCGTCGCGATGTTGACCTTCCGGTTCTGGCTGCGCACCCTGCTCCGCGAGCTGCGCGCGCGAGGCTACAACCTGCGGCACGCCGTCGCGGTCGGCGAGGGGGAGGCGCTCAAAGCTCTGATCCAGCGCCTCGATGCGTTTCCAGAGCTCGGGCTCCGCGTGCGCGGCGTCGTCACGGAAGAAGGCCCCGCCAGCACGCAGATTTACGGCAAACCCTACCTCGGAGATTTTCAGAGCCTGGTCGACGTGATCCGCCGCACCCGGGTAGACGAGGTGCTGATCGCGCTGCCCCCGGCCCAGGGCAACGAGCTCGACGGTCTGCTCGAGCTATTGAAAGACGAGACGGTAGACGTGCGCGTGGTCCCCGACATCCACCGCTTCGTCACGCTGGGCTGCGAGATCGAGGACTTCGACGGCATGCCGGTGGTGCGCATCAACGACTCGCCCGTGATGGGCTGGGGTGCGTTCGCCAAGCGCGCGACCGACGCGGCGCTCTCGGCGGCAGCGCTGGTGATCCTCTCGCCGCTGCTGCTGTTGATCGCAGCCCTGGTGAAGCTGACCTCGCCCGGCCCGATCTTCTACGCGCAGGAGCGGATGGGGCTCGATGGTCGGAGCTTCAAGATGTTCAAGTTCCGTTCCATGCGCGTGGACGCCGAGCAGACCAGCGGCGCCGTCTGGTGCAAAGAGAACGACACGCGACGCACCAGGTTCGGCAGCTTCCTGCGCAAGACGAGCCTCGATGAGCTGCCCCAGCTCTGGAACGTGCTGCGCGGCGACATGGCGCTCGTGGGGCCGCGGCCGGAGCGTCCCGTGTTCGTGCACAAGTTCCGGACGGAGATCCCCCACTACATGCTGCGCCACAAGGTGAGGGCCGGAATTACGGGCTGGGCCCAGGTCAACGGCTGGCGCGGCAACACCTCACTCGACCGCCGCATCGAGCACGACCTCTTCTACATCAAGAACTGGTCCTATGCGCTGGACGTGAAAATTCTGACCATGACGCTCTGGAAGGGGTTCATCGACAAGAACGCGTACTGATCATCAGGGACAGCTGCGAGGCCGGCGGATTTCTGCGGGTTTCCCGCCAGATTCGCCGGCGCTCGGCCGGCGTGGCAGACTCAGTGCTTCTCGACACGCTTCGCGCTGCGGCTCTTCGCGCGCGACCCGTGCCAGTCTGCTCAGGAGGGTTCGATATGTCTTTCGAAGATCTCGGGAAGCGACTGAATCGGCCGGCGCTCGGGCTCGACCTGTTGCGCATCTACATCGGCGTCGCTTTGATCGTGCGCGGCGCAGCCTTCGTCGCGCGCCCCGAAGCGTTGCTCGAGTACATGGAACACTCGCGGCTGTGGGTGATGCCGATGATCGTCACCCACTACGTGGTCGCGGCGCACGTGTGCGGCGGGGCGATGCTCGCGCTCGGCTTGTGCACTCGCCTGGCGGCGTTCCTCCAGGTTCCGGTGCTGCTCGGCGCCGTGTTTCTAGTGCACTGGCGCGAAGGCCTGCTCGCCGCGAGCCAGTCGCTCGAGCTGTCGGCGCTGGTGCTGGCGATCGTGGCCGTGATCTCGGTCGTGGGCGCCGGCGAGCTCTCGCTGGATCGGCGCCTCACCAAGTCGTTCGAGCGCGAATCGCTGAGGCCCGGGGCCTCGATCGAACACGCGCACCAGCACTGAGCGGCGTCGCTTCGACTACGGCGCGGTGGGCAACACGGACTCGATCGCGCCGTAGAAGGCCTTCCCGAGCTCGGTGTAGCCGGCGTTGTTGGGGTGCAGGTAGTCCCCCATCCAGGCGCTGGCGTAGTTGGGGTTCGCCGCAAAAAGCGCGTAGTTGTCGAGCAGCACCACGTGCTTGCCGGCCGCGGCCCGCGTGCTCACGAGCTCGGGCAGCGCGTTGTTGTAGGCAATCACCTTCGGATTCGTTCCCGAGTTGGCGATCGGGATGATGGTCGCGACCACCACCAGCGCGTTCGGGGCCCGCATCGTGATGTCGTCGACCAGCTTGCCGAGGCGCCCCGGAGCGCCGTTCAGGTCCACGTTGCCGTTGATGTCGTTGGTGCCGATCATCAACAGCACGATGTGGGCACCACCGGCTAGCGCCTGGGCCGTGATCTGACCCGAGATCCCGTTGTGGCCGCCACCGCTGTCGATGGTGTAGCCGCCGCGGCCCTCGTGCTTCCGCGGGAACGGCCGCCCGTCTACCTCGTTCGGCCCATTCTGCTGCGAGCCCACGAAGGTGATGTTCTTTCCGCCCGCGACCGCGCGCCGGAACAGCTCGACGCGATACCCGCCGCCGGACGACCCGAAGCCCTCGGTGATCGAGTCACCGAGCGGCAGCACCGCACAGGGGGTCATCGGATCAGCCGGGCAGGGAGAGAAGCCCGCCTTGCCGCCGCCGCCACCAGCCGCGCCGCCCATTCCGGCAGCGCCCGCGCTGGCTCCGCCCGCGCCTGCTCCAGCGCTCGACTTGCCACCGGCGGGCGCGCCGCCGCCACCTGATCCGGCCTGCCCTCCGCCCGCCGCGCCGCCCAGGTTCGCGGCCCCGCCGCCCCCGGAACCAGCGCCCCCCGTCGGTTGCGCACCACCCGACGCCGTGACGCCGCCCGTGCTCGCACCGCCCGTCGAGCTCCCGCCCGTCGGCGCACCGCCCGTCGAGCCGCCGACGGAGAGGCTGCCGCCGCTCGCTCGAACGCCACCGGTGCTGGTCGCTACGCCACCCGTGCCGGTGCCGCCCGTGCCGCCGGGATCACTTGGGTTCCCGGATTCCGACGAGCAAGCGGCCAGCGCCAGTAGGAGGAACCATCCCGGGCTACGCGTTCTCATTGGCTCTGTTGCGCAGTGACCCTGAAGCTGCGATTCCGTCGCGAACGGCTGGACACGGCCGAACCGCCGGCCCGTTTCGCAGCAAAAAGAAAGGGCCCAGAGTTTCCTCTGGGCCCTTGTTGGATTAGCCCGGCAGCGTCCTACTCTCCCACACGGTTGCCCGTGCAGTACCATCGGCTCCGAAAAGCTTGACTTCCGAGTTCGAGATGGGATCGGGTATGACCTTTTCGATATTGCCACCGGAAATTCTTGGGCGTCCAAAGCTGCGCTGAGATCCAGCGCTGCTAGCAACTCGGTGCACACAGTGCGCAGAGTCCGCTCCGGCTCACGCGCGCTCCGCTCGTCGTTACCGACGCTCGAGGCTCGCGGACTCGGGAGCTCGTGGTGACTGCGAAACTTCGCAGTCCGCCCGGACTCCGGCCACCAACTTCAATGTTTGCCTTAGGTTTAGGTCAAGCCGCACGGCCTATTAGTACCGGTTAGCTCCGTGCATTGCTGCACTTCCACACCCGGCCTATCAACCTCGTAGTCTACGAGGGGCCTTTAGTGCCTTGCGGCAGGGACACCTGGTCTTGAGGCCAGCTTCCCGCTTATATGCTTTCAGCGGTTATCTGTTCCGCGCATGGCTACCCGGCGATGCCAGAGGCCTGACAACCGGATCACCAGAGGCACGTCCACCCAGGTCCTCTCGTACTATGGGTAGCTCCTCTCAAGTGTCCTACGCCCACGGCAGATAGGGACCAAACTGTCTCACGACGTTTTAAACCCAGCTCGCGTACCGCTTTAATTGGCGAACAGCCAAACCCTTGGGACCTGCTCCAGCCCCAGG
>JAICQO010000117.1 GCA_025937835.1 Polyangiaceae bacterium
GCGCGATGGTGAGGCTGGTGGGCACCTCCGCGGTGCGCGTCCTCGACCAGAAATGGTCCGACCGCGGCGAGCTGTGCCTGATCCTCGAGCGCCTCCACGGCCGCGACTTCGAAGACTACCTGGCGGAGCTCGAGGGCCGGCAGAAGCAGCTCGCCCTCGGGGAGCTCGTGGATCTGCTCACGCCCGTCGCCCTGACCCTCGAGTCGGCGCACGCCGCCGGCATCCTCCATCGCGACATCAAACCCAGCAACATCTTCATCACCAAGACCGGCGAGGTGCGGCTCCTGGACTTCGGCTTCGCCAAGTTCGTGTCTTTGCGCGGCTTGACGCGCGTGGGTCACGTCGCAGGTTCCCCGTCTTACATCGCGCCGGAGGCCTGGGGCGGGCAACCCGATAGACTCGATGCGCGGGTGGACGTGTACGGGCTCGCGGCGGTGGTGTTTCGCGCGCTCGCCGCGCGTCCGCCGTTTCAGGCGGCCAAGGTCTACGACCTGTACCGAATGGTCACCGAGGCCAAGCGTCCGAGCCTGCGTCAATTTCGCCCGGATCTGCCGCCCGACATCGACGACTGGGTCGAGCAATCGCTGGCGATCGATCCCAACCACCGCTTTTCACAGATCCGCGCGCTGTGGAACGCGCTCAGCGGCATCGTCGCCCGCGCCACCGTTCCGCCGGAGTCGGAGACGACGCGGCCGGACAACCCTCCCTTCTCACCGCGGAGTTCCATCGACGAGTCCGACAGCTCGGTGCCGGTCGTCTTGTCGTCCGCCGACGCCGTTTCGCTGAGCGAATCGCTGGAAAGGTCGAAGCCCGACGCCGCACCTGAGTCCGAGCTGCCTGATACCGTCGCTTCCTCGCAGCTCGCGGCTCCCGAGCCGTCCGATGCCGCGAAAGCGGAGGCATCCGAGGAGCCCGCCCCCGAGTCGGTGCCGATCCTGCTGGTCGACTCGAAGGTGGTCGCGAAGGGCCGCGAGGGTGAGCCGCGTTCCGGAACGACGCTGAAGGCCGACCTGCCGCCGGACTCCGCGATCCCCGACACCGAGCTGTCGCCGCCCACGTCCTTCCCAATCCCGACCTCGGAGCCTCCGCCGAAGTCCGTCCCGGCCCCCAACTCCGAATCGTCCCCGAAAAGCGGGCAAGACGGCCCGCCGGAGTCGCAGGCGAGCTCCGCGGGAACCCCCCCGGCTTCGGCGAAATCCGAGCCGCCGCCGCGCTCCAAGTGACGGATCGAGCAGGCTCGCGACTATTCTTGGGCGTGCGCTGGGTGAAGCGGTCGTGGTGTGCTGGCCTCGGCGCCTCCCTGTTCGTTGCTTCGGCTCCTGCAGCCGCCGACGTTCCGACCCGGCTCGTGTACGTCCGCACGCCGGAAGCCGCCGCCTGTCCGGATCAGGATGCCCTACAAAAGGCTGTCGAAGCCCGCTTGGGGCACGACCCGTTCTCGATCTGGGGCGAGAACACGATCATCGCCACGGTCTCGGCTGGCGGCGGCGCACTGCGAGCGCGCGCCGAGCTCGTCGATGGCGCAGGAGTGCTGCGCGGCAGTCGCGACGTGGTCGGTCGCGCTTCGGACTGTGACGAGCTGATCCTGGCGTTGGCGCTGGCGATCAGCATCACGCTCGATCCGATGCAGTTACCCGCCCCGGCCGCGGCTCGGCCAGAGCCAGAACCGGTGGCGGCCGAACCCGAACCCGAACCCGAACCCGAACCCGAACCCGAACCCGAACCCGAGCTCGAGCCCGAGCCGGTCAGGGTCGAGCTGGCGCGCCCCCAACTCGTCGTTCCCGCTCGGATACGCAGCACGGTGCCCTCGAGCTTTCGCGCGCATGCTTCGTTGTTCGGCAGTATCGGGGCGTTACCGAGCGGGTCCCCCGGAGGCCGGGTCGGCCTCAGCTTCCAGCGTGCAGGGTTTCGAGTGGGCGTGGAGGCCGGCGCTCTCATGCCGGTGCCCGAAGAGCAAGCAGGGGACGCCCGTGTCCTGATCTCTCTCTGGCAGAGCAACCTTTATGGCTGTGCTGCGGTATCTCCTCGGTTTTTGGGGTGCGTCCTCGGTTCGTATGGGATGTTCCGGGGGGAGGGCGAGGGGGTAAGCGCACCGCGGACGGAAACGGTTCTCCACGCTGGGCTCGGAATGCGCCTGGCGTTCGAGCTCCCGCTCGACGAGCGCTGGTCGCTGGCCGCTCACGCCGACCTGCTCGCCGCCCTTGCCCGACCGACGTTCACCCTGAATGGAGAAACCGCCTGGCGACCACCGCCGGTTTCGACCGAGTTCGGGCTCAGCCTGTCGCTGCGCTTCTTGTGATGGAAACCCAGTCTTCGACACCACAGTCGGCAATGGCGGCCGAACCCCTGCCAGTCGCAGACACCTCACCGGCTCCGCTCGATGCGTCGCAGGTCTTCCGGCAGGAGTTTCGCTATGTGTGGGGCTCTCTACGCCGCCTCGGCGTGCACGATGCCGACCTCGAGGATCTGACGCACGAGGTGTTCGTGCGCGTGCACGCGCAGCTTTCGTTGTTCGACCCGACTCGGCCGCTCCGCCCGTGGCTATTCGGGATCGCGCTCGGAGTGTCGGCGAACTATCGCCGCTTGGCCCGGCATCGGGTCGAGGTTTTCAAGGAAGTCACCGAGCTGCCCGACGGGGCGCACAGCGCCGACGAGCAAGTCGAGCTCCAACAACGGCGCGAGCTCGTGCACCGCGCCTTGCACAAGTTGCCGCTCGAACAGCGCGCCGTGCTGGTGCTCCACGAGATGGACGGATTCGGCATGCCAGACGTGGCCTTGGCCCTCGGTATCAACGTGAACACGGCTTATTCTCGGCTGCGCATCGGCCGCGCGGCGTTCAAGACGGCGGTCCAACGTCTGGCTCGCTCTTTGGGAGGGCTACGATGACGCGCGCTCGCTTGCCGTCGGACCCGTGCGAGCTCTTGCGTGAGGTCGGGCCCGAACCCGTGCCCGAGGGAGCGTTCGAGCACGTGGCGCTGCGTCTGCAGGGCACGCTGGCGGGGGCGGCATCCGCAGAAACCGTGACGCCATCCACCCCCGGTTCGCCCCGCGGGCTCTCCGGCGTGTTGTCGCCGATGGTTTCGCTCCCGCTAACCTTCGCGGTGGGGGCTCTGGCAGGGCTGGTCGGGTTTCAGGAGTTCCGTGACGGTGCAGGCAGTGCACCTTCGCTCGTGCCGTCTGCGCTGGTTTCGGCTGCGCCGAAGCTCGAATTGCCGCCGCCCGAGCCGGCTCGGGTCACGCTCCCGCCGCCTTCGGTACCGAGCGCTGCAGCGCCCGCCATCACTGCGGTCTCGAACCTGGCGCAGGAACGCAGTCTCCTCGACCGCGCTCGCGCCAAGATGACCGCCGGGGAACCCTCGGGCGCGCTCGCGGTGTTGGCTTTGCACGAGCGGCGCTACCCGCGCGGAGTGCTTTCGGAAGAACGCGAAGCGATGGCGATCAATGCTCTGGTGAGCATGGGTCACGAAGAAGAGGCGCGACGCCGCGGCGCCCTGTTTCAGGCGCGGTTCCCGTCGAGCTTGGTGCGGCGCTCGGTGGAGGCGGCACTCGCAAACGCTTCGGCTCGAGAAGCGGAAGTGACGGATCCTCGGCGCTAGCGACGAGATTCAGCGATGGTCCTCGGAATGGGCGGCGAAAGCGCTCGGGCAAGCATCTGCGGGCTCGCCCTGGCGGCGTCGGCGTTCGGCGGCTGCGCGGGTGAAGCGAGCCTCGGCTCGGACGTGGAGCCAGACGATCGCTTTGGCTCGATCGCCACGCCCGACGAGCTGTTTTGGGTGGAGGGTAACGAGACGATCGTCGGCTGCTCGGTGGACGGCTGCCGAGAGCTTCACGGCGGCGGACGGGCTGCTCACGAGCGAAATTTTCAGCGTTCGCCGGCTGCTCGGCTCTCGAACGGCCTCGATTCGAGTGACGGATCGACAGCCGCGGACACGAAAACACCTGGATGACCCTCACACGAACCTTCGCAGCGGGCACCCTGATGCTCGCGGCTTGCGGTGGCGAGGCGAGCCTCGGCGACAACGCAGGCGAGACTTGGGGCGGACCGCCCGAGGACGAGGCGAGCACGGAAGCCGTGACGACGCTCTATAGCGGCAAGCGCAAGGTGCACACCTTCACCGTCGACGACGGCACGCTGTACGCTCTCGTGGGCACCCGCACCGGCTTCGAATTGACGACGGAGCTCGTGGCCTGCGCGGTAGACGACTGCACGAACGAACGGCGAACGCTGTGGCGCGAGACCGCCCCTTCGCCCAGTTTCCAGTCGCTCGTCGTGTCGTCGTCCGAATTGTTTTGGGTCGATACGGCCGAATTGGGAGTCAGGGTCGTGGCCTGTTCGATCGATGGCTGTCCACGTGGTCCACGAACTGTCGGCTGGCTGGACACGACGTCGCTGATCACCGCCGACGCGGACTTCGTCTATTGGCTCGACGGGGCGCAGCGCTTGGTCCGCTGTTCGCACGCGGGGTGTCCCACCGCCGAGCCTCCGCACCCGAACGAGATGGAACTGCCTTCGCCAACGGGAGGCGGCGATCAACTCGTGGCGTTCGGTGAGTGGATATACGCGCACGGCGGTCGACGCATAGTTCGTTGGGGAAAGGACGGCCGAGAACAAGAGGTGCTATACGATTCACCGTTCCCGCTCTCGCTGTTCGACGTCGACGCAGAGGGCATTCACTTTGCCACGGCCATCTTGACGGGCGAGGTGAAGCGTTGTCCGCTCTCGGGAGCGTGCGGCTCGGGCGAAGTACGGGCCGTCGCGCAGCGTTGGCCCACGGTCGTCAAGGCCGCTCCCGAAGGCGTGGCTTGGGTCAATTCGGTACCCGAGGCATCGATGTTCATGAGACTCCACGACGACGACGAGCCCAGCGAACTCGCTCCCCAGACGGGCACACTCGGCTCCGTCGTCGTCAGCGACGGCTACCTCTACTGGTCCGAGCAGTTGTTTCCATCTGACATCGATCAAATCAACCGGGTAGCGCTATGAACCGATGGACGTTTTTGATCGCATCAACGCTCGCCGCCGCTGGCTGCGGCCAGGCCGATCTCGGCGGAGACGCCGCGCCGGAGCCCAGCGGCTCGGAGGAGAAGGACGGGGCGCCCACTTCCATGGGGGCGTCCGGTGACCTGGTCTACCGCGAAGGCGATGCGGCCAACCACACCGAGGTGCTCGCGATTGCCGGCGACTACTTGTACTTCCCGGTCGAGCATAGCGCGGGGCACGGCCGGTCCGCGGACTTGATGCGCTGCGAGAAGACGGACTGCGCCAAGACGGCAAAGGTAGTCTACGAGACGCAGAACACCATCGATACCCTGCAGGTCTTCGACGGCCGGCTCGGCATCGCGGAGCGCGGCGAGCGACCCGCGATCATCACGTGTGCGCTACCGGACTGTAGGGTGCAATTCAGGCTGGACGGCCTGCGCGACGGCATTGGCGGCTGCCACTTCGAAGCGGACTCCATCGAGTGGTCGCACGGCAACGACAACGCCGTGTACCGCTGCGCGTTGCCGGACTGCGAGAGCGGGCCAGCGCTGCTGTTGGCCGGCATCCGCGTCCACAAGATCCTGCGCAGCAAGGAGGTGACCATCTTGCAGGAAGGCGACAACGTCCGGCGGATTTCCGGGGACGTGTCCACGCTCGAGTTGCTCGAGCTGGGGGAAGAATCGCGCACACTCGGCAATCCCCCAGCGGCAGAAACTTCAGTCGACTTCGAAGCATCCGTCGGAGACGTGGCGATCGATGGAGACTGGATTTATGCCTCTCAAAAAGGGCGGTGCGAGACAGGCGGGTTCTGTGCCATTGCGCGTTGGCCACTGCGAGGCTACGGGCCGCGACAGGTGATCTTCGATGGCAACCGGCCGATCCCGGGATTCAGCGTGTACCGGGGAGAGCTCGCGGCACGCACCTACGGGTTCGGTGTCGAGCCGTGGAACGCGACAGAGATCTCTGTTTGCCGAACCGACGCCTGCTCCGAAACGCGAAGAGACCTTCTCGCTCCCGGTTGGACATCCGCGCTCGTCTCCGATGACGAGCGCTGGTACTGGGTGTGGAACGCCGACACCTCCCGCGACATGGAAATCCGCAGCACCCCGCGCCTGGACGCGACCTAGATCCGCCATGAAGATCCGAACTGCACTCGCAATAGCCCTCGCGGCTTCGGGCGCAGCGGATCTTCGAGTTTAGCCGCGCCGGGAAAGCACGCCCGCGCTCGCCTTTTCGCGACGCTCGAGGAGCTGCTCGGCTTCGCCGCTCGACATGCGCTCGTGAGCCTCGCGGAAGCTCAGCGTGTTGCCGTGGATCGGCACGTCGTAGGTCGCGGCCTTGTCGCGCAGATCCGTGTCCTCGTGGACGCGCATCAGGTGCACCTCGCCGGTCGGGAGGAACAGCGTGGTGACGCGCTCGCCGGCTGCGACGGCCACGGGCTCGGGGCTCACGACCTTGTAGGAGCCGGCGCGCGCCGCGAGCACGAGCTCGTCCACGACGCTCTCGACGTCGAAGGCGCGATCCGCGCGGACGCTGCGTGCCCGCGTGCCGATCAACACCGAGTCCTGGATGTGACCGGCCTGGATCTCGCAATCGATCAGCACCGAGTTTTCTACCTGAACATCGCTGCCGAGCTGGGTGTTGCCAGCGAGGATGTTGCCTTGTCGATCGCGCCGCTCGCCGAGCCCGGCCAGGGCGCGCGCGATCGAGCCCTCGGCCGAGCGCGCCGCGAGCGCCATGTAAAAGTCGTAAATCTGCCGGTGCTGGCCGACGTCGCCCCAGTACTGATCGACGAAATCGAGCACCACGAACTTCGCGGGGCGGCCCTGGTCGGCCTCGAAGCGCTCGAGCACGGCCGTCAGGCGCTCGAACACGCCCGGCAGGTTCTGCTCCATCTCGACGAGCTTCGGGATCTCGCTGCAGGCGAGCCGCCAGGCTTCGGCGCGCGCCTCCGGATCGCGGATCGCGGCCAGCGTGAGCGCGGTGAAGAACTGCGGGTCCAGGTCCGGCCGCCGGCTGCGCTGGGCGCTCGGGTCGAGGACCTCGCTCTCGAACTCGGCGAGCAGCGCGTCGAGCAAGACGCGAGAGACGGCGATCGAGCCGAGGTTGATCCCGCCGTACAGCGTGTCGCCGCGCTTCTCGAGCAAGCCGCGCTCCGCGAGGGCCTGCATCTGTTCGAGCGGACGGCGCGGAACGAAGGTCGTGATCTTGCCGTCGGCGTCGAAGCCGACCCAGTCCTTGTTGCGGGCTTCGTCGTCGGTCATCGCCCGCCGCGACACGAAGCGCACCACGTCGGCGCCGTCGAACAGCGGGTCCGTGCCCGACAACGAGCGCGTCGGGATTTGCACCTCGTCGCCCCATTTGACGACCACGCCGTCGAAGCCCGAACGCCGCAGAAAAGCCTCGACCGGTGCAAAGTAGCGGAGCGCGAGCTCGACCATCGACAGCCTGGGTTTGCCCGGTCCGAGCGCCGCGAACGAGCGAATGGCCGGCTTCTGGCCGTTGTCCGTCTCGGTGAAGGGCGTCGAGCGCGTGCCCTCGCCGAACACGAACGCGACCAGCGCTCCTGTGCCGGCCTCGAATTTCGGTCGCAGCCGCTGCCACAGCAAGAGCAGGCCAAAGGCCTGGTTCACCGGCAAATCTTCGCAAAATGACTCGACCGCGCGGGCGCGGAACGGCTCCTTCATCCGATCGAGCGCGTGCTGCCAGAAGCGCTGAGCTGCTCGAGAACCGGATACCGTGCCGAGCAAGGCCGGCGGGGCGCCCTCCGAAAACAGTGCCTCGGTCGCCGTGACGTTGTGTTGCACCGCCGCGAGGAACTCTCTCGCGCGTGCGTCTTCCAGCAAGGAAAACAGCACGCCGTCGGGCTTTCGCAGGCATGCCGAGGCGATCTCCTTGGCGCGGCCCTCCGAGTCCGCGAGCGCGTAGATGCGGAGCTGCGGCGCGTTGCCGGAGCCACGCACGTGGGCGATCTCGCCGTTGTCGAAGCCTACCCGGATCCCGTCCGTGAAATCGATGCTGCGAGGCTCGCTGAAGCCGAGATCGCTGCGGAACTGGCGGGTGAGGCTGGCGCGTAGCCCGGCCGCGCGGAGCAGCAGCGTGCCGTGCGCTTCCCACTCGCCCTCGGCGTTGGTCACGAAGGTCTGCGAGCCTTCGAAGCGCACGCGCGTCACGCTCGGATCCTTCAGATCGTACTGCCGCGACAGCGCCTTCAAGGACTCGGGCTCGACGTCGATCAGCCCCGAACGCCCGAAGCGTTGGGGAAGCGCTTCGAGCAGCTTCGGCAGCGACGTCAGCCGCTCCTTGGAAAGACTCAGCACTGCGACGATCGGCAGCACGGCGTCGCGGGTCGGCAGCGGAGCGAGCCGGCGCTCGCCAGAGACTATCTCCGAGCCTACCAGGAACCCGCCGTTGGCCTCGAAGCCGACGCGGCGCTCTCCCTCGAGCTTCGACATGGCCGCGATCACCCACGGTGAGCCGATCTTCGTGCGCGCGACGTCGAGCTTGCTCTCGAAGAAGCGGTCGATGGCGTCGGTGGCGCTCACCGGAACGGCGATCGCGTCGACCTTCAGCGCGTCGCAAACCAGGAGGCACAGCACGTCACCGGGGATGAAGCGCACGCGCCGATCCTGATCGACGCCGAGCACGAGCGGGCGATCGCTGTCGCCGTCGGTCGAGACGATCGCATCGATCGCGCCGAAGCGGCGCTCGGCCTCGTTGGCGAGCTCTTGAAGCTCGTCGAGCTTTTCGTCCGAGATCGCTTCGGTGTCGATCGGGACGAACGTCTCCGTGCGGCCCATCGGGTGCACCACCGCGCCGAGCTTCTCCAATAGCTCGGCGAGCAGATCGCGGCCCACCGCCGAGTGTTGGTACACCACTACCCGCAAGCCTTGGAGCGCGTCCGTTCCGAAGAAGCCGAGGTAGCGCGCCAAGTAGCCTTCGCGGGGCTCGTCGTTGACCGTGGGGAGCTCGGGCGCCTGCCCTTCGCGCAGCATGCCGGAGTCGTCGAAGCTCGACGACTCGGCGTCGCGCAGGTACTCCGAGCGTCGCGCGTTGGCGACCGCGCGCAGGATCGGCGTCTCGTCCTGCTTCGTCACCTCGCCGATGGGTCGATAGAACTTGATGCCGTTGCGGTCGAACGGGATGTGGCTGCCCGTGACCATGACCGCGGGCAGGCGCTTCTCGAGCGCGTACAGGGCGAGCGCCGGCGTCGGGAGCTTCCCCGCGTTGATCAGGGACAGACCCAGATCCTGCGCGGCCCGAGCGACGGCGCGCGCGATCGTGTCGGTGCTGGGCCTCAGATCGCCGCCCAGCACGACCTGACCACCGGGCTCGAGCTCGCCCAGCTCGAGCAGGTAGTCGAGGAAGCCCCGCGCGTTCACGTAGGCCTCCAGATCGGTGATGTCGCTCACCAGGCCGCGGAGACCGCTGGTGCCGAAGGCGAGCTCGGTGGGCGTTCGGCCACGAAACGAGGGGGCTGTCGGCTCCGGAATAGTCACGCGCACGACGTTACCCCTCCCCGTCGCGGAAAGCTCGTAGCCGGTTCCGTCCGGTAACAGGCAGCTCTCCGAGCGCGACAGCTCGAGCGTTCTTTCCCCCGAGCGGAGATCGAGCCGCGCCTCGGGCTCCGACGCGACGAACAGCAAGAGCTCGGGCCCGCGCGCAGCGCCGGCCAACGTGGAGCCACTGTGGACGGCGTGTCGCTCGAGCTCGAACTCGAGCGCAGGGGTTCGGTACACGAACCGCGCTTCGTCGGCTTCGCTCGGCCGGATCACGAACGGAGGCGCGCTCTCGAACCGCACCACGCGCAAGAGCTCGGGCACGTCGACGTGTTTGCCGGTCAGGCCGCCCCTGAGCACGTTGTCGGAGCTCGCCATCACCTCGAGCGCGGAGCCTTCGAGATAGGCGTGCGGCACGCCGGCTCCGAAGAACAGGCCTTGCCACGGCTCGAGCACGACCAGGTTCAAGAGCATCAGCAACAGGAGCCCGCGATCCGGCCGGTTTTCGTGGGAAAATAGCCGATGGCTCTCGAGCACCCAATACTCGGGATGACTCCGGTTCAGCGTCTCCGGCCAGGCCTCGAGCTCGGCGATCCAGGCGCCGAGCGCCGGCAAGAGCAGCTCGTCCGGCAGCGTCAGGTAGGTCGTCACCAAGCGGCGCAGCCAGCCCGGCTTCGAGTCGAAGGCGGGTAGCAGCCCGGCCAGCACCGGCGGCAGCCCGTCGAGCACGGCGGCGACCTGCGAATCGGGTCGGAAGCCGCACACGGCGTAGAACCGCGACAGGGCGACGACGAGCTCCGGCTTGTGGTTGATGTCGCGGTAACAGCGATGCGGAGCGTCGACCGGGACGCCCGCGGCGTTCTCGCGTTGAAAGCCGGCTGTCGCCTGAGACAGCGAGGGGTGGACCTGGATCGACAGCGGGCGAGCGGCGGCCAGGACCTTGAGCAGATAAGGCAGCCCCTCGAAGCGTTGCGCGGCCTCACTGCCGAGCCACTGCGCGCGGTCCTCGTCGATCAGCTCGTTCAGCGGCCTGTGCTCGCCGTTGCTCCCGGCTTGCGACGGGAACACCGCGTGCGCGCCGAGCCACGCCTCTGCGAAAGGCTGACCATTGGACTCGACCCCGTAGAATTCGGGGATGAACCGCGTGTCGCCCCAGGCGTAGTTCTGGAATCGGGGCGCGACGCGCACCGGCGGGGGAGGAGTGTCGGTTCCGACTCGGTCCGCTGACATGGGGCTGGGCAGTATGCCACCGCGCCTGCCCAGGGAAAACGCCTCGTCAGCGGGCGCGCCGTGGGCCGCGCAGGATGCGCGCGCGCAGCTCGTTCACGAGCGGCGTTGGCCCAACGAACAGCCGTTCGGGGAACGTGCGGTTTGCCACCATGTGCTCGTAGATCGGGTCCGCCTCGCGCGCGTTCAGCGCGAGGCCCGAGATGTACTCGAGCCTCAGGCTGAAATCGCGGTTCACCGCCGTCCCCTCGAGCCAGCGCTCCATGTCCGGACCGCGCGTCGCATAGGTCGCGAACAAATCCGTCACGCTATTGATCCTCACGTCGCGCAGCGACTGCGCGATCCTGGGATCCGCGAGCCGGGCCTGCGTGGCCGTCAGGTCGAGCGACAGCGGCTGCTCCCTCCCGAGCAACACCACGTCGTAGCCGCGCCCGCTGAACGCCGAGTTCCAGACCGTGCCGCTCGGAAAGGCGTTGGTGAAGGTGCGCATCTGGATGCGGATCGCCTCTTCGCTGGTCTCGTAGAGCGGCACCCACTGCGTGGCGATCCCGCCCGGCTCGAGCCGGCTCTTCACGATCTCGTAGTACTCGCGCGAGAACAGCACCGAGTTGCCGCGCACCCACGGGTGGATCGGATCCGAGGTGATGACGTCGAAGCGCTCGTCGGTCGTGGACAGGAAGTGGCGCGCGTCGTCGAACACCAGCTCCACGCGCGGGTTCGATAGTAGATCGTAGTTTTCGGGTGCGAACTGGCGTGCGGCGCCCGCCACGCGCGGCTCGATCTCGCAGATCACGATCCGCTCGATCTCCGGGTGCAGCGTGAGCGCGCCGGCCGTCACGCCACCGCCGAGCCCGACTACCAGCACGGATTTGGGGCGCGGATGCGCGAGCGCCGAGAGGTGCCCGAGCAGGCGCTCGAGCCGAAGATCGTTCGGGTTGTTGGTGGCCTCGACCCGCCCCGAGACGTGAAAGTTGTAGTGGCCGTCGGGGGCGATGTGCACGGCCACGGTCGAGGCCGCGCCCTCGCTCACGTACGGATACTGATCGGCCGGATCGACCCACCACACGTAGCGCCCGTGGGCGAGAAACGATTTCGAGACCCCGGGCATCGCGGCGACGCCCAGGGCACCGACGGCGAGCGCCCAGGCCGGTGCCAGCCGCCGAGCGAGGCCGGCGTTGTGCGCCACAGCCGAGCCCTTTGCCTCCCGTCGCACCGTGTAAAACAGCAGCGCTGCCGACACGGCCGCGCCGAACACCAGCGCCTGGGATGCCACGCGCGTGCCAAACGCGGGGATCAGCCAGAAACTCACGCCGAGCGCCCCGACGATCGCGCCGATCGTGTTCGCGGCATAGACGCGCCCGCTGGCCTCCGCCGGATCGCGCTGGCCGAAGCCGGCCGCAGCGAGCGCGAACGGAAAGCTCATTCCCCAGAGCACCGTGGCGGGCAACACCACCACCAGCGCGCGTAACACGTGAAAGCCGTGCAAAGAAGCGATCGGCGTGATCGCCGGCGGTGAGGCGTACGGCAACACGCGCGACAACAGGTACGCCGCCCAGAACAAGGCCGGCACCAGACACAGCTGGCTCAGCGCGAGCCCGCGGAATGGGTTCAGCCCGCGCCGCAGCCAGCGCGCCGCCGCGGCGCTTCCGATGCCGAGCCCTGCCAAAAACACCGCCAGGATGATCGCGAACGCGTAGACCGTCGCGCCGAAGAGCAACGTCAGGAGCCGCGTCCACACCACCTGCGCCCCGAGCGCCGTGAGGCCGGAGAGGCCGATGGCCAGCCACACCGCGCGCAGCGCAGCCGGCGTCACCCGGCGCTTTTCCGGGATTTCTGCGGGGTTTTTTGGGTGTTTTCCCTCCGCCGCAGCAAGGCGCGACAGCCGCAACGCAGTCAGACCCACGGCGGTGTTGAGCAGTACGCCGGCGAAGGTGGCGATCCACACGTCCCAGACCGCGAGCAGGTAGAACGCCGAGACCAGGCTCCCGAGCACGGCGCCGAGCGTGTTCGCCGCATACAGCCCCGTGAGCTCGGAGAGCCCGCGGCGTTCCGACGCGTAGCGCCGTGCGATCGCCGGCAGCGTCGCGCCCATCAGCGCCGTCGGCGGGAGCAGCAGCGCGGCGGCGATCAGCGCGCGCAGCGCGATCCCGAGCGCGCCGTACCCCACGAGGCCGACGTACACCGAGCGCACTGCGGGCAAGATCAGCGGCATCGCCAAACCAAACGCGCCGATCCCGAGCTCGAGCCAGGCATAGACACGCAGCGCGTCCTTGTCCTGCGGGACGAAGCGCGAGAACAACAGGCTCCCGAGGAACATCCCGCCCATGAAGCTCGCGAGCACGATGCCGACGGACAGCGCCGACGCGCCGATCACGAGCCTTAGCAGGTGTAGCCACACGCACTCGTAAATCAGCGCCGCGCAGCCGCTCGCGACGAACAGCCCGAGCAGCGCGCGGTGCGTCTGGCTGCCGCCCTCCCGCTTGGCGTCGGGCTTTTTTCGCTGCTTCTTGGCGAAGCCGGCGCCGACGCCGACCAACGCCAGGAGCGCCGCCGCTGCGATCCACAGTGCGTTCGCGACGCTCTGGGTGCTCTTTTCGATCTCGGGTTTCGGCCGCTGAATGGTCGCGCTCGGACCTGCCGTCGGGAACGGGGGAGGGAACGCCTGCGGCTTCTCGCAATACGCGGCGAACTCGGAGATCGAGTAGGCGCCGTCGCCGCGACCGTCGCCGATCCGCACGAAGCGCACGCTCGCGGGAGGGATCGCGACAGCGCGCGGCCGCAGCCCGTGACCCGCCCGAGACATGTCCTCGAGCTCCGCCATCCGCTCGAAGCTGCCCTCGGTGCCGACCAGCGAGCCCGTCACCTGGTAGGTGTCGTTCGCGTCGGCCTGCAGATAAAGCGCCGTGATCCGCTTCGGTTCCCCGAGGTCGAAGGTCAGCGTGCCGTGCTCTTCGAGCGTCACGGCCGCGGCGTCGTCCCAGGGCGTGCCGTCTCGCGCCACGCGCCCGTCCGTGACGAGGGCAGCGTTGCCGATCACGCCAGCGCGCGCGCTCGGCTGCTTTCCAACCAGCAGATTTTCGGACGTGCAATCGGGGGCGCCGAACGCCGTGGCCGAAGACACTAAAACGCAAGAAAAGATGGCGAAGAACGCACGGATCCAGGCGCGGTGCACCGCGGAATGCACGCACGCGAGCCCGGTCGGGTCAAACGCCCGGCTGGAACTCGGGCTTTTTCAGGGTTTCGTGTCGAGGGTCTGCGGCCGCACTTTGCCTATCGAGTCGACGGCCCATGCCCAGCTCCGCCGCAGTTGGCGGGCGCCGGTTGTTCGCATTTCGTGAGCTCCAATCGCGTTCTGGCTCTCGATGACAACGTAAGACGGGAAATACCAGAGCGAGCCGCGCGAGCTTGTGTATCCTCCGCACGCTTCGACATGCTCAACGGGCGACGCCGCTGGTTCATTTGCTTTTTGTTGTTCTTGGCGACGACGGTGAACTACCTCGATCGCCAGATCCTCTCGCTGCTGAAGCCGATCCTGGACAACGAACTGCACTGGTCGAACGCCGAGTTCGGCGAAGTGAACGCGGCGTTCCAAGCATCTTACGCGGTCGGCTTGTTGCTGTTCGGCGGCTTCGTCGATCGCTTCGGGACGAAGATCGGCTACGCGGTCTCGATCGCGGCCTGGAGCCTCGCGGCGCTGGCTCATGCGTTCGCCGGTAGCGTCGGCGGGTTCTTTCGGGCGCGCGTCGCGCTCGGCCTCGGAGAGGGCGGAAATTTCCCTTCGGCGATCAAGGCCGTCGCGCTCTGGTTCCCCAAGAAGGAGCGCGCGCTCGCGACCGCGCTCTTCAACTCCGGCGCCAACGTCGGCGCGATCGTGGCACCCGCGGTCGTACCGTTGCTCGCCCTCAGCTTCGGGTGGCAATCGGCGTTCGTCGCGGCAGGCCTCGTCGGCTTTCTGTGGCTCGGGCTATGGATGGTCGTGTACGAAGTGCCCGAGAAGAGCAGGCTGTCACCGGACGAGGCGGCGCTGATCCAGAGCGACGTCGACGCCAGCGCTCCGCAGGTGCAGCAGCCGAAGATGCCGTGGCTGACGATCCTTCGTTACCGACAAGCCTGGTCGTTCGTCATCGGCAAGTTCCTGACCGATCCGGTCTGGTGGTTCTTCTTGATCTGGCTGCCCGACTATTTCAAGAAGACGCGCGGTCTCGACCTCAAGAGCAGCTGGGTCCACCTGGTCTCGATCTACGCGATCGTCACGGTGCTCAGCATCATCGGCGGCTGGTTTGCCGGCTATCTGACGCGGCGCGGGTTCTCGGTCAGCCGCGCTCGGAAAACGGCGATGTTCACGTTCGCGGTGCTGGTGTTGCCGATCCTGGCAGTCACCGAGGTGGGGGATTGGGGCGCCGTGCTGCTGATCGGTCTCGCGGGCGCGGCCCATCAAGCCTGGTCCGCGAACCTGTTCACGACCGTCTCAGACATGTTCCCCAACAACGCGGTCGCCTCCGTGGTCGGTATCGGCGGCATGGCGGGCTCGGTCGGCGGCATCCTGTTTCCGATCGTGGCCGGCAAGGTGCTGGACCGTTTTACCGCCGCTAACGACGTCACCAGTGGCTACGCGTTTTTGTTCGGCTTCTGCGGGGTTGCCTATCTACTGGCCTTTGCGACCTCGCACCTGTTGGCGCCGAAGTTCGTTCCGATCGAAATGCGCGGCGCTGCCTGACGCCGGCGACCCGCCGAGCCTTACCAGGTGAAGGTCATGCCGGCGTTCGTGGCATGGAGCACCTGCTGCTCGCCGAGCTGCCAGTCGAGCTGCGCTCGGAAGTAGTCGATCGCAAAATGCACGGAGTCCGTCCAGTGGAAGACGGCGCCGGCGTTGATGCCGAACTGGTCCTTGATCAAGCTGTACTCGGGCACCGTCACCCCCGGTTGAAACGGGTGATTGATGCGAGCGCTCTTGTCGTGCTCGGTGAGGAAAACCCGGACCACGCCCGCGCCCGCGAAGACGTCGAAGCGCCCGAGGGCGACCTGCGTCTGCGCGTAGTACCCGTCGAAACTGCGCAGGTGGTCGGTCACGTCGGTGGACGCGGTGCTCACCTCGAGCGCTCGCGCGAGGCCCAAGCCATCCCCGAAATGACCCGCCACGCCGAGCCGAAACGGGCCGTACTCGAAGCGGGCGCCATAACCGACACCAAACGCCTGCGTCTCGCAGAAGCCAGGCTCGGGAGTGGCGTTCGGATCACAATAGCCGTCGCGATAGAGCTTCTGATACATGCCGTTGACGAACGGCTCGATCAGGCCATCCCTGCCGAACTCGAGCTTGTAGCGGAGCTCGGCCTCTCCACGCGGCAGTTTGGTCCGCGTAAACCGTGCGGCCTGGTTGACGATCGGGTCCATCAAGCCCGCCGTCAGCTGGAAGCCGAGCAACCTGGGGGTGGCGTACTGCACGCTACCGGCCCAACCCGTGCCCATCACGCCGAAGCCGATCATGCCGCGCGTGGGACCGTTCGAGTCGAGAGAGTAGGGGAAGCCCACCCCGTAGCCGTGCGCGTACTTGGCGTTGATGTCCGTGGCGCCCCGAGAAAAGAGCCCCCGCAGCCTGCCGGCGCTGACGGTGCCGAACTGCCCCTCGATCTGGGCGTAGGCGAGCTTCAGATCCGCGGGGTTCGGGTTGCCGATGTTCCGATTCGGGCTCTCCACGAACGTCCAGAACTGAATGTAAGCGCTCGAGGTGATCGTGTCGGTCACCGGCGCTCGGACGCCGAAGCCGAGGGAGTTGCCGATGAAGCCGCTCCGCACGCGCACCATGTTGACGGTGCCTTGCTTCAGCACTCCGAACGACGCGAGCTGTGGATCGTCCGA
>JAICQO010000094.1 GCA_025937835.1 Polyangiaceae bacterium
CTGCCTGTCGAAGCAAGCGCAGGAAAACCTTTGAGCGCTCTTTTTTTTTGATCGAGCGCTTCGTCACGCAGAGCGCACCCCAAATCATTGCGCGCCGTCTCTTTTGATCGCGCGCCCCGTCGAGCAGCGCGAACCCCATAAAATCCTTGGCGACTCTTGGCGCTCCCTGGCGCCTTGGCGACGAAAGCTCCCCACGACTTTTAGAGGGTGGGGTCGACGTCGAGGTTGGCACGGATGGCGCGGAGCAGCGCGTCGGGATCGAACGGCTTGGCGATGAACTCGATGCCGTGGAGCTTGATGAAGGCCTGGGGGAGCGCGTCGCCGCCGTAGCCGCTGAGGAACAGGAAGCGCGCGTTCGGGCGTTCGGCGAGGATGCGTTCGCAAGCTTCGCGGCCGCTCATCACGGGCATGATCGCGTCGAGCAGGTGGAGATCGAAGAGCTCTCGCCGCGCGGCTTCCACCGCTTCGGCGCCGTTGGTCACGGCGGTCACGGCGTAGCCGGAGGCGCTCAGCAAGCGTGAGAGGATCGACAAGACCTCGGGTTGGTCGTCGGCCACCAGCAATCGCTCGCTGCCGCGCGGCACGGCGCCCGTGAGCTTGTTGCCCACGTCGGCCGCCGCGACCTCGGCAGCGGGCAGGTAGATCTTGAACGACGTGCCGAGCCCGGGCTCGGAGTAGCAATGCACCATGCCGCCGTGCTGATGGATGATGCCCCACACGACCGCGAGGCCGAGCCCCGTTCCCTCTCCCTTCGGCTTGGTCGTGAAGAACGGCTCGAACACGCGCTCGGCGATGTCGGGACGCATGCCGGTGCCGCTGTCCGCTACGGTCAGCAACACGTAGCGACCCGGCTTTGCCCACGGGTGCGCGCGACGATACTCGCCGTTCACCACGACCTGTTGAGTTTCGATCTTCAAGCGGCCGCCGCGCGGCATGGCGTCGCGCGCGTTCAACGACAGGTTCATCAGCACCTGCTCGAGCTGGTGCGGGTCGAGCCAGAGCTTGGGCAGGCCGCTGCCAGCCACGAAGTCGGTCTGGATCTGCGCAGGCAGCACGCGCTCGATCAAACGCAAGAAGTCGCGCACGACGTCGTTGACGTCGGCGCTCTCGAAGTTCGGCGGCTCCTGTCGCCCGAGCACCAACAGCTTCTGGGTGAGAGCGGCGGCGCGGTTGGCAGCGTTGCCGATCAAGGTCACGTCTTTGCGCTGCTCGTCGCTGAGCGTGGTGTTGCTCAAGAAACCGACGCCGGCGCGGATCACCGTGAGCAGGTTGTTGAAGTCGTGAGCGACGCCGCCCGCGAGCAAGCCGAGGCTCTCGAGTCGCTGCCGCTGCGCGAGGCGGGACTGGAGCTGCAGCCGCGCCACGTCGCGCGAGCGGAGCACGAGGCGCGCCACCGCCACCGAGGCGATGTTGGCGAGCTCGACCAAGCGCGCCACGGCCCGCGCATCGATCGTTACCGGGCCCTCGGCGCCGAAGGTGCCAGCGCCCAGAAATCCGAGCGCGTGGTCGACGACGCCGATCGGCATGTTGACCACGGTGCGGTTCTCGAGGCGCCGTGAGACCTCGGGGTTCTCCGGCATCCCGAGCGCGTCCGGGATCACGATCGGTCCCTCGTCGCGGCGCAGCGCCTGAACCAGCCAGTCCCCGGCGAGCGGCGCGATCGGCAGCTCGCGCTCGATGGCTTCGGCCTTGGCTCCTGCCGCTGCCACCAACACGGCCTGTTGATCCTCTTCGCGCTCGAAGACGTACAGCCAGGCGTTGCTGAGCCCGAACCGCGAAGCGAGCTCGCGCCGTACGAGCTCGACGAGCGCGGCGTAGTCGTCGACCCGGCGCAGCTCTCTGGAGAAGGAGACCAACCAATCGCTGTCGTTCATGGCAGAGGGCGGCGCAAAGCTACCCTGCGGTGTGATATCCGGCCACGCAGGGCGGCCCATCAGCTATCCGCTGGGGAGGGGAATCGGGAGAAGGGAGTGGCCGCGTTTGGCCTGAACTTCCGTACCCCTTCTCCTGCTGACGGCTGCTAGCCCCAACCTCATCGAAGCAAGTCGAGCAAATCATCCCGCGTCAGCGCTCCGGCCGCGCCGGCCTCACCGAGCGCGACGTCCACGAGGGCTCGCTTCTTCTCCTGAAGCGCCAGGATCCGTTCCTCGACCGTGTCTTTCGCGACCATTCGATAGACCATCACCGGCCGCTCCTGGCCGATGCGGTGCGCGCGGTCTTTCGCCTGATCTTCCACGGCCGGGTTCCACCACGGATCCATCAGGAACACGTGATCCGCGGCGGTCAGGTTGAGCCCGGTACCGCCCGCCTTGAGCGAGATCAGCAACACAGGTGGCCCATCTTGAGACTGGAACTCGGAGACCACGCCAGCGCGGTCGCGCGTCGAGCCGTCGAGCCGCAGATAGCGGAGTCCGGCGGCCTCGAGCGCCGGCTGAACGCGGTCGAGGAGGCTCGTCCACTGCGAGAACACCAGCGCCTTGTGCTCCTCGGCCACGATCTCTTCCAATGTTTCGAGCAGCCGCTCCACCTTCGACGAGCGCTCGGCGACCTGGCCGGGAACCAGCGCGCTGTGGCACGCCGCCTGTCGCAATCTGAGAAGGGCCTCGAGCGCGTGCAGCACGGAGCCGCCGTGAGAGAGCTGCTCGATCACGTCCTTTTGCGTGGCGGCGCGCACGGCGTCGTAAACCGCGCGCTCGGCCTCGTCGAGCTCGACGTAGAGCAACGAATCGGTGCGCGGCGGGAGATCGGGCAGCACGTCGCGCTTCAAGCGGCGCAAAACGAACGGCTTGATCTTGTCGCGGAGCCGCTTGCCGGCCTCGGCGTTGCCGTTGGCGATCGGCGTCGAATAGCGGCTCTGAAACTCCGAGCGCCCGCCGAGTAACCCCGGGTTCGTGAAGTGCATCACGCTGAAAAGCTCGTCGAGCCGATTTTCGACCGGGGTGCCGCTCAATGCCACGCGCCACTCGCCGTCGAGCTCGAAGGCAGCCCGCGCGGTCTGGCTGTCGGCGTTCTTGATGGCCTGAGCCTCGTCGAGCACGATGATGTCCCAGTTTTGCTGAGCCAGCTCCTTCACGTCGAGCCGCAGCACCGCGTATGTCGTGAGCGTGACGTCGGCGGCCTCGTCGAGCTCGCGTTCTGCGCCGTGATACACGACGGTGCGCAGGCTCGGGCGGAAGCGCGCGATTTCTGCGACCCAGTTGTGGACGACGCTCTTCGGGCAGACCACGAGCACTCGGCCCTTGAGGACGCAGATCGTTTGCAGCGTCTTTCCGAGGCCCATGTCGTCCGCGAGGATCGCCCCGAGCCCGGCGTCGCGCGCGAAGCTCAGAAAATCCACGCCCTGCACCTGGTAGGGGCGGAGCTCGGCGTTCAAATCGTGCGGTAGCCCTGCGCGCGGTAACCCCGTGAACTCCCCGAGCATCGGCCGCAGCTTCTCGTACACCGGCGGCGACGGCAGCTCCAGCGCCTCGCACAGGGCGCCGAGCTCGAGCGCCGCAGACTTCGGCAAGCTCTTGTTGTCGCCGCGCGCGGACAGCAAATCCTGGATGCGCGCCGCGTGCTGCGCGAGGAACCCGGTCGGCAACTTGGCGAAGCCGCCGCCGAGCAACGGCACGAGCTCCAGGTTGTCGCGGAACGCATGCAAGACGGCTCGCGCGTCGGCTCGCCGCGGCTCTTTACCCCCCGAGGTGTCGTCGCCGGCCACCTCGAACACGACGTCGAATCGATCGTTCTCGACCAGCACGTGCGCCGACAGCGCCGGCATCTCGAGCGTCGCCTCGGACACGCCACCGAGCCGGCGCTGGAACTCGCGCACCTTGGTGGCGACGCGTGACGCTTCGGGTCCGTCGAAGTCGACGCGGCGGCCCGGGACGAGGTTGAGCTCGTCGCGCAGCCGCTGGACGAGCTCTTTCTCCTCGCTCGGGCGCCGGTGCGGCGCGTCGTTGCCGAGCGCCACCGCCCGATCGCCCTCGATCCGCAGCACCGGCGGATCGCCGTAAACCAGCGTGGGGAGCACCGACAGCGAGTGACCCTGGTAGCTCCAGTCGAACGCGATGCGCGGCCGCGCCAGCCGGTTTGCGCGCGGCAGGCCCTTGGCCGCCACCGTCAGCGGCAGCTTGGATTCGAGCTCGGGCAACACCGTCGTCACGAGCTCGGCGGACTGCGCGCGAGTGAACGTGCGCGTCAGCGGCAGCTGCTCGAGGGACAAGCCGGAAATCGCCGTCTCCTTGAGCGCCGCGAGCATGTCGCCGACGCGCGCGACCCCCAGCGCGACCATCTCCTCGATCCTGGGATCGCGATCGATCGTCAGCAGAAAGCCGCCTTCGTCGGCGTCGTCGAGCCGCGCCACGGGCGTGATGCCTTCCTCGCGGATCCGGATCGGCGCGCCGCGAAAGCGCACGCGCTCGATCTTGGACATCGACGCGAACAACAGCGGGAGCTGCTCGATCGGAACGTCTTCGCGCCGGGAGGCCGACCTCAGGCGGTCGATGGTCAGATCTTCGTGCGTGGGACGGAGGTCCGGCGGCAGCCGCCCGCGCGCCAGATCGCTGGCCAGGGCGAACAGCCGTTCCTCCTTGCCGTCCGCGCGCACCACGATCCGCGCCAACGTGAGCAGCCGCCCCTGAGTATTGAGCCGGTACTCGATCCGGGAGGCGGACTTCGGGCTGGGGGCCGGCACGGCCGGACCTCCGGAAGTCGCTGGCGCGCTTCCGGCCGCGGCGGGCTGCGCTCCCGTCGGAAGCTCCGGCCCCTGAGTGAGGGCGATCACGGCAGCGGCCACGTGGGCGCAGGGGTCGAATTTGCCGCCGCAATCGCAGGTCCATTCACCGTGAGCGGGATACAGCGTCACGGTCGGGGCGATCACGTGCCCCGGGGCAGCCACGCGAAAAGTCTCGGAATCCGCGCTCGACGCGTCGCGGCTCACGGCGTTCGCCCGTGAAAGCTTCACTCCTTGGGACCAGACGGCAGGCAGACACGCCTTCCGCACAATCTCGAACAGCGCCGGCATAAGAGCGCGGAGCCTAGTACGCCGAAGGCGATCTGGCCGGCGCTCCGCGAAGATCGACGGCTAGCGTGAGCCGAAAGTCGGACTCGCCCCCTCCTTGGTTTTCGGCAAGGGAGCTGTCTCATCGTGGACCGGCCGCGCAAGGAATCGACCGTGCAGACTCGAAAGCTGGGGCGTCCTGGGCAAGGCGCGGGGTTGGGTCGATTCGTTGCGAACGGCCGTCTCGAGAGACCTGGGCAGGCTCCCTTGCCAACTTTTTTCCCGGCCCGCCGGGCTTCCAGTCCCGCGGCCTAGGTCGCTCGCGGCTTCCGCCCGAACCCGAGGTAGGCCTTGGACGTCAGCGGGAACGGCGGCCCGCTCAGGCGCTCGTGAAGATGCGCGCGAGCGACCTCGGCTTGCTTCGCCCACTGCTCTTCGCCCATCCGGCGGCGCATCAACACGAGCGGAGCGCTGCTCTTCACCATCCGCTCCCACAGCTCGTCTGCGTCCGCGGTGAGCGGGAACTCCTTTTCGTGCGCCGTGACCCGCACCTCGGAGAAGCCGGCGTCCCGTAGCTCGCGCTCGAAAAGCTCGGCGTTTTCCAGGCTGAGCAGGTCCTTCTGCGGTGCGGGCCGGCTCGGATCGGCCGCGCGGATCGCGCCGAACATCAACGTCATCAGCGAGGACTCGTCGATCGGCGCCCAGCTCGACACCACGGCCACGCCGCCCGGGGCGAGCACCCGGAACAACTCACTGAACCCCTTCGGGCGATCGGGGAAGAACATCAGCCCGAACATCGAGAAGGCCGCATCGAAGCTGTCGTCCGCGAAGCTCAGGGCCTGACCGTCGCCGACGCTGACCCGCACGTTCTCGAGTTTTCGCTCTGCGAGCGCCCGCCGCAGCTCGGCCAGCATCGACTCGGAGAAGTCGAGCGCCTCCACGCTCTTCGCGCGCTCCGCCGCGAGCAGCGCCAGCGTACCCGGCCCGGTCGCCACGTCGAGCACGCGCGTCGTCGGGCCGACCTCCGCCATCTCGAGCGCCAGCTTCGAGAACGGGATCATGATGGTCGTCGCCTCTTCGGCGTAGCCCGACGCCACCAGATCCCAGGGTTCCGAATGCGACAGAGGGTTCGGAGGTCGCGCCACCATGTTGATTCGCTACACGAGCGCTCGCTACCCGGCAAGCGGGTTTACGCAGGCTCGCTCTCGATCAACCGCAGCCCGACCGGTAGCTCGTCACCGAACGCCGTGGCGCGCTCGGTCGGCAATACCGGCACGACCTCGCGCACGGCCTCGAGCCACTCTTCCGGCGCCTTGGCGGCGGCGAGCTGCACCAGCACCTCTCGCCGCAGGCTCTCGCTGACGTCGCGCGCGCGGTCCCCGGTGCGCCGCGACAGCTCGAAGGCGGCTCTCGCCGCGGTCGGGATCTCGCTGAAGCGCTCGCGCAGCAGATGATCGAGCCAGCGCTCGGCGATGTTGCCGGCCACCACGTGGTGCACGCTCGCATAAGTGGGCACGCGCGCTCCCACCCTGCCGATCGCCGCCCAGATCCGCGGATCCTTGCTGGTCCAGGTGCGCTCGAGCAGTGCGCGACCGAGCTCGGCGCGGCGCTCCGCCGGCACGCGCTCGAGCCAGGAAACGAGCTCGAGCAGCTCTTCGGGAGCCTGTGGCTTCCAGGTCTTCGACTTCTTCGCGCGAACCCCGCTCGGGATCACGAATGGATCCAGCAGGTCGCGGATCGACTGCTGCAGAGCCTCCTCGAGCCCGGCGGCGATGCGCCGGAAAGCGATGAAGAACTGCTGCCAGGAGCGGGCAGCCGCGAACGCCACGCCCTCGCCGAACAGCGCGCCCAAGCGCACCACGCGCGTCGCGTCTGCCGGATCGCCGAACCCCGGCCGCAGGCAATATCCGGCCAGCATCCAGAACACGCGCTCGTGATCTTCGGAGCGGCGGCGCGCGGCTTGTCCGGGGACGAGCGCGTCGAACAGCTGGCGATTGGTGTCGAGCGTCCAGTAGCGGCGTTCGCCGAGCAACCGCTCGAGCTCGCGCACGAGGTCCTTGATCTCGCGCGCCTTGACCTCGGCGCGGCCCTTGCCGAAGCAGCGATCGATCGCGGCCCTGGCCTCGGCGAGCCGTTGCTCGGGCGCCACGCTCTCCGGCCGTGCCCGCGACTCGGGCGGGCGCTCCGACGGCCGGTCGCCGGAGCGGAGCTCGAAGGCCAACCGGAAGCGACGCGGCGCGCGCTCGGCCGGCGGCTCGAGCTCGATGCACGACAGCTCCACGATGCCGACGGCGCTGAGCTCTCCCTCGAGCGCCACGGCGATCTCCGGCGTCGCGCCTGCGTCCTTGACGTCGAAGCGCGTGGTGACCGGCGGTAAGGGCTGCAGCCGTTCGTCGTCGAGCGCGATCACGGTGCCGGGCGTGTGCGTCTCGAGCTCGTCGCTCGCGTAGAGCTCGAAGCGCGCCGGCTTTCCGACGCGCAGCGTGAGCCCGCGGCCCGCGCGGTGGCGCTCCCCCTCTTTCGCGCCGCGCGGCACGATCGACAGCGCGCGTCGCTCGCCGCCGACATCGACGGCCACGTAAAACCCGCGTGCCGAGCCGCCGCCGATGCGCCGGCCCTGCCCCACGAGCGACCGACCGAAGGCGACGGCGCCGCGCGCCACCGCCAGATCCGGCTCCGCGAGCGGTAACAGCTCGACCTCGCCGTCGCCGAATTGGGACACCACGTCGCGGAGCCGCGCAGCCGCGCGCTCGGCGCGGAATAACCCGCCGTTCAAGAGCAGCGCGTCGGGCAGCGGTTTCTGGCTGTGGCGCGCGAAGAAGCTGGCGACATGCCGCGTGATCGCCGGATCGTGCTCGTACGGCAGGCCGAACGCGACGAAGCCCGTGCGGGCGCGCTCGGGGCGTGCATCGCGAGCCACGGCCGGCAAGAAGCCGTCGAACACGAGGCGCTCGACCTCGTCGCGCTCGATGCGCACGGAGCGTGACGAGCCCACCAGCGTCGAGCCACTGCCGCGAAGCGCGATCATCACGTGGTCCGGCGCGTCCACGCCGAGCAGCCGCTCCTTCGCGCCACGACACGACAGGACGAGCTCGGCGAAGCGCGTCGGATCGAGCCGCTCCGGCGCTTCGAGCAGCCGCGACTCGCACAGGTGCGCGAGCGTCAGATCGATGTTGTCTCCGCCGAGCAAAAGATGGCGTCCGACCGCCACGCGTTCGAGCGCCAGCTCGCCCCCGGCGCGAAACACGCGGATCAACGTCAGGTCCGTAGTGCCGCCGCCCACGTCGCAGACCAGCACCTCCGCCTCGTCGCGCGAGGCGAGCAAACGCTCGAGCCCAAAGTCGCCGCCGCGGCTCATGAAATCGTAGAACGCGGCTTGCGGCTCCTCGAGCAACCGGATCCGGAGCCCGGCGCGCTCGGCTGCTTCCACCGTGAGCTCGCGCGCGGCCTCGTCGAAGGAAGCCGGCACCGTCAGCACGACCGACTGAGCCGCGAGTGGCCGCGACGGATGCGCCGCGTCCCAGGTCCGCGCTACGTGCCGGAGCACGCGCTCGCTGGCCTCGACGGGCGAGAGCCGCGGCGTGTCGCCCGTCACGCCCCAGGGCAAGATCGCGGCGCGGCGATCGACGCCCGCGTGACACAGCCAGCTCTTCGCCGACTGCACGAGCCGGCCGGGCACCTCGCGACCTCGGCGACGCGCGAACGTGCCGAGCGCCCACGGCGCGTCCGCCCACGGGTCGACCACCGTCTCGCCCTCGATCGGCGCGTACAGGAGCGACGGAAACAGCGGCGCCGTTTCGACCTCGCTCGGGCTCACCAGCCCCGGCACCTCGAACAGACGCGGCGTGGGATCCGCGTCGTCGGCCCAGGCCACGACCGTGTTGGTCGTGCCGAGATCGATACCGACCGTCGCTCTCCCGCTCATGGACTCGCCGCGCTGCGCACGCTGAGCTCGACCTTCCAACGTTCGCCGGCCTTTTGTGGCGCGATCGGCACGGCGTGCAGCTCGAGCGTCCCGACGGCCGTCACCCGCGATTCGAGCCGGATCGGCACCACTTCGCCTTCGGGCCGCCCTTCTGCCGGCAGCGACAGCTCGATCGGCGCGAGCTCTTCCAGCTCTCCGGCCTTCCAGCGCTCGAGCAGCGTGCCGGGTTCGTCGTTGCGCCGCACGCTCGAGCCGAAGAACCGGAACTTGACCGGTTCGCCCACGACCACGCCGAGCTCCTGCGGCGGCAGCGCCGCGTCCGAGCCTTCTTCGATGCCGAAGGGCGCCACGCACAGGGCGTGGATCGGCGGCTCGAGGCCGGGCACGGCCGGCATCGGGCTCTCGATCCCGACGTAGTACGCGCGCGCGGTGCCGCCGCGGATCCGCAGCCCGTTGCCGCGCCGAACCTGCCCGAAGTACGCCGCGCCGCGCGCCACGGCGCGGTCCGGATCTTCCCCGGGCAACACGCGCACCGGAGCGCCGCCGTCGGCCTCGAGCCACGCGTTCAGCGTATCGAGCAGCCGCGCGCGGAGCGGCTCGGCCTTGACCACGCCGCCATTGAACAGAACGGCCGTCGGGTGCAAGAGCTTGCGCCCGCCGCTCTCGGCGAACCCCGGCAGATCCGCGGTGGCTCCGACCTGGCGACCGAGAAACGCCGCGAGGTGCTTGGTGATCGCCGGATCGGCCGCGTACGGCAGGCCGATCTGCGTGAGGCCGCCGCGCAGGCGCACGGCCGGTCGCGCCGCGCCGTCCACCCGCGGAAAGAACCCCTCGACGAGCAGCCGCGTCAGCTCTTCCCGCCGGAGCTCGCTCTGGATCGCGCTCCCGAACAGCGCCGAGCCGCGGCTCGCGACCGCGATCGGCACCGACTCGAGCGCGGCGTTCGTGAACAGCTTCTCTTTCGCGGAGCGCGTGGCGTGCGGCAGCGCGGCGAGCTGATAACGATCGAGCTCCTTGCCCTCCGCTTCGAGCTTCTGCCGGACGAGCTCGGCGAGCGCGAGATCCATGTTGTCGCCGCCGAGCAAGATGTGATCGCCGACCGCTACGCGCCGGAGCTCCAGCGCGCCGTCGTCGTCGAGCACCGCGATCGCCGAAAAATCGGTGGTGCCGCCGCCGACGTCGATCACCAGCACCAGGTCTCCCGGGCGCAGCGCCTCGCGGAAGTTCTGCTGCGCGCCCTCGATCCAGGCGTAGAGCGCGGCTTGCGGCTCTTCCAGCAGCGACACGTTGTCGATGCCCGCGGCCAGCGCCGCCTCGACCGTCAGATCGCGCGCGGCCGCGTCGAACGAGGCCGGCACCGCGATGATCACCTCTTGCTCCGCAAGCTCGCCGAGCTCGGGCAGCGCGAAGCGCACCGCTTCGGCCAGGTGATCGAGGTAGCGAAACGAGGCCTCGACGGGCGAAATCTTCTCGACGTCTTCCGGCGCGCCCATCGGCAACAGCGAGGAGCGCCGATCGACGCCGGCGTGCGAGAGCCAGCTCTTCGCGCTCGACACGACGCGGCCGGGCGATTCCGCGCCGCGCGTTCGCGCGTACTCACCGACCGCGAAGCGCCGCCCCGCGTCCCACGGTAAGCCGAGGTCGCGCTCGCTTTCGTGAGCGAAATATAGGAACGACGGCAACAGCTCGCGCGCCGCCACCGCTCCCTCCGCCACGACCTGAGGCACCTCGAACACGCGCGTGCGCGTGGCCTCGCCTTCTACCGCGTACGCGAGCGCGGTGTGGGTGGTACCGAGATCGATCCCGACCGAGTGCGGCTCGCTCACAGCTCCACCTCCGCATCCGCGAGGATCGCCGGGTCGCTTCCGCCGACGCGGGTCGGCAGTTTCAGCGATTCGAGCTTCCAGCCTCGGTGGCGCAATACGCCCGCGAACGGTGGCTTGCCCGTGACCTCCCCGATCAGCTTCACGCGCGCAGCTTGTTCCGCGTCGAGCGTCAGCTTCGAACCCTCCGCCTCGGAGCGCACCGGCGCGATCTCGGCGTGTCCGGCCAGCGCGCGCCGGCACCCTTCGTGGACGACGCGCGCTGCGGCCGCCACGTCCGAATCTCCGAAGGTCGTGATGTCCTGCTGCACGAAATCGACGAAGCGACCGTCGCGCTGGAGCAGCCGGAGCAACAGCCGCGCGCCTTCTTCGGCACCCTCGGTTTGGGCTAGGGCAACGGCCGGTTGCGGATCTTCGCGCGGCCTCGGCGGCGGCTCGGCCGTTGCGGCGGGCTGTGGCGCCGGCCCGAGCTCCGGGCTCTCGAGCGCCATCACCTTGGCCGCGAATCCAGCGTCGAACACGATCCGAAATGCGGTGACCCAGGAAAGCCAGATGCGGCTGAAGAACGAAGGGGGACTGGTCGGCACGGCGGGAGTGTAGTGCAGTCGCTTACCGCCCGGATCCAGGATATAGCTGCCCCGATGTTCGATTTCAGCGTGTTTTCGACGCTCGAGGGCTGGATCAGCTTGCTGTCGCTGGCGGCGATGGAGATCGTGCTCGGCATCGACAACATCGTCTTCATCTCGATCCTGACCGCGAAGCTACCGAAGGAGCAGCAACCGAAGGCGCGCTCCCTCGGGCTCACGCTCGCGCTCGTCATGCGCCTCGGCTTGTTGTTCGCGATCTCCTGGATGATGCGCCTCACGGAGCCGCTGTTCGGCGTGCTCGGCAAGTCGTTCTCGGGGCGGGATCTGATCCTGCTGATCGGCGGCATCTTCTTGGTGGGCAAGGCCGTCTACGAAATCCACGACAAGCTCGAGGTTCAGCACGAGAGCGACAAGGTCGTGCGTGGCGCCTCGTTCGGCGTGATCCTGACGCAGATCCTGCTGCTCGACGTCGTCTTCTCGCTCGACTCGGTGATCACGGCCGTGGGCATGGCGCCGGCGCTGATCATCATGGTCATCGCCATGATCGCCGCCGTGATCGTGATGCTGATCTTCGCGGGTCCGGTCTCGAACTTCGTCGAGCGCCACCCGACCATGAAGATCCTGGCGCTCTCGTTCTTGCTGCTGATCGGTGTGATGCTCGTGGCCGAGGGCTTCGGACAGCACATTTCCAAGGGCTACATCTACTTCGCGATGGCCTTCGCGCTGCTGGTCGAGATCATCAACCTGCGGATGCGCAAGAACACGACCCCGGTCAACCTGCACAATCGCTTCCAGGGTGACGCCTCCTGACCCACTTTCGGCTCGCGTCCGCGCTGCTCGCGGTGGCCGCCTGCGCGCCGCACGTAGCGCCGCCCAAGCCGTGCCCATGCACGGCCCCCACTCCTCCTCCGCCGGCCACGACGAGTGCTGCCCCCAGCGAAGCGCAAGCTCCTCCACTATCACCCGCGGTAATGACACCACCGACCTATTCGCTCGAAGGCACGGAAGTCCACGAGCTCCCCTCGCAGATCACCGGCAAGAACTACAAGCTCATCGTCGGTCCGCCCTACCAGGCCGAACCCGGGCGCCGCTACACGACCCTTTACGTTCTCGACGGATACTGGGACTTCATCCTGATCGAGGCGCTGCGTGGAGCGCTGCAGTACGACCAGGCCATCCCCGACGTGCTGATCGTCGGCATCGCGTATGCCGGCGAGAAGCCCGACGTCGACTCCCTGCGCGCCAGCGACTACACGCCCACGCGCGAGGCGAGTCACCCTGAGTCGGGCAAAGCACCCGAGTTTCTGCGCTTCCTGGAGCAGGAGCTCTTCCCCTTCATCGAGTCTCGCTATCCTTCGGATCAGGGACATCGTGTCCTCTCGGGCGCGAGCTTCGGCGGCTTGTTCACCTTGTATGCGCTCTTCGAGAAGCCCGAGCTCTTCTACGGCTACGTCTCCATGGCGCCCGCAGCCCGTTGGGACGGCGGCTGGCTCGCCAAGCGCGAACGTGAGTTCCGTGCCGCCCATCCCGCACTAGAAAAACGAGTCTGGGTCTCCGCCGCTGAAGAAGAAGATCCGGCCAAGCTACCGGCCATGCTCGCCTTCATCAAACAATTGGAAGGCAGCCGCTATCAGGGCCTCGCCCTCCGCACCCGCATCATCGAAGGCGAACGCCACGCAGCGATGAAGGTCGAGTCGTACAACCGCGGCCTGCGCTGGGTGCTCGCGCCGGTCGCGCCCAAGCCCTCGAAGTAACGCCCGGGGGCGGAACCTAGTTCAGCACGTTGCGCGTGCGGCCGGGTTTCTGAAACAGCGCGACGGGCTGCGCGGGCGACGCGGCCTCTTCGACGCCGAGGTCGATCGCCTCGAGCGTCTTCAGCATGGCCATCGCGTTGGGCGGGCGATTTTCGGGCCGCTTGGCGAGCGTGTTCATGATCAGCCGCTCGAGCGCCGCAGGGATCGGCTGGTCGATGCGCTGCGAAGGCGGCACGGGCACGCCAGCGACGTGCGCGACCGCCATCTGCATGGCCGTCGAGGCGTCGAACACCAGGTGCCCCGTGAGCAGGTAATAGGCGACGCACGCCAGCGCATACAGATCCGCGCGGCCGTCGACCACCCCTTCACCGGTCAAGAGCTCGGGTGCGAGGTACGCTGGCGTTCCGACGATGCCGTTGGCCGCGGTCAAGCTGTTGCTCATTGGCTCGGAAGACTGCTTCGACTTCACGAGGCCGAAATCGAGCACCTTGACGAAGTCGCTCTCGAAGCCGCGCTTCGAGACGTGGATGTTGGCCGGCTTGATGTCGCGGTGCACGAGGCCGCGCTCGTGCGCCTCGGCCAGCGAATCCAGCACCTGCTTCAGGATGTGCACGACCCGGCGCGGTGGGAGCGGCCCTTCGCGCTGGACGAGCGTCTCGAGATCGACGCCATCGAGCAGCTCCATCACGTAGTAGATGGTCCCGCTGCGCGTCACGCCGAAGTCGTAGAGGTCGACCGTGTGCGGCGACTGCAAACTGGCCGTCACCTGCGCTTCACGCTCGAAGCGCATGCGCGCGACCGCGTCCGACGAGAACCCGTTCGATTCGCCCGTGTTCGGACGGATCAGCTTCACCGCCGCGGGCCTCTGCAAGAAGTTGTGGCGCGCGCGCCAGACCTCGCCCATGCCGCCCTGAGCGATGCGCGACTCGAGCTCGTACATGCCCATCTGACGCGCATTGTTGACCTCGGCGCCGAGACCGAGCAACACACGCGAGGCGAGGAACGCCACCAGGCCGGCCAGGTACAGCGGCGCGAAGCTCATCACGAGCTCGGCCGCGCCCGGCAAGGCCGTTCCGCGCTGTGACGCCAGCACGAAGTAGAGGATCGGGCTGAAGCTGGCCGCGACCATCGCCTTCACCAGCACGTGGCGCGGGCTGCACGGGACCAGGAACGGGAACAACCCGATCCAGATCGCCGACCAGGCGACCCCACCGCGCACCGCGACGCTCTCGGTCGTGGCCAGGGCCAGCGTGATGAACATCGCATAGGCCGAGCCGAACAAGCGCAGGCTCGCCAGCGTGCCGCGGCCGGACATCGTGTAGCAAACGAGCGCGATCGACGACAGGATCGCCGCGCCGCCGAGGCCGATCGACCAGACAGACAGCGTGCCCGCGACGGCGTCCAGCGCGAGGTAGGCCCCGAACAGCAGCGCCGCAGCGGCCGCGGCAACTCGCAGCCGCGTCACCGCTGGCTCGGTCAGAACCGGGGGTACCGAGGGTCGATCCTGCGAGACGGGCTCACCCGGCCTCAGCCCGCCATTCCTACAGAATCGGAACTGGCAGCCTTTCGGGTCGTGAGCGTCCGCCATCGTCCACCGAGCCTACGCGAGGCTGTCGCACCTGGTTTCGCAACCAACGCTTCAATCGCGCTTCAACCGGAGGAAACTCGGGATTTTCGCGGCAGGCGTCGCGAATCGAAACACAGAAATCTTCGATCCGCTGCGCGTTCGCTCAGGGCGGTGAGCGTCGCAAATCGATGCGCGCCGGCCGCCCCTCCAATTCCAGCTCGAGCCGGGAGAACGCCCAGCGTCCAGCACTCTTGTCCGCGACTCCATAGAGCGTCCCCGACGCCTTGGGGCCGGACAGCGGGATTGAGACGTCGGCGTGCCCGGTCGGACCGCTCACAGAGATCGAGCCGCTCACGAACCAGCCCGTGTCGATCGGCGTGCCCAGCTCTGCGATCACCGCCGGATGCGTACGCGCGGTTTGGATCGCTTCCTGGTACACGTCCGAGCTCTTGATCGCGGTGAAGATCAACGTGACGAGCCCGGCCGCGAACCCACCGATCAGAACCAGCACGCCGAGGCAGCCGACCGGCACCAGCCACTTCCAGTTCCGGTTCAGGAAACCGGGCTTTGCCGGCGCGGCGGCGAGCGGCTGAGGAGACCACGGACCTTGAGGCGGAGGCTGCATGCATTCCTCTTCGGCAGCTCTCGGCCTCAGTTGTTGGGCGCACCCTGAGAAATCCAACGGATCAGCGCGGACACCTCGGCTTCGGTCAGCCTTTCGGGGTGGAACGGCATCGGAACGCTGCCTTCGGCTTTCCCCTCGATGTCCTTCACCAGCAAGCTCGCGTCGGGGTCTCCCGGCACCACGCGCACGCCGTTGCCCGCGGCCACCTTCACGATGCCGACGACCGGGTCGAACGGCTGCGTGAGGTCTGGCTCCTGAGCGCTGTTCGGGTTGTGACAGTACACGCAGCGCTCCGCGAAGATCGGCGCGACGTCGCTGCGAAAGCTCGCGTCGTCGCCGGCACCGCCGCTGATCCAGCCGCGAACGGCGCCGATGGCCTCGGCGCCGAGCATCGGGATTTGCCAGGGCATGGCGTTCCCCTCGAGCTCGAACGCGAGGTTGTCCCGGATCACCTTGTCGAGCACGAAGCTGTTCTGCGGGTTGCCGGGAGCCACCAACAGACGCGCCTCGCTGCGCAAACGGCTCGAAGGGCGCCCGACGATGCCGACGGCCGCATCGAACGGTCGCGTCAGATCTACTCCGGTCACGTTCGCCGTGTGATGGCAGTAAACGCACTTCTCCGCGAAGACGGGCTTCACCTCCGCCGCAAAGCCCACCTCGGCGGGTTCCGTCATCGCGCGTTGAATGGCCGCCTCCACCGCTTCGCGCGAGCCCGGTTGCGGTTGCTCGCTTCGTGCCGGGTCGTCGCTGCCACCGCAACCCGCGAGCCCGACACCCAGCGGTACACAACGCCACGAGAACCGCGCGGCTGCCAACAAGCTCGAACTCATACTCGACCAACCACGCTACCACAGGCTTGGTTGCCATGGCGTACCAAGCCGCCACACTCGCCGCCGCTCAGCTCGGAGGCACGCACGCCTTGAAGCCGTTGCTCTGATCCACGAACGTGATGTTCGCCGAGCAATTGGCCTCGATCTCGGGCGGGCGCGTGGGGTTGCACTGGCTCTTGTCGGTGCAGATCAGAAAGCAATAATTCTGACCGTCGTCGTGCTCCACACACGCAGAGCCCGCAGGGCAATCTTCGTTCCCCGCGCAGCCTTCCAGCCCGCAGTAGCCACCCTTGAACGCCAGGCAGGTGAGCGCGAAGTCTTTCGAGTAACAGTCGTCATCGTCCCCGCAGGCCGCGCCGACCCCGTATCGCTGCGCCTCCGACAGCCCGCCGTCGTCGTCGTCACCGCACGCACCGAGCAGGCTCGAGAGACCGAGAACCGCCAGCGAGACAACGAAGAGACGAGCGTGGGTCATGGCGAGCAGGGTACCAGGTCACGACCGATTGCCGCAAATCTCGGCTAAGCTCGCCGCGTGCAGTCGTTGCGTGCCATCCACCGAGCGGTTCAAGCGGCCAACAATGCGCGCTTCGGGCTCGAGTGGACGCGGCGTTTGCCCTATCGCAATTTCCACCCGCGGTTCCTGGCCGCGCTCGAGCAGTACCAAGATTGGCCGCGGCCCGAGCAGTACGACGAGTTGGCACATCAGGTGCCGCAGGGTGCGCACGAGGCAGAGGCCGAGCTACCGCGCTTCGTCCCGCAGGACCGCAACGTCGTGAAGCAAGCGGGCGGCTACGAGCAGCACGTGGCCAAGCTGCGTCAGGTGCCAACACGGAAGAGCAACTGGCACGACTTCTTCAACATGGCGGTGTGGGCGCACTTCCCACGGCTGCGCTGGGCCCTCAACGCGCTGCACGTCGATGACCAGATCGGTCCGAAAGATCCGCGCAATGGCCGCGCGCCGCCGCAAAACCTGGCGGCCACGCTCGATGAGTCGGGCGTGCTCGTGCTCAGCACGAGTCCCAGTTTGCTCGAAGATCTGCGCGGGCTGCGCTTCAAGCGGGTGTTCTGGGAGCGGCGCGCCGAGCTGCTCCAGAGCACGCGCTTCTGGTTCGTCGGGCACGGCACCCTCGAGTCACTGCTGACGCCGCACCCGGGTCTCGCAGCCAAGGGCTTGCTGCTCGAAGTTTCGCGGCTGCCCGCTTCAGAAACCGACGACGAAGTGCGCCACGCCATCGACGCGCGCGCCGCTGCCGCCGTGCATGGCTTTCGTCAGCGTCACCACATCCTCGACCCCGTGCCGATCCTCGGCATCCCCGGCTACTGGGACAACGAACGGCCCGAGTTTTACGACGACCCGCAGCACTTTCGTTTGGAGCGCCGGTCGCGAGCGAAGCGATCCCCACCACCTCGACTCTGCTAGCAACATCCATTGTCCTTTCGAGTCGCCGTGTCGTTCGAGCACGACGTTGCCCCAGCCTGGTTCGGAGAGAATGCGTTTCCTGGGCAACTCGACGTTTTCGTTACCTTGCCGGCCTTGATTGCTGCTGCATGCTAGGCTCGGCGCACCGAGATGGGCATGCGCCGCTTTGCATGGGTTCCGGTTCTGCTGGGCGCGATGAGTAGCTGCGGCGTGGAGGATCGAGAGTTCGACGCGGCTGCCACGGGCGGGGCTTCGAATGCCGGCGCGGCAGCCACCGCCGGTGGCCCGAACACGAGCGGCGGAGCGAGCGGAACGAAGGCTGGTGGCGGCGCGGCCGGGAGCGGCGACGCAGGCGAAGCAGGTGCAGCCTCTGATTCGACAGGCGGCTCTGATGAGCCCTCGACAGGAGGCGACAGCGGGGCTGGCGCGGGCAGCTCGATCGGCGACGCAGGCGGCTCGGTCGGCGACGCAGGCGCCTCAATGGGCGACGCGGGCAGTGGCGGGCGTCCGTTGGCAGAAGCCGGTGCAGGGGGTTCGATCGACACGGTTGCGGGAGCCGGCGGAGCACCGGGCATAGGTGGCGCTGGCGGAATGGCGGCTGATACCGAGCAGGCTGGAGCCGGGGGCGAAAGCGGCGCCGTTCCCGAGCCACAGCCGTTCGTATGTGGCGATCCGCTTCCCGCTGTGACGTTTCCGACGGTGCTAACGAGCACCGGCACGCCACCGGCCGCCGCTGGCGGTGAGATCACGGAGGGCTTGTACGTCCTCACCGAGGTGATCTTCTATGGATCTTACAGCTCCGTTCCCGGCGATGTGCTTGCCATGCGCCCCGGCTACTTTCACCGCAAACACACGACGTATTCGAGCTCGGGCTCGGCGTTGACCGGTTACGAGGAAATTGGAACGTACGCCACCACAGGACAAGCGATGGCCAGGGACGTGACGGCATGCGGGCTCGGAAGTGCGCCTGGGCTCTGGAAGTTCACGGCAACGCCGAGTGAGATTCGATTGTTTTGGACCGAGGGCTCTACCACTCGGATTGATGTATTCGAGCTGCAACCGTGATGATGACAATTCTCTCTCGCTCGCGCGTCGCAAACCTGGCTCTGGCCGTACTCGTTGCTGAGGTCACGGGGGCTTGCCAGAGCGAGGGCGACGACTCAGCGAGCACCTCTGGCGGCGCAGCCGGCTCGAGCGTTGGAACGAGCGGCGGAGCAACTGCCGCCACGGGAGGAACATCTGGCGGGTCGAGCGCTGGAGCCAGCACCGGTACGCAGGGCGGGGCATCGAACGTCGCCGGTAACGCGCAAGCGAGCGGAGGTGCTGGAGTGGGCGGCAGCTCGCCGAACGGTGGCGTTGCGGCAGTGGCTGGCGGCCCATCTGGAGGCGCACCTCCGAACACGGGCGGAAGCGCGGGCGCCATCGACACGGGCGCAGCGGCAGGCCAGGGAGGCGGAAGCGGCGGTGACGCAGTCACCCGCGGAGGGACGGCTGGCGCCAGTGGCGGCAACGCCCCCGTAGGTGGCCAGACAGGTGATGGCGTCCCAGCCGTGGTCTCCGGTGGAGTGCGCTGGGTCGGCCGTGTCGACACTTCGAACGCGGCTGGACCGCGTTTCGCGTGGTCTGGCACCGGCTTCGTCGCGACCGTCGAGGGCGACACGGTTTCCGTGAAAATGCGCTCCGAAGGGAACGAGGCCATCTATTTTCAGCCCGTCATCGATGGCATGCCGGGAACCCGGGTGTCCGTCGCGAGCTCCGACGGAGAAAAGGTACTGACGCTCGGCACCGGTCTCGGCGCAGGCGAACACGTCGTGGCTCTCTATCGAGAGACGGAGGGCAAGCCTGGCTATGCCGTCAACACGTTCCTTGGCTTCGCCAGCGGTACCGTGAAGGACCCGCCTGCCTATAGCGGGCGCCTCATTGAGGTCATCGGCGACTCAATCAGCGCAGGTTACGGGAACCTAGGCAGCGAGCAGCACCCGAACGGCGGGGACGATCCCAGCGGGGGTTGTCGCTTCTCTACCGCAACGGAGAGTGCGTACATGACCTATGGCGCCGTGGCTGCCCGAGCGCTGGGGGCGGACGCCAGCATCCTTGCGGCGTCGGGTTGGGGTGTCTACAGCGACAACGGTGGCAACACGACCAACGTGCTGTCGACCGTCTACGAGCACACCCTCGCCGGCATGGCATCGCCTGCCTGGAGTTTTGCGCTGAAGCCCCAAGCCGTCGTGATCAACCTCGGGACGAACGACTTCAGCGCCAACATGTCTCTCGGGCAAAGTGCGTTCTCGGGCTCTTACAAGGCGCTCCTGACGAAGGTCCGCAGCAAGTATCCGGATGCGCTGATCCTTTGCGGGATAGGCTCCCTCCTCTACGGAACCGGCCTCTCCAATGCCACTTCGTACATCGGCGCCGTCGTCGCCGATGTCAACGCAGCCGGCGATCCCAAGGTCAAGGTGCTGAACTTCGGACAGCAAGACGCGAGCAAGGGAACCGGCTGCGATTGGCATCCGAACGTGACCGAGAACCAACGCATGGCCGACCTCCTCGTCAAGGAGCTCCGCGCGTCGCTCAACTGGTGAGCGAAGGCTCGCCGTGCCTTCAGTCGTTCGTTGAGTGCGGCACGCCGATAGCGCCTAGAAGTCGAACTGCTCGAATGGCACCACGCCGCGGTAGTCCCCGCCCTTGAAGAACAGCTGGAACACGCGCTGCGCCGGCTCGAGAGTGCCACCCTCGAACTGCATGATCGGCTCGTCGTCGCCGTCCTTGTACTCGATCGAGTAGGCGCCGTCTTCGTTCAGGTACGCCTGCACGAGCGCTCGCCGTCTTCCAGGATCGCGAACTTGTTCTCCGGGTAGACCAGCCACTGCAAGTGCTCGGCGATGCTCTTTTCCGTCAGCGCTTCTTTCGCAGCCCCGGATTCGACCTTGAGTTTCATCAGAGCGCACCCGGCGCTCAAGCCATCCTGACCATGCGCGGCTGGGATCAGAGCGATCGCTTCGACGAACGATCAAGACCAAGACGCACAAGAAGGGTCGTCGAAGTCAAGTTTAGCGATCGAAGTGAGGCCTGGCGGCTGCGTACGACGGCCTGGGGTCACCTTGCTCGAGGCGGAAGATCCGAGGGTTGTCGCAACTTGCGGATCAGAGTCCGCAGCCGATGCGGGAGTAACCAAGAGCGACGTCGTCGTAGTAGATCTCGTTGGTGCCCGCGTTGAGCTCGAAGCCGATGCGAAAGGCTTCGTAGGTCGGGCTCCAGTTGCTCTTCGGGCTACTGAGCCCGCCGTTGGCGGGGTCGACGGATACCCAGGTCTTGGTCGAGATAGCGTCCGACCGTTTGTCGTCGAGCCATACTTCGAGGTCGTCGTTACCCATCTTGACTTCGAGGCAGTGCCAGGTTTCCGATTTGAGGACCGCCGTGGGATCACGCAGGTCGATGTCCCCCGGCCAGAGATTGCTCTGAAGGTAGCCAAGGTTCATCCCGATCCGGAGCTCTTGCTTGTCGTTGTCGACCGTTCCTGCTTCCAGCCAGATCACGTGAGGACCGCCGCTTCCAGGCTTTACTGCCTGAAAGGTGGAAGCAGGGAGCCAGAACCAGACGCGCGCATAGAACGTGTTGTTCGGGGCCGGGAAGACGGGTGCACCCTCGACGGCGAGAAGTGTTGAGTAGCCGTTGCTCGGGGACGTTCGGAGGGCCTTGTTGCCGCCGTGTTTGTGCCCGTCGTCGAGGCTGAAGCTGCCGTTCCCATTGATGCGCATTACCCATTCGGAGTCGAGGCTGGACGACTCGAAGTCGTCCGTGAACACCGCGCTCGTAGGCGGACCCCCACCGCTTGCCGTGGCGCCGCCCGTGGCCGAACCGCCAGCGGCCGCACCGCCCGTGGCGGCCCCGCCGACGGATTCACCGCCGCTGCCAGCCGGGTTCATCACCCCGCCAGATGTCGGAGCGCCACCGTTGGTGTTGCCTCCCGATGCAAAGCTGCCTCCGCTCGGCGCCCCGCCAGTGCTGCCGCCGAAAGAGACGGGCATGCCGCCGCTCCCCACGCCGCCGCCGAGTCCGCCGCTCACTTGCGTCCCACCAGTCCCTCCACTCAAAGTTCCCCCGGGTGTTCCGGCGCCCCCCGAGCCTGCGACGCCGCCAGTGACCGTAGCAGTTTGACCCCCGCCTGCGGCATCCGAGCTCTCGGGGTTTGGGCTACAAGCCAATATTGACGCCAGGGAGATGATGAGAGTGCATCTTGTCATGTGTCACGTGCGAGTCAGAATGTGGATTGATGTCGCCAATAGCTACGGATTGCGGGGCACCGCGCTCCTCCAAGGTCATCCGCAAAATCCGGAGTGTAGGCGGTGCGCCCCGACGAAAGCATGTTGGATGCAGCACTTCGAAAACCACCGCTTCTGAGGACTCGGCCAGCGAGGGTGTCCGTAGTGTGAGCGCAATTGTTACAGGTCGCGGGATAATCGGCATACCAGTCCTGCACCCACTCTCGAAGGTTGCCAGCGAGGTCGGCGTGGCCCCACCGGCCATTCCCAGCGCTGACGCTGCCTACCGGTGCCACGTTGGACACGCCGGTGCACGATCCCGTACCGTTCCAGTAGCAACCGTAGATGGCGAGCTTGGCATCCGCAGCAGGTATGGCGTTGCCCCAAGGGTAGTCGAGCTGCTGCGCACCACCCGCCGCGGCATAGTTCCATTCCGCATCGGTGGGCAACCTGCCCCCGTCCCAGATACAGAATGCCTGCGCTTGAAACCAATTGATGCAGTTCATCGGTAGGTTGTCGTTCTCCGCAGTCCATGTGCGATACTTGGGGTCTGCACATTGAACCGCGCCTACCAAGGCTTCCTGATCCTTGGGAAGCGAAGCGTTCCATGCTGTATTCCAGCCGGCGTCGCTTGGATTATTGGGATTCTTGCCTGCACCGCTCGTAGTCATGTTCTGTGAATAGGTAGCCACGAACTTCCGGAATCTCCCGACCGTAATCTCGTAAGCATCGAGTCGAAAGTCGTTCAGCGTGGCTGTGTAGCTCGCATCGTTGCCGCGATTGAACGTGCCCGCTGGGATCACTGGGCTGCTGCAGCATGAATCGTCGCCGGCGGGGCCACATGTTGCGGGCAAGCCCTCGCAACTCGGCGGCACACAGAGCCCTGCGTCTGCGCAGACGCGAGCGGAGGGCGGACATGCGACCGCATCGCCCCAAACTCCGCGCTCCGAACAAGATTGCACACCGTTCCCGACGCATTGTCTCGTCGAAGGCGTGCACTCGAAGGCAGCCCCGGCTTCGCCGCCAAGCCCGCCTTCGCCCGTGACGCCGCTTGTCCCGCCTTCATTCATGCCGGCACCCCCGCTGTCAGGTCCGGCACCCCCGCTGTCAGGTCCAGCACCCCCGCTGTCAGGTCCAGACTGTCCGCCCGAGCCCGCGGTCTCGCCGAGTTCGGGTGTCTGACCTGTCCCAGCGTCGGTCGAGCCCGCCATGGCAACGGCACCACCTGTCGCCGCCCCGCCGCTCGCCGTTGTTCCTATCCCGCCAGATGCCCCACCGGCTCCGTTACCTGCGCCCGCGCCTTGTTCAGAGCCGAAGTGGTAATCATCCTTCCCGCTGATCCCACACGCTCCAGTGATCAGTGCGGCGAATCCCAGGAACCTCCTTTGCCAACGCGCAGAAGTAGTCATCGTCGTCTCTGCCCTGACGCCATAACCTGCGACCGCTGAGCGCGCAACGTTTGCGGAGAATGGAACGCTTCCGGGAACGCGGGCATCAGCGCCGCGATCGGTGCGGTCAACATCGCGAAGCCCGTGTTCAGCAGTTCGTGGGGCGCGTTCTGCAGCCCCATCACCGCGCCGATGCCTTGTTCGACTACGCCGAGAACGCCTTTTCGGGATCGGGCGCTTCGAAGAACGGCGCGAGGGCGTTGTTGATGACGTCGCCCATCGCGTCGCCCTTGGCGTTGCCGGTGTCCGACACCTGCATCGACTTCGCCGCGGAAGCGACGCGCGCTCCGAAGATGCCGCCACCGCCTGCCGCGCCGCCGCCAGCTGCGCCGCCCGCTCCGCCACCAGCGCCGCCACCTGCTCCTCCGCCGCCTGCTCCTCCGCCGCCTGCTCCTCCGCCGCCTGCTCCTCCGCCGCCTGCTCCTCCGCCGCCGGCACCGCCACCAGGAGAGCCGCCTC
>JAICQO010000107.1 GCA_025937835.1 Polyangiaceae bacterium
TCGACCGGCTGACGCCCGAGGACCTTCAGGACCAGGCCGCCGATCGTGTCGACGTCCTGGTGCTCGAGCAATGTCTGCAGCCCGAGCGCATCGGCGGCCGTCTCGAGCAACACTCCGCCTTTCATGCGCAACCCGCCACCTGGCAGCGACTCGATCTCGGTGACGCTCGGCTCGTCCGTCTCATCGTAGATTTTGCCCACGATTTGCTCGACGATATCCTCTGCCGTCAAAAGCCCGGTGAACGAATCGTGCTCGTCGTACACCGCGATCATCGGCGCTCCCTGGAACAGGTTGAGCTGCGTGAGAAGGGCGGACTCGGGCCGGCGCTCGATCGGCAAGAGCAGCGCTTTGAGATCGCGCCCCGCCTGCAGCTCGGCCTTGAGCAACTCGGCGCGCCTGACGTAGCCCACGACCTTGTTCAGGTCGCCGTCAGCTACCGGAAAGCGGCTGTAGCCGTGCTCTTCCGCGGCCTTCAAGTTGTGCTCCCACGACGCTTGCAGGTCGAGATACGCAACTCGACGCGCGGGGGTCATCACTTCGCGCACCGAGCGATCGACGAAGGCGACCACGTTGCGCATCAAGCGCAGTTGATCGGGTTTGATCTCGCCGCTGGCCTGGGCGATCACCAGCGCGTCGTCGATCGGGACGTCGTCTTGGTGCTCCCCCGCCGAGTCGGGGTGCTTGCCCGTGATGAATTGCACGACCATGTTGGCGATCGAGTTGCACGTCTTGATGAACGGCACGGCGAGCACCCGGAACATGCGCATGAACGGCGCGAGCAGGTACAGCACGCGCGTCGGGACGACCAGGGCCAGGCCCTTCGGCAAGAGCTCGCCGAAGGTGACGTGAACGAACGCGCCGATGCCGATCGCGAGCGCAGCGGAGTACTCTGCGAGCCCTTCGTGACCCGAGAGCGCCCGGTGGATGGCCGGCTCGAGCGCCAGCGTGAGCCCGAGGCTCGTCAGCGTGATCCCGAACTGGCACGCGGCGAGCAGCGCGTTCATCTCGCGCTTCATGCCAATCACCACGAACGCCCCGGGAACTCCGCTCTGCGCGTCGCGCTCCAGCGAGCGCATCGAGACCTTGACCAGCGCGAACTCGAACGCCACGTAGACGCCACAACCGACGACCAGCGACGCAGACAGGAGCCAGAGGCTCTGCGCCGAGAGAGCGCCGAGAACGGCGACCGCGATCAACGTCACCACGAAGCGCTTCCGCGACAACGGCACCGGCGCGTGGCTGCCCGGCGGAGGCTGGCTCGAAAGCGGGCGTGAAGGGATGCCGTTCATGCGTGGCCTCAATCGCACCCCGTACCGCTGGTGGGTCCGAGATCGGCCCACTCGATCGGTCCGTCTGGCACTCCCCAGCGCGCGTTCGTGTACGACTCGAGGTCGATCAGCTGATCGGCGTTGCCCTGATTCTCGCTGCAGCAGCCGTCGCAGTCGCTGTCGGCGCAGGTGTCGAGCACGGTGACCACGATCGTCTTCGAGCCCTTGCGCAGACATAGATCGTGCAACTCGAGCTCCTGGAAGTCGGGGAAGGCCGCGGCGATGGCGTGCTCGGACACCCAGGCTTCGGACCTTTTGTCCTCGCAGGCGGCAAATAACCCCTCCCACGTGCAGCCGTTGAACTCGATGCACTCTTCGCTGCCGGGATCGGGATACGACGTGTAGTTCGTCTTGTTCGCGGTCTTCCAGACCAGGCTAGGGTCGTCGCAGTCGGGGCTGGCGGGAGCCGAACCACCAGTAGCAGTGATGCCGCCCGTCGAGCTCCGCCCGCCCGTGGTCGCAGCGCTGCCTCCGGTGTCCGCCGGGGTTCGACCGCCGCTGCCGTTTCGTTCGCCCTCCGTCGAGCCATCATCGCCGCAGCCGAAAATCAGCGACGAAAAGGCCACTGCCCCCCACCCGACCTTGCCGAGAGCTCGCCACATCCGCGCGAGTGTACCGCGACTTAGGCACTAAGATACCCCACCATGTCCCGCCCCCTCGTAGTCATGGCGCTAGAGGTCGAAGATCGCGGCGCGTTCGCCGCCGCCGGGGTCGAGGTTCTGTTCACCGGCATCGGCAAGGTCAACGCGGCATATCGCCTCGCGCGCTACCTCGCCTCACACCGGCCCGAGCTCGTCGTCAACTTCGGCACCGCCGGGAGCCGCATTCATCCCCGCGGCACCGTGCTCGCCTGCCGCCGCTTCGTGCAGCGCGACATGGACGTGAGTGGCCTCGGCTTCGCCCTCGGCGAGACCCCATTCGAAGACGTCCCGCGCGAGCTCGATTTCCCGCCGCGCTTTCGCGGGCTCCCGGAGGGCGTTTGCGGCACGGGCGATCGCTTCGAGACCTCGGGCGCGGCCCACGCCTGCGACGTCATCGACATGGAAGCGTACGCGCTCGCCAAGGTCTGCTTCCTCGAGCAGATCCCCTTTGCCTGCGCCAAGTACGTGAGCGACGGAGCCGACGACAACGCCGCGGTCGACTGGGAAGCACAGCTCGAGACCGCGGCCAACGCCTTCCTCGGATTGTATCGCGAGCTCGCGGGCAGCCCAGCTTAGACGTCAGCTCGGAGCGTCCGGGGGAAAGATCGACGAAAGGTCGATCTCGACGCTGTCGAACGGTGGCACACGCGCTGCCCCGTGCTCACCGAGCACCAGCTCCACGACGTAACCTTCACGCACCAGGCGCAACACGCTGAGCGTTCGGTTCAGCGGATCCACGAGCCAGTACCAGGGCACCCCAGCCTGCTGGTAGAGCGCTCGCTTGTCGCCCTGGTCGCGAAGAGCCGTGCCCGGCGAGAGCCCCTCACAAACCCAATCCGGACGTAATCGGACTGGTCTTTCCGTCGGAAACGACGGGCACGCCTCGCGCTTCCACCCCGAGATGTCCGGCCGAACGACGTCGTGGGGGCCGAGCTCGACGTCCACGTCTGGGATCAACCACCACCCGCCTGGACCTCCGCGTCCGCGCTGGAACGGGCCGCGCAGCTCCGCATAGATTTCGGCGATGGTGCTCTGATGCGCCGGCGTCGGCGACGGCTGTACGAGGATTTCGCCTCCCAAGATCTCGACCTTGGAGTCACCCGGCACCGCCAGCAGGTCGGCGTAGGTGGCTAGTCGACGGGCTGGCTCTGGCACCCCGGCAGTATGTCACGAATCGTGCCCAAGGTTCGACGGCAGTCGGAGTCCTAGTGCCCATGCTGCGACCCCGCTACGTCTACTACCGGTGGCTGCTCGTCCTCACACCGCTCGGCGGTCTTGCGTGCGGCCCCGCCTCTCCAGCCGAAGACCCGTCGAACCAGATCCACGACGACCAGAGCTACGAGGCGGCGCTCCGAATGTTCTGCGACGCGGACCGGCTATCGAGCGCGAACCCCGAAGATCCGCTCGAGCTTGCCCGGCGCCGCGAAGACTACCTGGTCGAACACGTGAAGAACCCCGACGGCCAATACTTCCTCACCATCTGGCGCACCAAGGGCCCGGCCGAGCGAGCCGCGATGCTCGAGAAAGAGCGCGCCACGGCCCAGATCTCAGCCTGCCCTCTGGTCGCGACGCTGCGCGCCGAGGAGGGCAGCGAGTAACGCGCGGGGCCCCGTTTTCGTGAGAGGATGCGCGCGGGCATGCGCCGCATCCACCAGCTCGGGCTCTGCGCAGTAACCCTGCTCGCGCCAGAGCTCGTGTCGGCAGACCCGTCGCCCGAGCCCGTGGAGGTCGTCGTCACGGGTACGCGCACCAAAGAAGACGCCCAGCGCGCCACCGTGCGCACCGACGTCGTGACCCGCGAGGAGGCCGAGCGCCGCGGTGCACGCAGCGTCTCCGACGCGCTGCTCGACGAGCCGGCGCTCGACGTTCAACCCTCGACGAACGGCGTGGCGGGCGCGGTCTCGATGCGCGGCCTCGACGGCGAGCACGTGCTCGTGCTCGAAGATGGCGTCCCGGTCGCGGGCCGCTCTGCCGGCGCCGTCGATCTCGGTGAGCTGCCGATCCAGAGCGCGAGCCGCATCGAGTACGTGCTCGGCCCCATGAGCGCGCTCTACGGCAGCGACGCCCTCGGCGGCGTGATCAACGTCATCACGGGTCCGCCCCTGCACGAGGGGCCGAGCGCGACGACGCAGCTCGAAACCCGCTCGCGGCACGAGCTTTACGGCGTCGCCAGCGCCAGCTACCAGCGCCGCGATCACTGGGCCACGGTCGAGACCTCGCTCTCGAACCGCCCCGGCGTCGAGCTCGGCCAAGGCCCCGACCTGTTGGTTCCGAAGATGCGCACCGGCATGCTCGGAGTGCGCGCCGGCACCACGCTGTTCGGGCGGGTCGACCTGCGCTTGAAAGCTCGCTTCACGCGCGACCTGCGCGCGGGCGTCTTCTCCACCACCGAGACCATCGGCGGGGAACCGCGCATTGCCCGCTCGGACTCGCACCTCCAAAACGATCGCTACCTCGTGAGCATCGCCGAAACACTCCACCTCTCGTCGAAGGCGCGCATCGACTTCAACCTCTCGCGCCAGTGGTACGATGCCGACTCCACGGTGTCGCTCCGCAACTCGTCGCGCCGCGACCTCACCCTAGGCCGCGAACGACTGCAACGCCTCGAAGCGGTCGGCACCTGGGGAGCGGGCGCGCGCACCTGGGTCCTCGGCATCGGCACCGAGAACCAGAAGCTCACCGAGGTCGCGCACGGCGTCGCCTTCCGAGACCAACGGCTGGTCACCACCCGCGAAGAAACCCTGAAGCCCGCGTCTCGCAACAACGCCTGGGGTTTCGCGCAGGTCGGGTGGGAGCTCACGCGGGCCGTGACGGCCCTGCTCGCGACGCGCGGCGAGATCCACGATCCGTACGGCAACGTCGTGGCCCCGCGCGCGGCCCTCGCGGTGCGGCCCACCGAAGCGCTCACCTTGCGCGCCTCCGGCGGCCGCGGCTATCGCACGCCTTCCGCCAAGGAAATCGGTTTCGAGTTCGATCATTGCTCGCTCGGTTACTCCGTCAACGGCAACCCCGAGCTCGAGCCCGAAAACTCCTGGGGCGTCACCGGCGACGCCAGCTATCGCGCGAGCCAGCGCCTCTCACTCAGGGCGGGCGCCTACTCCAACTGGCTCACCAACAAGATCGGCCTCGAGCTCACCGGCGCCCCCGGCCTGTGCTCGAATGGCGACAACTACCGCATGGTCAACATCGGCAAGGCCCGAACCAGCGGCGCAGATGCCGCGGTCCGGGTCCGCCCCACGCCCTGGTCCACCGCCACTGCGGGCTATGCGTACCTGTGGACTCGCGACGAGGCGACGGGCCAGCCCCTGAGCGCCTCTCCGCCGCACTCCGTCAGCGCCTCGGCCTCCGTCGACGTGTCCCGCCGCTTCTCGGCCGTGGTTCGCCTTCGCCATACGAGCAGCGCGTTCGTCGAAAATGGCGACGCGGACGTCCGCTCCGTGGCCCAGACCACCCTCGCGGCCCGAGTTGCGTACCGCCCGCTCTCGCAGCTCACCGTCTACGTCGGCGGAGAGAATCTGACCGATGTCCGGCGCGACCCCGACCGCCTCGGCGATCAGCGCCCCCAGCTCGGGCGCACCTTCTACGTCGGCCTGAGCGGCGATTTCAGCGGCGACGCCGCAGACTGAGCGTCCCGGCACCACCCGCGTTCCGGTCGTCCAAGGAGCGGCCAGGCTCAGCTATTGAGCAGCTCTTCGACGCTCTCTTTGACGGGCGCGTGCCCGGTGATGAAGTCGGCGACGCGCCGATCCTTGGAGGCTTTGAACTCCTCGGTCGTGCCGATCGAAATGATGCGGCCGCCGTGGACCATCGCCACTCGGTCGCTGATCTCGAAGACGCTCTTCATATCGTGGGTGATGACGACGCTGGTGATGTTGAGCGCCTGTTGCAGGCCCGTGATCAGGTGGTTGACGCGCGCGGTGTTGATGGGATCGAGACCCGTAGTCGGCTCGTCGTAGAGCACGACTTCGGGCTTGACGGCGATGGCGCGCGCCAGGCCGACGCGCTTGCGCATGCCGCCCGAGAGGTCCGCGGGGCGCATCAGCTCGACGCCCGGCAAGCCGACCAGGCTCAAGGCCCAGGACACGCGCTCGGCGCGCTCCTCTTTGGTCATCTTGTGGCGGAAGTGTTCTTCGAGGCCGTACGCGACGTTTTCGCCGACGCTGAGCGAATCGAAGAGCGCGGCGCTCTGGAACAGCATGGCGATGCGCTGCCGCACTACGGCCAGCTCTTCCTCGCGCATCTCGGTGATCTCTTTGCCATCGAACACGATGCGTCCGGTGTCGGCCTTGAGCAGACCGATCAGCATCTTGAGCATGACGCTCTTGCCGACGCCGGAGCCACCGACGATGGTCAGGACCTCGCCGCGGCGGATATCGAGGTTCAGACCCGTGTAGATGACCTTGGGGCCGAAGGCCTTGGTCACTTTCTCGAATCGGATCAGCTCGTCAGCCATGGCGGCGCCGAAGGCTATCACGGCGCACCCGGGCGGCCCCTTCCGCCCCAGAGGCTGCCCGGCGCTGGCAAAAGCCCGTATGAAATCGGTTCCAGGTGCCGATCGCGGCTCAGCGCTGGCGCGGCGAAGCGCCTTGAAAATGGCTTCAGGAAAGGGGCGTTTGACGCTGCCGGCGAGCTCTGCCTAGCTTTCGCCCGCACCATGAAGCTTTATCGCAGCCCCGTTTGTTCCGCCCTGTTGTTGCTCGCCGCGGCCTGCACGCCCGCGGCCCAACCCGCCGAGACGGCGCCCGGTGAGGCCGCGGCCCCGGCCGGCCAGTGGTCCACCGGACCGGAAGAGAAGAAGATCGAGCCGATCGCGGCCATGCCGGTCGAGCCGGCGAAGGGTCCGCACTCGGCGCCCGACGTGAACCCGTTCGCGGGGGCCGGCTTGTACGTGAACCCGGACTACATGGCGAAGGTCGAGAAGACCGCCAAAGAAGTGCCCGAGATCGCGCCCGCGGTGAAGAAGCTCGGCAAGGTGCCGACCGCGATGTGGCTCGAGTCGCTGGGCGCGCTGCAGCACCTGCCGCGCTGGCTCGACGAGGCGGCCAAGGCGGAGAAGGCCGCGGGCAAGCCGCTCGTGCCCGTGTTCCTGGTTTACGACCTGCCGAACCGCGACTGCTCAGCGAAGTCGTCGGCGGGCGAGCTCACCGTCGAGAACGGCGGCGAGCAGAAGTACAGGAGCGAGTTCATCGACAAGATCGCCGAGCAGTTCGCGGCGCGCCCCAAGCAGAAGATCGTGGTCATCCTCGAGCCCGACTCTCTGCCGAACATCGCGACCAACCTCGAGATCGAGAAGTGCGCGCTGTCCGAGAAGATTTACCGAAACTCGGTGGCGTACGCGATTTCCAAGCTGTCGCTGCCGAACGTGTCGATCTACCTCGACGCGGCCCACGCCGGCTGGCTCGGCTGGGACGGGAACCGCGCCAAGATCGCCCAGATCTTCAAGGAGGTGCTGGACCAGGCTGGCGGCCCCGACCGCATCCGCGGCTTCGCCACCAACGTCGCGAACTACACCTCGCTCGACGGCGAAGAGAACCGGAAGCTCGAGTCGAGCAACCCCTGCCCCAACGAGCACACCTTCGTCGAGAAGCTCAACGCCAACCTCGAGGCGGTGGGTATCAAGAACAAGGGCTTCATCATCGACACCAGCCGCAACGGCAAGGACGGCATCCGCTCCAAGTGGGGCAGCTGGTGCAACGTGAAGGGCGCGGGCCTCGGCGAGCGCCCGAAGATCGCGCCCCGGCCGCTGGTCGACGCTTACCTGTGGGTGAAGCCGCCGGGTGAGTCCGACGGCACGGCCGAGCGCGGCGCGCCGCGCTTCGACGAGAGCTGCGTCGGCCCCGACTCGGATCCGGCCGCGCCGCAAGCGGGCGAGTGGTTCCAGTCCTACTTCGTCGGGCTCGTGAAGAACGCGAACCCGGCTCCCTGAAGAGCCTAGGCGAGAGCGGGGCTGCCTTCGAGCGCGGCCCCGCTCACGATCCTCGTCAGCTTGAGCTCGACCGCGTCGCCACCGCGATAGGTATCTGGACGCAAGCGGCCCTCGACGACGATCCGCCCCGATAGCCCTTCTGCTTGGGCCCCGAGCGCGATGCCGAAGGCGCCGACGCGGCGACCGCTGTCGAGCTGGAGCTCGAGCTTCAGGTGGCCGCCCGTGACCTCCCGCGCCGAGATCACGCGCGCCTCGAGCAGCACGAGCGGCTGCGGATTGTCCGGGCCGCATGGCTCGAGCAGCGACAGATCGGACACCACGCGCTCGGGGGCATCTTCGGACGCGAGCCAGATCGCGGGCACGGAATCGCAGGGTGCGCCCTGGTCCGCCTCGGGCAGCGCCGAGACCGCGGCTTCGAACGCCTCGCGGAAGACGCCGAGATTCTCGAGGGTGAGCTCGCAACCGGCTGCCGCCTGGTGACCGCCGAAGCGGATCAGCGGCTCTGCCGAGCGCGAGAGCGCGTCGTGGAGGCGCGCGCCGGCGGGGCCGCGCACCGAGCCGCGACCGTGACCGCGCTCGAAGCCGACCACGATCACCGGCCGCTGGAAGCGCTCCACGAGCCGGCCCGCCACGATGCCGACGATGCCGTGGTTCCAGCCCTCGCGTCCGACCACGATCGCCGAGCGCCGGTCGTAACCCTGCGAGGTGATCTCTTCCAGCGCCTCTTCGGCGATGCGCTCTTGCTGAGCGCGCCGCTCGATCGACGCTTGTTCGAGCTGGGCTGCGAGCGCGCGGGCGCGGTCCAGATCTTTCGCGAGCATGAGCTCGAGCGACGGCTCGGCAGAGCCCAGGCGGCCTGGGGCGTTGAGCCGGGGCGCGATCCGGAACGCGACGTCTTCGGCGCCCAGCATGGGGCGGCCCTCGAGCTTGGCGAGCTCGAGCAGCGCGCGCACGCCGGGGCGCTCCGCGGCGGCGAGCGCGACCAGGCCGGCGCGGACCAGCGCGCGGTTGTCCCCGTCGAGCGGCGCGACGTCGGCGATGGTGCCGATCGCGACCAGATCGAGCCAGCGCTTGAGCTCGAGGGTCTGCTTGAGCTCGGTGCGAACCGCGGCGCCCACGCTGAGCGCGAGGCCGCACGAGGCCATGCCCTTGTACGCGAAGCCGCACTCCGGACGGTGCGGGTTCAGGAACGCCACCGCCGGCAACGGCTCGGCGGGTACCAGGTGGTGATCGATGACGATCACGTCGACGTCTCGCTCTCGGAGGCAAGCCAGGGACTCGTGATCGGAAGAGCCGCAGTCGCAGGTGACGAGCAAGCTCGCGCCCGTGGCCAGGATCCGTTCGCAGGCCGCCTTGGAGACGCCGTAGCCGCCCTCGAACCGGCTCGCGACCGAGACGCTGACGTTGCCGCCGAGCGCTCGCAGCATCTCGGTCGTGATCGCGGCCGAGGTCATGCCGTCGCAGTCGTAGTCGCCGAACACGGCGATCTGCTCGCCGTCGCGGATCGCCCTGGCGATGCGCTGCGCGGCGAGGGCGCGATCGGCCATTTGATCGGGCCGGGTGAGCTCGGACAGCCGCGGGTACAGGAAGCGTTTCACCGCTTCGGCGTCGGAGTGGCCGCGGCGATCGAGCCACTCACACAGCGTGCGCGTCACCCCCAGCAGCGAAGCCAGTCGCTGTGCGGAGGCGCTCGACGGGGACGGTGTCAGCGACGCCTCCCGAAGCGCCTCCATCAACGGAGCAACCATCAGCTCCTATGGAGCACCGGACGTACGAGCCGTCAACCAGCGATGGACGGCCTTACGGCCGATTGTCGTCAGGTTGGAGGCGCTGTCCCGACGTTATCACCTGCGACTTCACACCTTACCGACAGGTCTAGTTGACGCGCTTCGGATCCAGCTCCGGTGGGTCGAGAGGCTGGGCGATGAAGATCCAGCGCTTCTGGCCGTCGGGGCCGACGATCGAGACGTGGTCGTTCGGAACCGCGATCAGGTGCACGGTCGGGCCGCTCTCGCCGGGCTCGATGTTCACGAGGTCCATGCCCTCGAGCACTTCGAGCGCGCGCAGCACTTCGCCGCCGGGGCCCGTCGTGATCAGTTGTCCGATCGAGGCCTGCCGGATCGGCTCCAGGAATTGAACCAGGGCTTCGGCGCGTCGATACACCGACTGCTGCACGGACGACATCGACGCCCACAGCTCCTGGCTCAGCCGCATCGGCAGCCGCTCCTCGTTGCTGGTGAGATCCAGCGTTTCGGTGGTTTGCATCCGAAGAAAACTAAGCACCGAGGATCCGCTGTCAACCAACGGGCCTGAGCGATAGCGCGCAGCGCGGTTCTCGACCGTCGCAGCGAACGCGGCGAATGCGGCGATCGCGCCCGAGCTGCGCCTCCGCCGCCGCCGCGGCGGAGACCATTTCCTTCGAATCACGCGGGGTTGGGCGCGCCCTTACCGGGGCCCGTCCGCTTGTTGCCCGCGCCGACGCGCTGCAGCACCACGCGATCCAGCCACTCGGTGAGCGGAAGTGCGACGTAGATCGTCGAGTAGGTGCCGAGCACCATGCCGATCGTGAGCGACAGCGCGAAGTCCTTCAGCGTGCCCGTTCCCCAGACGAAGAACGCGAGCAAGCTGATCTGGACCGTGGCGTTGGTGAGCAGCGTGCGGCCCAGCATCTCCGACGTGCTGACGTTGATCAGGTGTCGGAACGAAGCCCCGCGCAGCTTGCTCAGGTTCTCGCGCACGCGGTCGTAGATCACGACCGTGTCGTTCACGGAGTAGCCGACGATCATCAGCGCCGCCGCCACGGTCGTCAGGTTGATCTCCTTGCCGAGCAAGATCCAGATCCCGACCATGCCGATGGCGTCGTGGAACAGGGCCACCACGCCGCCGGGGGCGAACCGCAGATCGAAGCGGAACGCGACGTAGAGCATGATGAAGATCAGCGTGATCGACAGGCTCTTGATCGCGCTGTCGCGCAGCTGAGCGCCCGCGCGCGGACCGATCCACTCCGAGCGCAGCGCGTGCTCGGGTGCCTTGGCACCGAGTGCCTGCCGCAGCCCGTCCACCAGCTGGTCGCCTCGGCTCTGCAGCTGGATCTCGACCTTGTGATCCCGCGCGTTCTGGACGAACGGGTTGTTGTCGCCGGGGCGGAGCTTGACGTTCGGCACGGAAGCGAGCCGCTCACGGACGAAAGCCAGGTCCGGCGCCTCGCGGTAGCGCGCCGTGATCTTGTCGCCGCCCGGGCTGAACTTCACCTCGGTGGCGCGGCGCTCCTTCGGGCACTCCGTCTCCGGGAGGTTGGGGGTGAAACACAGCGCGCGCTCGACCTTGTTCTCCTGGTCCTCGGTCAGCGTGGAGACCTCGTGCACGCGGATCAGGTAGTGGTTCGGCTGGCGCGAGTTCTCGACCGGCACCACCTCGGGGCCGTCGAAGCCCGCGGCCGTGACCGCAGAGCGGATTTCAGCCGGCGTCGTGTGCTGGCTGAACGAAACCTCGACCTCGGTGCCGCCCTTGAAGTCCGTGCCGAACTTGGGCTGGATGCCGGGCACCTTGCCGAGCAAGAGCGCGAGCGAGAACGCGATGAGGCCGAAGCTGAGCGCGAAGAACCAATGCTTCACGCCCATGAAGTCGTAGATCTTGGAGCTCGAAAACAGGCGCATAGCTCACCCCATGTCGAGCCGACCCTGGCGCCCGAGGAACCGGACCCAGAGGTCGAACATCACGCGGCTCACGGTCACACCCGTGAACACGCTGCAACAGACGCCGACGATCAGCGTCACCGCGAAACCCTTCAGAGGCCCGCTGCCGTACTGCGCGAGTACCACACCCGCGATCACGGTCGTGAAGTGGCCGTCGACGATGGCGCTGAAGGCGCGCCGATAACCTATCTCGATCGCCGCCCGTGGACTCTTCCCGGAGGCTAGCTCCTCGCGTATTCGCTCGTTGATCAGCACGTTCGAATCGACGCTCATGCCGATGGTGAGGGCGAGGCCGGCGATGCCGGGCAGCGTCATGGCTGCGCCGAACATGGCCAGGATCGACAGCTGTAGGAACAGGTTCATGACCACCGCGACGTCGGCGATCAAGCCTGCGCGCTGGTAGTAGATGAGCATGAACAGCAGCACCAAAATGCTGCCGCCGAGCGCGCCCTGGATCGCCAGATCGATGGCGTCACGGCCGAGCGTCGGACCGATGCGCTGCTCGTTGGTCGGCGAGATCGGCGCCGGGAGCGCGCCGGAGCGCAGCACGAGCTCGAGCTTCCGCGCGTCGCGGATTTGCGCCTCGGGATCGGCCGAGCCGAGCGTGATCGTGGCGTGACCGCCGGGGATCCGGGTCTGGATCACCGGGGCGCTCTCGACCTTGTTGTCGAGGATGATCGCGAAGCGGCGCTTGATGTTGGCGCCGGTGATGCGCTCGAACACGCGGCCGCCCTGGTCGGTGAAGGTGAGCGCGACGTGCCAGCCGCCCATGCTGCCCTGCGACTGGTCGGGCTGGGCCGCGGCGTCGCGGATCATGTCGCCGGTGATCTCGGCGCGGCTCTTGAGGAGGTACGTGCGGTAGCCGCTCTCGACCTGCTTCGCGGTCACCTCGTCCACCAACGTGTACTCGACCTCGAAGCCCACCTCGCGGTCGGGCGGGACCGGCAGGGTCGCGACCCACTCACGGAAACGCTGCAGCGTCTGCTGCATCGTCTCGTCGGGCAGCTTGTTCAGGACGGCGAAGGTCGTCCTGCCGGAGCGCACGTCGCCGGCCTCGTCCACGCCGAGCGAGACCGCTTCTTGACGGAACTCGAGCCCTTCGGGCAGAGCCTCCTCCTTGGCGGTGCTCTGGACCTCGCCGAAGAAGTCGGTCTCGTCGTCGAGCAGCTTGAACTCGAGACGCGCAGTCTGGCTGATGATCTCGCGGATCGTGGCGAAGCCCTTCTCGTCCTCGCCGGGGACCTCGACGATGATGTCCTCGTCGCGCGTCGAAATCGCCGCTTCGCGCAGGCCGAGCTCGTCCACGCGGCGGTGGATGATCTCGCGGGCCTGGCTGACGGCGCGCTCGCGGATGCTGGTCTCGACCGCGGTCCGGATCTGGAACTCGTAGTTACGGCGATCCTCGCTGCGGTTGAACGACATCTCGGCGAAGCGATCGAGGAAGCGCTGGTCGAGCTTGCCCGGATCGGTGTTCGGCAAGACGGTGACCTTGATCACGTTGGCCGGACGGCGCGGCGCCTCGAGCGTCACCTTTTCGCGCAGCTTCTCGTAAGCCTGCTCGCTCGGCGCCTCGTCCCCCTGGTGGAAGCCGAAGATCTTGGCGAGCTCGCGGCGCATGTCCTCGTAGTACGCGTCGCGCTTGTCCTTGATCGCCTCGTCGACGTCGACCGTGTAGACGAGGCGCAGACCGCCGCGCAGATCGAGGCCGGACACGAGCTGGAAGTTGACGCGGTCGCGGACGTAAGCGGGCAGCGGCAGCTTGCCGTCGCTCGCCTTCGAGAGCGTCGGCCACATCACGACGAAGCCGAGCACGCAGAGCATGGCGGTGATGCCCGCGCGCAGCCGCCAGCTGATATCGATGAAATCGATGCTGCTGAAGGCGGTCAACAAGCCGAGCAGCCCGAGCAGCACCATCGGCCAGAAGGCGTCGAAATGAGCCGCCGCGGCGGCGCCGCCCACGAGCAGGCCTGCGAACACCATGCTGACGCGGCGCGAGCGCTGCGCGGTGCCGATCAAGAAAAAGAGTGCTGCGGTCAAGCCGAGCACGATCGTGAGCACGAGCTCCGGTTTCACCTCTGTCCCCTCACTTCTTTTCAACCGAGGCCGCGGCCTCGGGAGTGTCTTGTCCGGCGATGGCCGACTTCAGGACCTCGATCTTCACGCCGGAGCCGAGGTCGATGATCGCGAACCGATCCTTGATCTCGACGAAGCGACCGATGATGCCGCTCTGGAGCAACACGCGGTCGCCCTTCTTGAGGTTGGCGATCACCGCGGCCTGCTTCTTCTGCTGGGACCTGCTCGTGAAGAAGAGGAGCAGGAGCAGCGGCACGACCATGATCAAGATCGGCAACAGGCCGCCGCCGAGGCCGGGCGGTGCACCTCCGCCGGCACCCGGGTCGGTGCCGCTGGGTGCTTTCGCGGGCACCTCGGCGCCCGACTCGCGCCCGGGAGCGGGCGGAACGGTCTGGAAGGCGCTCAACAAGAGCGAGCCGCTCGAAGTGTCGAGCGGGGCGGTTGCGGGAAGGGCTCCGGTGCCCATCACCCGGTACGAAACAGTGGCGTCGGGCACGCGCTAGGCTCCTTAGAAGAGGCGCCGGCTATACCCACAATCAGTGGGGCACGCAAGCACGGGAAAGCTTGCGTTTCAGGGAGATGCAGGCACGCGGCTGGCGCGGGTCGCGCTCTGGCTTGACACCCCCGGCGCCGGGTTGTAGTCAAGCGACCCTGATCCCCCGAACCCGCAGAATCGTTGGCGCATTTCCGGCCAATCCGCAGGCGCGTAGCTCAGTGGTAGAGCACTACCTTGACACGGTAGGGGTCGCCAGTTCAATCCTGGCCGCGCCTACAAATACCGGGAATGGCAACGATGGCATCGGTTCGGAGATCGCGTCCAGGGGCCGGGGGCCCCGCCTCTGGCGTTCGCGCGTATGACGCGCAGGCGACTCCATGAGCGCGGCTGAGCCTTTGCGCCGTACGCCGGGGGAGCTGCTTCGCGAACGCGGTCAGCTCTCCGACGACACCGTGGCTGCCCGAGCGGACGGCCAGATCGTCGACCTGCACACGCCGCTGCCGGCGAGCTCCACCGTGGAGCCGATCCGTGTCGGCGATCCGGCTGCGCTGCAGGTGATCCGCCATTCGGCGGCCCACGTGATGGCGGACGCGGTCCAGCGGCTGTTCCCCGGCACGCAGGTCACGATCGGCCCCGCCATCGATCAGGGCTTCTACTACGACTTCGATCGCCCCGACGGTCCGTTCACGGACAAGGATCTGGAAGCGATCGAGGGCGAGATGCGCCGCATCATCCAGGAGAAGAAGCCGTTTTATCGCGAAGAGATGGATCGCGACGCGGCTCACGCTCTCTTCGAGAAGATGGGCGAGCGCTACAAGCTCGAGATCCTCGCGAAAATCCCGAGCGGCGAGGCGATTTCTATCTACCGCCACGGCAGCCCGGGCCGCCAAGACGGCACCTGGCTCGATCTGTGCGAAGGCCCGCACGTCCCGCACACCGGCCACCTCGGCGCGGTGAAGCTCACGAGCGTCGCGGGCGCCTACTGGCGGGGCGACGAGAAGAACCCGATGCTCCAGCGCATCTACGGGACCGCGTTCCCGTCGGAGGCGGAGCTGAAAGAGCACCTGCGCCTGCTCGAAGAGGCGCGGCAGCGCGACCACAGAAAGCTCGGCAAAGAGCTGTCGCTGTTCTCGTTCCACGAGTACGCGCCCGGCATGCCGTTCTTCTTGCCGCGCGGCGCGACCGTCTATCACCGGCTCGTCGAGTTCATCCGCAGCGTCTACAACGTCACCGGCTACGAAGAGGTGATAACGCCGCAGATCTTCGACAAGCGGCTGTTCGGCACCAGCGGCCACCTCGATAACTTCGTCGAGAACATGTACCTGGCCGTCACCAAAGACAGCCTGGACGAAGCGCGCGAGGCCAACGCGGAGCCGGACTGGACCGCGCAGAAGCCGATGAACTGCCCGAGCCACTGCCTGATCTTCGGCGAGCGCCGGCGCAGCTACCGCGAGCTGCCGTGGCGCGTGGCTGACTTCGGTCGGCTCCACCGCTTCGAGCGCGCCGGCGTGGTGCACGGCCTGGCCCGCGTCCGCAGCTTCTGCCAGGACGACGCGCACATCTTCTGCACGCCCGACCAGCTCGAGGTCGAGATCGCGGCGTTCAACAAGCTGTTGTTCGAGATCTACAAGGTGTTCGGCTTCGAGGACGTGCGCGTGAAGCTCGCGCTGCGTCCGGAGAAGAAGCTCGGCTCGGACGAGCTCTGGGACAGCGCCGAGGGCGCGCTCGAAAAGGCATTGAAAGAAGCCTCGATCCCGTTCGAGTCGCTCGCGGGAGAAGGCGCCTTCTACGGACCGAAGCTCGAGTTCCACGTCACGGACGCGCTCAAGCGCTCCTGGCAGCTCGGCACGATCCAGCTCGACTACATGATGCCCGAGCGCTTCGGGCTCGAGTACATCGCGCAAGACGGCGCGGGGCATCGGCCGATCATGCTGCACCGAGCGATCTTCGGCTCGCTCGAGCGCTTCTACGCCATCTATCTGGAGCACGTCGCCGGCAAGTTCCCGACCTGGGTCGCGCCGGAGCAAGCGATCCTGGTCACCGTCAGCGAGAAGCAAGCGGCCTACGCCGAGTCGGTGCAGAAGCAGCTCCGCGGTCTGGGGCTGCGGATCGCGCTGGATGCCGGCGCCGACAAGCTCGGCGCCAAGATCCGCGGGGCGCGCCTGCAGCGCTACCCCTACATCGTGGTGATCGGCGACGACGAGGCCGCGAACGGCACGCTGAGCCCGCGCTCGCGCGACGAGGGCGAGCTCGGCAAGCTGACCATTCAGGCGTTCTCAGAGCGACTTTTGGAGGAAGCCAAGCTTCCGCGCGTTGCCGTCTCGTGACGGGGTTTCGAGATACGGAAGGGAGCGAGCGAATCGTCCATGCTGGGTAAAGAGCTGACATTAGTGCTGGGTGCATCATGGCGATGAGCGGCGGGCGTGGCCGCTTCAGTCGCGACACGCGCGGCCCGCAGATCCGCATCAACCATCGGATCCGCGTGCCCGAGGTGCGCGTCGTCGACGCCGACGGCTCGAACCTGGGCGTGCTCACGACCGAGCAGGCGCTGCGCCGCGCGCAGGAGGTCGGCCTCGACCTGGTCGAGGTGAACCCGAAGGCCAGCCCACCGGTGTGCAAGATCCTCGACTTCGGCAAGTACAAGTACGAGGAAAAGAAGAAGGCCCGCGACGCCAAGAAGAAGCAGACCGTCGTCGAGGTCAAAGAGATCAAGGTCCGCCCGAAGACCGACGATCACGACATCGAGGTGAAGATCCGCGCCACGCGCCGCTTCCTCGAGGCCGGCAACAAGGTCAAGGTCATCTGCCGCTTCCGCGGGCGCGAGATCATGCACCCCCAGCGCGCGCAGATGCAGCTGAACCTGATCATGGCGCGCATCGAAGACATCGCCAACGTCGAGCAGCGCCCCGAGATGGAGCAGCGCACCATGGCGCTCGTCGTCGCGCCGAAGCCGATCGTGTTCCAGCGCCTGAACCAGCTGCGCCAGGAACGCGAGCGCCGCGAGGCCGCCGGTGAGATCGTCGCCGAGCCGGAGCCGATCGAGGAAGAGGATCTCGACGACGACGATGACGACGACGACGATGACACCGAGGGCGGGGAAGAGAGCAACTGAACGGTTGCTCCGCCGCTAGGCCATTGAAGCTTCGCAAGACGCTCTCGGTCCTAGCCGCCCTCCCCCTGCTCGCTGGCTGCGACTGGGTCAAGTCGGTCCTCGACATCCCGCCGCCGGTACCGCCCAAGCACGCGACGCACGACCTCGTGATCCGCGAGGGTCGGGCTTACTACAACGAGAAGTTCATCGGTCCCGGGCTCTTGCTCTCTGAAGTGGAGCAGGTGCTCGGGCCGCCGACGCGCCCCTGACGTTCCGTCAGCGGAGGAGCCCGCCGAACCAGGCGATGAGCACGATCACGACCGCGAGCAGGGCGACGCCGACGCCGATCAGGGCGTTCTTGCGGGGGCGCAGGTTCACGTTTTCGTCGATCTCGTCGGAGCGGGGGCTCGGTAGAGAAGACGAGAGCGGCTGGATCTCCGAGAGCGGCTCGGGCGCACCCGAGACAGGGCCGTGGGCGGAGATCGCGTCGTCCTCGAGCGAGGCCAGGTTACCGACCTCGAAGCCTGGATCGCCGCTCGGGGGCCGATCGACCGGCTGCTGCCCGAGCCGCTGCGCCCAGGTCTGGACGTTGTCGTAGTTGGCGATCAGCGGCTGGGCGCCAGGGTTCGAGAGCTGGCTCTTGCGCTCGTCCGATTCGAGCGAGGTGAACTCGAACAGCGCTTGATCGATCAGCGAGCCGATGAACGAACCACCGCGATCAGCGGCCTGCGGGCGGCGCTTTTCGAGGCGCTCGCGCCAGATCGGCAGCACGAGCTGCGCGATGTCGAAGCTCGAGACCTCACGGCCGAGGTGGAACAAGATCTTGTTCAGGTCGCGCCCGAAGTCGCGCGCGCTCTGGTAGCGCTGCGCCGGATCGCCGTGCAGCGCGCGCGCGAGCACCGCCTCGAGCCCCGCCGACACGCGCGGGTTGAACTGGCGGATCGGCGGAACCTTGGCCGCCTGAACCATGCGCACGGTCTCGAGGTCCGTCTCGCCGAAGAACAGCTTTCGCCCCGCGAGCAGCTCCCACAGGATGATGCCGACAGCGAAGATGTCCGTGCGATGATCGACGGGCTGACCCTGCGCCGCTTCCGGTGACAGGTAGCTGAACTTGCCCTTGATGATGCCGGGCTCGCTGTGCTCGAGCTGGCTGTTGGCCTTGGCGAGCCCGAAATCCACGATCTTGACCTCACCGTGCCGCGTGATGAGCACGTTGGGCGGCGACATGTCGCGGTGCACGATGTGCAAGCTCTCGCCGCGCCCGTCGGCGAGCTCGTGCGCGTACGACAGGCCCTCGCAGATGCGCACGCAGATCAGGCACGCCTCCTCGATCGGAAACGGCTGATTCAGGCGCTTTCTGTGCTCGATCACGCCCTTCAGATCCGAGCCGTCCACGTACTCCATCACGATGAAGTAGGTGTTGTCGCCGACGCCGATATCGAAGACCTGAACGCAGTTGGAGTGGGACAGATGCGCAGACAGCCGCGCCTCGTCCAGGAACATCCCCATGAACTGCTTCTTCTCCGAGAGGTGCGGGAGGACGCGTTTGATCGCGACCGTCTTCTTGAAGCCCTCGAGGCCGGCGCTCTCGGCCCGGAACACCTCGGCCATGCCTCCGGATGCGATCTTCTCGATTACTCGGTAGCGCTGCTGCTGATGGGCCATCGGGTTCCGATTCGAGCCTGAGCGTAGGGCGCGGCTGTTCCGAGGGTCAAGCCGACGAACCCCACCCTATCCCGCGTGCCCGAGCGCGATCGCACCCCACCGACATCGGAACCGGCTTGCCTCGCCGAAAAAACCGCGGGATAAGGCCGGCCCATGAGCAGTTCCCACGGACACGACCACGGTCACGACCCGGTCGAGGACGAACACGACGACGATCACCACGACGTCGAAGCGCCGCCCGACGAGCCGGAATCTCCCGGGTGGTTGCCGTTGCTCGGCGGTGGCCTGCTCCTGCTCGCGCTGCTCTTGTTTCTCGTGACGCGCTCGCCCGAAGCGGAAGCGGAAGAAGCCGCGGCAGAGCCGGGCACGGCGGACGCACCAGCCGCCCAGGCCGCGCCCGACGCGAGCGCCGACCCGCACGCCGGCCACGACCACGACTGAGCGCGGGGCCAAACGCCGCCGAAAACGTCCCGAATCGCGTCGAAACACGTCGATTCCGCTCGCCGATCCGAATCTTCCGTGGCAAGGTCCGCCACCTTCCCGGGGCCGTAGCTCAGCTGGGAGAGCGCATGACTGGCAGTCATGAGGTCAGGGGTTCGATCCCCCTCGGCTCCA
>JAICQO010000042.1 GCA_025937835.1 Polyangiaceae bacterium
GCGCACGATCCGCATCCCCGTGCACATGATCGAGACCATCAACAAGCTGATCCGCACCTCGCGCTACCTGGTGCAGGAGTACGGCCGCGAGCCGACCCCGGAAGAGATCGCCGAGAAGATGGAGCTGCCGCTCGACAAGGTGCGCAAGGTCCTGAAGATCGCCAAGGAGCCGATCAGCCTCGAGACGCCGATCGGCGAAGAGGAAGACAGCCACCTCGGCGACTTCATCGAGGACAAGAGCGTGATCAGCCCGGCCGACGCCGTGATCAACATGAACCTGAGCGAGCAGACCCGAAAGGTCCTGAAGACGCTCACCCCTCGCGAAGAGAAGGTGCTCCGCATGCGCTTCGGCATCGGCGAGAAGAGCGACCACACCCTCGAAGAGGTGGGTCAGGACTTCGAGGTGACACGCGAGCGCATCCGCCAGATCGAAGCCAAGGCACTGCGCAAGCTCCGGCACCCGAGCCGCTCCAAGCAGCTGAAGAGCTTCATGGAGAGCTGAGCGACGACGCCGCCCGGCTTGCTCGGCACGGGCGGCGTTCTTTCGACTACGGCACTCTCACGACCGCGGGCTCCGCGGAGCTCACCTGGGTCCCGAGCACGCCGGGCTCGATGCTGTCGTCGCGGTCGAGGCGCAGTTGCGCGAGCCGATTTGGCACGACGCTTCTGCCTCATTCTCTTCGCCCCGCAGGCGACCGTAAGTTGGAGCAGAAAGCAGACTGCGAGTGTGGGTTGTGCCCACATCCAAGCTGACCTTCCCATTCAGTGAAGAAGATAGGGGGAACGACCCGCGCTCGGCCCAGCGCAAGCCTCGATCCGCCGCAGTTTTGGCGCTTTTTGCTGCACACTCGAGATCCAGAGTCCGGCCGGCCGGATCCGGTTTCGCGACATCACGCTTGACGCGCGCGCGAGCGGAATGCGAAAAGAGACGCGAAAACCGGGGAAACCCGACTCAACCGCTTAGAGGAGTCGACCGATGCACTCGGGACCGAAGCTCATTTCGCATGTCGCGCTGGTGATGGGAGCCATGCTCTCGATTGCATGCGGCGGCACCATGGCATTCCAGGGACAAAACTCGATCGGTGTGGTGGGCACTCCGCCCGCGCCGCCGCCACCTCCGCCGCCAGAGGAGCCGCCTCCGCCGCCGGCGCGCGTCGAGGTGCGCGACAACAAGATCGAGATCAAAGAGAAGATCCAGTTCGAATACAACAAGGCCGTGATCTTGCCGGCCTCGTTCGGACTGCTCGACGAGATCAAGGACGTGATCACGAAGAACGCGCACATCAAGAAGATCTCGATCGAAGGCCACGCGAGCTCTGAAGGCGATCCGAAGCACAACTTGAAGCTTTCGGACGAGCGCGCGAAGTCGGTGATGAAGTACCTGGTCGACAAGGGCGTCGACGCGGGCCGTCTCACGGCCAAGGGCTTCGGCATCACACGCCCGATCGCGGACAACGCGACCGAGGAAGGTAAAGAGAAGAACCGCCGCGTCGAGTTTCTGATCGTCGAGCAGGACATCACGCAGAAGAAGGTGGAAGTGGACGCCTCCGGTCAGGAGAAGGTGGTCGAGGTGAACAAGACCACCGTGACGAAGGAGGAGCCACGCACCCCGCCCGCGGATGCCAGCGGCAAGCCCGCGGAGAAGAAGCTGCCCGCGCTCAAGAAGCCCAAGGCCGCAGAGACCCCGGCGGACAAGAAGTGAACGGGCGTCAGCCGTAACGGAGAGAAATGATGAACACGATTCGACTCTCGCTCGTCACCCTGGGCCTGGCGCTCGCCGGTTGCTCGTTTGCCGCTCGTTCCCCCGACATGTACCGCGACGACACGCGCGCGGTGCTGGACACCAAGAACGAACAGATCAAGGGCTGCTACGACGAGCTCTTGAAGACCAACAAGGACGCGCAGGGCAAGGTCACCGTGAAGTTCACGGTCGAAAAGGACACCGGCGCGTTCACCAACGTCTCGGCCGACCCGGCTGGAACCACCGCTCCGCCCGAGCTCACGAACTGCGTGACGACGGCGCTCACGGGTCTCGTGCTGAGCCCCGGCGACAAGAGCGAGGGTCAGGCCACGTTCGAGTACGACTTCACCACGGGCGCGCCGGCGGGCGCAGAACCCGTGCCGCCCCCCGCGGGCTGAGCCGCTCGTTCGACGGAAAATCAGGGCTCACTGCTTCGGCAGTGGGCCCTTTTTCTTGGTGGGCGCTCAGTTCCCCGTCCAGGGGCGGCCCAGGCGCTCGAGGATCGACTTGGCTTCGACGCGGTACGGCGAATCGAGCGGGCCGAGGCGCAGGAACGCTTCCCAGTGGGGCGCGGCTTCGGGTTTGGGGCCGAGCACGCGCGCGAGCAGGTGGTGCGCTTCCCAGAGCCAGCGCTCGCCGCGCGGGAATTTCTCGGCGAGCTCGAGCGCGCGGCTGAGCTCGACGCGCGCCGCTTCGTTCTTGTGGTTCGCCGCGAGCAGCTTGCCGTAGCGGAAGCGCCAGGTGGCGTTGTCCGGCTGCGCCTCGACGGCCTTCTGCCACTCGCCGAGCGCGAGCGGTTCCCGACCGAGATCGTAGTAGGCGTCGGCGAGCGCGGCGTGCGCTTCGTGGCGGCTCGGCTTCAAGCTGAGCGCGCGGGTCAGATCGGCGATCGCGTCCTTGACCGCGCCCTGCCGGCTGCGGAGCACCCCGCGCTGCCAGTAGGCGTCTGCCAGGCCTTGATCGAGCTTGATCGCCTCGTCGAGGGCGCGCTGCGCTTTCGTGACGTTGCCGGCTTCGTTCGCGGCCCAGCCGACGAACAGGTAGTACTCGGCGCGGTGCGGATCGAGCTCGGTCGCGCGCTCCAGCAAGCGCAGCGCGTCGGCCAGGCGCGAGCCCTCGGCCAGGAGCGCACGGCCCAGGCAGTGCTGGGTCTCGGCCGAGGTCGGGCGCAGCGAGAGCACCTTGCGCAACAGTTCTTCGGCTTCTTTCGTGCGGCCGGCGGAGGCGTAGCCGCAACCGACGCGCAGCAACAGATCGGGATCGTTCGGGGCCTTGGCGCGCGCCTCTTCGTATTGCTTGAGCGCGAGCTCGGTCTTGCCCGTCGCCTCGTAGAGCAGCCCGCGCTCGAGCGCGAGCCCGGGGAACTCGGAGTCGACGGCGGCCACGCTGTCGAACGCCCGGATCGCATCCTCGAACTTCGAGTCGCGGCGCAACGCGACGCCGAGCCGGAAGCGCGTCGCGAGATCTTCCGGATCGAGGGCCAGGGCGCGCTCGAACTCGGTCTTGGCCTCGGCGTAGCGCCCCTGGGTGAGCGCCACGTCGCCGAGCGCGCGATGAATGGCCGGAGTGCTCGGAAAGCGCTCGCGCGCGGCGTTCAGCGTCGCGAGCGCGGCGTCGGCCTTGCCCTGCTGATTCTCGAGCAGCGCGAGCGCGATGTACGACTCGACCAACATCGGATCGCCGTCGGCCTTCTGCCCGATCGCGACGCGGTACGACTTCTCCGCGAGCTCGCGCTCGCCGCGCGCCTCGAGCACACGCCCGCGCCAGTAGGCGGTGAGCACCGACTTCGGGTGGGCCTCGGCCAGCTTGTTCAACGACTCGTTCGCGTCCTCGACGCGCTCGAGCATGAACTTGCTCTTGGCCACGCCGACCTTGGCGTCCAGATCGTCCGGATCCGCCTGGGCACCGGCCTCGAACCGCGCCTGGGCTTCGGAGTAGCGGCCAGCGCGAAACAGCGCCTCGCCCAGCCCGCGCAGCGCGCCCGGCGCCTTGGGCTCGAGCTTGAGCGCCGCGCCGTACGCCGCCTCGGCCTTCGAGATCCGCGAGCGAACGAGGTGAATGTCGCCGAGCAGCGTGAAGGCGTTGACGAGCTCTTCGGAGCTCGCGAGCGCCCCCTGCTGCGTGATCGACTCGAGCGTCTGGATCGCCGAAGCCTCGCCCTTGCGCTCCGATGACGCGATGCGCGCCAGCAAGATCTTGCCGCCGACGTGGCTCGGGTTCTTCTCCAGCGCAAGCTTCGCGTGGGCCCCGGCCTTTTCGAGATTTCCTGACCAGAACTCGGCGCGGGCCAGGCCGAACACCGCGCGCGCGCTGTTCTCGAGCTTGGCGACGGCTTGCCAGGCCTCGAGGGCGGCCTTGCTGTTCTTGGCGCGGAGCTCGACCTCGCCGCTCAGCACCAGCGCGTCGACGTTGCCGCGCTGGGCGGCGAGCACGGCGCCGAGGCTCTGGCGCGCACGCGCGAGCTGTCCCTCGGTCGCCGCGCGGGCCGCGCGCGCGAGCAGCAGATACGGTACGTCGGCTTGCGGCTCGAACTCCTCGAGCAGCACGTTGGCGCGCGCGTGGATCTCCGGAGCCGAGCCGAAGCGGAGCTCGCGCAGGTAGCCGACGAAGGCGGCATAAGCCTGCAGCGGCTTCAAGCGCTTGGCCTGCGCTCGCGCCTGATCGACTTCGTTCCACGCTCGCGTGGCTTCGGGCGCGGTGTCGGCGCCGAAGCGCTTGCGCGCGCTCTCGGTCGTCGCCCGGATCAGCGCGTCGTATTCGGACGAGCGCATGCGATCGACGATCCAGTGCGCGCCGAACGGTCCTATATCGGGCAAGAGCGCGAGCGCGCCGCCGGACGCCAGGGCCAGGCACACGCCGACGAACACCTTCATGCCCATGCCGCGCCGCGGGCGCGCGCTCTGCGGCGTGACGGGAGCGGCGGGCTCCGGCGGCTGCTTCGCGTCGGAGAGGCGCGGCTGGCCCTTCTCCTGCGGAACCGCCTGGAACTCCATGTCCTCGGCCTGGTTGCGTGCGGACGTGGGCGGCTGCCGCGCTTCGATCGCGAGCTCGGACGAATCACCCCCGAGGTTGACTTCGCCGTAGCTCGTGCCGCCGCCCTCCTGGCGGATCACGGCGCCCGCGGGCGGCAGCGACACGCCGGGCGATGATTCATCGCGCAGCGAGCGGGGCGGCGGGAGCTCGGCCTCTCCGAACGGGTCGGCTTCGCGCGCGGGCTCTTCGAAGCCGAGCCGCGCGCCGAGCCCCGGCGTCTCGGGCGGGAGCGGGGGCAGATCGAGCTCTCCGAGCGCCGCGGGAGGTGTCAGCGAAAAGCCGCTGGATTCGGACTGCGACGCGCCGGGCGAAGGCAAGCTCCCGAAGCCGGCGGGCAAGCTCGGACTGCGCATCGGAAAGCCGGCGGACGGAACGGGCAGCGATTGCCCCGGAGTCGGCAACGACGCGGAGGGCGACGGCAGGCCCGCGGACGGCGACGGCAGCCCTGCCGCGGGCGTGGGCAACCCGGCTTGTGTGGCGGGCAAACCGAACTGCGGCGCGGGTAGTCCGGCTGCGGGAAGCGGCAGATCACCGCCCGGGGCCGGCAAACTGCCGCCCGGACGCGCGCTGCCGCGCGCCGGCAGATCCGCGGAGGGCGAGGGCAAATCCAGCTCGATTTCCTGATGCGAGATGCGCGCTGCAGGCTTGGCCCCCGGCGCCCGACTGGGGCGCACGTCGGGCAGATCCGCCGACGGCGGCAAGGTGACGATCGACGGCAGATCCAGATCGAGCGAGGCCGCCCGAGGAGGCTCGGGTGCGCGCTGGCCAGTGAGCGGCGGTGCCTGACGTTCGGTCACGCGAAGCTGTTCGGGCGGGCGACGCGCGGCTGCGGGCGCCGGCAAATCGAGATCGAGGCTGAGGCTCGGCTCGGTCACGGCCGTGGCTGCTACGGCAGGCGTCGGCGGACGCGCTCGGCGCGGTGGGACCGGCGGCGGTGCTTTCGGCGCGGGCGCGGGCGGCCCTCCCGCGAGCGGCGCGGTGCGATCGACGTCCGCGCGCACGGGCAGATCGTCGCTCGATCCCTCGCTCGCACTCTCGCTAGCGACGGCCGGCAGATCGGACGGCACGGCTGGCGCGGGCGCGGGCGGCGGCGCGCTGATCTGCGCAGGCGCGACGCCCAGCATGGTGGCTCCAGGACGGCGTTGCGCTGGAGCCGGCCCCGGAGCGCCGAGCTTCGGAGCGGCCGCGCCGAGCGCTGCGCCGAGCACGGAGCCGCCTTCGGCTCCTCCCGCGGGCGGCTCCACCTTGAACGAGGTGGTGCACTTGGGGCAGCGCATCTTGAGCCCGCTCGAGGGGACACGGCGTTCGTCCACCTGGTAGGGCGCTCGGCACCCGGGGCACTCGACCTTGAACATCGACCCTTGGCACCTGGTCTTAGCAGGAGACCCGCGGGCGTGTCCCAGAATCCGACGACCCGAGCGGCCTCGAGGATTGCTGAATCGCACCTGATGGGATAGGGCGGGCCCACATGCAACGCACTACGTTGGTCGCCGCCGGGCTGTTGGTGGTGCTCGGGATCGGGGGGGCACTGCTCCTCGGTCGCGGGGCAGGTTCGAAATCTCACCCCACCTCCGCACCTGCTTCTGCGGCCGCGAGCGCCTCCGTGGCTGGGCCAGCGAGCGCGGCGCCGCAAGCGTCGGCGTCCGCTGCCTCCGCGCTCGAGGAGGACGACAACGAGACCACGACGGGCTGGGACACCCTGCCCGACGGCCGGCACGTGCCCGAGCTGCCCGCGTCTGCACCGAGCACCGTCTCGTTCGGCGTCGTTCTGTTCACGTACGCGGGCGCACAGGCAGCGCCCGACTCCGCCCGCACCAAGGAAGCCGCCAAGCAGCGCGCCGAGAGCGCGATCGAAGAAGCGAAGCGCGACTTCAAGGCCGCGGTGGCCAAGGGCGATCGCGGTTCTACCGCGGATGCCGGCCGCATCCCACGCGGCGTGCTCGAGCCGGCCGTGGAGTACGTGTTGTTCACGCTCGAGAAGGGCGCGGTTCACTCGGAGCCGGTCGACACGCCACGCGGCTACTGGGTCGTTCGCCGCATCAAGTGACGTCGCTCGCACAGCGGCGCGGCTCACCCACAGTCTCCCACGCTGTCACCCACTGACCGCGAAACCGCGAGACTGCGACCGAGCGGACGTTCGGTTTCGGGCTCCACGTTTCGCGCGAACGGAACGCGATGATTTCGTTCTAGGCACGCGTGGTTCCGTCCTCTAGATTCGAGACGAGTCTCAGGGAGATGACGCGTGCATCGGCGTTGACCAACCCGGGTGCGGCTTCGTCGGCGCCGGATACGCAAATCGTGGCGCAGGCGGTACAGCGCCTGCAAGCGGAGTACGACGCGGCGCCGTCAGCGGTGACCCAGGCGCTACTCCTGCACGAGATCGCAGTGCTCGAAGAGCGGCTCGGCGAAGAAGCCGAGAGCATCCGCGACCACCTCGGCGCGACGGACGCCGAGCCGTCGTTTCACGAGCCGCTCGAGCGCTTGTCGGGGGTGATCGCCCGCCGCGGTTCGTCGCGGCTGCTCGGTCGCTTGCTCGAGCGCCTCGGGCGCATCGCCGAAAGCCCCATCGAGCGCGCCCGTGCGTTCCTCGACTACGCGGCGAACCTCGCCGACCGCGACAACGATCTGGAGGCGGCGCGGAGCGCGCTCGAGCTGGCGGCCGAGGCCACGCACGGCGATCCCGCAGTCTGGTTGTCGCTGGAATTTTTGGCGGGGCGGCTCGCCGACGCGAACCTGGCCGAGCGCGCTCTCTCCGAGCGCGCCGACCTGGCGGAGAAGGCGGAGTTTCGTGCACTGCTGCTGATGGACCTCGCCGAGCGCCTGGCGGAGCGCGGCGACATCGAGGGCGCCCTCGGCAGGCTCCAGCAAGCGCGCGGGCTCGACGGCACGGCGAGCTACGCCGTGAGCCGCGCGCTCGAGCGCCTCGGTGGTCGCGCCGAGCGCACGGACGTCGTCGGCGAAGCACTCGAAGCGCAAGCCCAGTTCGTTCGCGACGCGGTGCGCGATCCCGCCGCGGGCGACGCGCGCGGGGTGCCGCGCCCCAAGCGTAGCCTGGCCGAAGCCGCCGACGCCTGGTTGCGCGCCGCAGAGCTGAACCGCCGCATCGACCCCGACGGCGCCGCCGAGCTCGTCGACAAGGCGCTCGAGCTGCTGCCCGATTCGCCGCTGCTCGCGCGCGTGCGGCTCGACCTGTTCGACGCGGTCGGCGACGCCAAGGGAGCGGAGGCGTTCCTCCAAGCGCGCCTGGACCGGGGGCAGCTCCCGGCAGCCCTGGCTGCCGCGTTCTGGCTGCGGCTCGCGCGCGCCGCCGACTCGGAGAGCGACCGAGCGCGTGCCCGCGCCGCGCTCGAGCGGGCGCTCGAGCTCTCCCCCGACGGCGTGGTCGGCCGCGCGCTCGAGCTCGAATGGGCCGAGGCCGAGGCCGATCTGCCCGCGTTGTCGCGCGCGCTCGATCGCGCCGCGGCCATCGCGCCACCCGGACCGGCGCAGGTTCAAGCCGCGCTTTCGCTCGCTGATCTGCGCGGACGCAAGCTCAAGGACACGAGCGGCGCCGAAACGGCGCTGACCCGCGCGCACGAAGCCGGGGCCTCGGCAGAGCGCGTGATCGGTCTCGCGCGGCTGATCGGCACGGCCGCGAACGATCCGGCCTTCGCCGAACGCATCGCGCGCGCGCACGTCGAAAAGCTCGAGAACCCCGAAGAGCGCGCAGCGCTGTACTTCGACCTCGCGCGCAGGGCGGCGGCCCGCGGCGACTCCGCGCAGATGCAGGTCGACCTGGCACGCCTCGCCGACAACGCCTCGGGCAACTGGCTCGGCCGCGTGCTCGGCGCGTACGCGAGCCCGAAGGGCAGCCCGCCCGATCTCGAGCGCACCGAGCAAGCGATCCTCGCCCTGTCGAGCACCGAGCCCGACGCCGCGACCGCGCGCGCGCTGCGGCTCGTGCTATCGGCGCGCGCCGTGCGGCGCGGCGCGGCGGACGTCGCGCGACAGGCGCTCGAAGAGCTGAGCCGCGGCGCCGCGGGCGATCTGGTCGTGACTGGCGCGCTCTCCGCGCTCGACGCCAGGGCGGACGCGGCGAAGGTCTCGAACCTGTTGCTCGGCGCGGCGCGCGCGCACGCGCAGCCCGACGTGAGCCGCGCGCTCGAGCTCGGCTCCGGCGTGCTCGCCTGGCGCAGCGGCGACAAGCAGCGCGCGCTCGAGAGCTTCGAGCGCGCCGCCGAGCACAAGGGGGCGGGCGGCGTCGGCTTGCTCGGCTGGGCGCTCGCCGTGTCGACGGCGGACGACCCGCGGCTACGCCGCCGGGCGCTCGAAGCCCTCGCGGTCACCGCACCCGATCTGGCGGCGCTCGAACGCTTCGCGCTCGAAGTCGGCAAGGGAGAAGATCCCGAGGCGGCGATCTCGGCGCTCGACCGGCTACGCTCGGCCGAAGACGCGGAGCTGCGCCGCGCGGGAGATCTGGCGGGCGCGCTCTACGGCCCCGGCGAAGCCGGCGAGATCTCGCGACGCGAGGCGCTCGAAGCCGTCGCGGACTTCAGCCCCGAGGCGGCCCGGCTCGCGCGCGCTCTGTCTCACCAGCTCGAGCTCCAGGCGGCGAGCCCGGGCGCCGCGCCGGACCCCGAGCGCACCCGCGTCAGCGCTTCCCGCTGGGCGGCGACCGATAGCGGCGTCGCGCCCGTGCTCGAGTGGCTCGCCGCCGCGATCGCCGCACACGATGTGGTCGACGAGGTCGCGGCGCGCCGAGCGCTCGCCGAGCGGCTGTCGAACGGCGTCTCCGAGTCGATCCTCGCGAGCGCGGCGCTCGCCGCCGAGCTCGGCGGGCTCGATGCGACCTTCGCGCCGGAAGCCGACTCGCCCGCAGCCCAGCTCACCGAGCTCGAGCTCGCCCCACCGGGCAAAGATCCGGCGCGCCGGGCGCGCGCTCTCGAGCGCGCAGCGCCCGCGCTCGGCGAAGAAGCGTCGTTCACGGCGCTCGTGCTGGCGGGCTACAACCAGCTCGCCGCGCGCGACGTGTCCGGCGCGCTCGCGACCTTCCGGCGCGCCGTCGAAGAGCTGCCGGAGGAGGTCGTGGGCTGGGAAGGGCTGCGCGCTGCGGCGCTCGCCGCCGGCGATCGCGAGACCCTGGCCGAGGCCTGCGCGGCGCTCGGCGACGCGGTGAGCGACGGCTCCCTCGGCGCGCGGCTCTGGGAAGAAGCTGCCGCGATCCTGCTCGACGAGCTAGGTGACGCCGAACGCGGCGAGTTCGCGCTGACGCGGGCCGTCGAGCGCGACATCCGCAACACGACCTCGTTCCAGCGCGCGTTCCGCGCGGTCCGGGCGCGCAAGAATCACCCGCGGTTGATCGAGCTCATCGATCAGCGGCTGACCGTCGCGGACGAGCCCGCCGAGCTCGTGAAGTTGCTCTGGGAGCGCTCACGCGCGCAGCGCGAGCTCGGCGATCGCGAAGGCGCGCGCCGCACGCTCGAGCAGGTGCAGGCGCTCGATCCCGATCACGTGGGCGCGCTGGCGCTGGCAGGCGAGATCCACCTCGCGCTCGGGCGCTTCGAGCCCGCTGCAGACAGCCTGGCGCGGCTCGCACAAAACGCGCACGCGCCGGCCGAGCAGCGGCTGATGAGCGGCATGGCCGCCGCCGACGTGTACGAGACCCGGCTCGAAAACCCACAGCGCGCGTTTCAGATCCTCGCGGGGCTCGAGCGCGCGGGGCTCGGTAACCTCGTGGTGCGCGAGCGCCTGGCGCGCACCGGCGTGAAGTCCGGCCACCACCTCGACGCCGCCAAGGCGCTCGAGCTGTTGATGACGGAGCGCGAGGACAGCGACGGCCGCGCCACGGCCGCGCGCCTGGCCGTGGCCATCTACCGCGAGAAGCTGAACCGCCCTGCCGAGGCGGAGCGCGCCGTCACGGCGTTGCTGAGCGAGGTGCCCGACGATCCGGAGGGACTCGATCTGGTGCTCTCGGGCGTCTTCCAGCCCGAGGTCGGCGACCCCTTGCTCGAGCGCGGGCTCCTGGCGCTGGTGCGCAAGCTGTCGATCGCGCCGTTCGATCGCGACAACGTCGAACGGCTGGCGCGCGTCAGCGCCGAGCTCGGGCTGGCCGCGCGCCGGCAAACCGCGCTCGGCGTGCTGGTCGCCCTCGGAGCCGACAAGAGCCGCGTCGATCCCGAGCTCTGGGCGCTCGACCGCAACGTCCCGCACGTCCCCCAGGCGGCCATCTCCGAGACGTCCTTGCCGCAGCTGGTCGATCCCGAGGATCACGGCCCGGTGGGCGAGCTGCTCCGCTTGCTCGACTCGACCTTCATCGAGGCGCTCGGTCCGAACTTGTCGAGCCTCGGCCTCGGGCGGCGCGAGCGCGTCGACGCGCGCGCCGCCACTCCGCTCAGAAGCGAGGTCGCGAGCTGGGCGTCGGCGCTCGGCATCGAGGACTTCGAGCTCTACGTGGGCGGCCCGGACCCCGAGGGCGTGCTCGCGATCGGCACGGAGAAGCCCGCGCTGGTGCTGGGCTCGGCCATCACCTCGCCGTTCACGCCGCGGCAACGCCAGGCCGTGGCGCGCGCGCTGTTCGCGCTCCGGCGCGGCATCGCCTCGCTGCTCGATCGCGAGCCCGAGGACGTGCGCTCGCTGGTCGTCGCCGCGCTCCGCTCGGCGGAGCTGAACCCGCCGTTCGCGAGCGCGGCCACCGACGCCGAATACCAGCGCCGCATTCAGCGCGAGATCCCGCGCAAGGCGCGGCGCGCCCTGCCCGAGGTCGCCCAGCGCGTGGTCGGCGCAGGTCAGGATCCCGCCGTGTACTTCCGCGCCGCGCGGGCCACGCTGGATCGCCTCGGCGTGGTGGCCGCCGGCGACGCTTCCTGGGTGCTGGCCGAGACGGTCGCGACGCGCGGTGAAGAGCCGCGCGGTCCCGAAGCCAAGGAGCGCGCTCGCCGCCTGCTCGGGTTCGTGCTCACCGACGCGTACCTCGAGCTCCGCGAACGACTGGGGATGGGAGTCCGATGAAGGAAGGTGAACCGAAAGAGCACGACGGCCCGGCGAGCGAACGCACGCGGCGTCCGTCCGCGCATTCGGGCACCAAGGCCGGCATCGGCGAGGAGCTCGGCAAGCTCGAGACCGACGCGCTGCTCGAAGGGCTGTTCGGCGAAGACACGGGCTCGGCTCCGCCGCCCGCTGCCGAACGCCCATCCTTCACCCAGGTCCCCGTCAAACCCTCGTCCATCCCCCCGGCGCCCTCGCAGGCACCGCCGAGCTACGGCGACGAAGAGCCGACCAGCGTGTTCTGGCGCGGCAATCCCTCGTCCGAGCCGCCGCCCTCGTCGTCCTCGCCCCCTTCGTCCGGCGAAGCGCCGCGGTCCAGCTCGATCTCACCCGAACGCCTGCCGTTCGAGAGCACACCAGCGCCGGAGAATCTCGAGCCCGAGTCTTTCTTGCCGCCGCCGGACGACGACGTCGAGCGCGCCTTCGCGCGGGTCTCGAGCCCTGCACCGCGCGACCCGGAGGAAGCCGAGCGCACCGTGCGCCGCTCGCTCGGACCGTTCGAGAGCCTCTCGCCACCCGAGCTCGAAGAGTCGGAGCGCACCGCGCGGCGCTCGTCGCTCGATCCCAAGGAGCTCGCCGCGCTCCGCCACGCGGCCCAGTCGGTGCGCGCGGTCGCCAAGATCCCGTCGCAGCCGCCGGAGCCGCTCGAGGTCGAACGCACCGTGCGCCGCAGCGTCGAGCCCGTCTCCAGTCTGCCGTCGCAGCCGCCCGAGGCGGACGAAGCCGAGCGCACCGTGCGCCGCTCGCTCGGCTCGCTCTCGCCCACCCTACCGCCGCAGCGCAGCGCCACGCGCACGAGCGCCGCGCCTCCGCTGCTCGAAGACAGCAGCGCCGGGCTCGATCCGTTCTCGACCGCGGCCTGGGCCAAGCGCGCCGAGTGGCTCGAGTCCGAGGCGCACGCCACGGCGAACCAGGATGCGAAGGCGCGCGCGCTGGTCGTGGCGAGCGAGCTCTGGGCGCTGGCGGGCGACGTCACCCGCGGGCGTGAAGTCGCGATCGAGGCGGCCTCGATCGGCCGCGCCGGCGGCCTCGGCGATCGCCAGCTGCGCTGGCTGGCCGCGCTCGAGGGAGATTTCGAGTCGGTCGTCACGGCGCTCGAGGCCGAACAGCTCGGCGCGAGCACGCCCGAGGCGCGCGCCCACGCCGCCTACCTCGCCGCCGAGGTCACGCGCCTCGTCCAGAACGACGACGAGATCGCGCGGCAGCGCCACGAGCTCGCGGCGCGCACCCACCCGGAAGATCCGCGCTCCGTGCTGATGCGCCTCGCCGAACAGCTCGCTCAGTCGAGCGCGCCGCCCAAGCTCAAGTGGGCCGAGCGCGCCGATCTGGCCGAGCTCGCGCGCGCCACGGACGAGCTGTCGCGGCTGCGGAGCCCCGTGGGCGCGGCGCCCGGTACGCCGTTGGGCGCGTTCGAAGAGGCACGCCAGGCGCTCGCCGTGGGTGAGCGCGGCCACGCCGCCAACGCCGTGCTCGAGCTCACGCGCCTCGACGGCGCGGGCAGCGCGCCGTTCTGGCTGGCCGCGGCGCTCTTGGCCGCAGACGAGCGCACGCGGCCCGAGTCCCTGTCGCTGTTCGAGCGGCTGATCGGCGCGGGCGCCCCGAGCGCGCGGCGGGCGCTCGCGTTGCACGCCTCGAGCGCGGGTGACTCTGCCGCGCTCGAGCGCGCGCTCGGTACCGGCGCCGACGCGCTCGACGCCGAAGACCGCCTCGCGCTCGGCCTGCTCGCGGGCAGCCGCGGGCCCGAGCTCGAGCGCGCGCTGGGCGAGCTGTTCGCGGTTCCGAGCGCGCGCACGCTGGTCTCGGCCGCAATCCTCGCGGGTGATACCGACACGTACACCGAGCTGCCGCTGCCGGTCTCCGCCGAGCGCGACGCGCTGGTGCTCGGCCGGGCGCTGGCTCGCGATCCCGGCGCTGCCGGAGGCGATGCGGACGCGGTCGCGCGCGCGCTCGACGCGTTCACGGCCACGAACCGCGACGAACCGCTCGGCCCGATGCTGAGCCTCGAGCTCGCGTTGCTCCGCTCCGATCACGCCCAGATCGCCGACGCGCTCGGCGCCTGGACCGCGCCGGAGGGCGACGGCACCGCGCTCGCCGAACGCGAGCTGGCGCGCGCCTTCGTGCTCGCGCTCGGCGAGCTGGAAGAGCGCTCCAAAGAGGCCTACGAGCGCGCCCTCGATCTGGATCCCGCGTGTGAGCCGGCCGTCCGCGCCCTCTTACCCGAGGTCTCGCGCACCCTCGGCACCGAGCTCTTGCTGCGGCTCGCCGAGACCGAGACCCAGGGCGCTCGCGCAGCCGTCCATTTCCTCGAAGCCGCGCTGATCGCCCAGGATCGCGACGAAGAGGTGTTCGAGCCCGCGCTCGAGCGCGCCAAGGAGGCCGATCCGTCGTTGTTCCTGAGCTACCTGCTCGGTGAGGAGCACGCGCGCAAGAAATCCGATCTCGAGCGCCGCTTGGGTTGGCTCCGCGCCCGGCGCCAGCAGCTCGACGAACCCGGCGAGCTCACTCTGGCCATGGTGCGCGAGGCGCTGCTCGGCGCGGACACCGATCTCGACGCCGCCGCGGCGCTCTTGAAGGAGGCCTTCGACACCGCGCCCGACGTCTCGCTGCTCGACCAATACACGCGCATCGCGCCCAAAGACGAGCCCGGCCGCGGCGCGCTGTGGGAGCTCGTGGCCGCGCGCCACACCGGCCCGCTCGGGGCCGAGCTCTCGCTGGTCGCCGCCCTCGAGTACGAGCGGGACAACGATCGCTCCGCCGCCTACCGCGCCGCCGAGCGCGCACGCCCGGAAGCCCTCGACGAGCTCGCGCGCGTGCTGGCCGAGCGCCTCGCCCATGCCAGCGACGGCGCGGAGGTGCTCGCCGAGAGCCTGCGCGCCCGCCTCGCGCGCAGCACGGATCGCGCCGAGCGCCGCGACCTGTGCGAGCGCCTCGCCGAGCTGGAAGAAGCTCGCGGCGACCGCGCCGCCGCGCTCGGCTGGCTCCGCAACAGCGTCGAGCACGACCCGAGCTCGCTCGCCGCGCTCTCCGCGCTCGAGCGCGCAGCCCTCGACGCGGGCGATCGCGAGCCGCTCGGCGTGCTCGAGGCCCGGCTCGCGCGCCTGCTCAGCGGAGCGGATGCCGCCGCAGCCGCCGAGCTCGCCGTACGTTTTCACGCGCCCGAGTCCTCGCCGGAGACCCCGCTCGCGCTCGCCGAGCTCGCGATCCAGCAGCGCCCGGACGCGCTGTGGGCGCTGCGCATGCTGGCGGCGGATCTCAGCGTGCCGCGGGAGCTCTCGCTCACCGCCTACCGAGAGCTCGCTACGCTCGCGACCCGTCCGCTCGATCGCGCCACGCTCTCGCTGCGCGCCGCAGAGGCCGCGGCGCAGGCCGGCCAGCACTCGGACGCGCGCGTCCTGCTCGACCAGGCGCTCGACGAGGTCCCCGACCACCTCGTCGCGCTCTTGACCCTGGCCGAGGTCCTCGAGCGCGCGGGTGATCCCGCCGAAGCCGCGCGCGCCTACGAAGCCGTGGCCGAAGCGAGCCGGATCGACGCCCACAAGGCGCTCGCCTTCCAGCGCGCAGCGGTGCTCTGGCTCGATCAGGCCAACGACCCCGACCGCGGGCTGTCCGCGCTCGAGCAAGCCACCTCGATCGACATCACGCAGGAAGAAGCCGTGCTGCGGCTTCAGTCGCTCTACGTCACGCGTGGTGAGCGCCACAAGCTCGCCGAGTTGCTCGCGCGCCGAGTCGAGAGCTCGACCGATACCGAAGCCCGGATGGCGCTCGAGGTGGCGCGCAGCCGCGTCTTGTCCGAGGTCGGCGAGCACGTGAGCGCCAAGGCCGCGCTCTCCGCTGCGCTCGACGCCCAGCCCGACCACCAGGAGGCGCTCCAGGCCTTCGCCGAGCTGTGCTTGCAAGAGGGCGACTGGAACAGCGCCGAGCAAGCGCTGCTCCGCCTGGCGCGTCACACCAACGCGCCCGAGCTCCAGGCCGACGTCTACCGCCGCCTCGCCGATCTCTACGATACGAACTTGCCGAACCCCGAGCGGGCCGAGCTCGCCTACCGCGAGGTGCTACGCCGCGCGCCCGACGACTCGCGCACCGTCGAGCGCCTGATCCAGGTATTGGCCCGGCTCGGCCGTAAAGAAGACGCGATCCAGCTCTCGCACGAGTTCCTCGAAAAAAGCGCCTCTCCCGAGCAGCGCCGCGAGCGCACCGCCGACTACGCCACCGTGCTCGAGCGCATCGGCGGAGACAAGAAGCTCGCCGAGGCCGTGCTCGAGCGCGCGCGGCGCGAGGCCCCGCACGACGCGCGCCTGATGCGCACCCTGGTCGAGCTGCGCCGCCGCACCGGCGACGACAACCTGGCTCGCGCCGTCCTCGAACGCGCGGCCTCCGACGCGCGCCGCGCGCTCGGCACCGGGCGCTTCGAGATGGCCTTCTTCGAAACGCTCGCGGCCGTCGCCGAGCTCCGGGGCCAGACCGACGCCGCGCGCATCGCGCAGTCCACGCTGGCCGCGCTCGCCGGCACGGACCTGCCCCTGGTCGGCGCAGGGCCCGCCGCCGGAGCGCGCGACCTCGACGACCTGCTCGCCCCGGAGCTGCTCGACCCGCGGATCCGCAAGCTGATCGAGCGCACGGGTGCGTTTCTCGACAAGGCTTATCCCGTAGACCTGCGCGCGCTCAGAGCCACGCCGCTGCCGCCCGGCTCGCTCGCCTACTTCGCGCACGCGCAAAAGGTCGCCGAGAGCTTCGGCCTCGACTCGATCGAAATTCTGGTCTCGCCATCGGTCGGTATGAACGTCGTGCCGCTCAGCTCGCTGCCCGCGCGCCTGTTGATCGGCCCCGACCTCTTGAAGAGCTCGGACGACGCGGTCCGCTTCGCGCTCTTGATCCGCGCGCTCAAGGTCCTAGAGGTCCGGGCTCCGGTCATCGCCCGCACCTCCCCCGTCGAGCTCGTGCCCCTGTTCGGCGGCCTGATCTCGAGCCTGGTCCCAGACGGCGCGCTCCAGCCCGGCGTCGACGCCCGCAAGGCCAGGGACGCCGCCGAGCGCATCGGCCCCGCGCTCAGCCCCGAGGTCATCGAAGAGCTCGCGCCCCTGGCCCGCGAGATCGCTCCGCTCGTCAGCACGCGCTCGAGCCAGATCGGCACCGCCGTCCTGCAGTGGGCCTCGCGCACGGCACTGCTCGCCGCGGGCGACCTCCACACCTTGCTCACCGCCGTGAGCCGCGCGGCCGGCGGCGCGACCCAGCTGCCGCCGACTGGCCCGGAGCGCCTCCGGTTCATCGTCCGAAATGCCGAGGCCCGCGACGTCTCGATCTTCAGCGTCAGCGATCATTACGCCGAAGCCCGCAAACGCCTCGAGCTAGCCTGATCCAGCCGCATCCCGATCAATCATCGATGCATGATGTAATCCCATGCATCTCCGCTCACTGCCCTGAGTGATGGGCCGGTGGGATCCTCGCTGGAAAGTGCGCGCCGCGCGTCGCGCCCGGCCCTAGGTTCCAAATCGCTTCGCTGAACCGCGCAGCAGCCGCGCCCGTCAGCACTAGAGCATGCCCGCTCAACCCGGACAAATACAACTGCCGGGAGTCGTAAAGCCTTCGTCTGTGCAACGTGTGCCCTCGGCCACGCAGTCGAAGTACTCCGGGCAGGCGCTGCACGAGGTTGCCAGGAACCGAGGACACTGCGCCCCGAGCAGCGGCGCCTCGAGCCCGCATTCGGAGTACGCGGCGCTGACCCGCTCCGCGCCGGCGAAGCAGGCATCGAGCGCCGCGGCGTTCTCACAGGTCGGCCCGAGCGCCAGCCGATGCGATGAATACACCGCCCCCTCGAGCACCAGGGAGTGAGCGCCCGACGTCACGACGTCGCGCTGCCTGCGCACGACCGAGACGCTCGCAAAGCCCGCGGGCATCGCCTGCAGTACCGCCGCCGGGAGCGTGAACGCTCCGTCGTCTCGCATCAGGCACTCGAGCTCGACGCTCTCGAAGGTGCCGTTCCATTGTCGCCCGACGATCAGGTGCAGGTAGAGCGGCTCCTCCCCGCGTCCCGTCCAAGCCAGCGCCAGCTCGTCCTGCGGGAGGTGTTCGGCACCAGAAAGCGTCGATACCTCGAGCGCCTCCGGCAGGCGCAGCCCGTCCGCCGAGTCGAACTCCTCCTCGAACCAGCCGCCCTCCACGTGCACGCCGTAGCGCCCGCCGTAGCGTGGCGGCGCCCGCTCGAGATCGAGCTCGAGCGTATACGACGTGAAAAGCTCGTTGCTCGCGACGCTACGCTCGAGCGGCCACCGCGTGCCGGCGTCCAAAAGACTGACCTCGGCCGCCTCGTGGAACGTGATCGCGGTGCCGACGCCCGCACCGCCGCCCTGAAACACGCCGCAGTCGTCGACGCCCTCCAGCGGATCGACGATGGTGCCGAAGCGGGCGTTCTCGCCCGGTGCAATCTCGGCGAACTGGGCTCCGACTCCGAACGACAGCGGCGACGCCGCAGCGCCGACGTGGCTCTGCACCACCACGAGCTGCACGAAGCCGTCCGTTCCGGCAACGTACGGCGAGCGCGTCTCGGGTAACGTGTCGTGATTGGGTGCTTGGCGCGCTTCACGCTCGGCAGCCAGAATCGCCTCGCCTCCGAGGGCGCAGTCGTAAGAGCGTCCGGACTGATACGATTGTTCGGGGAAGCAGCGCCCGTCGAGCTCGATCACCGTCTGGCACAGTTGGTTCTCGCAGGCCTGGTAAAAGCTCGACGCCTCGAACGTCCGAGCCGCATCTGCGGCGAGTGCCGGTTCGAGCTCGGCGCAAGCTTCGTCGCAGCTCGTCGGATCGTTCAGGTCACAACCGGCAAAGACCGGCCCCGGAGCGAGGCAGTCGCCGCCGCGTCCATAGACGAAGCAGTCCACGCCCGCGGGACCGAGCGTCCGCGCTCCGCCGCCAGAAGGTAACAGACACAGCTCGGACCCCTGTGTCCGCTCGAGAGACTGGCGTTCACGCACTCGGTCGACTCGATGTCGGCGCCGTTCGGGACCGGCGCCTCGAACGTCGCGAGCTCCCCGCGCACTCGCAGCTCACAGTCGCTCGCGACGCGGCACTCGTTGGGGCTCGAGCCAACGCTCCCCGTTTGCCCGCTATCGGCCTTCGGCGCGCCGTCGGAGCTGCACGCCGCGGGCAGGAAGAGAGCCCAGACACACGCCGCCGTGAACCGCATCCCCGCACACTACGCCCTCCAGAGCACGTGGCTAGTTCAGACCGCAACAAACCATGCGCTCGTTCGCGGCCGTCACGATGTATTCTGACAGAATATGGACTACGAATCGGCATCGAGGGAGCTAATCCACGCGTTACGCGGCAAGCGTTCCCAGGCCGGTCTCAGCCGCCGCCTCGGCTACACGAGCAACGTGCTCTACACCTGGGAGCGGGGTCGGCGCGCGCCGGTGGCGAGCGCATTCTTTCGCTTGGCGGCGCGAGTCGGCGTCGACCTGAACGAAGGGTTCCAGCGCTTCCTGTCGGATCGCGGTGCCAACGCGCCGGACGTGCGTCGTACCCCCGGCGTTGCGGAGCTCGTCCGCGCGCTGATGGAAGAGTGGCCGATCGTCGAGCTCGCGGCCTCAATCGGCGCCGACCGCACGACCGTCGCGCGCTGGGTGAATGGCTCGACGGAGCCGAAGCTGCCCGAGCTCTTGCGGATCATCGAGACGACCACGCAACGCCTGCTCGACTTCGTTTCCCTGTTCGTGGACCCCGAGAGCCTCCCCAGCACGCGCGCCGCCTATCGCGATCTGCGCGCTCAACGCCGCCTGGCCTACGAGCTGCCGTGGAGCCACGGGGTGCTCCGGGCGCTCGAGCTCGAGCAGTACCGAAAGCTCCCGCGACACGCGCCTGGCTTCGTCGCCGCGCGCCTCGGCATTTCACTGGACGAGGAACGCCGCTACCTCGCCGAGCTCGCAAAGGCTGGCCAAATCAGGCTGCGGCGCGGGCGCTGGGAGGTCCGGCGCGTGCTCACCGTCGATACCCGACCCAGCGAAGCCGACAATCGCCGCCTCAAGTTGCACTTCGCCGAGGCCGCAGTCGAACGCCTGCGCGACGGCAGCGCGCCGGCGAGCGCTCGGTTCTCGTTCAACTTGTTCGCGATCGACACGGCCAGCCTGGAGAAGATCCGCCGCCTCCACGTCGAGCACTACCAACGCATCCGAGAGCTGATCTCGGCTTGCACGTCCCCCGATCAGGTCGTGCTCATGAACCTGCAGCTCGTGCCGCTGGAACGAACCGTCGCCCAGTGAAGGAGTTGTGCCCTGCAGCGCCACCCGATACTCTCGCCGCGTGGTGAATGGACTTTCGGCCGGCGACCGCGAAGAGCGCATGCCGTGGGTGATCGCCAAGGCCGTCGGGCGCGGGCTCGCGTTGCTCGTAGCCTACGTCGTGCTCGGCACGCTGGTGAGCTGGGTCTCGTTCGGCTTCGTGGCGGGAGATCTGTGGCGCGGCCTGGGCGGCATCCCGGCTGCGCGCGCGGGCGGGCCGGGAGCCGTCCTGGTGCTGCTGGTCTTCCTGCTCATGCCGCAAACCTGGGTGACCCTCGCGTACGTCCTCGGGCTGCCTGCCCTCTACTTCGCGCTCGGGCAAAAGACGGCGCTCGTCGCGGCCGCCTCGCGCGTCGCGCGCGGCCGCTCGCGGCGTCTCTCGCACTGGCTCGCGCGCAAGAGCTTCCCGGCGTGTGAAGCGCTGGCCCGCGTCCCGGGCGCCGTCAGTGTCCGGTCGGCAACCCGCGCGCTGCTCGACAAGCTCGAGCGCAGCGAGCCCGGCGAGTCGCAGTCGCTCGCGACGCGCTGGTTCTCGAAAAAGCTCGCGCGCACGCTGCGCATTGCCGAAATCTGTTCGACCGCTGGCTTCCTCGAACAGACGCGCAGCGCCCCCGATGCGGCGCAGAGCGCGCTCGAGGACTTCATCGACGCGCGCCTGGTCGCGCTCACTCACGGCAAGCGCTGGACCGCGTTCTTGCTCGTCGCCGCGCTCACGCTGATCGTGACGTTGCTCCACCCGTACTGGGTCGGCTACGTCAATCCTCGGATCTAGAACTGCCCGACCCAGGTCAGCCCGTAACCGGAGCCGACGCGGGACGGCAGGACGACGGAGCTCATCACGTCGTTCCGCACGGCGTACTTCTTCGTGGCCAGGTAGCCGACCAGAAGCAACGTGCCACCGGCGGTCTGCGCGATGCCGGACATGATCAGCGGAGCGACCACGGCATCTTCCAGGCACGAGCGGTCTTGTTCGTCGCCGCCGTCGTCGTCACAGCCATAGTCGCGCTTGCCGAGCGCAAGCCAGGGGCCGACGAACGGCACCGCCAGCCAGCCGCTTTCGTTGCCGAAATCCGAGCTCGCCGCGATCGTCAACCCGAGCGCGTACGGGATCCCGGCCGTGAGCCAGCCTGCGATCACCAGCCCGCGCCGCGGCCGTTCTTCCAGGTGATACCCGGGCGGCAGCGGCATCCCGTCTCGATACGTATATTCCGGCGGATAGTTGTACGCCCAGGGAGCGGCGCCCGCGGGGGGATAAGCTACCGGGTAGGCACCGGGCGCCATCGGATACGCGGCGGGCGGCGGGGTGGCTGCGGGTGGCGGCTCTTGCTGCGCCCTGCCCTCACCCGCAATACACAGCGCGCCGAGCAGCGTGGATGCCAGAACGAGCCAGCGGCTCCCCTTCCGAAAAGCAAGCATTCACGGTGAAGCCTACGCCGTTTCAAGTCACGCGTCAGCCCGCGATCAGCTCCTGCATCAGCGGCGTGTTCACGTAGCGCTCGCCGGAGTCGCCGAGCATCACCACCACGAGCTTTCCGTCGTACTCGGGGCGGCGCGCTATCCCACAAGCGGCGGCCAGGGTCGCGCCCGAGGAAATCCCGGCCGAAATGCCCTCTTCGCGGGCGAGCCGCCGGGCGAAGTCGAAGGCGTCGTCCTCGCTCACCGACACCACTTCGTCGATCACCTGCCGGTTCAAGATCGGCGGGATGAATCCGGCGCCGATGCCTTGAATCAGGTGATTGCGCGGCTTCTTCCCGCTCAGCACTGCGGCGGCCTGCGGCTCGACCGCCACCACCCGGAGGGGCGGCTTCTTTTCCTTCAGGTACTCACCCACGCCCGTGATCGTGCCGCCCGTGCCGACGCCGGCCACGAACACGTCGAGCTCGCCCTCGGTGTCTTTCCAGATCTCGGGCGCGGTGGTGCGGCGGTGGATCTCGGGGTTCGCCGGGTTCTCGAACTGGTGGAGCTGGACCGCGCCGGGCAGCTCGCGCGCCAGAGCGTCGGCCTTGGCGACGGCGTCGCGCATCAGCGAGCCCGGCGTGAGCACGACCTTGGCGCCCAGGTAATTGAGCAACGCCGCGCGCTCGCGTGACATGCGCTCGGGCATGGTCACGACCAGCTCGTAGCCGCGCGCCGCTGCCAGAAACGCGAGCGCGATCCCGGTGTTGCCGCTCGTGCTCTCGACGATCGTCGCCCCGGGCTTCAAGAGCCCGCGGCGCTCGGCGTCCTCGATCAACGCCACGCCCAGCCGATCTTTGATGCTGCCGCACGGGTTGTGCGACTCGAGCTTGCCGACGAGGCGCGCCCCGAGCCCGAGGGATCGCCGCAACCTTCCGAGCTCGACCAGCGGCGTACGGCCCACCGTCGCCGCGACGTCCGAGTGAATCATATCGCGTAGTCCTCGACGAAAACCTTGGCGTCTTTCAGATCGACCAGCACGCGATCGCCGCTCTCGATCCCGAGCTCGTCGACCTCGGTCTTCGGCATGTGTACGGTCACGGCGTCGCCGGTCGGCAGCATCAACAGCAGCTTGATGCGCGGCCCGATGCGCCGCATGCGCTCGACGCGCGCCACGGCCACCTCGCCGCCGTCCGCCGCCTTCTCGAGCCGGACGTCGTGCGGCCTCACCAGCGCGCGCACCTCCGCGCCGTCCTCGGCGCCCTCGGGAGCTTGCACCGCGAGCGAGCCGACCTCGGCGCGCCCCGAGCGGACCGTGCCCTTGAGCAAGCTGCCGCCGCCCAGGAACGAGGCCACGAACGAGGTCGCCGGCGCGTCGTAGAGCTCGTGCGGCGCGCCCGTTTGCTCGACCTTGCCGTCGGCGAGCAGCACCACGTGCTCCGACAGCTCGAGCGCCTCGTCCTGGTCGTGCGTCACGAGCAGCGTGGTGACGCGCGCGCTCTCTTGAAAGGCGAGCAGCCACTCGCGGAGCTCGATCCGCACCTTGGTGTCGAGCGCGCCGAACGGCTCGTCGAGCAGGAGCACCTTCGGATCGGTGGCGAGCGCGCGCGCCAGCGCGATGCGCTGCCTTTGCCCGCCCGAGAGCTGCGACGGATAGCGCCCTTCGTAGCCGGCGAGCTGCACACGCGACAGGAGCTCGAGCACGCGCTCCTGGATCCGCTCTTTGCCGAGCTTTCTAATGCGCATCCCGAACGCCACGTTCTCGAACACGGTCATGTGCCGGAAAAGCGCGTAGCTCTGGAACACGAAGCCCACGTTGCGCTCGCGTGGCGAGACGTGCGTCACGTCCTTGCCGTCGATCGAGATCTTGCCGCCGTCCGGCCGCTCGAGGCCCGCGATCAGCCGCAGCAGCGTCGATTTGCCCGAGCCCGAGGGCCCGAGCAGCGTGGTGATCGCGCCCGGTTTGGCCTCGAAGGTCACGTTGTCGACGGCGGCAGGGCCCCTCGCCGCGAAGCGCTTGCTCACGATTTCCGTACGAACGCTCACGACGTCACTCCACGCGGTTCAATCACGGTCACCGTCAGCTCCGACTCGGCCTCGCGCGCCCGCCGCGCCTCGCGCAGCGACGACGCGAGCTCGGCCGTCTTCTTCACTCCCAGCGTGAGCAACGCGAGCAGCGTCAGGAGCGACGCCACGGCGAAGGCCGCCACGAAGTTGTACTCGTTGTAGAGGATCTCGACCTGCAGCGGCATCGTGTTCGTCTCGCCGCGGATGTGGCCAGACACGACGGACACGGCGCCGAACTCGCCCATCGCCCGCGCGTTGCACAGGATCACGCCGTAGAAGAGCCCCCAGCGGATCTTGGGCAGCGTCACCTTGAAGAAGATCTGCCACAGGCTCGCGCCGAGGGTCAGCGCCGCTTCCTCCTCGTCCGAGCCCTGCGCTTCCATCACCGCCAGTACCTCGCGCGCGACGAGCGGGAAGGTCACGAAGGTGGTCGCGAGCACGATGCCGGGCACCGCGAACACGATCTTCAGATCGTATTCCTGGACCTGGGCCGCAAACAGTCCCTGCGCTCCGAACAGGAGCACGAAGATCAGCCCGGAGATCACCGGGGAGACGCTGAACGGCAGATCGATCAACGTGAGCAGCGCGCTCTTGCCGCGAAAATCGTACTTCGAGAGTACCCAGGCCGCGGCGATGCCGAAGAGCGTGTTCATCGGCACGGCGATACCGGCCGTGATCAGCGTGAGCTCGATGGCCGCGAGCGTCTCGGGCTCGGCGAGCGCCGTGAGATAAACGTCGACGCCCTTGCTGAAGGCTGCGCTGAACACCGTGAACAGCGGCGCCACCAGGAACAAGGCCAAAAACGCCAGCGCCGCGGCGATCAAGAGCCCGCGCACCAGCGGCGTCTCGAGCTCGGCGGCGCCGCGCTCGGGTCTGCGCCCGAGCCCTCCGACGACGCCGCTCATGCCGGGGCTCCGCGCCGCGACCAGCGCTGCAACAGGTTCACGGCCAACAAGATCAGGAACGAGAACAGCAGCATCACGCACGCCAGCGCCGTCGCCCCGGCGTAGTCGTATTGCTCGAGCCGCGTCACGATCAACAGCGGCACGATCTCGGTCTTGTACGGCATGTTGCCGGAGATGAACACCACCGAGCCGTACTCACCGAGCGCGCGCGCGAACGCCAGCGCGAAGCCCGTGAGCAGCGCGGGAAACAGCGCCGGCAGGATCACCCGCGCGAAGGTCTGGAGCCGCGTGGCGCCGAGCACCGCCGCCGCCTCTTCCACGTCGCGATCCAGATCCTCGAGCACCGGCTGCACCGTGCGCACGACGAACGGGATACCCACGAAAATCAGCGCCACGGTCACGCCGAGCGGCGTGAAAGCCACCTTCAGCCCGAGCTTCCCGAGCAGCGCGCCGAGCGAGCCGTTCTCCGCGTAGATGCTGGTCAGGCTGATGCCGGCGACGGCCGTCGGCAGCGCGAACGGCAGGTCCACGAGCGCATCGACGAGGCTCTTGCCGGGGAACTGGTAGCGCACCAGCACCCAAGCGAGCAGTAGGCCGAACAGCGCGTTGACGCCGCCTGCGACGGCGGAGGAGCCGAACGTCAGCTGGAAAGCCTGCAAGGTGCGCGGGTCCGTCACGAGCCGGAAGACGTCGCGCGGCCCGAGGGCGCTGGCCTTCAAGATCAGCGCCCCGAGCGGCAACAGCACTAGCAGGCCCGCGTAGAACAACGTGAGCCCGAAGCCCGCGCCGAACCCCGGCAGAACGCCGCGCCGCCGAAGCAGCGTGTTCCCGAACCCAACCGTGCTCATCGCTTCAGGAGCCCTTGGCGGCGGTCTTCTGTGACTCTGCGTAGATGCTGTCGAAGGTGCCGCCGTCGTCGAAGTGCGCCTTCTGCGCCTTCGTCCAGCCGCCGAAGACCTCGTCGATCGTGAACATCTGGATCTCGGGGAAGTCCTTCTGGAACTTCGCTTTCACCTCGGGGTTTCGCGGCCGGTAGTGGTGCTTGGCGGCGATTTCCTGGCCCTCGGGCGTGTACAGGTACGCGAGGTAGGCTTGCGCGACCTCACGCGTGCCGTGCTTGTCCACGTACTTGTCGACCACGGTGACCGGAGGCTCGGCGAGGATGCTGATCGACGGCGCGACCATCTCGACCTTGTCGCCGCCCACTTCTTTCGTGGAGAGCAGCGCCTCGTTCTCCCAGGTGATGAGCACGTCGCCGATGCCGCGCTCGAGGAAGGTCGTCGTCGCGCCACGCGCGCCCGAGTCCAGCACGGGCACGTTGGCGTACAGGCCGGCCACGAACTTCTTGGCTCCCGCCTCGTCGGCGTTCTTCTTCTTCAGCGCATAGCCCCAGGCGCCGAGGAAGTTGTAGCGTGCGCCGCCCGAGGTCTTGGGGTTCGGCGTCACGACCTTCACGTCCTTGCGCGTGAGGTCGTCCCAGTCCTTGATGTTCTTCGGGTTGCCCTTGCGTACCAAGAACACGATCGTGGACGTGTACGGCGTGCTCGCCTCCGGCAGGCGCGTCTGCCAGTTCCCGGGCAACAGCTTGCCCTTGCTCGACAGCTGATCGATGTCGTACGCAATGGCGAGCGTCAGCACGTCGGCTTCGAGCCCGTCCATCACGGCGCGGGCCTGCTTGCCGGCTCCGGCGTGCGACTGCTTGACGCTCAGATCCTGGCCCGATTTGGCCTTCCAGTACTTGACGAAGGCGCTGTTGAATTCGGCGTAGAGCTCGCGCGTCGGGTCGTACGATACGTTCAGGATCGAAACCGCGGCCGGCCTGGACTTTTCGCCGGCGGACGCACCCGGCGCGGGCTCGGTCTCGCTCTTCTTGCACGACAGCGAGAGCACGGCGGCCGACAGCGCGACGTAGCGGGTGATTTTCGAGGTTGGGCGGATCGTTTGCATGCTGATCTCCGGGTCTCATCAGTCGGGCGTGGCGGCCCGTACGACACTCAGGTTCGCTGGCCTCTGCGCTTGCTTGCGGCGGCGCTGATCTTGGAACGGACCGCGGAGCTCACTCGCGGCTCGGGCTCCGCTGTTTCCGTGGCTCCGCCCGCCAGATCGCGGACCAGGATCGACTCGAGCACGGCGTAGGCCGCGGCGCTGGCGCGTCCGAGCGCGAGCTCCGCGGCGCAGCGCCCTGCTCCCGGGCACTCGGCGCAGCGCGCGCCGTCTGCTCCCCGTTGCAGGCAAGCGAACGAGAACAGCGGCCCCCCCAGGCTCTCGACCACGTCCGCGAGGTTGAGCTGGTTCGGGTCGACGCTCAGCTGATACCCGCCGTCCGGACCGCGCCGCCCGCGCACGATCCCGCGCTGGCGCAGATCCGACAGGATCACCGACAGGAAGTGCTCCGGAATGCCCTCGCGTGCGGCGAGCTCCGCGACGGACAGCGAACGCTCCCCAGCCCGGGCGAGGCTCGCCAGAGCGCGGATTCCGTAGGTGGTCTTGCGGGTCAGCAATGTTCAGTAAGCCTATGGGTTTTGTAGACTACTCAGGGCGCGCGGAGTGTCAACCTCATTTTCCAGAGGTTTTGCGGCCGCGCCTCTCCTCGGCAAGATCTCGTCCTCTTTGATGGACGCCGCGCCGTGCCCAAGCCACCGGATTCGCGTCTACTTTGATAGACCGTGAGCGAGCGCCCGGCATTCGGTGTGTCCGCGGTGTCCGCACTGTCCGCCTGCATACCAGCCGCCAGTTAGGGGGCGTTTCGAAGCCATCACCCGCGGGAGTGGAGCGCGCGAGCTGTTCAGCGAAGCGTGTGGCTACCGTCTACTAAAAAAGACTTGACGGTCCTTCGGCCATCAGTCTATATAAAACATAGATTTTATCGAGATTCGAAATACGCAGCAAATACAAATAATTATGGAGTACCGACATGCTTAAACCTGGAATCAAGGCGCTGAGCTGCCTCGCTGCCGGCGCTGCGTTCGGGCTGATCGCCCCCGCAGCGTTGGCCGCGCCCTGCGCGGACCTCGACTTGCCGAATCCGATCTACGGAGCCGGCGGCAGCGCCGTCACCGCCACGCTGAAGGCGGTGGGCACGGCGCTCGCCAATCTGGATGAGCCGATCACCATCCTCTACGCGGATCCCGGCGCGTGCCCTGGGTACCAGCAGTACCTCGACAACGCTATCACCACCACGTTCAAGTACTGGACGGCCGACGGCACGCAGCAAACCTGCGACCCGCCGCTCGACGGGCAGCCCGCCGATTTCGCGCACATGGGCAACGACCATGATTTCTGCATCGGGCTGGATCTCCCCGACGACTACCCGGAGAACTACGAGGAATCGCTGGCGCAGGTTCAGACCCTGAACTTCATCGTCGACAAGGACTCGAGCCAGAAGTCCATCAGCGCCGAAGCGCTCTACTACCTGTACGGCCTGGGCGCCGAAGCCGCAGGCATCGAGCCCTGGACCGATCCGACGCACGTCATTCTGCGTTCGACCGGCTCGTTCGTGCACCAGTTCGCGGCAGTCGCCGTGTTCGGCGACCCCGCGCGCGTCTACTTCGACCACCCGACCACCGGGGGCAGCGGCGTGGCCGTCCAGACGCAGCAGGAGGGCATCAATGCGCTGCTCGCGATCGGCGAGACTTCGCCCGAAAGCCCGCTGTTCTACGTGTCGAGCTCCGCTGCCGACGCCAACCGCGCCAGCGTTCGAACCCTCGCCTACCAGCACTTCGGACAGAGCTGCGGCTACTGGCCGGACTCGAGCGAGTCGGCCCTCGACAAGCTCAACGTGCGCACCGGCAAGTACCAGTTCTGGACGCCGGGGCATTTCTATCTCCGCCTCGACGGGAGCGGCGACCCCGTGAACCCGCTCGCCGGTGATCTCGTCAGCTGGTTCACGGGTGAAGCCGAGCCGCCGGAAGGCGTGAACGTCACCGAGCTCGTGATCCAGTCGGGCGACGTGCCGCTGTGCGCCATGAGCGTGCAGCGCGAGGGCGTCACCGGCGCGATCAGCTCCTACGCGCCGCCAGTGCCGTGCAACGGCTACTTCGAGAAGACCGCCACCGGCGAGACCGAGCACGCCGAGTGCGAGTCCGACTCCGACTGCGACGACGCGAACCCCAAGTGCCACTTCGGCTTCTGCGAGGCTTACTGAGATGAAGACCAATAGACTCGACACACGCGCCGTGCTCGGCGCGTACGTGGCGCTCGCCCTCGTCGCAGGCTCGCTCGCCGCAGCGTGCGGAGACGACGCGGACGGCGACGATTCGACCGTGATCCCGAGCACCGGCGGTAAGAGCGGCACGGGCGGCGGCGGAAACGCGGCCGGCGAGAGCTCGGCCGGCGCCGGCAACGAGCCCGGCACCGGGGGCAGCGGCGGCAGCGACAGCAGCACCGGCGGCGTTCCGAGCGAGACGGGCGGCAGCGGCGGTGAAGGCGGCCAAGCCGGCGGCAGCACCGAGCCCGGTGTCGGCGGCAGCGGCGGTGAAGGCGGCAGCGGCGAAGCGAACTGCGCGCCGCAAGGCGAGTACGACTGCTACCCCTGCGCGCCCAAGACCGACGAGCAGTACCTGAACCAGTGCAGCGACGCTGAGTGCTCGCCATTCGACAAAGCGGATCGCATCCCCGGGTTCACGGGCACGCTGCCCGAGCTTTGAGTGGATCGTCAGTGGATCGTCTCGCCACGATCGCTCTGAAAAACGAGCTCCGGCGTTGCGGGTGTGATCCGCAGCGTCGGAGTTCGTCTCGCCCCTTATTCGGACAAATTCTATCGGTTTCGTGTCGATGATTCACTCTCTCAGAGCGCGCGGGTGGTTGCTCGGGCTCTCGATCTCAGCCAACGCTTTCGCGCAGACCCCTCCCGCTCCGCCGCCGGAGGAGGACGATCTCGAGCTACCCGCTCGAGGCACGACGCCTCCCCCAGCGGCGGCCGCGCCCGCTCCTCCACCCGCCGCGGCGCCCGAACCGGCTGCGCCCGCTCCCGTCGCGAACGTGAGCCCGACGCCGCCTCCTCCTGCCGCGTCGCCACCGGTCGCAGCGCCTGAAGCTCCGGCGGTTCCGGCGGTTCCGGCGGTTCCGGCGGTTCCGGCGCAGGCTCCACTCTCCACCCTCGGGCTCCGCACGAGCGCGTACATCCAGGGTCAGTACCAGTACAACCAGCTCTCGGAAGACGAGCTGCAAGCGGGGGGCGCGCCGCTCAACCAGAATCGCTTCCTCGTCCGCCGCGGTCGCGTGCGCTTCGACCGCGATTGGGACTACGCCGCGGGCTCGCTCGAGCTCGACGCCAACACGGTGTCGGGCGCGTCAATCGGCATTCGACGCGCGGAAGCATCGCTGGTCTACCGCGGCAGCGGGCCGAGCTCGGACACGCCGCCGCTGGTGGTGCTCACCGCCGGTGTCACCGACATCCCCTTCGGCTTCGATCTGCTGCAGTCGGCGCGGGTGCGCCCGTTCATGGAGCGGAGCCTCGCGTCGAGCGCGCTGTTTCCGAGCGAGGCCGACGCCGGGGTCAAGCTGTCCGGCGCGATCGCGTTCTTCCGCTACGGCGTCGCGTTCATGAACGGCGAGCCGCTCGACGACGAGGGCTTCCCGCGCGATCCGAACAGCGCCAAGGACCTGATCGGTCGCGTCGGCGTCGACGTGAAGCCGGCCGACGGCTTTTCGATCTGGGGCGGCACCTCGTTCGCGAAGGGCCAGGGTTTTCACCCCGGCCGCGACGCGCGCAAGCGCTCGATCGCCTGGCGCGACACCGACGAGAACGGCACGCTGCAACCGGGTGGCGCCGAGCTCCAGGGCATTCCAGCGACCGCCGCCTCGCCCTCGCAAAACTTCGACCGCTGGGCGCTCGGCCTCGATCTCGGTGCGTCGTTCACGACTCCGCTCGGCCTGACCAAGCTGTACGCCGAGGCATTTCTGGCCTCGAACTACGATCGAGGCCTGGTCGAAGCCGATCCGGTCGAGTCCGCCACAGGCGACCTGCGGCACGCCGGCGCCTACGTGGCGCTCGAGCAGGGCGTCACCGAGTGGGGCATCGCCGGCTTCCGCGCGGGATTCTACGACCCGAACTCCGACGTGCTCGAAAGCAAGCAAGGGCGGCTGCTTCCGCTCTCGCAGACCGTCACCACGCTGTCGCCCCTGATCGGCTTCGTGCTGAAGGCTCGAGCCAAGCTGCTCTTCCAGTACGATTTCGTGCGCGACCACCTGGGACGCGACGCGAGCGGCAAGCCGACCGACGCCGAAAACGACGGCTTCACGGCGCGCCTTCAGGTGGAGCTATGAGCGCGCTACCCCGACTCGCCCTCGCCCTGGTCGCGACCGCGTGCAGCGGCGAGACCCTCACCCCCGGTTACGAAGAGCCGGTGCGCGTGCCGGGCGCTCAGTTCCGTGAGGGCAAGCTGCCCGGATCCGCGCCGCTCACCGCGGAACAGATCGGCGCGGGAGAAAAGCCCGCCTCGCCGAACGTGACGTCGATCGACGTCACGGGCGTGAGCCTCGTCGCGGGAGAAGGCGAAAAGACCATCCGCGGCCGCGTCTCGACCGACGCCTCCGCCGTCGCGCTGCGCTTCGATGGGCTCGGCAGCGGCTACTGGGTGCTGCCCGTGGGCGGCCCCGATCCCATCAACGGCGGCGAGCTCACCTGGTCGCTCACAGCCAACGTCTCCCCGGAGGCTGCGCCCGGTTACCACTCGCTCTTGTTCGCGGCCGTCGGTAGCGATGGTCGCTCCGGCAACCAGATCGCGGCCCGGCTCTGCGTCGGCTCGCCGATCCCCGACAACCTCAACCACTGCGACCCCAGGCGCCTGCCGCCGGATCTCGTGGTCAGCCTGTCCTGGGATCGCGACGTCGATCTCGATCTGCAGCTCGTGGCCCCGAACGGCAAGCTCGTGGATCCGAAGCGACCGACGACGGACCTCGGCACCACGGGCGCGCCCCCGGATCCGACCAGGGAGGGCGTTGGCCTGCTCGATCGCGACTCGAACGCCGACTGCGCGATCGACGGCCTGCGCCGGGAAAACCTGGTGTTCGCCGAGCGCCCGCTGCCCGGCCGCTACACCGTGCACGCGAGCCTGAACCAGGCCTGCGGAGAGAAGTCGGCGCGCTTCACCGTGAGCCTGACGAGCCGGATCGACGGCGCCGAGCCCGACACCTACGCCCAGATCAGGACCTACGAGAAGAGCGGGCTCTTGCTCGCATCACAAGCCGACGGCGGCGCGAAGCTCGGACTTTACGTGACCGAGTTCGTGGTCGAGTGAGTTTTTGTCAAGCACGAGGTAGCCCGATGTTGATCGAACGTTTGATGAAGGTGGCCCTGCTCGGCAGCGAGTGGGTCCTGTACTTGATGCTGTTCTTGTCCGTGTTCTCGTTCTCGACGATGTTCGAGCGCTGGCTGTTCTTCCGGCGGCGTAGCGACGACCTCGTCAAGCTGCGTAAGGGCCTCGCGGGCGCGCTCTCGAACGACGACGTCGAAGCCGCGGAGAAGCTGCTCGAGAAGAGCCCGTCGCTCGAGGCGCGCGTGGCTCGCGAGGGCCTGCGCTGGCGCCTCGGCGGACCCGAGGCGATGACGGACGCGGTCGACTCCGAGCTCAGCCGGCTCCGGCCCGAGCTCGAACGCGGCACCAATTTCCTGGGAACGCTCGGCAACAACGCGCCGTTCGTCGGCCTGTTCGGCACCGTGCTCGGCGTGATCATCGCCTTCCACGCCCTAGGCCAGGCCGGGCAGAACACGTCGCAGATGGGCGGCGTGATGGCCGGCATCTCGGAAGCGCTGGTCGCGACCGGCGTCGGCCTGTTCGTGGCGCTGCCCGCGGTGGTCGCCTACAACCTGATCCAGAAGCGCATCGGCGAGATCGAGAGCAACTCGCAGGGCCTCACCAAGCTGCTCACGGCCTACGTGAAGGCGCAGAAAGCCACTGCCGCGTCCGAGCTCGTCGGGCACCGAAAGGTAGCGTGAAGGAGCCATGGCAGCCGTCGCTACCGGTCGCGGGCGCGCTCCGATCGTCGGCATCAACGTCACGCCGCTCGTCGACGTGGTGCTGGTGCTGCTCATCATCATGATGGTCAGCGCCACCTACATCGTGTCGCAGAGCCTCAAGGTCGAGCTCCCGAAGACGGCCTCATCCGACGACAGCGTCTCGAAGACGTACGTGGTCACCATCACCAAGGACGGCAAGTACTTCTTCAACGACCGCCCGATCTCGAAAGAGTCGCTCGCCGCCGAGCTCCGCACCGCGCAGAAATCCGAAAGGGACCTGAGCCTGGTGATCACCGCGGATCAGGGCGCCCTCCACGGTCAGGTGGTGAACGTGATCGATCTCGCGAAGGTCGAGGGCATCACCAAGTTCGCGATCAACGTCGAGCGCCAGTAACCGGTCTCTGCGACGCCCATGGCAAACAAGATCCTCATCGGCGCGAGCCTGTTGGTGCACGGCGCGCTCGCGATTTCGATCGGTCGGATCGAGGTCAAGGAGTCGCGCGCGGCGACCGCGATCGCGATCGCCGAGACCAAGAAGAAGGCCGAGAAGCCAGCTCCGCCCAAGGCCGAGCTCGAGCCCGAGCCACCGCGCCCCGAGCGCGCCGTGCGCAAGCTGGCCGCCAGAGCAGCGCCAGAGCCGCAGCCCGCGCCCCTGCCTGCGGCGGCCGCGAACCCGCAAGCGGCGCTGGCCGCGCTTCCCGACTTTGGCCTCTCGCTGAGCGGAGGCTCGCTCGGCCGCGGAGTCGCAGTGCCGCAAGGGGTACCCGGAGGCTCGCAGGCGAACACGCCGAAGCCTGCGGCTCCGGTGAAGCGCTCGCTCGCGGCAGCCCCTGCCGCCGGGCTCGACGAGTGCAGCGATCCGCCCGCCAAACCCAGGCCCGTCAACGTGCCCCAACCTGCTTATACGGACCAGGCTCGCGCCGCCGGCGTCGAAGGCAAAGTGCGCGTCGAGCTCACGGTCGACGAGACCGGGCGCGTGGTCTCGGTGCGATTGATCGCGGGCCTCGGCCACGGCCTCGACGAAGCCGCGATCGCTGCGGCGCAGCGGGCCACGTTTCAACCGGCGCTCCGCTGCGGAAAACCCGCGCGCGCCACGTTCACGATCTCGGTGCGGTTCGCCGCGAGCTGACCTCCTTTCATGTCGTTCGTCCAGAAAGTCCGGATCCCGCTGCTGTTGGTGTCGCTCGTGGCCGTTTCCAAGCCCGTCTTCGCTCAGGCCACGGCGCCCGTCGGCGAAGAGAGCGCACGGCCGCGGCTCACGAAGCCGCCGATGCTCGTGAGCTTCGTCGAAGCGGAGTACCCCGAGAGCGAGAAGGCCGCGGGCAAGACCGCGGCCGTGGTGCTGCAGCTCGCGATCAGCGCCACCGGTACCGTCAGCGAAGCGCTGGTGATCGAGTCGGCCGGTCCAGCCTTCGACGCAGCCGCCCTCGACGCGGCGCGCCGCTTCGTGTTCGAGCCGGCGGAAATCAACGACGAGCCCGCGCCGATCAAGATCAACTACCGCTACGAGTTCGTGCTCGAGCCGGAGGAGCCGACGACCGCGATCCTGACCGGCACGATCCGCGCCGCCGGTAGCGGCGAGCCGCTCGCGGGCGTCAAGCTGTCGCTCGACGACGGCCGCGAGATCGTCACCGACGAGACCGGCAAGTTCACGCTGGAGGACGTGGCCCCGGGCCGCCACAAGCTGCTGATTTCCCGCGACGATCTGAAGACGCTGCAAACCGAGGAAGAGCTCACGGCCGGCCAAAAGCTCGACGCAGTTTACGAGATCGAGCTGCCCTCCGCCGAGGTCCCCGAAGAAGAGCAGGACGACCTCGAGATCGTGATCACGGCGCCGAAGCTCACCAAGCAGACGGTCTCCACGCGCATCGAGGCGGACCAGGCGCGGCGCGTGGCCGGCACCCAGGGCGACGTGCTCAAGATCGTCGAGAGCATGCCCGGCGTGGCGCGCGCCACCGCCGGCTCGAGCCAGATCGTGGTCTGGGGTGCGGCGCCCGAAGACACGCGCGTTTACGTGGACGGCATGCGCGTGCCGCTCCTCTATCACTTCGGCGGTTTGCGCTCGGTCGTGCACACCGACCTCGTGCGCTCGGTCGAGCTCATCCCCGGCGGCTATGGCGCGGCCCACGGGCGCGGGCTCGGCGGCCTCGTGACGGTGGAGACGGCCGATCCGGCCGCCGAGCACCTGCGCGGCAGCGCGCAACTCGACGGCCTCGACGCCTCCCTCGCGCTCCAGGGGCCGATCGGCAACGACTACCGGGTCGCGCTCGCTCTGCGTCGCAGCCACCTCGATTGGTTGCTCGATCAGGTGACCGATGAAGACGTCGGCGAGTTCTTCCCGATCCCGAGCTACTACGACGGCCAGGCGCGAGTCCGCCGGCAGCTCGACGAGAGCTCGTTCGTCGAGGTCACGGGTCTGCTCTCCTCCGATCGCGTCTCGCGCACGGTCGACGGCGCCGACCCGGCCGATCGCAAACAGGAGACGCGGCGGCAGACCTTCCAGCGCGTCGGCCTCCGCTACCGCAACGCGGAGACGCAAGGCGCGCGGGTCGAGGTCATGCCCTGGGCCGGCCGCGATCACCGAGAGCTCGAGGCGCGCTTCGGCGCCGTGCCGACCTCGCTCGAGCTCGAGTCCACGCTGTTCGGCCTGCGCGCGCACTGGAACGGTCGCGTGAGCGAGCACATCGCGGCCACCGTCGGACTCGATCTCGAAGGCACCCTGACCACGGGCAGGCGCTCGGGCTCGATCAGCAGCCCGCCGCGGGAAGGCGATGCGCGCGCCTTCGGCCAGCCGCCGTCCGACCAGATCAACGCCGACGAGTGGGAAAGCGTCACTGGCAGCGCCGCCCCGTACGTCGAGCTCGACATCGGCCTGTTCGACGACGCGCTGCACGTGGTACCGGGCTTGCGGCTCGACCCGCTGTTCACGAGCGTCAGTCGCCGCCTCCCGAAAGAGGGGGACTCGCCCGGCGTCGGCGCGAGCTCGGCCGACATCGCGCTTGAGCCGCGGCTGTCCGCGCGCTACGAGCTCTCGAAGCGCGTCACGTTCAAGGCTGCATACGGCGAGTACCGGCAGCCGCCGCTCGCCGAGGATCTGTCCCCGGTGTTCGGCAACCCCTTGCTCGAATCTTCGTCGGCGCGGCATTTTTTGGGCGGCGGCGCGTTTCAGCTCACTCAATCCCTCGGCGTCGAGACCACGCTCTTCTACACGAAGTCGGAGGGCCTCGCGGCGCGCAACCCGATCCCGTCGCCGCTGATCGCAGAAGCGCTAGTCTCGGTCGGCGAAGGCCGCTCCTACGGCGCGCAGTTCTTGGTCCGTCAGAATCTGAGCCACGGCTTCTTCGGCTGGGTTGCGTACACGCTGCTGCGCTCCGAGCGGCGCGACCAGCCCGCCGAGCCGTGGCGCCTGTTCGATTACGACCAGACCCACGTGCTGACGGCGCTCGCCGCCTACGACCTGGGCAGGGGCTTCGATATCGGCGGGCGCGTTCGCTACACGACCGGCTACCCGCGTACGCCCGTGATCTCCGCGTATTACGACGCGCGGCGCGATCTCTACGAGCCCGTGCTCGGCGCGAAGAACACCGAGCGCATCCCCGATTTCGTCGAGCTGGACGTCCGCTTCGCGAAGCGCTGGCAGATCGGCACGACCGAGCTCGAGACCTACCTGGACGTCCAGAACGTCACGAACCGCGATAACCCGGAAGAGATCGCCTACAGCCCGGATTACTCGCAACGGCGCTACGTGAGCGGCCTACCGATCTTGCCGCTCGTCGGCGCGCGCTGGAGCTTCTGATGAACCGAGTGCCCTTCGTGTCCCTGCTCGCCGCGCTGGCCTCGAGCGCGTGCGTCCCGGATTTCGACGACGAGACCAGCCGCATCACGGGCCCGCGCGTGCTCGCGATCCGAGCCTTCCCTGCCGAAGCGCCGAAGAACCAGCAGGTCGAGCTGACCGCGTTGATCGCCACGCCGGACGGCTCCGAGCCCGAGGCTCCCGCGTGGTCGCTGTGCCTCGATCGCAAGCCGCTGTCCGAGCTCGGCCCGCTGAGCCCGCGTTGCCTCGCCTCTCCGGAGCCGGAGCCGGAGATCGCCCAGGCCCTTGGCGAGGGCGTCCAGGTCACGGCCACGCTGCCCGCCAAGGTCTGCCAACTGTTCGGGCCCGAGCGCCCGGACCCCAAAGCCGGCGAACCCTCGGGCAGGCCCGTCGATCCGGATCCGACCGGCGGCTTCTATCAGCCGGTGTTGTCCTGGCTCGCAGGCAGCGCCGTGCTCGGGGCGATCCGGCTCGAATGCCCGCTGTCGGGGGCGACCCGCGAAGCCACCGTCGAGTACAACGAACGCCACCGCGAAAACCAGAACCCGGAGCTTGCCGCGTTCGAGCTCTTGCGCGCGGACGGCAGCAGCGCGGAGCTCGACGCCGAGGAGACGCCGAGCGTCGCGCGCGGTGAGCGGATCGGCTTGCGGGCGCGGTTCGGCGACTGCGCGGACGCGGAGGGTTGCCTCGGCGCCGAGAGCTACCTCGTCTACGATCGAGAGGCAGAGCGCCTCGAGGAACGCCGGGAAACTCTGGTGGTGTCCTGGTTCTCGAGCGCAGGCAAGCTCGACGAAGAACGCAGCGAAGGTGATCAGGGCCCAGAGCACGCCGCAACCAACCGCTTCACGGTTCCGAACCAGCCCGGCGACGTCCGGCTCTGGGCCGTGGTGCGCGACGATCGCGGCGGTGTCTCGTGGCGCGCGGGCCGGCTGCGCGTCGACTGAGGGAGGAAGCGATGCTGACGCGAAAAACGACTTACGGAATTCGCGCGCTGCTCGGCCTCGCACGCTCCACCCGGGAGTCCCTGTCGGTCGCCGAGCTCGCGGCCCAGGAAGGCATTCCGGAGCACTTCTTGTCGGCCATCCTCTCCGATTTGCGCCAGCGCGGCATCGTTCGCGGCCGGCGCGGCCCCGACGGCGGTTACCAGCTCAGCGTGGATCCGCGCTCGCTGCGGCTGACCGAGGTCGTGGATTGCCTCGGCGGCCCGCTGTTTCCCTTCGCTTGCCTCGAACGCGGTAAGCAGCCCGCCGAGCGCTGCAGCGAGTGTCCGGGCCCCGGGCGTTGTCCCGCAGAGCTCGCGCTCGGCAGAGCCAGCGAGGCGGCTTACGCCGCGCTCGAATCCGTCACGGTCTCCGATCTGCTCGAGCAAGAAGAGCCGAGCTCTCCCTCCGAGCTCAAGCTGCGCCGCGCCGCAGCTCCGGACGATACGGCTCCTGGGAAGAGCCGACGATCTTGAAGACCGAGGCCACGCCGCTGCCGTATTCGTCGAGCAGCGCCTTGAAGCGCGCCGCGCCCATCTTGCGCATCAGCACGCACCGCTTGCCTCGCTCCTTGGCGATGCGGCGGGCACCGAGCACGCCCGCGTGGCTGTTGACCTCGGTCACGATCACCACGAGGTCCGAGCGCTCGACGATCGCTGCCAGGGCGTCGCTGCCGCGCCCGGCCACGATCCCCGAGTGCCACTCGACACTGTGGCCGCGCGACCGTGCCTGCTCCTCGTAGTGCGGAGCGTTTCGATCCAAACCGCCAATCAGTCCGATGTGCATACCTGGAGCATGGTGCCCGCCACCGCTGTTGTCCACCATACTAGACAGAATTTCTTCCGTCGAACCAAGAAAATAGCGCGATTTCGGCCAACTCACGGACCACTACTCTCTACTGAAACGGATCCACGTCTTGCGGAGACCGCCGGCCGGCGCTAGGTTTCCGGTCATGTCACTCCACATCGGCAGCATCGCCCCCGATTTCGAACAGGACTCCACCGAAGGCCGGATCCGCTTCCACGAGTGGCTCGGCACGAGCTGGGGCGTCCTTTTTTCCCACCCCAAGGATTTCACCCCGGTCTGCACCACCGAGCTCGGCCGGGTAGCGAACCTGACCGCAGAGTTCAAGCGCCGGAACGTCAAGGTGCTGGCGGTCAGCGTCGATTCGGTGGACAGCCACCGCGAGTGGGCCAAAGACATCGAGGAGACCCAGGACTGCGAGCTCGACTATCCGATCCTCGGCGATTCGGACCGCAAGATCGCGAACCTCTACGACATGATTCACCCCGAGGCGAACGACACGCTCACGGTGCGCTCGGTGTTCTTCATCGACCCGAACAAGAAGATCCGCGCGCTCATCACCTACCCCGCCAGCACGGGCCGGAACTTCCAGGAAATCTTGCGCGTGATCGACTCGCTTCAGCTCACCGACTCGCACAAGGTCGCGACCCCCGCCGACTGGAAGAGCGGCGACGACGTCGTGATCGCCCCGGCCATTCAGGACGAAGCCGAGCTCGCGCGGCGCTTCCCCAAGGGTTACCGAGCCGTTCGCCCCTACCTGAGGCTCACCCCGGCACCCGATCGCTGAGTCTTTGCCGGGTCCGCGCGCCGATCGACGGGGCCGTTCCTTCGGCCCCCCACGCCGTGATACTTCAAGCGACATGGTGAAGCGCGGCAAGGCCCCGGCCAAGGCAGCGGCCCCGAAGGCCGCCCCCAAGAAGCGAGTCGTGGATCGCAAACCCGAGGCTGACGAAGGAGCGTCCGACGCCGCGGACGACGAAGGCTACGAAGAGTCCGAAGCCCGCCCGGCCCGGGCTCGCACGAACACGGCCGCCGGCGACGACATCGGCGCGGCCGAGCTCGCCAACCGCGTCGCCGAGGCCTTGAAACGTTTCCGGCGCGACCGCCACCTGTCGTTCGACGAGCTCTCGGCGCGCAGCGGCGTGAGCCGAGCCGCTCTGTCTCAGATCGAAGGCGGCCGCACGAACCCGACCCTGGCCGTCCTCTGGAAGATCGCGGTAGGGCTCGACGTGCCGTTCCACGATTTGCTCGGCACGAACACGGAAGAGACCGTTCACGTGTTGCGCGCCGGGGACGCCTTGCCGCTGCGCAGCGCCGACGGCCGCACCGAGAGCCGCTTGCTCTCGCCTGGCGGCGTGTCCACCAACACGGACGTGTACGAGCTCCGGCTCACGCCGAAGGCGGTGCACAAGAGCGATCCCCACGCGCGCGGCACCACCGAAACGCTGGTGGTGCTGACGGGAGCGCTAAGGCTCGTGGTCGGCAGCCAGTCCCACGAGCTCGCGACCGGGGATTCGGTGCACTTCCGCGCCGACGTGGCCCACTCGTACGAGAACCGAAGCACACGAGAAACACGCCTGCTCGACGTCATCCACTACGCGCGCAGCTGATCGTCCGAGACCGCCCGCGGCCGGAGTTCCGCTAGCCACGCCGCAGGCTGTCTTTCATACTGGAGGACTACCTCGCATGTTGGACCTCTCCCCGCTGCCGGCGCTGTTCGGAGGAGCGCTGATCGGGCTCGGCGCGTTGCTGCTGTTGTGGGTGAACGGGCGGATCGCCGGCGTCAGTAACCTGCTCGGCGGCATCGTGTTTCCGGTGCGGGGCGACCGCGCCTGGCGCGCGCTGTTCCTGGGAGCGCTGGTCGCAGTCGGCGCGCTCGCATCGTGGCTCTCTCCGGGCTCGGTCGGCGCCTCACGCCCCAACCTGATCCTGCTCGGTGCGGCCGGGCTGCTCGTCGGGTTCGGAACACGCCTCGGTAACGGCTGCACCAGCGGTCATGGCGTGTGCGGCGTGGCCCGGTTGTCGCGGCGCTCGCTCACCGCCACCGCGGTGTTCGTCGCGACCGGCATCGTGACCGCAACCATCGCCCGGTGGCTGGGAGTCGGCGCTTGAAAGCCCTGCGCAATGCCAGCGCGGCCCTGGCCGGTCTCGCGTTCGGCCTCGGGCTGGTCGTGAGCGGCATGACCCGTCCGAGCAAGGTGCTGGCTTTCCTCGACGTATTCGGCGACTGGGACCCGACCCTGCTGTTCGTGATGGCGGGCGCCGTCGGCGTCTACGCGCTCGGCTATCGGCTGCGGCGCGAGAAGCCGCTAGCCGCCGACGGATACGCGGTGCCGAGCGGCGGCAGAGTCGACGCGCGCTTGCTGCTTGGCGCCGCGGTGTTCGGCGTGGGCTGGGGTCTCTCCGGATATTGCCCTGGCCCGGCAGTGGTCTCACTCGGCTCCGGCTCGATCGGCGTGATCGTGTTCCTCGGCTGCGTGCTTGGGGGCATGGCGCTGACACGGCTGCTCGACGCCAGCGTGAAACGGAGTTGAGCCACGAGTAGAGGGCTGCGGGCCGGCTATCGGCATTGAATGGTCGAGCCGCCCGCTCAGTCTTCCGAAGGCGGTGGGGCGCCGTAGAGCGGCATCGGCACGTTGCCGGGGTCGCGACCGCCGGTGCCAGCGGCGGGCTTACCGCCCGCTGGCTCGGCGGGCGCTCCGTAGACCGGAACCGCGAGTTGCCCGCCTGTGGAAGGCGAACCCGCGTTGGCGGTACCGCCGCGCGGCGCGATCCTGCGGCCGCCCGTCGCGCTTCCACCGCTTTCGGCGCGGTTGCCGGTGCCGCCGTTCTCGGCGCGGTTGCCCGTGCCGCCATTTTCGGCGCGGTTGCCGGTGCCGCCTCCGCCGGGATCGGGCCCGTCGAGCGTGCCGCCGAACGCCGGGGCGCCGTAAACCGGCGTCACCAGCGCGCCGCCGCTAGCTACCGGCCCGCCTCCGGTCTCGTCGGCCTCGCCACCCGCGGACTCGCCCGCGTCCCCCGTGCCGGAGTCGTCGTCGCTGTCGGAGCCGCAGCCGGCGGCCGCCGCCGCGCCGAGCATCGCGCCGAACGCCAGTGTCGCGGCGCGGCTCAGGCGTCCATTCGGCAAGACGCGCGGAGCGGGCGCCGCTGCGCGTTCTGAGTCGCAGAACGGACAGCGTGCTTCGCTTGCACGCACGTGGCGGCCGCACTCGGGGCAAGGGGTCAGGTGATTCATGCGCTGTTCTCCAGGCTCTCGACGACGATTTCGAACCGCGAGTGATCGAACGGGGTTCCGGGCGCTGGCGCCATTTGTACCAGGCGCTCGCGCTGCCCGCGCGCTTGCATTTCGAGCGCGCGGTGATGGCAATACGGGTTGTTGCCGGGCTTGCCGAAGAACACGAACGACGTCCAGGTGCAGCCCGCCATGCAGGTTTCGGCGTAATAACAGCTCCGGCAGAAGCCCCACAGATCATCGACCGTGCGGTCGCGCGTGTAGCGGAGCTGTGCCGAGCGCTCCCAGATCTCCTCCAGCGTGTGCTCCCGGATGTTGCCGCCGGTCCAGGCCTCGGTGGGCAGCGACGGACAACCCTTGATGCTGCCGTCGGCTTCGAGACCGAGCACGCCGCGACCGGCGCTGCAGGACGCCATGTGACCGAGCGGCACGTGCCCGCGCAGCGCGTGCTCGTACGGGCCGAAGTAACCGACGTTGTTTCCCGGCCAGATCAGCACGCCGAGCTCGAGCGAGCGCTGCTTCAGCTCGGCGAGCAACGGAAACACCTCGAGCAGCTCGAAGGGCTGGAGCAGCACCTCGGGCTCGTCGGCGCCGCGCCCCATCGGCACGGTCATTTGCAGTTGCCAGCTGTGCGCGCCCTCTCGCCCGAGTAGCTCGAGCAGCTCTCTCAGCTCCGGAACGCTCAGGCGATTGATCTGGGTGTTGGCGCTGACTGGGACCCCGGCCGCGCGCAGGTTCCGCAGCGCGCCGAGCGCCGATTCGAAGGAGCCGTTCACGCCGCGCAGCCGATCGTGCGTGGCTTGCAGCCCGTCGAACGACACGCTGGCGCTCTTCAAGCCGGCCTCCTTGGCCGCGCGCGCGCGCTCCGGCGTCACGCCGCGGCCGCCCGTGGTCATGGTCGGCGTCATGCCCGAGGCCGCGATTTCCCGCACGATCTGCGTCCAGTCGTCGCGCAGGTACGCCTCGCCGCCGATCAGCGTCACTTCTTTCACGCCGAGCGCCGCCATCTGGTGCACGAGGTCGAGACACTCGTCGGTGTCGAGCTCGTCGGGCCGCGCGTGGCCGGCGCGCGAGCCGCAGTGGCGACAGGCAAGATCACACTTGAGGGTGATCTCCCAGACCGCGTAGATCGGCCGGTGGGCGCGGTCGATGTCGCGCGCCGAGTCGGCGAGCGGGACGCGGCGCGGCCCGGGCGGCGCATCGGGGGCGATCGGCAGTGATCGCGGGCGCGGGCGCGCCATCAGCTGCTCGCGATCGACGTGCGACAAAGGTCCCGGAGCCGGAGGCACGAACGGCAGTCTACGCCGCCACGCTCGCGCCGGCGAGCACGCTGCATGGCTCCGGCGGACCTACACCGGCGCTCGAGACCAGCGCGTCAAATACCGGCTCCGTCGCGGAACCGCCCGTGCCGCACGTGCGACTGCGAGACCCGACCGCCGGGCACGACGCTGCGCGTGAGCCAGACGTTGCCTCCGATGGTGGCGCCCTTGCCGAGCGTGATTCGGCCGAGGATCGTGGCGCCGGCGTAGATCACGACGTCGTCTTCGACCAGCGGGTGGCGCGGGATGCCTTTCAGCAGCTGGTCCTGTTCGTCGAAGCCGCGCCCGCCGAGGGTGACGCCCTGGTAAATCCGGACGCGCCTGCCGATGCTGCAGGTCTCCCCGATCACCACGCCCGTCCCGTGATCGATGAAGAAGCTCTCGCCGATCTCGGCGCCGGGGTGGATGTCGATGCCGGTCTGCGAGTGCGCGAGCTCGGACAGGATCCGCGGCAGGAGCGGCACGGACTGCAAATACAGCTCGTGCGCGATCCGGTGCTGCAAAATCGCGGCGAGCCCCGGGTAGCAAAAGATGGTCTCGTCCGGGAAGCGCACGGCCGGATCGCCGTCGTAGGCGGCGCGCGCGTCGGTCTCGAGCAGCGATTTGATGCGAGGCAGACTCGCGATCAGGTGTTCCGCGACGTCGGGGGCGCGGAGCGTGCATTTTCGGCAAACGCGGACGGGGTCGAAGGCGCCGTGCTCGCAATCGAAGACGAGGCAGCGCGCGACCTGCTCGGTCAGCGTCGCGCGGACGCGCTCGATGCGCGCGGCGAGAAAGCTTCCGAGGCTCGCGCTGGTCAGCCCCTCCGGTCCGAAGTGCCAAGGGAAGAGCACGGCGCGGAGCTCCTCGGCGATTTCACTCGCGGCCCGCCGGGACGGCAGCGGCTTTCTCTCGCCGCGGCCGAGCGGCGTCTGGTTCAGAGCCACCAGTGAGTCGACCACGCTTGCGCCCCGGGCGCCGTCGCCGGCTACCCAGAGATCGAGCTCGGCAGCGTCCCGAAAGCCGGCGCGCGGCGGGTGCGGGAGGGAGCTCTGCGTCACGGTTTGTCCATTATACAAGACAGAATGTCGGGACGCCAGCCGTTTTACGAGACGCTACCCGCCATCGACCTGGATCATGATCGGCTCTCCCTGCGCGCCCAGACGCAGGGAATGGCTGCCCGGAGTCAGCGCCAGCCGGGTCCGAAACGGCGCGCTCTGCGTCGCGACAGGTCGCCCGTCCACCAACAGAGACACGCCCGCAACCGCCGAAGCGCTCGTGACCTCGACCAGGATGTCCTGGGCGGGCGCCGCGGCGTCGAGCACGAAGCGGGCCCCGTCGCGCGGCCAGGCAATGCGCGGGGCCTCGGCGGCGACGAGGCTGTCCGCGGGGCAGCGCGGCGATGACTCGCGGGGAGCGAGCGGGCGCTGAACGGCGACCGCCCAGGCCGCGTCCCCCGAGGGGTAGTGCTCGAAAGGGCGGAGCTCCGCGTCGCGGCAGGCGGGCCCGGCGCGCAGCCCGTTCAGGGGATCGATCGCGACGAGCTGGTGCAGCGGGCAGCTTTCGACCGGCCCGCGTCCGGGCTGGAAATAGTCGAGGGCGCGATGCTGGCAGGCGGGCCCGGGCCGCGCGCCGCTCAGCGCGCAGATCTCGACCGCGACCAGGCCTTCCGTCGCCGCCAGCGGCTCGGGAGCAGCGCCGCGCATCGCCGCCGTCATCACGGCGTGAAACAACGGGCCCGCTCCGCTCACGCCGCTCGAGCGCACCATCGGCTGGCCGTCGAAGTTGCCGACCCAGACCGCCACCGTGAGCTCGCGGGTGTAGCCCACGGTCCAGTTGTCGCGAAAACCCTTCGAAGTGCCGGTTTTTACCGCCACGGGGAACGGCAGGTCGAGCACGCTCGTGCGGCCGAAGCTGTCGCTGCGCGCGGCCGGATCGGAGAGCACGCTGGTGAGCTGTCGCGCGAGCGGCCGAGCCAGCGCTCGCCGCGGGGCCGGCTGCGGCAGCTCGAGCACCCGCCCACCCGAGAGCGTGGCTCGCGACGCGTAGCGGAGCGGCAAGTACTCCCCCTCGCGCGCGAGCGTGCTGTACGCCTGCGCGAGCTCCACGAGCCGGACCTCGCCGGAGCCGAGAGCGATCGCCGCGCCGTAGTGCTGGGGGTCGCGCTCGAGTGAAGCGAAGCCGAAGCGATGCAACATCTCGAGCACCGCGCGCGGGCCGACCTGGGCCGCAGCGCGCACCGCGGGCAGGTTCAGCGAGTTTCCGAGGGCGAGCCGGAGCCGGACCGGGCCGTGCTCCTTGCCGTCGTAGTTTTCGGGCCGGTACCTGCCATGCGGCGTGTCGAGCTCGAGCGCGCGATCCGAGAGCAGCGTGGCCGGGGTCCAGCCCAGGCGCTCCATGGCGGCCGCGTACACGAACGGCTTGAGCGTCGAACCAGGCTGGCGCAACGCGAGCGCGCCGTCGTTGCCACCGAGCTCGTGACTCGCGAAATAATCTTGCGAGCCGAGGTAGGCCCGGACCTCCGCGGTCCGGTTGTCGACCACCAGCACCGAAAGCGCTGACGCGCCGAAAGCTGCGAGGCCCTCGGCTTCCCGCGCGGCGATCACCTCGAGCTCGTGCTGGAGCTCGAGATCGAGCGTGGTCTGGAGCGAGACCGGTTTTTTGCCGGCAAGCTCCGGGATCAGCTTGCCCGCTCCGAGCGCGAAGGCCAGGTGCTCGGCGCCCGCCGAGGTCGAGGAGCGCCGCACACGGAGCTCGCTCGACAGCGCCCGCTCGATCCGCTCGTCTTCGAGCGAGCCGCGCAGGCGCTCGAGCACCCGGTCGCGTCGCCGCTTCAGCCGCTCGGGGTGACGGCGCGGATCGTAGAACGACGGCCCGCGCACGAGCGCGACCAACGTCGCGGACTCCGCGAGGTCGAGCTGCTTCGCCGGCTTGTCGAAGTAGTAGCGGCTCGCGGTCTCGACGCCGAGCAGGTTCGGGCCGAACTCGACCTGGCTCAGGTACTCTTCGAGGATCCGGCGCTTGTCGAGCGAGGCTTCGATGCGCAGCGCGATCACCGCTTCTCGCAGCTTGCCCGCAAGGGTCCGCGGCCGGGGCACCACGGCGCGCGCGAGCTGCTGGGTGATGGTGCTCGCGCCGGAGACGAGCCGCCCTTCGCCGAGGGCCTGCCCGAGGGCACGGACGATGGCCAGCGGATCGACGCCGGGGTGAAAAAAGAAGCGCCGATCTTCGGTGGCGAGCAGCGCGGGGACCAGGTCCTTGGATACCTGATCCAGGTTCACGCGCTCGCGGCGTTTGCCGTCTCGTGTGCGGAGCTCGCGCACCAGCCGGCCGTGCCGATCCAGCACGCGCAAGCTCGGTGTGGGGCCCGCGTCACCCAGAGCCTCGGGCAACGGCTCGAGCGCGACGCGCACGGCGAGCCCGAGCAGAAGGCAGCCGAGCGCTGACAGCACCCAGAGCTTCTGCCGTGAGAAGAACCGCATCATCGGACCTCGACCTGGATCACTCCGCTGCGTCCGAACGACTCCGGCGCGTACATCTCTTCGGCGCGGAGCGGGGGCACCACGAATTTGCCGAGCGTCGTGGCTCGCGCCAGGTAGCGAAAGCGGTGAATGCCCGGGCCCAGGTAATCGATGAAGAACAGCGCCCGGTCGTCGCGCAGCTCGCGCCGCGCGGCCGTCGACAGGCTGCCGTTCGCGTCTCCGTCGCAGCCGAGGCAAGCGTTGTCCACACCGGCAGCGAGCGAGGACGCGGTTGCAAGCGTGGTATCCACGGCTTCGAACCCGGCGGGCAGCGGATCGTCCACCACAACGAAGTGCCGCGCGGCCGAGGTCACGACCAGGATTTCGGAGGCCACCAATGCGCCACCCGCGAATTGCCGCTCGTCCGGGCCCTCGAGCGAGCTCGCGGCGTTCTGGAGCTCCTCGGGCGTGACGCGGTGCAGGCGCCGTTCGACGTAGAAGCCGGAGTCGAAGCCGGTCGCCGGTAGCTCCTTGCGCGCGTAGCGGAGGCGCGCCTGGTAGTGGAGCGTGCCTTCCCCGTCGCGCTCGAAAAGCAGCGGAGCGCCCGCGTGCGGCAAGAGCTTCGCGATCGGGATCGCGGTGTTCTTGGTCTGTAGCGAGCGGCCCTCGAAATCGACGGCGAAGAGCCGCTCTCCGCCCAGGCTGACCTTGGCCTCGAAATCGGGGACGGTCTTCTCGCGCTGCTTGCGGTAGGTATCGAGCGCGAGCAGCGCATAAGCCGTCTCTTGCGTGGTGCGCCAGGTGCCGCCGCTCCGGACGTGGAGCAGCTCCCGCGCCAGATCGCCGATCAGCGCGTGCTCGGGGCGCGAACGAGCGAGCGCCATCAGCACCAGCGCCTGGGTGCGCACCGTCGAATCGAACACACGCGCGTAGGCGTCGCCCAGGTTCTCGTCGATGCTGACCCTGCCCGCGCTCACGTGCAGGTGCTGTTCGAGCTCCTGGACCAGGGTTTTTTCCGCGGTGCCGCGCTGGTTCGCGCGCACCAACGCCGAGAGCAGCAGGGCCTTGCCGAACAACGGCAGCTCCTTCCGCCGGTCGAAGACCTGGTTCATGTAGCCGACGTCCGGGTCGCCGAGCGCCGCCAGCACATCGAGTACGAAGGCCTGCGTCGCGAGGTCTTGCTCGTGGTTCGCGAGCACGCCGCGCAGGTAGGACTTGCCCGAGGTGATCACCGCTTCCGGTAGCTGGATCTTGCGGGCCTTGGCCTCCGACAGCACCCACAGTGCGTAAGCGGAGACCCAGGGGTAGGGCCGCCCCGACTCGGGCCACATCGTGAAGCCGCCGTCGCCGGTCTGGCGCGCCACGATCTCGCGCACCGTGCGCTCGATCGACGACACCGGCGTCACCGGCTGGATCCCGAACGCCGCGGACAGATCGCGCAGCGGCAGCAGCGGTAAGAGCCGGCTCGAGAGCTGTTCGGTGCAGCCGTACGGGTACTCCATCAGCGAGCCCAGCGCGGATTCGAGGCCGACGAGCGCCGTGGAGGCCACGCTGACTTCGAGCCCGCCGATGTCGCCGCGGATCCCCGTGAGCTTGCCCAGCGCTTCCGACGCCGCGCCCTCCGTCTTTCCGACGGCCGCCACCGACTCGAGCACGGTCGGCGCCGACACCGGGCGGCGGACCTCGACGCGATCGCGCGCACCACCACCACTGACCTCGAACGAGAGGCGCGCCTCGCCAGCCTGCTCGGCGCGAAACGCGAAGCGCACCTCGGCTTGCAGATCCTTGCCGAGCTTCACGCTCTTCGTCGCGGGGCCCTCCACGACGAGGCCGCTCGACTCGACGCGCACGTTCACCTCTCGGGGATCGAGCTCGCTCGTCGCGACCACGACGCCGGCCTCGACGCGATCACCCGTGCGAATGAAGCGCGGCAAGGCGGGCCGAGCCATCAGCTGCTTCCGCGCCGTCACGCTCGTGCTGCCGTAGCCGTAGTGTTCGGCGTCGCCCACGGCCACCGCAATCAGCCGGTAGGTGGTGAGCGAGTCGGGCAGCTTGAACTTCACGCTGGCCTTGCCCTGGGCGTCGGTCAGAACCCGCGGGTTGAAGTAGGCCGTTTGCCGGAAATCGCTGCGTGCCGCGGAATCACCGCCCCCGCCGCCCTCGGCGCCCTTTCCGACGCCGAGCAGGTTGGCAAGCCCGCTCGGAACGATCTTGGCGAGGGCGGCGCGCGTCTCGAGCGTGGCGACGCCCAGCGGCCGCGGCCGCGACAGCGCAAGCAGCGGATCGGGCACGCTGTACCCGGTCAGCATCAACACGCCCTCGTCGACCGCGAACACGGTGAGCTCCGAGCGCGCCGGCTTGCCCTGCTGGTCGCGAACGGCAAGCTCGACCGAGAGCTCTTCGCCGGGCGTGAGCAGCTTCTTGCTCGGGGTAAGCTCGATGCCGAGCCGGCGTGGCTCGGGGTCGATCGGGAGCTCGACGTAGCCGACGCGGTACGCGCCGCCCGGCCGCACCTCGCCCTTGCCGAGCTTCTGCACCAGATGCACCGACACGAACGCGTTCGGCGCCATCTCTTCGGTGATCTCGAGCTCGAAGCTCGGCATGCTGCCGGTGAACAGCTGCTGGCGCTGGCGCAAGACCGAGCTGCGCTCGACGCTGATGAACGCGCGCGCCTCCGGGAAGGGGGACTTCACGAGCACGCGCGCCTTGTCGCCGACGCGATAGCTCTTCTTGTCCAGCACGAGCTCGACCTGTCCGTCGTCGCGGCCCGGAAACCGCGCCTCGCCCTGGCCGAAGACATACGCGTACGCGGCCGCCTCGATCGGGTTCTTGCGGCTGTCCTGGGCGAGCGCGCGCACGATGTAGTAGCCGCTGGCCTTGGCGGCGAGCGGGCAGGTTCCGCCCTTCTGCGTGGTCGTGACCTCGCAGGTCGCGATGGTCTGATCGAGCACTCGCGAGACCGTTTGCGGGTAGGGCCCACCGCGATCTTCGCGCGCGAAGGTCCAACGCCGCTGCACGAGCTCGAGCTTGATGCGTGCCCCGGCGCGCCGCTTCCCGTCGGGCGAGACCGCGATCACCTGCGGCGCGAGGTTCGAGCTCGCCTTGGCGAAGGTCTCGGGCAGCTGCACGCCGACGTAAAACTCCCCCGGGTGAACCAGCACCGAGGCGCGGCTCGCCTGGCTCTGGCGCGACAGATCGGTGACCTCGGCGTCGATCGTCACGAGCTCGGGGCCCGATTGTTTCGGGAGCGCGAGCGGCTGCGTCAGCTGGAGCTTGCCGTCGTCGTCGAGCGGGCGCTGCTCGGCCTTCAGGTTGCCCGCGCCGATCGCGTGATCTCGCAGGTCCGAGTAGTAGACCGCCGCACCCGTCGCGAACCCTTCCGCGTTCGGAGGGCTGAAATAGGTCGGCGAACGGCTCACGTAGTACTGCGCGGCCGCGCCCTTCATCGACGCGCCGTACAGGTACGTGCCCGCGATCGTCGACTGCAGCATGTCTCCGCGCACCAGGGCTTTGGGTGCCTCGATGCGGACCTGGAACTCGGCGGGGACGTACTCCCGGACCTCGACGCCTTCCGTGGCGGCCGGGCGATCGCCGAGCGTCGCGACCAGCTGATAGCCGCCGAGCGCGCCGGCAGCCGGGATCCTCACGTCGGCGTGAAACGTCCCGAGCTCGCTGATCGCGAGCTTTTGCTTGGTCACCTGGTCACCGGTCGGCGCGTTCAGCACGAGCTCCAGCGACTGCCCCTTGGGGATCTCGCTGCCGCGCGCGGTCTCGTGGCGCACGATGCCCTTGACGCGGATCGTGTCGCCGGGGCGATACACGCCGCGCTCGGTGAACAGCAACCCCTGGAGCCCGAGCGGGTTCCAGTAGTCGACCGTCACGGGCAGCTGCCACGAGGGCAGCACGTCGCGCAGGCTCTCGAAGGTCCAGTCGTTGCCCAGCGCGGCGAACACGAGGTCGCGGTGCTCGTCGTCGTATTGGAACGAGGGCACGAAATCACTGGCCGGGACGTAGACCCCGCCCGTGGAGTCGGTCTGGTAGCGCTTCGGGTTCTGGTTGAAGGAGACCTCTGCGCCGAGCACCGGCTCGGCGGTGGAGAGCCGCGTGACCCACACGTACGAGCCGTGGCTAGAAAACTTTGCGGTCAGAGCCAGATCGCTGACCTTGGCCAGCCGCGGCGCGGGCGTGCCGTCGTAGTCGCGGGGATCGGGCGTGTAGTCGGCGACCAGGCCGAGCACGCCGAAGCCGCCGTTCGGCAGCAGGCCAAAGGGGTCGATCTGGCTCTGCACGATCGCCGTCGGCGTGGCGCCGCGCGGCAGCACCGTGCGCCGCGCCGAGGCGTGCGTGAGCACGAGCTGGCCCAGGGCGCTCTCGCTGTAGCCGCTGAACAGCCGCAACAGGTCGCTCCGGCCGAGCGGCGCCGCAACCACGGCCGCGGACTTCGCGTTCAGCGCCGCGACCGGGATCGGCTCGCGTTCGGTCGGGCGCAGCGTGCCGTCGGTGATGCCGAGCGCCACGCGCGGGAACGGGTCCTCGAAGCTCAGCGTCGCGCTGAAATCTCGGGCCAGGGACTGACCGAACTCGTCCTTCAGCCCCTTCTGAATGGTCACGCGCGGGGTTGCGCTCATGTAGCGGCCGGGCAGCGCGAGGTGCGTCACCATCGAGTCGTTCTCGAGCCACTCCGGCCATTTTCCGGGCGCGGGCGGCGTCACGCTCAAGGCACGCTGGAGCTCGCCGAAGCGCACCGCGTTGCTGAACGAGAGCTCGATGCTGGTGTTCGGGTAGCACCGCGAAGAGTCGTCTTCGTGCGGGCAATTCGCACGCACCGAGAGCGGCTCGTAGGTCGTGAAGCGCGTGCTGAGCGGGGTGTCGGCTGCGAGCGGGCCTTCCGTGCCGACGAGGCTCGCCGGAAGCTCGAACGTGACCTCGGTCGCCAAGGGAAAGCGCTCCGCGACCTTCAAGTGGACCGTGCGCTCGTCGGCAGGGTTCTCGCGGCTGGCCGTGAAACGGCAGGCCTTGCCCTTTGCCTTCAGGACGCCGAGGCGCTGGATCGAGTCGACCGAGACGTTCTGGTTGAAATGAAGGACGATCGGCGTGGTCGGTAGCACGTCGCGGGCGCCGTTACCGGGGCTGCTATTCACGAGCTTCGGGCGCGGCGTCTGGAAGCTGAAGCGGTACGCGGTGCCGAGCGCGGAGCCGTCGAGGGCGCGCGTTTCGGCCGGGATCTCGACCTTGAACTCGGTCGCCGACGGCAGCTGACCGGACTTCGGAGCGAAGCTGATGCCGCGCGTGCCGACCCAGCGTGCGCTTCCGTCAACCGCGGGGGTGATCTGGATCGGTGGCGGAACGGCGTCGGCCCGGTCGACGGCGCGCAGCGCTCGGTCGAACACCACGCCGATCTCGACGCCCTCGTCCACCTGGCCCTTCGGAGCCGCGAACACCACCCGGAAGCGTCCGGCGTCGGCGTTGCCGCGCTCCGTCAGATCCGGCGCGAGCGTTCCACCCGGAGTCACCGGAGGCTTGGCCGCGTCCAAGCAAGCCACCAAGCCAATTGCCACCAGAGTCGTGAGTCGGGCCCTGCGCCCGTTCAAGTAACGAAGCATCCTGTCTCCCGAGCGCTCGTCTCGAGCAACCTTCGTGCCGCCCGTAGAACCGTGCGCAGTGCCATGCCGCGCGCCCCACGGCGTGGGCTGCGCGACACACCCGAGGGGACGGGGGCCCACGCCCGGGGTCAAGGGGAATAGGCCTTCGCCTGTCAGCTATCAGCCGGTCATCGGTCGGTAGCAAGGATCGGGGACCGGGGTTCGGGGGATCGGGGATCGGGGATCGGAGGCTTTGCCCGACAAATACAGCCAGAGGCGTTCTACCAGGCAAGCGACTTATTAACCGGGCAGCGTGCCTCGAGGGAGTTTCTTAACGACGATCCCTTGGAGGATGCGGCGGCTGATCTTTTCCTTCCACGCGAGCTGCTTCTCCGACAGGTTTCGCTTGCGGGCGGTTCGGCGAAGAAATTCCGGCTCCTTGTCAAACAGAAAACCTCGGGCCTCTGCGACTAAGCTTGCACCCGTGCCGCGGGCTTTCAGCCCGCGCGTCGACAACACAACAACCACCCGTGGCGCGGGCTTTCAGCGGCACGTCGCACACGACAACAACCA
>JAICQO010000093.1 GCA_025937835.1 Polyangiaceae bacterium
CATGTTGCTCAGGTACACGAGGCCGAGCGGGTTCACGCCGTGGATGTAGTGCACGTAGCGCTCGGCGGCCCGGCGCGCGGCGTCGCTCTGCGTCGCGTCGGTGGCGAACGTGATCGTGTCGTAGAAGAGGCAGCCGGTCCGGGACTTGTGCGCGTTCGAGCCCCAGGTGTAATCGGCGACGAAGGCGAGGTACGGATCGGGATCCCCGCTCAACATGCCGAGGTTGTCGGCGGCCGCGAGCGTGCTCGAGAAGGCGGTGTGGATCTCGGTCTTGATCGCGGCGTCGGCGTCGGGCAGCGCCGCATAGTCGAGGTAGTACTCGGTGAACTGGAGCTCCCAGGCCGCGTTGTAGCCGCTCAAGACGGCGAGGCCGGCGCTCGCGTAGTTCGCCTCGAAGTAGGTCTTGTACGCGAGCCCGCCGTCCTTATCCGCGCGATAGAGCGCGACAGCGAGCCCGAGCTTGTACATCCCGACTTCCTTCGCGGTCACCTGTTGCTCACCCGCGGCGACCTTGCCGGTGTTCTCGAACGTCACGCTCGGGTTCTGCTCGGCCCAATCCCAGGCGCGCTTGGCACGCGACAACAGATCCGCGGCCAGGGTGGCGTCGCTGCTCTGAAACACGCGCGCGGCCCAGGCGAAGGCGATCCCGGCGCGGATCGTGGCGTTGGTCGTCTCGGGGCCGTAGGTGCTGGCACCCGTGGCCGCGGACGGTGGGCTGCCGCTCGCGACGCCGAGCACCGAGATGCAACCGCCGCTCTCGGACTGCGTGCGCGCGAGGTGCTCGAGCCCGAAGCGCACTTCGTCGAGCACGTCGCTGATGCCGTTGCCGGAGTCGGGCAGGTTGAAGTCGTCGCCGAATACGCCCGGCGTCTCCTCGTACGCGCGGAGCAGCGCGACGATGTAGTCGGCCGTCCAGGGCGTGTAGCGGTTGTAGTCGCCTGCGTCGTACCAGCCGCCGGACAGGTCGCGTTCCGTGGCGGCGTCGCCGGTCTGGCCGTAGAGGCGCGCGTTCTTGTCTTGTCCAGCGCCGATGTGGCTCGGGCCGTCGGTCCAGCCCTCGTCGGCGAATGGGGCCTTCTTCTCGAAGCCGGCGCGCTGATAGTAGAACGTGCGGAAGGCGTGGCGCAGGGCCTTCCGGTACACGTCGCTCGCGATGCGGAAGGTGTCCGAGCGCACGCCACCGTCGACGTCGAGAACGTAATAAACCCCGGGGGTAGTGACGGACGAGAAGTCCACGCGCCAGGCGCGGTCTCCGCTGTCCATGTCGACCGCGCCCGCTTTCCAGGCGACGGGTTCGAGCTCCGCGACCGCGGCTTGCGTGACGGCATCCATGACCCGGTAGGTGGCGCCGGGCGCGTAGCTCTCGGCCGCGTCGAAGCCCATCTCGGGATCGCGCAGCACGGCGATCTTCTCCGAGTCCGGCAGGTAGCCGAACTGGTCGACGACGATGAACGGGCTCACGGGCTCGGCCGGCGCGGGAACGTCCGCTTCCATCGGCACGCTCGAGGCGCCGCCGAGCGGCGCGCTGCCGCCCGCCGCGGCGCCACCTGCGGGCGCCACGGAGCCGCCGACGCCCGCGCCACCGTTCGCGCTCGGGGCGCCGCCATTCGCATTCGGTGCGGCGCCGTTCGCCGCGCCCCCGGCGGAAGCATTGCCTGCGGCATTTCCACCGTTCGGAGTGACGGGCGCGCCCGCCGAGCTGCCTCCAGTGGCCGCGCTACCCGCGCCGCCCTGCGCGGCGTTGGAATCGTCCTTGCCTCCATCGCAGGCAACGGCGGCGGCCGCCGCGATGGACAGAGCAGTGTGCAATCGAAAACGCGAACCAAGCCGTGCAAGCATGCGGGTCGTATAACGTACGCAGTGCCGCGCTCGCGGCAAACCCGTTGAGCGCGTCGACCGCGAAAAATAATGATGGGAAAGAGCTTTTCTCGGGATCGTTTGCGCGCCGTCCGGCATAGGGCACTGGTGCGATCTCAGATGACCCGAACGGCCTGGGCGCTGACGCGTGCTTGCTGCGCAGCGGCGCTGGCATTTGCCTGCAGCGATCCGAGCGCTTCCAGCTCCGACCCGACGCCAACTGGGGGGAGCACGAGCGGCGGCGTGCGCAGCGGTTCCGGGGGTGCTGGGAGCGGAGGCGTCGCGACCGGCGGCGTGGCCACCGGCGGCGTCGTGACCGGGAGCGGCGGGTCGAGCAGCGGCAGCCTCGCCCAAGGCGGATCTTCCACGGGCGGCGCGACCGCGACCGGGGGCGCGTCGACCGGAGGCGTGTCGACTGGTGGCGTGTCGACTGGTGGCACAACGAACGGCGGCAGCGCGACGGGTGGCAAGTCCGGCAGCGGTGGTCGGTCCGCGAGCGGCGGCGCTCCGCCGAGCGGCGGCAAGTCCGGCAGCGGCGGGGCCGAGCCGAGCGGCGGCAAAGCCTCGGGAGGTGCCGGTAACACACCGGCGATAGGTCCCGGACCCTGCGGCTGCGAGACCCCGGCGGGTGAGTTCGGCACCGTGAACGAGACGATCGTCGTGGCTTCCGGCAAGACCTACGACGGCGGGTGCAAGATTTTCCGCGCCAACCCGAGCACGCTCGGCGACGGCGATCAGGGCGAGGATCAGAAGCCCGTGTTCCGTCTGGAAGACGGCGCAACGCTGAAGAACGTCGTGATCGGAGCCTCCGCGGCTGACGGCGTGCACCTCTACGGCGACGTCACGCTCGAGAACATCCACTGGCTCGACATCGGTGAAGACGCGATGACCGTCAAAGAGTCGGGCACGGTGCGCCTGAACTGCGGCTCAGCGGCACACGGTGAGGACAAGATCTTCCAGGTCAACGCCGCGAGCGAGATTTACATCTCGAACTTCACCGCCAGCGACGGCGGCAAGTTCATGCGCCAGAACGGCGACACCACGTTCAAGATGACCGTCACCATCGACCACTGTGACATCTCGAACATCGACGAGGTCATCTACCGAACGGACAGCAGCTCGAGCCACGTCACGCTGACCAACACCCGTTACCGCGGTCTCGGGGATGGGCTGTTCCGTTTCGGGAGCAAGATCGTGAACGGCAACTCCGAGCAGAGCACGGTCTCGAACAACCAAGAGTACTGAGCGCGGCGCCGCGGCATACCGCCCGATCTCGCCGCGGTCGCGTGGCTTCCGAACGCCGGCCTGGTGACGGCCGGCCGCTGTGGTAACGTCCGCGCCCGGGGACGCCGTGGTTACGTTTCGATTCTGGCTCGCTACTCCGTTCGTTTGGATGGTCGGATGCAATTTGCTGCTCGGCAACGAGGAGGGCATGCTGATCGACGGCACCGGCGGCGCGCCGGCGATGGGTGGCTGGACTGCCGCCGGCGGCATCAGCGCTTCGGGTGCGCCCGCCGCTGACGCGGGTGACGACAGCTCCGGCGAGGGCGGCACCCCGAGCGGGCCTTCCGCCACCGGAGGAGAGCCCGAACCATTGCCCGAGGCAGGATCGACGGGCATGGAGCCGACCGGCGGCAGCTCGAACCCCGAGCCGCCACCGACGGGCGGCACTGGCGGTGTTGGCGAGGGCAGCGGCGGAACGATCGGCTCGGCGGGGGAGGCCGGGGCCGGTTCCGGCGGCTGCATCTCGAACGAGTGCACCCCGATGACGGTGGAGATGGTCGAGGTGAGCTGCGGACCTTGCGGAAAGGGCCACCAGTTCGCGCCGCGCGCCTGTCGCAGCGATTGTACCTGGAGCGAGCCCGCGGCTCCCGTCGGCACCTGCGACACCACGGGGCTCTGCGATCCGGCGGCGGCCGCGGAGATGCGCACCACCCCCTGCCCCAACGGCGGCTGGAAGAATCAGAAGCGCGCGTGCACGAGCGAGTGCACGCTCGGAGCGTGGACGGACACGGAAGCGTGTCAGCAGGGGCCGAACGGCTGCAGCGGTTGTGCCTGCGTGAGCTATTGCGATCACCCCGAGCGCCACGTCACGAGCTGCCTGTGGATCGCCTGCAGCAAGGCCGAAGCTCAGGCCGAGTGCGAAGAAGACATCGAAGCCGCGTCGTGCACGCGCCGCCCGCCCGTCGAGCTCATCGACTGGCGGCCGATGTAGATCGGCGAACCGCGCTCAGAGCAGGTACAGATTGATCGCGGCGTACCAGGTTGCGCCCATCAGATCGTAGCCCTGTTCGGTCGGGTGGATGCCGTCGCCGAGATCGTTCGGGTTGAAGCCGCCGTAGTGGTCGACGAGCACCAGGTGCTTGCCAGCGGCAATGCGCTCTTGCACGACCGCGGCGAGCGCGTCGTTGTACGGCTTGACGTTGGCCGCGCCGCTCTGCGTGGCGCCGAGCGGCGGGATCTTGCCGACGGCGATCAGCGCTTTGGGCGCCATCATCACCAGCGTGTCGAGCAGCGGTCCGAGCCGCGACGCCGCCATCACCGGATCGGCCGTTGCGGCGGCGTTCATGTCGTTGGTGCCGATCATCAGCAAGATGATGTGCGGCGGCGGCTTGAACGTGGAGCTCGCGATCTTCGGTAAGACGTCGTTCTTGATCTGGTCGATCGTGTAGCTCGCGTAGCCTTCGTGGTTCTGGGGGAAGGCCTGGCCGTCGAGCATCGAAGGACCGTTCTTTTGCGAGCCGACGAAGGTCGCGTGCTTGCCGTCGGCGTACGCCCGATGCAGCAGCTCCATGCGATAGCCGCCGGCGATCGGCGTCCCGAGCGTGAGCGAGTCCCCGAGCGGGAGAATGCGGCACGACGATCGGTCCTGCGGGCACGGGAGGAAGACCTCGGTCGAGCCCGCGTTGCCGCCGTTGCCCGCGGCCGCGCTCGCACCGCCGCTTTGCAGCCCGCCACCGCCGCCGTTGCCTGAGCTCGTGCCGCCGAAGCCCGCGGTTCCGCCCGCGCTCGACGGAGAGCCAGCGCTCGCACCACCCGTCGCGACGGAGCCACCGCTGGTACCGCCGGTGGGCGCCGCGAGCGTGCCGCCCGTGGAACCACCGGCACCACCCGTGGCGGGCGCGAGCGCCGCGGCTCCGGAGCTGCCAGCGCCGCCCACACTCTCCGCCTCAGTGAGGGATGCACCGTCACCGAAGTCGCACGCGACGAACGTCCCGAAACACGCAGCGATGATGCTCGAATACAGTTTGAACCGGGTGTTGAACGCGCGCGTCAAGGTGCTCGAAACCTCCGATGAGGGTCGCGTCATAGCTCACCCGTGCAAGTGGCACCGCGAAATCCGTCACTGTATTTTTGGCGACGCGCGAATAATGCACGCTGCCGCGCTGGAAATCAGCCGCGGTACACGCAGCGTCGCCGTGTGAGTGGGCGGATGTCGTCGTCGAAGAACTCAGCGCGAGCACCGAGCCGCGGATCACGCGTGTGTTAGATCCAAGCTTCTTGAGCTCGCTGCCCGACGCTCGCTACGGCATCCGCGAAGGCGACCTGTTCGCGGGGAAGTACCGGATCGAGCGCGTCCTCGGCGCGGGCGGCATGGGTGTCGTGTTGCTCGCGAACCACGTCGAGCTCGACGATCGCGTGGCGATCAAGCTGCTCTTGCCCGAAGTATTGAACCAGGGCGAGGCCGTGGCGCGCTTCTTCCGCGAGGCGCAGGCGGCCGCGAAGATCAAGAGCGAGCACGTGGCTCGCGTGCGCGACGTCGGCAGCCTCGACAACGGCGCGCCGTACATGGTGATGGAGTTTCTCGAGGGTGAAGACCTCGGGCACTGGGTGGAGACGAAGGGGCCACTCGCGCCGGCGCTCGCCGCCGAGCTCTTGCTCCAGGCCTGCGAGGCGATCGCCGAAGCACATGCGCTCGGTATCGTGCACCGCGATCTCAAGCCGTCGAACCTGTTCGTGACGCGCCAGCACGGGACGCCGCTGGTGAAGGTCCTCGATTTCGGGCTGGCGAAGCGCCTCGGGAACGCCGGTCCGCTCGGCAGCATCACGAGCACGACGGCCACGATGGGCTCGCCGCTCTACATGTCGCCGGAGCAGATGCAGTCGACGCGCGACGTCGACCTGCGCACCGACATCTGGGCGCTGGGCGCGATCTTGTACGAGCTCACGACCGGGGTGCCCCCTTTCGCCGCGACGTCGATCCCCGAGCTGGTGATGAAGCTCTTGACCACGTCGCAGCCGCCTGTCGCGAGCGTGCGCCCGGAGCTTCGCGCCGATCTGGCTCAGGCGCTGGACTCGCTGATCGGGCGTTGCCTGGAGAAGGATCGCGAGCGGCGTTTCGCGACGGTGACGGACTTCGCGCGAGCGCTGGCACCGCTCGCGCCGTCGCGGGCTCGCGTCTCGCTCGAGCGCATCGCGGGTGTTCTACCGTCCACCGACACGGCGGCGGAGCGGCCGGCGCCCGCGCTGGCTTCCACTGCCTCCGGCCAGACCGTTTCGGCTCGCGGCGTGTCGAGGCTCCCCGTGCACCGCGGCGCGCTCTGGCTCGCGGCCCCGGTCGTGCTCGGCGTGCTCGCCTGGATCGTGCGCACGAACACACACCCGGCAGCGGCCACGATTGAGCCGAACGCCCAGCCTGTCGCGAGCTCGGCGGAGTCGACGCTCGCGAGGCAAGTTGCCCCGAAAACAGCGCCGGAAGTCGCGCCCGTTGACCTGCCGCCGCTGCCGTCCGCGCCGCCCTCGACGAGCGCGAGCGCGAGCGGGAAGGCGGCGGTGACGCCCGCGGTCGTGCGCACCACTCGCGCGCCCAAGGTCGTGAAGAAGACCACTCGTAGACAGCCGACGGGAACAGTCGACGTCTACGACGATCGCAAGTAAATCGCAGGCTGATGCGTTCGAGTGCCCTACGCCGGCGGATCCGTGTCGCTGCGTTGCTCTGTGCGTTACCGCTGGCATTCGCTGCAGAGCGGACCGAGGCGCAGACTGCCGACGCCACCGCGGCCCAAGCCTTGTTCGAGCAGGCGCGCGCGTTGTATGCGCAAGGTCGATATGCCGAAGCTTGTCCGAAGTTCGAGGAGAGCCAACGGCTCGACCCCGGCAGCGGAACACTGATCAACTTGGCTCGTTGCTACGAGCAGATCGGGCGGCACGCCTCGGCCTGGAACAAGTACCTCGAGGCGGCCGCGGCCGCGAGCGCCACCGGCAACACGCGCCGCGAGAAAGAAGCGCGCGAGCGCGCCGAGACGCTGCGCCCGAGCTTATCGACCCTGGTGGTAGACGTCAGCGCGGAGGGGAAGCAAGTTCCCGGCCTCGAAGTCCGGCGCGACGGCAGCAGCGTCGGCGCGCCCCAGTGGGGTGTGCCCATCCCCGCCGACGTCGGTGAGCACACGATCACCGCGACGGCGCCCGGCCATGAAGAGTGGCGGCGCGTGGTGACGGTGGAAGGGCCCGCCAAGAGCGTCAGCGTCGAAGTGCCGGCGCTCACGCCGAGCACGTCGGCTCCCGCTGCGGCCGTCGAGGTCGTGCCGGAACCAGAGCTCGCGCCACGTGGGGGTCTCGGGACGCAGCGCGTGCTGGCGCTGATCGCGGGCGGCGTGGGCGTCGTCGGGATCGGTGCCGGTAGCGTGTTCGGACTGAAATCGAAGGCGAAGCACGACGACGCAGAGAAGTATTGCGACGGCGCCGTCTGCACCGATCCGCGCGGTAAGTCGGCAGGCGAAGATGCGTATGCCGCGGGCACGCTCTCGACGGTGTTCATGGTCGTGGGCGGTGCCGCGCTCGCGGGAGGCGCCGTATTGTGGTTCACCGCGCCGAAGCGCCAGGAAGACGCCGTTGCGGTCGGCATTGGCCCCGGATCGATTCGAGTGCGGGGTGCGTTTTGACGCGCGGCTTCGGGATGGCGCTCGCGTTTTCGCTCGGCGGTTTCGTCGGCTGCAACGCGATCCTCGGTAACGAGCCCGAGTACCGGCTCGTCTCCGGTGACGCTGGCGAGTCGGGGGTCGCGGCGCGTGGCGGGAGCGCGGGTCGCCCCGGCGTGAGCGGCGGCACGGCGCAAGCGGGCGGTGAAGGCGGAACGGGCGAGCTACCCGCGGCTGGAAGCGGCGAACCGGGACCTGGCGGCGCGTCCGGTACGGGCGGGGCGCCGAGCAGCGGCGGTCGCATGGATGCCGAAGGCGGCGAGGGCAACGCGCCGGGCGTCACGGGCGGCAGCGCCGGAGAGCCGAGCGGCGGCAGGACCGGCACGGGCGGGAACGCGAGCTGCGAGCCCGCTGGCCCCGAGCAGTGCTTCAACTCGATCGACGACGACTGCAACGGGCAGGTCGACTGCGAAGACGAAGCGTGCGGCTCCGGGACCCGTTGCGTCGAGATCCCGAGCGACGCCGTGTTCGGTAGCTTCGACGGCTCTCTGTGCGATCCCGGCGTCGACAGTATCGAGCTCTACCAGGGGCTCGCCTCGGACGGGCAATGCACCGGCTGCAGCTGCACCCCGACCTCGTCCGACTGCGACGCGGGCATCTACAATTACGGCGCCAAGGCCTGCGGCGGCTTCGATTTCACCGGCCCGCTCCAGAACACGTTCGCGTCGAGCTGCCAGCCCTTGGCCGGAGACACGAAGATCCATTTCTACACCATCCGCGGGATCACGAACTGCGACGCATCCGGCACGCCGAGCCTGCCGCCCGTCTCGTGGTCCACACAGAGTAGCTTCTGCATCGAGGGTCGCGCGGGCGGCGGCTGCGGTGCGGGCTCGGCCTGCATCGCGGACTCGAGCGACGGACCCGAGTGCATCTTGCTCAAGGGCTCGAACGCGGCCTGTCCGACCGGCTACAGCCGCGACGTGGCGGGCACCTGGTACACGGGTTACAGCGACCAGCGCACGTGCTCCGAGTGCTACTGCGGTTTCAAGCCCGGCGCGTGCACCGGCGCGCGGCTCGAGGTGTATCCGATGTTCGGCTGCAGCGGCGGCGGCACGATCGTCAGCAATGGCGAAGAGGGCAACGCCTGCGAGCTCCCATTCGGAGCCATGTCGGCGCGGATCATCGGCAGCGCAGACCCCATCAACTGCGACCCCCAGTCCTACCCCGCCGGCGACTTGAACCCGAGCGGCGCACACACGGTTTGCTGTCGCTGAGTCTTGGACGCTAGAGGCGCTGAGCAGCGCAGCGAGTCTCAACCGCCGGAGCCGCCCATGCCCATCGACTCGCAGGTGCCCGTTGCGGCGTCACAATCGGCCGCGCTCGCGCAGGTTTCGTCGAGGTCCTCCCATACCGCCGGGCCGTCGGCGGGGGTATCACAGCGTTGGGGCTGCGCACCGTCGCAACGGAAACTCCCGGCCAGGCAGGCGTCGCACGTCATCTGGCTCGGGGGCGTGAGGGAGGCCGTGCACAGCGCCGCGGAGCCGCAGGTCGCGAGGCTCTCGAAGCCAGTGCGCTCCTCGTTGCAGATGCGGAGCGTGGCGCCGTTGCAGTTCTTCTCTCCCTCCGCGCAAGCGTACGTGCGGCAGGAGTTCGCGTTGCAGGCGGCCGCGTTCAGCGAGTCGCTGCACAACGCTGCCGAATCGCAGGTGTCGCAGGTCCTGAGCTCTGTGCGCTCGGTGTTGCAGAGCTGCAGCACGTTCGAGCCCGCGCCCCCGCAGGAATAGCCCGGCGTCGCGCAGGCCGGCTCGGGGCAGGTCATGCCGTTCGGATCGTCGTGGGCCTGCTCGCACAAGCCGTTGGTCTCGCACACGTCGAGCTGCACCGCCTGCGTGTTGATCAGGCTCGGCGGGCACTTGTAGAGCGTGCGGTTGCCGGTGCCGCCGCACCAGCGATCGGGCAGGCTGCAGGAACGCGCGATGCACGTCGTGCGCGTGGCGTCGGCGCGCGTCGCCTCGCACAGCCCGGCCGAGTCGCAGGTGTCGAGCGCCAGCGCCTGCGAGTTGATGCGGCTCGGCGGGCACTGGTAGAGCGAGCGGTCGTCTGCTCCTCCGCACCAGCGATCGCCGAGGGCGCAGCTCGGCTCCACACAGGCGCTCGGCCCGCACGCCGCGCTTGCAATGGAGACGCCGCACAGCTCGGCGGTCGCGCAGGTGTCGCACGCTTCCCAGCCGTCGAGTGCGGCGTTGCAAATCTGGAGCTCCGTCGGCGTGGTCGGGTTGCAGCGCTTCTGTCCGGCGAGGCAGACCACGTCGCCGCAGGTGCCGGTCTCGAACTTGCACAGCGAGATGCTGGCGCAGGCGTCGCCGTGCGGTGCGAATCCGGTGCGGCCGGGGTTGCAAATCTCGGGTTGGGCTCCGGTGCAGCGCGTTTGACCTGCGGCGCACGCGGGCTCGCCGCAGGTACCGCTCCGCGCATCGCAGAGCTCGGCGGTCATGCACGGCGTGCCGGTGTCGCGGTAGCCCGTCAGCGCGGCGTTGCACACCTGAGGCTGCGCGCCGTTGCACTGGAAGGAGCCGCCGGCGCAGGCCGGCGCTCGGCACTTGGTCTCGTTATTTTCCAGCGCTTGCTTACACAGGCCGTCGCTCTGACAGGAGTCGGTCGTGTTCCAGCCTTCGCCCGTGCAAACCTGGAGCGCGGCGCCGTTGCATTGGTGCGCGCCCGGAGTGCACGGCGCCGTGTCGCACTTGCCGTTCTGGGCGTCGCAGTGCGCTGCCGACTCGCACATCTCCACGGGGAGCCAGCTGGTCAGATCGTCCGCGCAGCGCTCGAGCGCGCCGGCGGCGTCGCAGCGGTAGGTGCCGGGAGTCGTGCAGCCCACCTGCCGGCAGGTCTTCGCGTCCTTGTCGCAAAGCGCGGCGCTGTCACAGGTCCTGATCGCGACCCAGCCGCTCAAGGCGTCGTTGCAGACCTGGAGCTCCGCACCCTGGCAGCGCGTATCGCCGAAGCTGCAGCTGCTGCTCGTGCAGCCTGCCACCGAGTCGCAGAGAGCGGACGACGCGCAGGGCTCCTCGAGGTCGCTCCAGCCCGTTTGCATGTCGTTGCAAGCCTGGAAAATCGGGCCGTTGCACTGCGTCTGCCCCGGCACGCAGGGCTGTTCGGTGCACACGCCGACGTCGGCGCTGCAATGCGCGGGTGACGCGCAGGTCGCGAGGCGCAGCCAGTCGGTGCGATCGGAGTTGCAGCCTTGAAGCTCGGCGCCGCTGCAGCGCCGCTCGCCGGCCGAGCACGTGGCTGGCGCACAGAGCCCGCGCCCCGCGTCGCAGAGCGCAGGCGACGCGCACCGCATCTCGAGCCTCAGCTCCGAGCCGTCGGCGCTGCAACGGCGGAGCTCGTCGCCGATGCACTGCACCGCGTTCGGCTCGCACACGCTCTGGATGCTGCTCTCGGTGATCGAGTAGTCGCCGAACAGCTTCTGGCAGCCGCCCGACAGCAGCAGCAGCCCGAGCACGAGCGCGCTCGCACCAGCGTTGGCTAGCGGACGCACGGCCACTCAGCTCCTCGAGCGCGATTCACGATTCCCTGAAATCACCGGCGGACCCACGGCTTGGTGAGTGCGCACAGGTAAGACAACCACCGTACATCCCCTACCCTCGGTCAAGTCGGCTCGCAATAGGCAAAATGCACCGACGGCTCTCGCGCGAGATCGCGCGGGGGCAGAAGCTGGCGCAACCTTCGAGCACGCGGGAGAAGCGGGGGACGCGTCGTCTGCCGGCAACCGGCGGGCGACTGCCGAGGGCGGCATCACGGCGAGCGGCGGCACTGCGGTCACCGGCGGCCGGCCGTGCACGCCTCCCCGATCCCTCCGACCCGAGCAACGTACGAGGGCCCGCGGACGCGCGCGTTTCGTTGGACGGCGGCGCAGGGGACTCGGTGTTGGATCCCGTGACGTCTTCAGCTCGGCCTACGCGCTGACGCCGTCTCTGACGGTACGCCGCTTGCTTGGTCACTCGCGTCACGTGGAAGGACGGAGCGCCATGCAACATCTCGAACGCATCTTTTCGTCGAGTCCCAACCGAATTGCCCCAGATTCCAAGGTGATCGAGGCCTGTATCGAGGCTTGCGCCGAATGTGAGCGCGCGTGCGCGGCTTGTGCGGACGCGTGCCTCGGCGCCCCCGATCCGAGCCAACTCCGGAAGTGCATCCGGCTGAACCTCGATTGCGCCGACATCTGCGATACGACCGCGAGGATCCTCACCCGCCAGTTTCACGCGAGTTTGAGGTTCATCCGGGCCCAGATCGAGGCCTGCGCGCTGGTAGCCGCCGCCTGCGGTGCGGAGTGCCTCGCCCACGCAGGGACGCATCGCCACTGCGGCTTCTGCGCCGAGGCCTGCAAACGCTGCGAAGACGCCTGCCGCAAAGCCCTGCGAACCCTGCCTTCCGCGAACGCCTGAAGCATCCACGCGCGACTCCCGTCTGCCGCTTCGCTAAGCGCCCCGAGCCGCGTCCCCACTGCCGGCGCTGATGTAGAGCGAAGTAGACCGAGTAAACGAGATTCGTTACAGCTCCCGACTCCATTCGCGGGTGAAATAAGCAATTGCGAATCGATGGATGCTTGGGCAGTATTAAAGATCATCACGACTGAGGGGCTCTGATCACCGCCTGACGCGGGAGCCGCCAGGACCTCGATTCAGCGCCAGCGAGGGCACCGGCGACGCACGATCGGAAGCAAACAGGAGGCGCCAGGACACGGAGGGACCGCGTGTCGAGCATAACCAATCATCACGAGGGAGAGCTCGTTTCCGGGCAGATGCTCGGACGCTACGAGCTACTGATGCCGATTGCGACGGGCGGCATGGGCACGGTTTGGGCCGCGCGTCTGAAGGGCACTCGCGGCTTCCGAAAGCTCGTTGCGATCAAGACCATCTTGCGCTCGTTCGAGAACTCCGACTCTGAGCGGATGCTGTTCAGCGAGGCCATGTTGGCGTCGCAGATCCATCACCCGAACGTGGCCGAGACCCTCGAGCTCGGCGAGCAGGACGGCGTCTTGTATCTGGTGATGGAGCTCGTCACCGGCGAGTCGCTGAGCTTTCTGTTGAAGGAAGCGCACAAGCGCGGCGGTGTGCCGTTTCAGGTCGCCGTCAATCTCGTCGGGCAGGTCTGTCGCGGGCTTCAGGCGGCGCACGAGCTCCGCGACGAGAACGGGCAGCGAGTGGGGCTCGTGCATCGCGACATTTCACCGCCGAACGTGCTCGTCACCGACACCGGCACCGTGAAGATCGTGGACTTCGGCGTGGCCACCACCACTTCGAGCGCCACCTACGGATCGGGGGAAATCAAAGGCAAAATCTCGTATCTCGCGCCCGAGCAGCTGCGCGGTGAGCCGGTCGATGCGCGCGTAGACGTCTTCACCACCGGCATCCTGCTGTACCTGCTGACGGTGGGGCGCCATCCGTTCCGCGCGGACGGCGAAGCGGCGACGGTGGCACGCATTCTCTCGGACACGCCCGCAGCGCCACCCTCGGCGCTGCTCGAATACTACCCGGAGGCGCTCGAAGCGGTGGTGCTGCGCGCGCTCGACAAGCGCAAGGAGACGCGCTTTCCGTCCGCGCTCGCGCTGCTCGAGGCGCTGCAGCGCGCCGTTCCCGACGCCTTCGGACCGCGCGCGGACGGCGCCGTCACCGTTTACGTCAAGCAGCTCATGAACGAGCGCCTCGCCGAACGGCGAGCGACGCTGCGCATGGCAGAAGAGCTCGCAGAGCGCTCGGTTTCTCGCGACTCCGTGCGCTCGGTCGCCGCGATCGTCGCGCCGTCGATGATGCCGCAGCGGCACAAGGCGCGCCGCGCAGCGTGGCTCGGGCTCGGCGCGCTGTTCGTCGGGCTCGGTTCGGCCGCCGCGGCGGTGCCCGCGTACCTGACGCTGATCGCGCCACCGCAAGCCGTGCCCGTCGCGGTGGCTGCCATGGCTCCGCAGATGAGCCAGCTGCCGCTGCGCGCGGCCCGCGCGACGGCCGAGGCCGCGCCCGCGTCCGCCGACACGGCGACCGCGCCGGAACCGCGCCGCCGTGCCGCCCCACGACCTGCTGCCCAGCGGACCCGCAGCGACGGACCCGACGAGACCGTTACCGACTCCGAGTACAACGCGTCGCTCGGCGAATTCGCCGAACGGCTGGCGACCAGAGAGCAGGCGGTAGCCGCGCCCATGGCGGAAGCGGGGCTCGGCCCCGACCTGCCGCCTCTCCCCGAGCCGCCTCGGATGCCACCCGTGATGCCCAGCGTCTCACGCGTCGCCGTGCTCGCGCCGGCCCCATATCGGGAGCTCGAGCCCGCACCAGCCGCGCCGCGTGTCCTTCCGTCGAAGGTCGGCCACGGCCTGTTGCGCATCGACCCGAACTCGGCCGCTTACCGCGTGCGACCACCGGGAGCGCTCGATCGCTCCGGTCAGGCCTTCAAGGCCACGGTCAAGGTGTGTGTCGCCGCGGACGGCGGAGTCTCGAACGTCAGCGTCCTGCGCTCGGCGGGGCCTGCCATCGACGCGCAGATCCCGACGGTGCTGTCGCGCTGGCGCTACCGCCCATTCCTGGAAGCCGGTCGCGCCACGCCATTTTGCTACACGTTCGCTTACGTGATCGCGAACTAGGAGTACGTGCGCTCGACGCCTGGATCCGGAGCGCTCAACCGGATCGCGACTTTCGACTCGAGCACCCACACCGTCACCGCGCTGTCTTCCGCCTGAACCGAGGCCGGTTCTGTCGGGAAGTGCCGGCCGAGCTCGCGGCTCAAGTACTCGCGCAGCACGTCGGCCATCACCTCGCTGCCGGCCGGGGCCGTGAACTCCAGCACCTCGGCGACGCCGAGCGCCTGCTGCCGCGCCTCCTGCGAGTCCTTCCAGACGGGCTCCGAAGCTCGCAGCCCGTCCCGCCGCAGCGACGCGAACGTGTCGAGGAGCAGCCGTTGCAACTGCTCCAGCGTCTCCATGTCCGGAGCTTCGATCGAACCGGCTAGGGAGCTGTCGAGCGGACCCATGTCGGGCTGGTTATGGCATCGCTGTTCCGCGTCTGAAACAGCGGCTTGAACACGGCGCGCTCCGTCCACGCGAGGTACAGGCCGAGGCCGAGCGTCGTGAAGGCGATCGCCAGCGGAACCAGACCCGGCGCGAGGAACACGTGGAACGCCACGATGTTGACGACGATCGGCGCGAGCAGCGTCAGCGCGAACGGGACGTAGCGACCGCCGAGCAGCAGCGCTGCCGCGAACACCTCGGTGCCCTTGATCAAGGGGAACATGTAGCCCGTCTGAAGGAGCGCCCCGGCGAAGGCCAGCGCCTCGGGAGGCGGCGGTTCCGCGGGCTGCGGCAAAAAGTGGAAGAAGCCGTTCAGCCCGAACACCAAGAACAGGCTGCCGAGGGCGAGCCGGGCGACGAGGGGAGCTTTGGAACGCGATGTCTGCATGAGAACCTCCAGCAGACAATCTAATTGTTGCTTTCTGGATGATTAGTCGGCTTGTCTGGCAACGGAGCGTTGCTAGAGTGGCAACAATGGACCTCAACCTCGTGAAGGCGTTCGTGTCCGTCGTGGAAGGGCAGAGCTTCACGGAGGCCGGGAAGGCGCTCGGCCTACCGAAGTCCTCCATCAGCCGCCGTGTGAGTGAGCTGGAGGACGAGCTCGGTGTGCGTCTGCTCCACCGCACCACCCGCAAGCTCACGCTCACGGACGCAGGGCGAGCCTACTTCGAGCAGGTCGAGCGCGCGCTGCAAGGGCTCGACGCTGCGGCGGAGGCAGCATCGGGTCTCGATCGCGAGCCGCGCGGCGTCGTGCGCCTGACCGTGCCGGTCGAGCTCGGCGTGATGAGCGTCTCCGATGTGCTCGCGGAGTTCACCTACCGCTACCCGGAGATCCACGTCGAGCTCTCGCTCGACTCACGCCCCGTGAACCTGGTGGAGGAGGGCTTCGACATCGGGATCCGCACACGGAGCTCGCTCGACGCGGCGCTGGTGGTGCGGCGGCTCGGCTCCATCGATACCGGTCTGTTCGCGTCGCCCGAATACATCGAGCGGCGCGGCGCTCCGAAGTCCCTCGAGGAGCTCGCGAAGCACGACTGCATCTTGCTCCGCGCGCAGCAGCAGCGGACCGTGTGGCGGCTGGAAGGCCTCGACGGCAGCATCTCGAGCGTCGAGGTGCGCGGCCGCATCAGCACCGACGAGAACCTGTTCGTGTGGCAAGCGGTGCGAAGCGGTCTCGGTATCGGCATCCTGCCGCTCCACGCGGTCAGCGTCTGCACCGCGGGCGGAAGGATCCCGCCGCTCGTGCGCGTGCTTCCGGAGTACGCGGTTCGTGGTGCCGAGCTCCAAGTCGTCGTCCCGAGCGGATCGAAGCGCCCGCACCGCGTCACGTTGCTGCGTGATTTTCTGGTAGAGTCGCTCGGGCGTCGCTGTCGCGCGCACGGCGCTTGACGGAGGCTGGCTCACGCCCCCGGGCGAGCCCTCACCGCTCGCGGTGCAGCGCGGGCATCGTGTGGGACGGCGTCAGGTTGTAGGCGGTGTTGACCAGGCCGACGTGAGAGAACGCCTGCGGGAAGTTGCCGAGCTGGCGGCAACCGACCGGATCGTATTCTTCGGCGAGCAGGCCCACGTCGTTTCGCAGCGAGAGAAGGCGCGCAAACAAGCGTTGGGCATCGTCGGTGCGTCCCGAGAGCGCATACGCGTCTGCGAGCCAGAAGGAGCAGGCGAGGAATGCGCCCTCGCCCGGCGGCAAGCCGTCCTGACCCTCGGTCCTGTAACGGAGCACGAGCCCGTGATGCAAAAGCTCGCGCTCGACGGCTGCGATGGTGCCCGTGACTCGCGGATCGTCGATTGGGAGGAAGCCGACTTGCGGTATCAAGAGCAAGCTCGCATCGAGGTGATCGGTGCCGAACGCCTGGGTGAAGGTGTGCTTGCTGGAGTTGAAGCCGCGCGTGCAGACCTCGGCGTGAATGGCGTCGCGGAGCGCGCGCCAGCGCTCGAGCGGCCCCTCCGCTTGCGTTTGCTCGATCGCCTTGACGGCGCGATCGAAGGCCACCCAGGCCATCACCTTGGAGTGCGTGAAGTGTTGCTTCGGCCCGCGCACTTCCCAGATCCCCTCGTCGGGGCGCTCCCAGGCGCTCTCCAGAAACTCGAGCAGATCGACCTGCAGGTTCCAGGTTGCAGGCTCGGACGGCAAGCCCGTCCGGCGTGTTTGATGGAGCGTGTCCATCACCTCGCCGTACACGTCGAGCTGCAGTTGCGAGGCTGCGGCGTTGCCCACGCGCACGGGCCGCGCCCCTTCGTAACCCGGCAACCAATCGAGCTCGTACTCGGTGAGCCGCCGTTCGCCGGCGACGCCGTACATGATCTGAAGCTTCGCGGGATCGCCGGCCACGGCCCGCAGCAACCAATCGCGCCAGGCGCGCGCTTCTTCCACGTAGCCCGCTAGCCTGAGCGCATACAGCGTGAACGTCGAATCACGCAGCCAACAATAGCGGTAGTCCCAGTTGCGCGTTCCACCCGGCCACTCGGGCAGCGACGTCGTCGGCGCCGCCAACACGGCGCCCGTGGGCGCGTAGGTGAGCGCCTTCAGCGTGAGCAGGGAGGACGAAATGGCATCCTGCCACGGGCCCCGGTAGGTGCAGCGGGCGGACCACTCGCGCCAGTATTGCTCGGAGTCCGCCAGCGCTTGCTGGGCGTCGCGCTGCCGCGGCGGCTCTTCGTGCGACGGGTACCAGGACAGCACGAACGACGCCTTTTGGCCGGCCTTTACCGAGAAGGTCGCGACGGTGGTCAGCGCCTCTCCGTGAGTTTCCACGTCCGATTGGAGCACCAGCGCGTCGGCGCCGGCGATGGCGCGCAGCCTGCCGTCCGGCAGACGTGACACCCAGGGAACGATCGAGCCGTAGTCGAAGCGGATCACGAGCTCGAGGTGCATCGTCACCTCGCCTGCGAGGCCTTCCACGACGCGCACCACGTCTGGCGTGCCGTCGCGCGGCGGCATGCAATCCACGATGCGCACGCGCCCTTCGGCGAGCTCGAAAATGGTCTCCAGGATCAGCGTGCCGTCGCGGTACGAGCGCGTCGTCTTCTGGACTTCGCCCGCCGGCGCGAGCAGCCAGCGCCCGTGCGACGGCGTCCCGAGCAGCGCCGCGAAGCACGCGCCCGAGTCGAAGCGCGGCAGGCACATCCAGTCGTACGAACCGTCGCGTCCCACGAGCGCGACGCTCTGCGTGTCACCGATCAGCGCGTAATCTTCGATCCGGAGGGGCATCACCAATGAATGCAGCAAAAGCACGCGCTGTCGAGGCTCCGAAGGGGTGGTAGATTCCCACCGTGCGCCTTGCTCGTTACCTCTCGGCCCTCCCCTTCCTGCTCGCGCCGCCGCTCGCGGGCGTGGCCGAGTCCGCGCCGGCCGACGCGCCGACGTGTGTGAAGCACCGCACCGAAGCGCGCTATCGAAACCTCGGGTACGACCACCTCGTCCACCTGCGAAACACCTGCGAGGAGCGGGTGGTCTGCCGGGTATCGACGAACGTGAACCCCGAGCCCACCGAGCTTTCGCTGAGCGCGGGTGAAGAGCGAGAGCTGGTCACTTGGCGCGGCTCTCCAGCCCGCGAGTTCACGGCTCGCGTCGCCTGCCGGGTTTCACGCTGAGACGAGCGTGCTCTGGTAGACGTCGAGCGCCTTCGAGGCCCCAGGCAGCCGGGTCAACCAGGGACGCTCGAGCGGCGGCATGTCGACGCAGCAAATCCGGATCTGCCGAACGCGCGCCCGCTGCTCCAACTCGTCGAGGAAGCGCTGTAAGCGCTCCGCTCCAAACGGACAGTACATGAAGAAGACCGTCCCGATCGGGACGTAGCGAAGCGTGTCAATCGCGTCACCGGCCAGGAAGCGCAGGCGAGAGAGCCCGAGCCAATCCGCGCGGGCCTGCGCCGCGCGTGCCAGCGCGGGTTGGATCTCGAGCCCGATGCAGCCCGCACCGGTCATCAAGTGCGCGAGCAACGCGGCTCTGCCCGCCCCGGCGCCGACGTCTATGAACACATCCTCGGCGGTGACGGCTGCAAGGCGCAGCGCGTCCAGCACCGTCCCGAGCGCGCAGGGCAGGTACGGCACGCAGCCACGCGGGAGCTCGGAAGCGTCCGCCTCGATGCCGTCGACGTCCCACAACCGATCCAGCCATTCGTCACGCCGGTGCTCGGGAATTGCCTCGAGCTCCGCGGTGAAGCGCGCCAGCGTCACTCGAGCGTTTTGGAGCTCGGCTCTGAGGCGCAGCGCCGCGCCACGCACGCTCGGTATCGCGCCAGTCGTCTCCGTCATGGCGTAGCCGGAGCGCCCGCAGCTCCCACTTGGCCGCGCACGTATTCGTCGATCACGCGCCTTACGTTGGCGTCCCTGAGCACCAGCGAGATCTCGATGCGCCGGTTCTTCTCGAACGCGGCCTCGGTCTTCTCGTCGGTGAGCGGGCGATACTCGGAGAAGGCGCCGGCCTCGAAGTATCTGCCGTAGCTTTGCTCGAGGACCGGGTTCGACTCGAACATGGAGTTCAGCACGGCGTTGGCGCGCTTGGCCGAGAGCTCCCGGTTGAACGCGCCCGAGCCGCGCTCGTCGGTATGACCCTGGATCACGATCGCATCCACGTTCTCCCGCACGTCCGGATCGGCGAGCAAGTTGCCGAGCCCCTGGGCAAGGGTCGCCAAGAGCTCGATACCGGAGCGCTTGATGGCGTGCGAGTTGTACTCGAACACCAGGCTCTCGTTGATCACGATGTTGCCGTTGTCGCCGACTGACACGAGCGGCCCGGGTCCGCGGAGCCGCGGTCCGAGCTCGGCTTCCAGCGACGCCTTCACCTTGTCGAGCACCTGAACGCGGAGCAAGGCGATGCCCTCGAGCCGCGAGCGCAAGTTCCCGAGCTCGCGGTTGCTCTCGGCCAAAATCTCGCGCTGTTCGTCGAGCTTCAGCTCCGAGAGCTTGAGCTGCGCTTGTCCGAGCTCGATCTCGGCGGTGGTCTTGGCGAGCTGGTCCTCCAGAAACCTGAGCTTGCGCTCCGAGGTGCTGATCTGCACCTGGTAAGCGTTCAACCGCTTACCGCTGATCAGGTTCTGAACGTAGGCGAGCAATACGAGCACGAACAGGATCAGCGCCGTGGTCGAGATCAGATCCGTGAACGAGGGCCACAGATCGCTCGTCGCGTCCTCGCCCGAGACCAATTTCCTGCGACTTCGCATGTCGAGCCTCGGCTAGTTGCGGTCGCGTGCGCCGATCCCGCGGGCGGCGTCCTTCAGGGTCTCGCTCAGATCAGCGAACGACAGGCTCATGCGCTGGATGTTGTCCTTCAGGTGCAGGTTGAACTCGCGAAACTCGCGCGTCGAGTCCCCGAAGCTGCGGAGAGCGGCGTCGAAGCGCGACACGGCGCCGTCGAGCTCCGCCACCGAGCTCACGAGCTGGGCCGCGGCCACGCCGGAGCCGTCGCCGGCGCGCGGACCGCGCTCGCGCGCCCAGTGCGTCGACAGGCCGTCGAGGTAGTTTTCGATGCGGACCATCGCCGCCGTGCGCCGGTCCCCGAGGTTCGACACGATGTTCAACAGCATCATCACGATCGCGGCCACGATCCCGAACAACGAGGTCACGAAGGCCACCGCCATGCCCGAGAGCGCCTGGCTCAACCCCTGCGTCAACGCTTGCCCGATCTCGGCCACTCCGGCCGTGTCCGAAGTCACGAGATTGACGAGCTTCCCGATCGAGGAAGTCAGCCCGTAGAACGTGCCGACCAGGCCGAGCACGATCAAGAGGCCGGTTGCCGAGCGCACGAACCGCTCGGCAAGCAGCGGCCCGCGCAGCTCGGAGAGGAACGCGCTCTCGACCAGCGCCTGCATCTCGGAAGCGGAAGCCCCCTGGTCGAAGCGCTGTCGGGCCTCGCGGACGATCCGCTCCAGCACGGCCTCCTGGAACGGACTTGCAGCGTCTGGATTTCCAAGCAGCTCCCGCTCCAGGTTGGCGTAGCGACGCCCCGCCACGAGGTTCGCGACGATGCCTGCCAAGAGCGACAGGACGATCGCTGCGAGGATCAGGTGCCCGCCGACACCGATCAGCTTCCAGCTCTCGACAGCAGATTGCATCCCGGGGCTTGTCGCAAAATCCCGACGCTGTCGAGCGCGAAGCGGCGCTCGCCGGAGCGTGTCATTAGGAGCCACTCGCCGAGCTCGTAGCTCCAGAGCCTTTGCGCGCGTCGACGGTCGGCCCGGGCCGCGCCACTTCCGAGAACACGAATGATAAACCACCCACGAAGTAGGTCGGGTATGAGATCGGCCCGGAGCCGATGGGGACGGCCCCTCGTCGAACCACGTAGGTGCCAAGGAGCTTGTCGCGCAGAGTTTGACGGTTGCGATCGTGGCTCAAGAGCAGCAGGTCGACGCAGTTTCCCAAGGTTAGAAATAGAAACAAGAAGCGGCAGGTGGAACGCCACAGGCTGACGCGGTTCCCCTGGAGATCGACCAACTGCACCCGTGCGAGCCGGTAGCCGAGCGTCGGAAGCTTCGTGACCTTGAGGCCGGCGAGGTACGACCACGCCAGCAGGAACACGGCGGCGTTGACGGCGAGGGGCGTGAGCCCGGCTTCGAGCCCGATGCCCACGACCGCTACCGAAACCAGAAAGACCAGGCCGACGTCAACCGCCAGCACGAAGACCCTGCGGCCAAGCCCCGCCATGTCTTCTGTCGCGTAGTACACACCCGTTTCGTCGAGCACGGCAGCTAGCGTACACGGCGCCGCGCTGCGAAGAGAAGGATCTAAAGTGAGCGAAGGAAGAAGCGTACGCGCGGCGGTAGCGGCTTCCCGTTGCCAGAACTGGCACTGGCTTTCGGCCGCGGGGCGCGGAACACTGCTCGTGGCGGGAAGATCGCGTGAATACCCAGGTTCTCATCGACGCCGTCGTGCAGCAGACGATGGTCTTCATCGCGCAGCTGGCGACGGCGGGGGGCGTGCGCGCGCCGCTGGCCAAGGTCGCGGGCCAGGTTTTTCTGGACCTGACGAGCGAGCTCCAGAATCAGGGCGTCAAGAAAAAGGTCATCGCCGACATGTTCGGGATGGCGCTTCGCACCTACCACCGTCGGACGCGCGAGCTGAAAGAAAGCCAGACGGACGTGGGCCGCACGCTGTGGGACGCCGCGCTCTCGTTCCTGCGCGAGCGCCGCTCGAGCTCAGCCCTCGAAATTCAGCGGCGTTTTCGCCACGACGACGCGGAGATCCTGCGTGGCATCCTGAGCGACCTCGTGAACTCCGGCCTGGTCTTTCGCTCGGGTCGCGGAGACTCGGCGATCTACCGGCTCGTCGACGACGCAGAGCTTGCGGCAAACGCCGGGCAGGCGGGCGTCGACCACATGGTGTGGCTCGCCGCCTATCAGAACGGCCCCACGACCCTGGCCGCTCTCAGCGAGGCCTCCAAGGTCGGGGGCGAGCGCTGTGAGGCCGCGCTGAAACGGCTGGTCCTCGACGGCCGCGTCATTCGAGTCCCCAACACGGAGCCCGCGCTCTACGAGTGCAAGGCCTTCGACGTCCCGTTCGGCGCGGAGCAGGGTTGGGAAGCGGCGGTGCTCGATCACTTCCGAGCCCTGGTCACGGCCGTCGGCATGAAGCTCGCGCTCGGTCGCTCCAACGCCGAAGCGCGGGACACCGTGGGCGGCTCGACCTTCTCGTTCGACGTCGTTGCCGGACAGGCGCTCGAGCAAGAGGCGCTCGGGATCTTGGCGCGGCACCGCGCGGAGCTCGAAGCGCTCCGACGGCGGGTCGACCTCTACAACGCGCAGATGCCACGTCAGCAAGCGTACCGGCGAGTCGTCCACTACCTGGGCCAATACGTGAGAGACGACGACGATCGCGATCCGATGGAAGGAAATGACTGATGATTCCGAAGCGCTCTTTCGCATTCTTTCTGCTGCTCGTCGCCGGCTGGTCCTGTGGAGAAGACCGGGGCCCGCAAACCTCGAGCACGAGTCACTGGGTTTCCTGCTCGATCGACGACGACTGCGCCGACGTGCGCGGCGCCGTCGCGTGCAGCAAGGGCTATTGCGTGGACGCCGACGGGACACGCGTGGACGTCTCGGGGTCGCAGGGTGGCTCCGACACCGGCGGTCAGTCGTCGGGTGGCGCCGCGCCGACGGGCGGGAGGAGCGCTGCCAGCGGAGGCATTGCGGCAGGCGCGGCTGGCGAAGGCGGTGCACCCGACCCGGTTGGCTGCCCCGCCGCGCCCCCGGCCGACGGAACGCCGTGCACGCCGCCCTGGGAAGCCCCCATCCTCCCTGGCCTCGGGGAAGCCGTCAGCGCTCACTGCAGCTGGGGCCAAGACACGAGGCGCTCCTGCCGCACGCGCGCGCTGTGCGAGGAGGGCGTGTGGCAAGTCACCGAGCCCGAGCCCGGCTCCTGCGGAGAGTGTCCGCCGTTCGTGCCTCAGGACGGCCAGGCGTGTCCTCTCGCGGGTGTTCAGTGCGGTCAATGCTTCTGCAGCCCGTGCGAGGGAGGCGACGGATCACCCGAGTGCCCGCCCGTCGATCCACCAGAGTGGTTCTGTCCCGTGCTCCCCGCGGAGTGTCCGTTCCCCGCGGCGCAGGCGGGCAGCCCCTGTTCCGTTGCGGGCGCGGACTGTGGAGAGAGCTGCCAGTCGCAGATCCGCTGCGAAGCCGGCGTCTGGCAGTGGCTCGACTGCACGGATTGTTGCACCGAGTGACCCGTGCGCCTGACGCCGGTCGGCTCGAGCTTCCCCGAATGGTTGGAGAGCGCTAAAACCAGCGGATGTCAGACCTCGACCCTGAAATCGTGGAGGCTGCCCGAAAGATCGCCGCGCATTGTCGCGCGATCGGTGAATGCGGCGCGTGTGGTCACACCTGGACCACCGATGCCTACGACCCGAACAACGACGACAGCATGGTCGCGCTCGTAGCGGCTGCGCGCCGTGTCATCGCGTACGATGCTGCATTGGATCGATTCGCGGACGACGGGGGCCTGCAGCACGCTCTCGCGACCGTCGTCTCCGAAGCAGCCCGAGAAAAGGCGTGCGACCACTAGAGCGACAAGCGGTTAGGAACTTGCCGAGATTGACGGAAAAACTCCGACGAAAAGAGTGAGCGCGAGGGGCGGCGCGTGCCGCCCCTGAGAACAGCGGTCGGTCATTTCCAGGCTTTTCGCCGGGGATCCGTCCAGGGGCTCCGGCAGAGCACGCAATCGTCACCGAAGAAGAAGGCCTTGGCCTTTTGATCGTTGCACCCCCAGTAGCGGA
>JAICQO010000153.1 GCA_025937835.1 Polyangiaceae bacterium
CGCCCATCGACGCCGTGTGCCCGCGCCCAATCGCCGGCGCTCAGGCCCCTGCGCTCGGCCGCGCGTAGGCAGCGAACCGCCTCGCGCTCGTCCTCGATTTTTCGTCCGACCGGCAATCGCAACCTCCGTGGTGCGATCCAGCATGAATCCTGGCCGTCTCGAGATCGTCCCGCCTTGGCTGATGGGTCACCTTGCTGCCGCCGGCGTCAACAAGGGACTCTTCACCTCCGACGCCGTCGCCATCCTCCACGAAGCCGCTTCCGGCTCCCTCCGCGATATCGACCGCGTCGCTCACAACGCCGTCCGCAGCAGCGCCCGCCGCAAACGCAAGCTCATCGAACGCGACGTCGTGCAAGCCATCCTCCAAGCCGACTCCTATCTCAGTCCTGTCCCTTGAAGCGCCGTAGCTCGACACGATGGGCATCATGCCGTGCGCGCACGCGCCCGCTCTACTTGATGCCCATCATTCACGCCGCGCGCTCGCCATCAACCAGCGTGCGCGGCAACAATGATCACCGCGAGGTACATTCAGCCCTGCCGGGTCCACAGGGACGTTGTGTCGCTGACCCAGATAGCGTTCGGCCGGTCCACGTCGAAGCGTCGCTCCAGCAGGTGGGTCGCGACCGGCAGCTTGTGGTTCGAGTCGGTCGTCGCCTTGTATTTGCGTGCCGTTTTCGCGCGAATTCCGCGCTCGCGCATGAGCCGAGCGACGCGCTTGCGGTTGAGGCGCTCGCCCTCCTTGGCGATTTCGCCTTGGATGCGCGGCGCTCCGTAGCGGCCCTGGAATTCGACGAAGAGTTCCTGGATGCGCGTTCGGAGCGCTGCATCCCGTCGGCGTGCTCGGCTTCTTGCTCGCCGACTGTTACCGTGCACGCTGCTTGATGGGCTTCGGACGGCAACACCCATCGACAACTCACCACTGTCTTCAAGAAGACGCTCGGATAGCTTCGCCGCTGCGACGCGCCGCGGCCGTGGTCGTGGCCCCTGCGGACCGCTTACGCGCTGTGATTGTCGTGACCCGTTCGCCCAAGCCCAGAGAAGTTCCGTGCGTAACCTCTCGCCGTGCACTGTCGTGCCGTGATCCGGCGGTGCATGCGGGGCAGTGGAGTGGAGTCCCCGCCGTCTTGTTACCAGCTGCTAGGGATCGCGGAGGTCTGCGCTCCACGAGAGGGGGACAGTACTTGCCGACGCGAGAGCACGTTTCCATCTTCGACCGGAAGCTTCGGAACCCGGAGTTGGGCATCTTTGACCCGCTGCACATCTGCGCCCAAATGGCCAAAGCGGGCGCGACCCCTGCGGCCGCGGCCGTCTTACCCGCTAAGTAAGAGCGACGCGGCGCCGCCCCCGGCGAAGGCTGGCTCGTGGTAACCGGCCGCGACGCTCGGGGCGGGTCACTGTCGGGTTCGGGCTCGACCTACGGGATTCGAGCCTATGGAGCGGCCGGCGCTGGCTTGGCCGTCTCGGCCTGTCGCAGCGTGCCCACGTCTTCGCCGATGTGCGCGAGGAAGTTCCGCGCCGGCACCGTGAAGGGGCTGTCCGAGTAGTCGCGGATCAGCTGCTCGAAGAGGGCCTTGGCCTCGGCCTTGCGCTTTTGCTTTAGATAGATTTCGCCGAGCAACACCAGGGCTTCGGGCTCCAGGCCCGAGACCGGCACCACCTTCAGCACGTGCTCGACGCGGGCGTTGGCGGCCTCGAAGTTGTCCTCTCGCAAGTAGTAGCGAGCGACGTAGAGCTCGTGGCGAGCGAGCAGGCCGACCACGACCTCGAGCATGTAGCGCAGATCTCTGGCGTGCTCGGAGCTCGGAAAGTCTTCGAGGTAGTCGCGGATCGTCTCCATCGCGTCGTTGACGCTGGATAGATCGCGCTCCTCGAGCGGCGGCAAGAGGAACGACTGGCTCACCGAGTCGTACTGCGATTTGGCGATCCGGAAGCGCGCGTAGGGCACCTCGGGATCGTTCGGGTAGTCGTGGACGAAGGCCTTGTAGCCGGAGATCGCCTCGGCGAGCTTGTCCTGCTCGTAGTCGGCGTCCGCCAGGCGCAGCTCGGAGAGCCGCGCGTAGCGGCTGTAGCTGTACTTGGTGCGGACGTCGTTGAATGCCTCCTCGACGCCCTCCCAGTTCTTGTCCTCGAGCGCCTTCATGCCGCGCTCGTAGTCGCGGCGAGCGTTCTCGGTGTAGTCGAGCGGGCTCTTCGAGCCCTCTTCGGGGACACAAGCGGGGGCCGTGCCGAGCGCGAGGGCCAGAGAGAGCGCCCAGCGGTAGCCAAACAGACGCATCACGGCGCTCGGTAGCGGGGAAGGCGCAGCCTGGCAAGCCCCGGTTCTGTTCCTCGACATGGCCCGCGGGCCGGCGAACAGGGCTTGCGTTTGCCCCGTCCTCGAAATTCGAGGCTAAGATGCGCCGCGAGGCCCCCGATGACCGAAAAAGTACCGATGACGCCGGCCGGTTCGCAAAAGCTTCGCGAAGAGCTCACCCGGCTGAAAGAGGAACGCCCCAAGATTTCGCGCGACATCGGCGTGGCGCGCGAACACGGTGACCTCAGCGAAAACGCCGAGTACCACGCGGCCAAGGAACGCCAGGGCCTGGTCGAGGCGCGGATCAAGGACATCGAGGACAAGCTCGCGCGCGCCGAGGTGATCGACCCGAGCAAGCTCAGCGGGGATCGCGTGCGCTTCGGCGCCACGGTCACGCTGACCAACATCGACACCAACGAGACGCAGGCGTTCCGCATCGTCGGTGCCGACGAGGCCGACGTGGACTCGGGCACGATCTCGGTGTCTGCGCCGCTCGCGCGCGCGTTGATTGGAAAGAGCATCGGCGACGAGATCGTCGTGAACCTGCCGGCGGGCACGCGCCGCTACGAGATCGGCGCCGTCGAGTTCCATTGAGGGTTCCCCGGGCTGATTGGAAGCCCCAGCTGCTGTCGCTGCTCGATCGGATCTGCCGCGCGCTGCTCGCGGTCTGGACCCTCGCGATCGTCGAGCTCTTCACGGTCGGGCTGGTCGCGCACCGCGAGTTCGCGAGCATCTGGGAGTTCGAGCACGGTGCGCTGTGGCTGGTACCGAGCGCGTTTGCGTTCACGAGCGGCCTGGGCATCCTGGGCGCGGGCCTCGCGGTTCTCACTTGGAAGGGTGAGAGGCCGGCTCAGCGGCTCGCGCTCACTGCGTCGTTCGGGCTGTTCGGCGCGGGCGTGGGCTGGGCCGTCGGCGGCGGCCGCCACCTGTCGGCGCTCGAGCAACGCGCCGGGTTTTCGGGCCTGGTGGCGCTGGTGTTGGGCGCTCTGGTCTACGCTGGAGCGCCGTTTTTCGCGAAGCTCGTGCGCCGAGCGCCGCTCACGGCTGCCCTGGTCACGGCGCTCGGGATCGTGCTCTTGGAGCTCGCCAATCGCTGGATCTTGCCGCGGCTCTACCCGGCATTTCACGACGCCCTCGGCGCCACTGCCCTGCTCTTCGCGCCCAGCGTGGAGCGCGCGCTGTTCGAGGGCATCACGCCGGACAAGCGCCTGCGCGGGCTGCGCCTGATTGCGACGCCGCTGCTGCTGATCGCGGCCTTCTGCCTGCTCCGCCCCTTCGGTGACCGGCTCTCGCACTACGACAACTTTCGCTTTCTGCTGAGCGAGAAGGCGCCGATCCTCGGGCGCGTGGTGGAGCTCACGGCCGAGCTGTCACCGCCGCCGCCGCTCGAGGACGGCGAGCTCGCGTGTGGCGGCGCGGCGGCGACCTGCGGAGGAGGCGAGCGGGCAGGGAAGGGCAGCCTCGACCTACGCGGGCGTGATCTGCTGCTCGTCAGCATCGACGCGCTGCGCGCCGATCACGTGACGACCTACGGCTACGCGCGCCCCACCACGCCCAACCTCGATCGCCTCGCGGCCGAGGGCGTCACCTTCGAGCAGGCCTACACGGCGACCCCGCACACCTCGTACGCGGTCACCTCGCTGATGACCGGCAAATACCTGCGGCCGCTGTTGCTGCAGGGCACCGCGGCCGACTCCGACACCTGGGCGGGGCTGTTCCGCACCTACGGCTACCGCACGGCAGCCTTCTACCCGCCCGCGGTGTTCTTCATCGATCCTGCGCGCTTCGAGACGTTCTCGAAGACACACCTCGGCTTCGAGTACGCGAAGGTCGAGTTCGCGGAAGGGGAGCTCCGGCTCTCGCAGGTGCGCGAGTACATCGACGCCGCTTCCAAGGACAAGCCGCTGTTCGTGTGGGTGCACTTGTTCGGGCCCCACGAGCCCTACGAACGGCACCCGCCGTTCGACTTCGGCAGCCGCGACGTCGACCGCTACGATTCGGAGATCGCCGAGTCCGATCGCATGCTCGGCGAGCTGGTGAAGGCGATGCGACGGCGCAACGCCGCGTCGGTCGTGATCGCCACGGCCGACCACGGCGAGGAGTTCGGAGAACACGGCGGGCGCTACCACGGCACGACCGTCTACGAAGAGCAGGTGCGGGTGCCGCTCGTGATCTCGGCGCCTGGAGCGATCGCTCCGAGCCGCGTCACGGACGTGGTCCAGACCATCGACTTGCTGCCGACGCTGTTGTCGAGCCTCGACGTGCCTCGGCCACCGCGCATGCGCGGACGCGATTTGACCGCGCGGCTCGCCAGCAAGCAGGCGGGGCCCGGCTTCGCGCACGCCGAGACCGACGAGCACACGCTGCTGGCGGAGGGAAAATACCGGCTGATCTGCGCGCGGCGCGTGGGCGCCTGCCGCCTCTACGATCTCGAGGCGGACCCCGGTCAGACCCGGGACGCCGCGCCCGACCAACCCGAGGTCTTCCAGCGGCTGCGCGACGCGCTGCGTGAGATCGCGGCCTCGCACGGGCGCTTCGAGAGCCAGGGGCTGCGCGCCGAGGGCAAGGGCTGGCCCCCGGCGCTGGTGCGCGGCATCGCGGGCGACGCGGACGCCGTCGGGGAAGTGGCGGATCTGCTGAACGACGTCGACCCGGTGATCCGGCGCAAGGCGGCGCAGGTGCTGTTCGACCTGAAGCCAGTCGCGGTCGCGCCGAACTTGCGCCTGGCTCTGTCGCGCGACGAAGATCCGGAGGTCCGGCGCTACGCGGCGCTAGCGCTGACACGGCTCGGGGAGGGGGCCCCGCTCGCCGTCGAGCTGCTCCGGGACCCCGACCGGAACCTGCGCAGGCTGGCTGCGCTCGCGCTCGGCGAGAGCGGCGACAAGCGCGCCGAAGCCGAGCTCATCGCCTGGTGGCGTGACCGCGAGCACCTCGAGTTCACGCGCGCCTGCGAGGTGCTGGCCGCGCTGGCGGCGATCCGCTCGCGCGACGCGCTCCCGTTCTTATTGAAGTCGCTCGACGACGTGCGGCTGCGTCCGTACGTCGCCCGGACATTGTCGGCGATCGGTGACGAGAGCGGGCGCTACTGGCTGGCACGCGCCCTCGCCAACGAGCGCTCGCACAGCACGCGCGGGGTGTTGCTGGACGCGCTCCTGTCGCTCGGTGCACGCGAAGAGCTCGCGGCGCCGCTGGTCCGGCTGCTCGGCGTGCCCGATCCGCCGCCGAACGGTATCGAGGCCGCGCTGCGCGCCAAGGTGCTGCAGCACGTGGGCGGGCCCGAGCCGCGCGATCTGGCGCGCCTGCGCGATCGCAGCGATCTCGGCGTGCGCCTGCGCGTGTTCATCCCCAAAGGCGGCAACGGCAGCGGGGTGCGCGTCCTGGTGCGCGCGCACTGTCCCAAGGGCACCGGCGATGGCGCCGGCTCCGGCTCGGGTTCCGGGGAGGTGCTGCTGAGCAGCGCCTCGCACCTCGTGCGTTACGACAAGCGCGGCGAGCTGGTGCGCCAGCGGGGGATACCGGAGCTCGACCCGCAGCGGGTGCTGCGGTTGCCGTTCCCGTGCACGGGGCAGTCCCTCGAGCGATTTGCCCGAGTTCCGGACAACCTCGGCGCGCGTCCGGGGGTTTTGTCGGAGTTCGTGCTGTTTGCGAACCGGGCGATCACGATCGAGGGGGTGGCTCTGGTCCCGCTCGCCGACGAGCTGCCGCCACCGCCTCCCGAGCCCTGGGTGGACGCCGAAGGCGCCAAGCGCCCTGGCTGAGATCCTGACAATCGACCGCGCTCAATCGACCCCTAGACCCAGGCCTATGCTATAGACGCGCGCCGTGGCGGAAGAATCAGCCAAAAATCCGGGCGAAGAGCAGGAGCAGGGCGCCCCGGAAGCGTCCGAAGCGCGCTCGAGCGAGCCCCAGGCCGTCGATCCGAAGACGATCCGCGATCGCAACAAGCGGATCCGCGCGGAGGCCGCGGAGAAGCGCCGCCGCCAGCGGGAAGGGACGCCGGAGAGGCGACGCACCGCTTCGGCGCGCAACCTCGACGCCGGCGAAATCGTGGACGACGCGCTCGCGCGCAGCACGCACGCCGCCTGGGAGTGGCTGAAGAGGAACTCCACGCGGGTGCAGTGGGTGATCGTGCTGCTCGTGGGCGGCGGGATCGGCTGGAAGATCTACTCCTACCGGCAGGACCGTAACCGCGCGGCGGACACCGAATGGCTCGCGAAGGCCGTGGCCGCTGAAAACGGCCGGATCGGCAGCGGCGAGGCCGAGCCGGACCGTTACACGGGTCTCATCGACAATCGCCCGGTGTTCGCGACCGCGGAGGAGCGCAGCAAGGCCGCCGAGGCCGAGTACCGCAAGGCGGCGTCGACCGCGAAGGGCGGCCCGACCGCGGCGCTGGCAGAGCTCGGCCTGGCCGGCGTGCTCTACGATCAAGGCAAGTTCGCAGAGGCCAAGACGGCCTACGAGAAGGTGCGCGACAGCGATCTCGCCAAGATCGAGCCCGACGCCAAGGGGCGGGCGATCGAAGGGGTCGGGCTGTCACTCGAAGCGCTCGGTCAGGCCGACCAGGCGCTCACCGAGTTCAAGCGCCTCGAGAACAGCGACATCCCCGGCTTTGGGCCGCTCGGCATGTTCCACCAGGCACGCTTGTCGTTCGCCAAGGGTGAGCGAGAAAAAGCTAAAGAACTGCTGAAGAAGTGCCTGGATAAGCTCAAGAAATCAGAAGATAAAAGCAAGGCGCCCGCGTTCGCGCCTCCGGGCTATCTCGAGGGCCAGGCCAAGGACCTGCTTCAGGCCATCGATCCGAGAGCCCCCGAGCTGGCAAGCCCCGCGGGTGCTGCGAGCCTGGACGAGCTGATGCGCGGCGCAACGAGCGGCCCCGGCGGCAAGATCGACGCGGCGAAGCTTCAAGAGATGCTGAAGAAGCTCGGTGGAACTCCGGGTCTTCCCAAGCCGGAGCCGGTGCCCGCACCGGAAGCGCCCGCGCCCGCACCGGAAGCGCCCGCGCCCGCACCAGAAGCGCCCGCGCCCGCACCAGAAGCGCCCGCGCCCGAGCCGGCGGGCAGCACGCCATGAGGCTGTCCGCGCGCGGCGCCACGCCGGGCGCCTGGGCCAAGCTCTGCCTGCTCGGGCTCGGCTTGAGCGCGCTCGGCGCGTGCACGGAGCTCCGCGCCGGAGCGAACCCCGACGTGCCGATGTACCGGCACCGCGCGAGCTTCGCCATGAACCTCGCGTTCTCGCGCAAGGTGGTGATCCCGGCGCGGGTCACGGGGGAGCCGTACGAGCGCGGCCAACCGGAGATCGACCCGCGCGGCAAGCGCGTGTTCGTGGGCTCGAGCGACCGAGGTCTCTACGCCCTGCGTGCCGAAGACGGCTCGCACCTCTGGCGCTTCGAAACGCTCGGCTTCGTGCAGTGCCAGCCGCTCTACGATCCGCTCGAAAACGCCGTGTATTTCGGTTCGAACGACGGCGCGCTGTACCGCGTCGACGCCAAAGACGGCAAGCTGCGCTGGCGCTTCATGACCAACGCCGAGGTGGCCCGGCGCCCGGTGCTCCACAACGGCTTGTTGTACGTCACCAACGCCAACGACACGGTGCTCGCCATCGAGCCTGCCACCGGCAAGCTCGTGTGGCAGCAGCACCGAACGCCCGCCATGGGCATGGAGGTCGCCGGGCACTCCGGAGTCCTCGTGTTCCACGACAAGGTTTACGCCGGCTTCAGCGACGGCAACGTGATGGCGTTCGACGCCCGAACCGGCGCAGAGCGCTGGCAACCCGTCGACCTGGCTGCCGAGGCCGAACAGACCCTGGGCGAGCTGCCGCAATACCTGGACGTCGACACGACGCCGGTCGCGGGCGCGCTGCGCACCGGCAGCGCGGTGTTCGTCGGCAGCTACGCGGGCGGCGCCTTTGCGCTCGACAGCGAGACCGGCAGCCAGGTCTGGCACAACCCGGGCGTGGTCGGCGTCAGCGATTTCTACCTCTGGACCGAGCACCACGAGGAGTCGGACGAAGACGCGGCCCCGCGCTCGATCCTCGTCGCGTCGTCCGGCACGACCGGGATCTGGGGTCTCGATCCCGAGACCGGAGCCGAGCTCTGGCGACGCGCGCTCCCGCAAGGCGGAGCATCGCCGCCGGTTCCGTTCGCCGGCGCGCTCCTGGTTTCGGCCACTCAGCTCGGCGTGTTCCTTTTGTCGCCGCTGGACGGCGATCTGATCGACGGCATCCACGTCGCCGACGGCGTGTCGATGACTCCGGCGACGCACGGCAACCGCGCCTTCGTCGTCACCAACGGCGGCCGTCTGCTGAGCCTCCAGTTGCCCGGCGCCGAGCCCGTCCTCGCGTCGAAGCTCTGAGCAGCTTCGACGGAGGGCGCTCGGATCCGTCCGGCCGAGCGCCTCCCCGCGCCCCTGCGCTGAGTTCGCATAAGATACATTATGTCAACTAAAGGGGTACTGCTTCAG
>JAICQO010000018.1 GCA_025937835.1 Polyangiaceae bacterium
CAGGCGATCTACCGCGAGGGCAGCAAGCTCGTCGCGGCGGGCCACAACCCGATGGAGATCAAGCGCGGCATCGACAAGGCCGTGGAAGTGATCACGGAGGAGCTCAAGAAGCTCGCGAAGTCGACCAAGGATCCGAACGAGATCGCCCAGGTCGGCACGGTCAGCGCCAACGGCGACACCACCATCGGCAAGCTGCTCAGCGAGGCCATGGAAAAGGTCGGCAAGGAAGGCGTGATCACCGTCGAAGAAGCCAAGAGCGCGGAGACCACGCTCGAGGTCGTCGAGGGTATGCAGTTCGACCGCGGCTACCTCTCGCCCTACTTCGTGACCGACCCCGAGCGCATGGAAGTGTCGCTCGAGGACGCGTACATCCTGATCAGCGAGAAGAAGATCAGCAACATGAAGGACCTGCTCCCGGTCCTCGAAGCCATCGCGCGCTCGCAGAAGCCGCTGCTGATCATCGCCGAGGACGTCGAGGGCGAGGCGCTCGCGACGCTCGTCGTCAACAAGCTCCGTGGCACGCTGCAGGCCGCCGCCGTCAAGGCGCCGGGCTTCGGTGACCGCCGCAAGGAGATGTTGAAGGACATCGCGACCTTGACCGGCGGTCAGGTGATCGCGGAAGAGCTCGGCCTCAAGCTCGAGAACGTGACGATCACCGATCTCGGCCAGGCCAAGCGCGTCAAGATCGACAAGGACAACACCACGATCGTCGACGGCGCCGGCAAGAAGGACAAGATCAAGGGTCGCCAGCAGGAGATCCGCCAGCAGATCGAGAACACCACCAGCGACTACGACCGCGAGAAGCTCCAGGAGCGCCTGGCCAAGCTCGTGGGCGGCGTTGCGGTGATCAAGGTCGGCGCGGCCACCGAGACCGAGATGAAGGAGAAGAAGGCCCGCGTGGAAGACGCGCTGCACGCCACGCGCGCGGCCGTCGAAGAGGGCATCGTCCCCGGCGGCGGCGTCGCTCTGATCCGCGCGCAGAAGGCGCTCGAGAGCCTCAAGCTCAACGACGAGCAGAACTTCGGCGTGAAGATCATCTCGCGCTCGATCGAGGAACCGCTGCGCCAGATCGTGGCCAACGCGGGCGAAGAAGGCTCGATCATCGTGCAGAAGGTCAAGGAAGGCAGCGCTACCTTCGGCTTCAACGCGGCGAACCTGTCCTACGGCGACCTGGTCGCCGCGGGCGTGATCGACCCGGTGAAGGTGGTGCGCTCGGCCCTCCAGAACGCGGCCAGCGTCGCGGGCCTCATGCTCACGACCGAGGCGCTCATCGCCGACAAGCCGAAGGAAGACAAGGCTCCCGCGGGTGGTGGCGGTCACGCCCACGGCCCCGGCGCCGACTTCTGATCGGTTCCAAACGGTAGAACAGCCGTTCGACGCGCGGCCGGCCTCTCACGAGGTGCGGCCGCGCGGCGTTTTGTTCGGGCAAAAGCCCAATCAGCCAGCTTTTGGCGAACTTTGGGACGTCTACCGCGCCCCCTGCCCGCCCGGTACTCTGCGATGGTGTCGGAGGCGATGCGGTGAACCTGAGGATGCTGATCGACGGGGTGGTTCGGCAGACCACGGTGCTGATCGCTCAGCTTTCGACGTCGTCGGGAGTGCGGGCGCCGCTCGCCCACCTGGCCGACCAGGTGTTCGTCGAGCTGGCGCGGGAGATCGAAGCGCAGGGCGTGCGGCGTCAGGTCGCAGCCGACATGTTCGGCATGGCGCTGCGCTCGTATCAGAAGAAAATGCGTCGCCTGACCGAGAGCGCGTCGGTCGGCGAACGCACACTGTGGCAAGCGGTGCTCGACCTCATCGAGCGGGAACAGCCGACGCGTCGGCGCGTGCTCGAGCGCTTCGAACGCGACGGGGAGCGCGAGGTGGCCGCGGTGTTGAAGGATCTGGTGCGGAGCGGCCTGGTGTGCGTGACGGGCACCGGTAACCAGGCGCTGTACGCGGTCACGAGCCAGGCCCTGCGCGACAAGCTGACGGCCGAGTCCGATCTCGACAGCGTGGCGAACCTGGCCTGGCTTTCGCTGTTCCGGCGTGAAGCCGAGACCGAGGCCGAGCTCACGACGTTGCTCGGCGTCGAGCCGGCGCTGGTCGCGAAGGCCGTCGATGAGCTGGTCGAGGTGGGCCGGGTCACGCGCAACGGCGAGCGGCTCGAATCGAGCAATCTGGTGTTGCCGCTGGGCGCGGAGCAGGGCTGGGAAGCCGCGATCCTCGATCACTTTCGGGCCGTCACGGTCGCGATCGCCAGCAAGATCCAGTCCGGGTTCGGCGCGGCAGGCGCGTCCGACAAGACCGGGGGCTCGACGTTCACCTTCACCGTGACGCCGGGGCATCCGCACGAGCTCGAGGTGTACGAGCTCTTGAAGCGTACGCGGTCACTCGCGCAGGCGCTCTGGGACAAGGTGGCGGCGCACAATGAACGCGTGCCGCCCGATCCCGAGCGCAGCGTCCGCGTCACCTTCTACCTGGGGCAGTCGCTCGAAATCGACGAGGAATGACATGAGAACGAAGACTTCGAGGTTCGGTTGGATATTCGGCGTGCTCGGGGCGTGGTCGTCGTACGCCGCCATCGTGATCGCGCCGGGCTGCGGTGCGACCGACACGCAGAACGGCGGAACCGACAGCAACACGCACTGGCTCGAGCCGTGCGACCGCGACTCCGAATGCGACGAGGGCCTGTCGTGCGTGTGCGGGGTCTGCACCGCGCCGTGTGAAGACGACGACGCGTGCTCGGCGCTCGACGGTGCGAGCTGCGCCCTCGCCAACACCTGTGCCGGGCCGCGCGAAGAGACGAGCTGCGTGGTCCAGTGCCAGCGCGACCGCGATTGCGCTGAGTTGGGCGCGAGCTTCGCCTGCGACGCCGGGCAATGCCTGCATCGGTCGATCGTCAGCGGCGGCAACGGCGGGCAAGCGGGCGAGGACGGCGGGCAGGGCGGCGCGGCGGGCGGAAAGGGCGGAACCGCCGGAACCGGCGCCGTCGCAGGCAACGGGGGCTCGGCGGGTGGGCCGTCTCCCGGAGGCTCGGGCGCTTTCGCCGGATCCGCGGGCGCTCCGAGCGGCGGGCGCACGACTGGGACGGGCGGCTCGGCAGGCAGCGGCGCGATCGCCGGCGCGGGCGCGCCCTCCACCGGAGGTAGCGGTCCGACCGGGCCGTGCGCGCCGATGGACGTGCAGGAAAGTGGTCTCGACCTCCCCTGCCTCCCAGGCCCTCCGACCTACTACTGGAACGGCAACTTCTGTACGCAGTTCTCCGGCTGCCAGTGCTCGGGGGAAGACTGCGACGAGGTCTATCCGACGATGGCCGCGTGCGACGAGAGCTACCGCGCTTGCTACACCGACCTCGGCATCACCGGCGCCTGCGAGAGCGACGCCGACTGCAAGCTCACCCATCGCGGCTGCTGCCCGAGCTGCGGTGAACAGAGCTTCGAGAGCCTGGCTGCGACGAACGAGGCCGAAGAGGCCCTCTGGCGCTACTGCCCGGGTAACCGAGCATGCCCGGATTGCGTGCAAGGTGCGCCCACGGCGGAGGCCGTTGCCAAATGCGAAGCCGGGCGCTGCACGGTGGCATCGCTCTGCACGCCGCTCGACGAAGCGGACTGCGAAGCCGAAGAGCTGTGCACCCCGCTGACGGCGTACACGTCGAGCGAATCGCGCGAGGTGTATGCGGGTTGCGTCTACTCGGAATCCGGCTCGCCCGCCTGCAACCTCGTCGAGTCGTGTGGCATCGCCAACGATCCAGCGGCGGACGTGGAGTGCCTGTTCTTCCCGACCTCGTGCCAGCCGCGGAATTATACGAAGGCCGATTGCGCCTCGCCGGCTTGCTTGCCTTGAAAGCAGGCGTTCCCACGCCGGTAGCGCGGTTTTTCTGATCCGCGCGGGCCCGTGATACAGATCGGGCCCGTGCGCCGCCGACTATTGGCTTTCGGGCTCGCTCTCGGGATTTCTCTCGTGCCTGGCTGCGGAAAGAAAACGCAGTCGGAGTCCGGTGCCGCAGGCTCTGCGCCCGCGCGTCTCCGGATCGCGGTGATCCCCAAAGGCACCACCCACGAGTTCTGGAAGAGCGTCCACGCCGGAGCCGCCAAGGCCGCGCGCGAGCTGGACGTGGACATCGTCTGGAAGGGCCCGCTCAAAGAGGACGACCTGAAGAGCCAGATCGAGCTGGTTCAGTCGTTCACGGCCCAGAAGGCGTCCGGGATCGTGCTCGCACCGCTCAACGACAAGGCGCTCGTCTCGTCGGTCGACGCCGCCGTCGCCGCGCAGATCCCGGTCGTGATCTTCGACTCGGCGCTCGCGGGCGGTAAGGTCTCGAGCTTCGTCGCGACCGATAACCGCGCCGCCGGGCGACTCGCGGGTGAGCGCCTGGTGAAGCTCCTCGACGGCAAGGGTAAAGTCGCGGTGCTCCGCTACCAGGAAGGCTCCGCGAGCACGCGCGACCGGGAAGAGGGCTTCCTCGAGGTGGTGAAGAAGGCGCCGGAGATCGAGGTGGTGAGCGACAACCAGTACGGAGGCGCGACCACCGAGACGGCGGCTTCCGCGAGCGAGAGCCTGTTGCTGGCGAAGAATGCGGCCAAGGGCGGGCTTCACGGCGTGTTCACGCCGAACGAGTCGACCACCTTCGGCATGCTGCGCGCGCTAGAGAACACGAAGCTCGACGGCAAGCTGCGCTTCGTCGGCTTCGACGCCTCGGACAAGCTGGTCGAGGCCGTGCGCAAGGGCTCGATCGATGGCCTCGTGCTGCAAAACCCGTTCAACATGGGCTACCTCGCGGTCAAGGCCATCACCGCAAAGCTCAAGAATCAGCCGGTCGAGGCGCGCACGGACACCGGAGCAGAGCTGCTCGACAAGCAGAACATCGACGAGCCGGCGATGAAGGAGCTCGTCAAACCCGATCTCGCCAAGTGGCTCAAGTGAGCGCGGCGCGGCTCTACGCGCGCGGCATCACCAAAGCCTTTTCCGGAACGCGCGCGCTCGACGACGTCGGGCTCGAGGTCCGCCCCGGCACGATCCACGCGGTGCTCGGTGAAAACGGCGCTGGCAAGAGCACCTTGATGCAGATCCTCGCCGGAGCGCTGCGGCCGGACAGCGGCGAGCTGATGCTGGACGGCGTGGCGTATGCGCCGCGCGACCCGGCTGCGGCGCGTCGGGCGGGCGTGGCGATCGTCTATCAGGAGCTGTCGGTGTGCCCGGACCTGACGGTCGCCGAGAACGTGCTGCTCGGCGTGGAGCCGCGGCGCTTCGGTTTCGTCGATCGCGGCAGGCGCGACGCTCGCGCACGCCGGGCGCTCGAAAAGCTAGGGCGTGAGAGCCGCCTGCCCTTGGACGCTCCCGTGCGCGAGCTCTCGTCCGCGGAGCGACAACTGGTCGAAATCGCCCGGGCGCTCAGCCACGAGCAGCCGAAGCTCCTGATCCTGGACGAGCCGACCAGCAGCCTGGGGAGCGACGACACCCAGCAGCTGTTCACGGCGCTCGCAGCGCTCAAGGAGACCGGGCTGTCGATCGTCTACATCTCACATTTCCTCGAAGAGGTCCGGCGCATCGCCGACGACTACAGCGTGCTCCGCGACGGAAAGAGCGTGGCGAGCGGGGAGATGGCGCAGTCGACCAACGACGAGCTCTTGCTCGCGATGGCGGGCCGCGGCCTCGAGACCGGTCAGCGCCGCGAGCGCCGCGCAGGCGAAGTCTTGCTCTCGCTCGAAAACCTGGCCGGCGAGAAGCTGCCGAAAGCAGCCTCGCTCGAGCTGCGGCGCGGCGAGGTCGTCGGGTTGTCCGGCCTCGTCGGCTCGGGCCGCACCGAGCTCGTGCGTGCGGTGTTCGGGCTCGACCCGGTGCGGCGGGGGGCGGTCCGGGTGCGGGCGCACGTTGGACCGCGCTCTCCCGTCGAGCGCTGGGCCGAGGGCGTGGGCATGCTGAGTGAAGACCGCAAGGGCGAAGGGCTCGCGCTGTCATTTCCGATTTCGCACAACACCACGCTCACGGCGCTGTCGCGGCTAAGGCGCCGCGGCCTGGTGTCGCTCGCGCAGGAGCGCCGCGAGAGCGAGCGGCTGATTCAGCGCCTGCGCGTGCGCTGCCGGGACGCCGATCAGCCGGTCTCCGAGCTGTCCGGCGGCAATCAGCAGAAGGTGGCGCTGATGCGGCTATTGTTCCACGACGCCGACGTGCTCCTGCTCGACGAGCCGACGCGCGGCATCGACGTCCGGAGCCGCGCCGAGATTCACTCGTTGATCGACGAGCTGTCTGCGAGGGGAAAGGCCGTGCTGGTGGTGTCGAGCTATTTGCCGGAGCTGCTCTCGCTCTGCGATCGGATCGCGGTCATGCACCGCGGCAGGCTCGGTGATTTCCGGCCGAGCGCGGAGTGGACGGAGCACACGCTGCTGCGAGAGGCGGCCGGGGCATGACGCCGAGGGCCGTTTTGCGTTCGTCCTGGTTCGCGCCGCTGCTGGCGCTGCTCGCGTGCTACGCGCTTTTTTCGGGGCTCGCGCCCGACACGTTCCCCGGCGCCACCAACCTCTGGACGATGGCGCGCCAGACGGTCGTTGTCGCGATCGCGGCCGTGGGCATGACCTACGTGATCTTGCTCGGCGGCATCGATCTGTCGGTCGGCTCCGGCGTCGCGATCACTACGGTGGTCGTCGCGGCCTCGTTGCGTCAGGGGATCGGGCCCGCGGGCGCGATGGCTCTCGGCGTGTTGCTGCCGGCGCTGGTCGGGGCAGCCACGGGCGGGCTCGTGGCGCGGCTCAGGATCACGCCCTTCATCGTCACGCTCGGCACGATGAGCTTGCTGCGCGGCGCAGCCAAGGGCCTCGCCGACGAGCAGAAGATCGACGCCGACCCGCACGGCCTCGACACCCTGATGTCCGCGCCGCTACCCGGCGAATTCCGGCTACCCCCGGGCGTCGCGATTGCCGTGCTGGTGGCGACGCTGGCGGCCATCGCGCTGCGCTACAGCGTTTTCGGCCGTCACGTCACGGCCATCGGCTCGAACGAGCAGACCGCGCGGCTGTGCGGCGTGCCTGTCTCGCGCGTGAAGATCGCGGTCTACGCGCTGTCGGGCCTGCTCGCGGGCCTCGCCGGCATCATGGAGTACGCGACGCTCACGGTCGGCGATCCCACCGATTCGATCGGGCTCGAGCTCGAGGTGATCGCCGCGGTCGTGATCGGAGGCGGCTCACTGTCGGGCGGACAGGGCTCGATCGTGGGCGCGTTGATCGGGGCGCTGCTGATGACCGTGATCAAGACGGGCTGCACGCACATCGGCTTGCCGAACTGGGTGCAGGAGATCCTCACCGGCGCGATCATCGTCGTGGCGGTCGCGCTGGATCGCGTGCGCAAGCGCTGAAGCTCGGCCGGGCGAGCGTCATTCGAGCTCTCGTACCCGCGCGGCTGCGCGCTCGAGCGCCTTCTCGGCTTTGGCAACCGCGTCCTCGGCCTCCGAGGCGCGCCGTCGCGAGCGCTCGAGCTCGCGCTTGCGCTCTTCGAGCTCGCTCGCGGCGGCGCGGAGCTCCGCTTGCAAGCGCCGTTGTTCGGCTTTTGCGGCGGCCCGCTGCTCTTCACGCTGTTTTTTTTCGCGCAGCTCTTTCTCGCGCGCTTGCTTGTCGTCCGCGTGGCTCGGCCGCGGCTTTTCCTCCCTCTTCGGCAGCGCGGCGAAGCTCGCTGCGTCGAGCTCGCCGAACCCTGGCGGATCGCGATCGGTCCGCAGCGCGCCCGGTGGATCCGGCTCGAACCCGCCCGCAGCCGCCAGTGCCGCGAAGTTGGCCGACACTTTGCGTAGCGTGGCCTCGCTCGCGGAGTGACCGGCTTCGCGCAGGCGCTCGGCGGCGAGCCGGCGCATCTCCGCCAAAGCCTCGCGGTGCTCGGCCGCAACCGACAGATCACCGCCACGGAGCTTGGCCGCCACCGCGAGCAGTCGATCGAAGCGCTTCCTTTGCTCGCGATACAGCTGGTTCACGACCCAGACCGACACCGACGGCTTCTCGAGCGCGGCGAGCTTCTGTGCTGCTGCCTTGTCTCCGGCGCTCTTGAGCTCGGCGGCCAGGCGCTTGCGCTCGGCCACGAAGCGCTCCGGGGCCGCGCGGTACAGGATCTCGACGGCTTCTTCAGCCGTCACGGCCGAGCACCCGGACTCGGAAGCCGAGCTCCTGGCTCAGCGCCACCATCTCACCGAACACGTCGCCGTACGCGACCGCCACGTGGTTCGACTGGTAGTGCGCCATCAAGGTGTCGCGGTCGACTCCCAGGTCCGCGGCCATGAACGGCCACTCGCGCGTCGTGCCCTTCCACCAGGCGTCGCGCTTCTCCGGCGGCAGCTTCACGACCTCACCGCGGCCGACGTCCATCCACAGCACGTCGTTCTTGATGTAGGCGCGCGCCCAGGTGATTTCTCCAGGCAAGCTCTCGCCGGCGAAGGTGCCGCCGGGGGTCGGGAAATACAGCGCGGGCTGACGATAACTGTGCGCGCCCTTCAGCGTGCTCGGATCGTGGTTGAACGCGTACGCTCCGCAAGACCCCGAGTTCAAGAGCACCCACAAGAACCGTCCGTCGTGCTCGGCTCCCCAGCGCACGTCGTGAAACATCACGGCCTGGTGCAGCCCTTTGTCCTTGAGCAGCCGCTTCAACATCTCCATCGGCACCACGTTGCCCTGGTCGGCTTCAGTGGCGCAGGCGATGGTGTCTCCGTCGGTCTCGGGGCGAGCGCTCGAGTTGAAGAGACCCTCCGCGAGATCGGACGGCGGGCGCAGCGGGATCAGGCCGAGCTGGTACTGCCAGCCCAGGCAATCCGCGCCGAACTCGCGCATCAAGTCGAGCACGACCAGGTAGTCGCGGAGCTGCTCGCGTGTGGCCTGCTCCGTGAAGTCCTTGGCATCGCCTTCGCCCCAGTGAAAGACGACGCCCTTGTCCTTCACGAATGCGAGGGCGTCCGAGATGCGCTGCTCGCTGATGGTGCGCCCGCGATCGATGATCCACGCCTGGTCGATCTTGTGCTCGGCGAACGCGTGCTTGGACAGCAACCGCGGCCCGAAATAACCGTTGATCATGCCCATCGAGGTGTCGCCGAGCATCAAGATCAGCGGACGGCGCCGCTGGATCTCGGCCGCCACTTTGCGGGCCCGGGCGGAGGCCGACTCCGAGATCGGCGCGTGATAGCGGATGCCGTCTTCGGCGTAGGGGATCGCTCCCGAAGAACACCACGTGTCGAGCCGCTCCATGAACTGCGGATCGGCCGAGAAGTCTTCGGAGCTGGTCCAGACGCGCGAGTGCTTACGGTTCAAGCTCTCGAGGCAAGCGCCCGTGTTGAGCAAGCCGACGAGGCCCGGCCAGCGCCCGGAGAAATTGCTCGCGAGCAGCAGCGGGTTGTCCTTGCCCAGCACGCCGTCGCAGGTGTGCGGGCCGTACACCCAGTGCACGAATACGCCGACCGTCGGATCGTCGATCGGCCCGAGCTTGTCGCGCGACTCGTGCGGCTTGCTGAGGAAACCCTCGACGCGGTAAGGCTCGCGGCCGAGCTTCTTCAGCGCGCGCTCGATCTGGACCGTGGCGGCTTCGATATTCGGAAGCGCCAACTCGTTGGGTTTCGCGCGCGCGTCACCCGGCCAATACACCGCGACTTTTTTCGACATGGCGAACGCTCCTGGTTCGGAACGTTCGCCATTCTAGTCGGAGGCTCAGTTCTCGTCTTTGGTCGCGTCCTCTGCGGCGTCGCCCGCGTCTTCCGCGGCTTCGCCGGCGCTTTCGGTGGCCTCCTCGGCGGAGTCTGCGGCGTCGTCGGCCGCCTCGTCCACCGCCTCGCCGGCGTTCTCGGCCGAGCCGTCGGGCTCTTCGGCGGGCTTGTTGCTACCGCCGCAAGCGGCAGCGAGACCAAACAGGAACACGGGCGCCAAACGAGTCAGGAGTTTCATGGGGCGGCCCGTCTGCAACGCACATGCCGTTCAGCGAGCATCGACGAGTCGGCGAAAATTCCGCGGCAGCGCGCGCACGCAACCTTCCGTCGCGCTCCGCAAGCAGTGGCAAAGCGTCGCAGCTGTGGAAGACTGCCGCACTTATCGGGTTGCCAAGACGGGCGTGGGACCTTACTTGGTGGGAGCCATGCAACGAACTTCTGCGTTCGCAACCAAGCGTCGCTTCCTGGGCCTCGCGCTCGCGGCCACCCTCGCGCTCGGCACCAGCGGCTGCGGCTACAACGACGTCATCGATCGTGACGAGGACGTGAAGGCAGCCTGGGCGGAGGTAGAAAACCAGTACAAGCGCCGCAGCGACCTGGTGCCGAACCTGGTGAAGGTCGTGCAGGGCGCCGGCAAGTACGAGCAAGACACGCTGCAAAAGGTGGTCGAGGCGCGCTCCAAGGTCGCGGGCGTCAAGGTGGATGCGTCGGTGATCGACGATCCGGCCAAGCTGAAGCAATTCGAGCAAGCACAGCAGCAGCTCTCCGGTGCGCTCTCGCGCCTGATGGTGGTGGTCGAGAAGTACCCCGACCTGAAGGCTACCGAGGGCTACCGAGACCTGCAGGCCCAGCTCGAAGGCACCGAGAACCGCATCACGGTCGCGCGCAAGCGCTTCATCGAGAGCGTCGCCGAGTACAACAAGCTCGTTCAAAAGTTCCCGACCAGCATCGGCGCGAGCATCCGCGGCAAGAGCGTGCGCCCGACGTTCGAAGCGGGTCCGGGTCTGGACAAGCCGCCCGAAGTGAATCTCTGAGCGCGGCGTGTCGAAAGTCCTGACGTTCGAGAGGCCGCCGAGCGCGTGGCTGGTAGCGGTGTCACGAGCCGCGCTGCTCGTGTGCGCGCTGCTGTTCGCGCTGCCGTGCTGGGCGCTCACGCCGCCGAAGCTCGCCGGCCGCGTCAACGACCAGGCCGCGTTGCTGTCTCCGGCCGCAGCTCAGAGCCTGGAAAGGAAGCTCGAAGCGCACGAGAAGGCCACGGGCCAACAGTTCGCGCTGCTGACCGTGAAGAGCCTCGAGGGCGACGTGATCGAAGACTTCGCCGTCCGCGTCTTCGAGTCCTGGAAGCTCGGTAAGAAGGGCAAGGACGACGGCTTGTTGCTCGTCGTCGCGCTCGACGACCGCAAAATGAAGATCGAGGTCGGCTACGGCCTCGAAGGCGTGATCACGGACGCGGTCGCGTCGCGCGTGATCCGCGGTACGCTTTCGCCGGCGTTCAAGTCCAAGAACTACGAGGCCGGCATCGCGCGAGCGTTCGACGCGCTGATGGCGCGAGCGGGGGGTGAGCCCGGGGCCGAGCCGGCGCAATCAGCCCAGCCGGATCGGCCCGCCGCTCCGCGCTTCGGTCAGTGGCTGATCTTTTTGGTGTTCTTTCTGTTGTTCCCGTTCTTGCATTTCATCAACCGCAGCAGTGGCTTCGGGCGCCGCAGGGGCCTGTTCGGCGGCGGGTTCTACGGTGGTGGCCTCGGCGGCTTTGGGGGCGGCTATCGCTCCGGGGGCGGCTTCGGGGGTGGCGGCTTCTCGGGCGGCGGTGGCGGCTCGGGTGGCGGTGGCGCCTCGGGAGGCTGGTGATGTCGCTCGTCTCCGAGTCGGAAGCGGCCGAGATCGAGAAGGCCATCGAGCGCATCGAGGGCAAGACCTCGACCGAGCTCGTCGTCGCCGTGATCGAGCAAAGCCACGATTACGCAGGTCCCCGCGCGCTGTTCGCCTTCGGCTGGACGCTCGCCACGACGCTCGCCCTCCACTATTTCGTCGAGCAGCTCTCGAGCTGGTGGTTGATCCCGCTCGAGGTCCCGATCGGGCTCGCGCTCTACGCCCTGCTGGGCATCCCGGGGCTGCGGCGCCTGACGGTTCCGCGCGCGCTCGCAGAAGACGCGGTCCAGGCCCGCGCGTTCTCGGTGTTCGCCGAGCGCGGCTTGCACCGCACGCGCGATCGCACCGGGCTGCTCGTGCTTCTCTCCGAGCTCGAGCACCGCGTGGTGATCCTGGGAGACACCGGCATCCACGAGCTGGTCGGAGACAGCGGCTGGCAAGAGCACGTGGCGCGCATCGTCGAGCGCGTCCGCGAAGGCAAGGCCGCCCAGGGCATCCTCGAGTGCCTCGACGCGCTCGAGCCGCTGCTCGCTCAGCAGGCGCCACGCCGCGAAGACGACGAGAACGAGCTCGAAGATCGCGTGCTCCGCGGTTGAGCGCTCACCACACGCTGAAGTTCAGGTTCGCCCCGGCGTGCAGCCCGCCGACGTGCTCCATGTCCGACGGCACCATACGGTAGCCGCCGCGCGCGCTGACGAAGAAGTTCGGGTCCGAGAAGACGTGGAAGCCGAAGTAGGGCGTGGCCTGGAAGCGCGAATCGAAGGCCTCGTGAAAGATCTGTCCGAGCTCGAGCCCGTACACCGGGATCAGCCATTTTCTCTGCGGATTCCGCTCGAACGACAGTGAGAACCCGAACGAGTACGCGAACAGGTTCGGCACGTCGCTGTCCGACGAGTCGAAGATCTCCGCGTTGACGTAGATCCGGCCGTGGCTCGGGCCGCGGTTTTCGTTCCTGTGGATCCAGGTGCCGATCAATAGCTCCAGGGAGACCCCCTGAAAGGTTGCGAACGTGTCGCGGTCGCTCGGCGCGTACACGGAATAGCCGACGCCGGGCATCAGATACGACTCCCAGTTCGTGCGGTACGAGCGCCGGGACTCCGGCTCGACAATCGCGAAGCTCAAGACCTGCGTGACGCGCAGGTGGCCGTCCGAGACCGCGACGGTCACGCGGCGCGTCCCGACGTCGTCGTCCGCCAGCCGGCTCAGCGTCAGCACCCCGGTCGACGAGTCGAACTGCGAACCGGGCGGCGCGCCCTGGATCGTGTAGGTGAGCGGGTCGTGATCGGGATCCTCTGCGGCGAACGAGATGGTGCTCACGCTGGAACCGGCTTCGACCTGGCGTTTCTGAACGCGGAAGTACGGCGGCCGGTTGTCGGTGACCTCGACGTGCAGCTCGCGAACTGCCTGCTTCACGCCGCCCCAGGCGATGAAGCGGAGCGACTGCAGCCCTCGCTGCGTCGGCGTCGGCGTCCAGCGCAGAATGCGTTGTTCGTCCGAGAACGTCGCGCCCTCGGGCAGGCCCTCGACCGTGACCTTGAGGTCCGCGTTGTCCGGGTCGGACACCTCGACGCCGAGCTCGAACAGCTCGCCGACGTTGGCCACGACGTCGCGCTGGTTGTAGCGGTCGGGCCAGATCCGCCTGAATACCGGCGGCTTGTCTTCGGTTTGTGCTGCGAGCGTTTGAGCGCCGAGCGCCGGTGTAAACAGCAGCACCACCAGCGCCGGAAAACACTTGCTCATACCCGCCTCAAGTCGCTCTGAAACGGCGACAGGTTCTCGGGAAACAGCGACCAGAACAGCACAGCGCGCGTCTCGAGCAGCTCGCTCGCCGCGATCTCGGCCAGCGAGGGCGACAGCTCGGAGATCGGCAGGCCCTCCCACTCGAACTCGGCGACGCCGCGTGCGCGCGACACGAGCCCCGCGGAGCGCAGCTGGTCGTGGGCGCGGAAACAGCGGCTCGTCGCGCGGTCGACCGCGACCGCGAACTCCTGCCGTTTCAGGAGCTGGTCTGGCAACGCGACGCGGTCGAGCCCCGCGGCCCAGCACAGCCAGCACAGCGCCGCCCAGTCCGCCCGCGCGCGCTGCATCCACGCGGGCACGCCGCGCTGGACCTCGAACGACAGGCCTTCGTCGATTTCGACCTCGCTCGACTCGGGGCCGGACTCGCCCTCGTCCGTGATCGTCGCCTTGAAGGAGCGCAGCTCGACCGGCCCGTCCGGTAGCAGCCCCGATAGATCGGGCGGCAACCAGTCCGGGCTCGCGCCGAGACGGCTCGACAAGAGCTCGCGGATGCGCCCGAGCCGGGTGGCATAGACCTGGATCGCCCGCAGCACCTGCTCAACGGGCTGGCCGATCTCGATCTCCCCGAGCTCCGGCGACTCGGGTGCCGGAACGGGTTCGTTGGCGGGCCAGAACGAGAAATCGCAAAACGTCACCCGCTCGAGCTCCAGCATGGCTCGCGCGGCCTCCGCCGATTCGCGCTCGACGATCCCGACGTCTTCGCGGAAACCCGCTCGATCGCCGCGTTCCAGGCGCAGCAGCGCGCGGGTCAGATGGGTTCGCGTATCGTCCGGCACGAGCACCAGCGCGGCCTCGACCAGCTCCAGCGCGGCGGCGCTCGAGTGCGGCAACAGTGAAGCCAGCAAGCGCAGACAGCGCGACGGCCTGGCGCCCAATAGCAACGCGTCGAGCACGTCGGCGAGCGACAGGTTGGTCTTGCTTTCGACCTCGTGCGCGCGCTGGTTTGCGACCGCGGCGGAGGCGCGCGGCACCCAGCGCTCGACGAACGCCTCGAACTTCTCTGAATCTCGATCGCGTGCCAGGCAGCGGGCCGCAGCGACGAGCGCTTCGCGCACTCGCGCCTCCTTCGCGAGCGCTTCACAGGCAGCGTGCGTGACGTCCGCGACGATCACCCGCGAGCCGCGCAGCGCCGCGTCGTCGAGCGGCGTGCCGAGCTCGAACGAGCGCAGCAGCGCGCCGTCCGCGTCGTAGAGCCGCCACTGCGCCGCGGGGCGACCATCGACGAAGCTGCCCTCTTCGAGCACGATCCGCGCGTCCTCGAACGGCGGCTCCGGATAGCGCCGGAGATGGCGCCCCTGGGCCACGCCGCGCTCGTCGAAATGGCGCTCGGTCGAGAGTGCGCCGCGCGCGTCGTAACGAAAAGTGGCGCGGCGCTGGCCGCCCACGAATTCGTCTTCCTGGATGCGCGTCCCGTCGAGCGAGAAGAAGCGGTACCGCATGGAGCCGCCCTCGCCCGGCAACGAGAGCCGCCAGCAGCCGGCACCTGCGTCGTATTCGACGTCCTCCGGCAGCGCCGGAGCGCGCTCGGGCCAGGGCGTCCCGTCCGAGCACAGCGGACGCCCCGCGCCGTCGAAGTACGTCTCGCGCTCGATCACACCCGCCGAGTAGACGGCGCGGAGCTCGCGCGCTCCGGGGGGCACACAACACGTGCGCAGAGGTTCAGCTCCCGCTTCGTCACTCGCGAAGCTCGCGACCGTGCCGTGGAGCTTTCCGTCCAGGTAACTGCCGCGGCGCGCCAGCCCGCCCTTCGGATGGTACGCGCTGAAGGGCCCCGACAAGACGCCGCTCGTGAACTGGCACTCGAGCTTGAGCGAGCCGTCGCTGCGGTAGAGCCGGCAGCCGCCGTGTCGAGCTCCGGCCGCATCCTTCTCGGACTGCTCCCAGGCGTCGAACTCGGAGTTGAACGCGGCGTCGGGCGGGAGCGCTGCGGGTTCCACGCGCGAACTCTAACAGCCCTTTTCCACGCCGCCCGGAATCGCCGGGATCCTCGGAAAACCGGGGTAAATTCGCTCGAACGCCGCGGGGCCCGTGCCGCGCGCGAGGGCGTGTTATAGAAGTTCGGCGCGGATGGATCTGTGTGGTCAAAAAGCAGTCTTGATCGTGACGAAGCAGGTGCCCGACACCGCGACGAACGTCGCGCGCCGGCGCATCGACCTGGCCTGCAACCTGCCCGCGGGACACCCTGGCCTCCACCAGGACACGCAACACGGCGAGCAGTGGGGCGCGTCCTCCGGTCCCATTGCGACACTGTTTCGACATGAAGACGAAGACGCCTAGGCGCTCGCCGCGCCGTCGCTTCGCTCGCATCTGAAAGCGCTTTTCCAGTGGTGGGTCCGTGTGCGCACGGCCCTCGCTTGCTCGAAGGATCCGTGTTAAGCGGCCACCCATGCCGGAGATCCTGCAAGTTAGCGCACGAGAGATCCTCGATTCGCGTGGTAATCCCACGGTCGAGGCGGAAGTTCACACCTCCAGTGGTTGGGGCCGGGCCGCAGTGCCGAGCGGCGCCTCCACGGGCGAGTACGAGGCCATCGAGCTTCGTGACGAGGAGAAGAAGCGCTACCTCGGAAAGGGCGTCCGCAAGGCCGTCGAGAACGTGAACGAGAAGCTCGGCCCGGCCGTGATCGGTATGTCCGCGCTCGACCAGTCCGCGGTCGACCGCAAGCTGCTCGAGACCGACGGCACCGAAAACAAGGGCAAGCTCGGCGCCAACGCCATCCTCGCGGTCTCGATGGCCACGGCGCGTGCGGGCGCCGACACCGTCGGCATTCCGCTGTGGCGCTACCTGGGCGGCGTCCAGGCTCGCGTTCTGCCCACCCCCTTGATGAACATCATCAACGGCGGCGCCCACGCCGACAACGGCCTCGAGATCCAGGAGTTCATGATCGTTCCCCTGGGTTTCGACAGCTTTGCCAAGGCCCTGCGGGCCGGCGCCGAGGTGTTCCACAACCTGAAGTCGATCCTGAAGAAGGAAGGCCTGACCACTGCCGTGGGTGACGAGGGCGGCTTTGCCCCGCGCCTCGGCTCGAACGAGGAAGCGCTGAAGCGCATCCTTCAGGCCATCGAAGCCGCGGGCTACCGCCCGGGTGAAGACGTGGCGCTCGGCCTCGACTGTGCGGCCAGCGAGTTCTACGCGGACGGCAAGTACACCTTCGACAAGAAGAAGGTGACCGCCGCGGAGCTCGCAGACATCTACACGCAGCTCTCGGAGAAGTACCCGATCGTCAGCATCGAGGACGGCTTCGACCAGAACGACTGGGACGGCTGGAAGCTCATCACCGAGAAGATCGGCTCGCGCGTTCAGCTCGTCGGCGACGACCTGTTCGTGACGAACAAGGAGCGCCTCGCCCGCGGCATCGAGAAGGGCATCGCCAACAGCATCCTGATCAAGCTGAACCAGATCGGATCTCTGACGGAGACCCTCGACACGATCCGCTTGGCGACGTTCTCGAGCTACACCTCGATCATCTCGCACCGCTCGGGCGAGACCGAAGACGCCTTCATCGCCGATCTGGCGGTGGCGACCAACGCCGGCCAGATCAAGACCGGCAGCCTGAGCCGCAGCGACCGCATCGCGAAGTACAACCAGCTGCTCCGCATCGGCGACGAGCTCGGCGACGACCAGGTCTACTCCGGCAAGGCGCCCTTCAACCGCAGCTGAATCCCGGCACGACAGCTGGCGGCCGATGGCTGACAGCCAAACTCAGGGAACCCGAGGCCCTCCTCCGGTTCCCTGAGTCATTTCAGAGGGTTACGCGTCTACGGCCTGCCGGGCGCTTTTTTCTGCCGGTCCCCCTTAAGACCGGCTCGAGACTGGCCGCTCTTGGGGGGGCTTTGCGCAGGAGTCCTGCGCGGTAGTCCGGACGGCGCCGGAGTCTTCGCGCCGATCCCCGAAAAGAGCGCACGGACGAGCTGGGCCGGCAGGTCCTCCGGCGACTTGGGACCGGGCAGAGGCAGGTGGCTGCCCACGATTCGGTGGGCGACCGGAGGCAGCGCGCCGAGCGAGATGATCGCCGTCGCCACCACGAACGGCGGCAGCGAGGGGTCGAGCGAGCCGTTGGCGAAGCCTTCGAGCACGGTGCGGATCACGATCGGAAAATGTCCGCGCTCGAAGCGCTCGAGCAGCCGCTCGCGCCGCGCCGCCGAGGTCAAGGACTCGCGAACCACCAGGCGCAGCACGTCGCGCTCGCCGGCGTCCAACCGAACGATGCGCTCGTAGAGGCGGAGGATGCGCGCTTCGACGTCGACGTCGGACCCGAGCGCTTTCTCGATGTCACGCAGCACGCGCTGGTACACCTCCTCGACGACCCCGAAGAACAGGTCGTCCTTGGTCGGGAAGTAGTAATAAATCATCCCGATGCTGGTGCGCGCATCCTTGGCCACCGCTCGGAGCGACGCACCGTCCACGCCCTCGGCGAGAAAGCGCACGCGCGCGGCGCGGAGGATCCGCTGATCGATGTCACCTTTCGGTCGTGCCATGTGTGTATCCGTCAGGCGAGCTTCTTCGAGAAGCGGGTCGACGCGAGGACGATCAAGACGCCCAGGATCACCACCAGGAACAACAGCTCTCGCTCGAGGTCCGAGAAGAACGCGCCCTTCAGCGTGATGCCGCGCACGATCCTGAGAAAATGCGTGAGCGGCAGCGCCTCGGCGAGCAGCTGTGCCGGCCGGGGCATCGCCTCGAACGGGAACATGAAGCCGCTCAGCAAAATGTTCGGCAACAGAAAGAAGAACGACATCTGCATCGCTTGCTGCTGCGTCTTGGCCAGGGTCGAGAAGAACAGCCCGAGCGCCAGGTTCGCCGCGATGAACACGAACGCGAGCGCGTACAAGAGCGGCAGTGAGCCGCCGAGCGGCACGTCGAAGACGAAGCTGCCCGCCGACAAGATCAGAGTCATCTGCACGTAGCCGATCACCACGTACGGCGCGATCTTGCCGAGCACGAGCTCCAGCCGCTTCACGGGCGAGACGATCAGCTGCTCCAGCGTGCCCCGCTCGCGCTCGCGGGCGATCGCCATCGACGTCAACATCACCATGGTCATGGTCAGGATCACGCCGACCAGGCCCGGAACGACGAAGACCGCCGTGCGCAGCTCCGGGTTGTACCAGGTGCTCGGCTCGAGCCTCAGCGGCGGGCCGAGCGCACCGGCCGGACCCAGCCGTTGCAGCAGCAGCGCGGTGGATTTGGCGGACGCGAGCGATGCTGCGGTGTTGGTGGCGCTGGCCACGGTCTGCGGATCGGAGCCGTCCACCACGAGCTGGAGCGACGCCGGCTGCTTCCGGGCGAGCTTGGTCGCATACCCCGCCGGGATCACCAGAGCTACCTTGGCAGCGCCGGCGCGCAGCGCGTGCTCGATCTCGGCGTGGCTCCCGACATGGCCGACCACGTCGTAAAAGCCGCTCGCGGTGAGGCTCCGTTCCAAGCTGCGCGACGCGCTGGTGTGATCGGAGTCGAACACCAGCGTCGGCATGTGGCGAACGTCGGTGTTGATGGCATAGCCGAACAGCAAGAGCTGCAGCAGCGGCAACACCACCATCATCGCCAGCGTCATCCGGTCGCGGCGCAGCTGGAGCAGCTCCTTTCCGGCGATCGAAAGCGGCCTCGTGATCACGACGCTCTCCCAAGTTGAGCCCGTTGCTCGTCTTCGGCGCGAACCGTCGAGACGAACGCGTCTTCTACCGTAGCTCGCACGACGCGCGCGCTGACGAGCCCTATCCCCGCCGCTTCGAGCCGGGCGCGAACCCAGGTTTCCACGTCGGACACGCCGCGGGTCGCGATCCGGATCCGGTGCCCGAGGTGCATCACCTCGTCCGTCTCCGGCAGCTTGCGGAGCTCGTCCGCAGCGCGCACCGGCGCGGCCACCTCGGCCTCGAGCACCGACAACGAACGCGCGGCCACCACCTCTTCGGGCGTGCCGACGCTCAGCAAGCGCCCGTTGAAGATGAAGGCCAGCCGGTGGCAGCGCTCGGCTTCGTCCATGTAGTGCGTGGTGACGAGCACGGTGGTGCCCTCGGCGGCGATGCGGTGGATCTGATCCCAAAACTGCCGCCTGCTGACCGGGTCGACGCCCGCGGTCGGCTCGTCGAGGAACAACAGCGGAGGCTCGTGAATGGTTGCGCTCGCCAGGGCCACGCGCTGCTTCCAGCCGCCGGACAGCGTGCCGGCGAGCTGCTTGCGCCGCGGCAAGAGGCCCGACGCCTCGAGCACTTTCTCGATGCGGGCGCGCCGGGCGGCGAACGAAAGACCGTAAATGCCGGCGTAAAACCGCAGGTTCTCCTCGACGCTCAAGTCCTCGTACAGGCTGAAGCGCTGGGTCATGTAGCCGATGCGCTCCTTGATGCGTTCCGGCTCCTTCTGGATGTCGTAGCCGACGACCGTGCCCCGCCCGCCGCTAGGGTCGAGGATGCCGCACAGCATGCGAATCGTCGTCGACTTGCCGGCGCCGTTCGGGCCGAGCACGCCGAAGATCTCGCCGCGGTGTACCTCTAGCGAGACGTCGCGCACGGCGACGAGCTCCCCGAAGCGCCGCTCGAGGTGCTCGGTGCGGATCACGACCTCGGGCGCGGGGGCCGGGGTCTGCGTCATGGCGCGCTCGCGCTGGGTGAAGCGGCGGCGCCGCGACTCGAGATCGCGACGAACGCGGGCGTCCCGGCGTGGAGCCGCTCGCGCGCGTCGTCGATACGGATGCGTACGCGCGCCACGAGCGCCGCGCGCTCGCGCTCACTGAACACGAAGCGCGGCGTGAACTCGAGCTCGCGCGCGATGTGCTCGACGCGACCCGAAAGCGCGGCCGGCTCGGCATCGACGCGCACCTGGGCCTTGCCGCCCACGGCGATCCCGCCGAGCTCCGCCTGCGGCACGAACACATCGACGTGCGGCCGCAGCGTATCGCCCACGGTCATGATCGGCATCCCGGCCACCGCGACCTCACCGGGCTCGACGTGAACGTCCAGCACCGTGGCAGCCAGCGGTGCGCGCAGCACCGTGCGCGCGATGCGCTGATCGGTGAGCGCGAGCTGGGCGTCGGCCGCGTCGGCTCGCGCGGCGGCACCCGCGCGTTCTTCCCGCCGCGCGCCCTTCCGCAGCGATGCTGTCTGCGCCTCGGCCGACTCGCGCTCGGCCCGTGCGCGAGAGAGCTCGGCCTCGAGCTGATCGACGGAAGCTTGGGGAACGGCGTTCTGTTGGAACAGCGTGCGCTCACGGGCCAGGTTCTTCTCGAGCAGCTGCTCCGTGGCGCGCGCGGCGCGGGCGCGTGCAGCGAGCACGGCCACGTCCTCGCGCCGAGCGCCGGCGTCGGTGAGCGCAGACTGGGCGTGCTGTGCCTCGGCCTCGCGAGCCTGCGTCACACGCTCGGCCTGGAGCAGGTCGTCGTCGAGCGAGGCCACGATCGCGCCGTGCGTGACGCGGTCGCCCTCGTCGAACAGCACCCGCTCGATGCGGCCACCCGCTTCGAAAGCGAGCGTGACCTCCTCGAGCTCGATCACGCCCTGATAGGGAAACGGCAGCGGCTCGGCAGCGCGCGCACGCTCGCAGCCGCCGAGGAACCACGCGCCGAGCAGCAGAGCGACGTAGTTTTTTATCATGCGACCAATAATAAACTCATTCCCCTATCTCGGCCAATCGGCCCGGATCGCGTTAAATCTCCCTCCGCGCGCCCGCAAACGGATGCCGGTCGGGGATTGACTCCGTAGAGATTTAGATTAAGTCTAAACGGCGCCGCACGGATCAGAGCCGGCGGTAGCCAAGGAGACAAAGACCATGATCAGCCCCGGTTCCCAGTTGCCCGAGTTCGCCGTTCCCGCAGTCGTCAGCCTCGAGAAAGGCAAGGAGTTCGAGACGATCAGCTCGAAGTCCTACCCGGGCAAGTGGCTCGTGATCTACAGCTACCCGAAGGACTTCACGTTCGTCTGCCCGACCGAGATCGTCGATTTCGACAAGAAGCTCGGTGATTTCGCGGATCGTGACGCAGTGGTGCTCGGAGGCTCGACCGACAACGAGCACTCGCACCTCGCGTGGCGTCAGAACCACGCCGACCTCAAGGGTCTCAAGCACCCGCTCTTGTTCTTCTCGCCCGCGTTCGCCCAGGCGCTCGGCATCGTGCACCCCACCGCCGGCGTGGCGCTGCGCGCGACGCTGATCGTCGATCCCCAGGGCGTGGTCCGCTTCGCCAGCGCCAACGACCTCAACGTCGGTCGCAACGTCGACGAAGTGTTGCGTGTCCTCGACGGCCTCCAGACGGACGAGCTCTGCCCGTGCAACTGGAAGAAGGGCGAAGAGACCCTCACGCAGCAGATGAAGAAGACGGGCTGAGTTACCGCCCGAATTTCACGAGCAACCCGACACACGAGCACCCGCGCGGCTGGCTCTCGACCGAGACCAGCCGCGCGCCGCAGCCGACACTCATCGATCCCACCATACCCTCAATCTAGGAAAAGCCATGGACGCGACACCCCTCCACCGAATTCGCGAAGCCCTGCCGGAAGCGGCCAAGGACATCAAGATCAACCTCGGCAACGTGCTCCAGCCGGGCGCGCTCAATCAAGCGCAGGTGTTCGGGGTCGCGCTCGCCAGCGCCTACACGTCCCGCAATGCCGAGCTCGTGACGGCGCTGGTGGCGGAGGCGCGCGCCGCGGACGTGGCTCCCGGAGTGATCGAGGACGCGAAGGCCGCGGCCGTGCTGATGGGCATGAACAACGTGCTGTACCGCTTCAAGCACGTGCTCGGAAAAGACGACTACCAGCAGCGCCCGGCCAAGCTCCGCATGCAACGCCTGGCTCAGGTGGCGACCAGCAAGGCCGACTTCGAGCTCTACTGCCTCGCGGTGAGCGCGATCAACAATTGCCAGACCTGCATGGCCTCGCACGAGGCGAGCGTGCTCCAGCACGGGCTCACGGCGGACCACGTCTGGGACGCGGTGCGCATCGCCTCCACCGTGAACGCCGCCGCGATCGGCCTCGAGGTCGCCGAGCAGAGCCCGTAGGCCGGCGCTCTGGGCAGGGCCGCCCGCCTTTCCCGTGCCGTCCGAATAAAACGCGACTCCACGGCGGCAAACCGCGGCTAAACTCCCGGCGCCATGGCGCACTACCTCGGATTGGATTCGAGCACCCAGAGCCTGTCCGCACTCGTGATCGACGCGGAGGCGGGCCAGATCGTCCTCGACGAATCGCTGAACTTCGGGAAGGACCTGCCCGAGTTCGCGTCGCCGCACGGCTTCCTCGACAACGAGGACGCGCGCATCAAGCACTCCGATCCGTTGATGTGGGTCGCCGCGGTCGACCTGCTCTTTTCGCGCATCAAGCAGAAGGGTTTCGACCTATCGAGCGTGCGCGGCGTCAGCGGCGCCGGCCAGCAGCACGGCTCCGTGTACCTGAAGATGCCGCTCGGGGAGACACGCTTCACGCCGGAGCGCTCACTCGCCGACCAGGTGCGGCCGCTGCTCGCGCGCAAGACGGCGCCGATCTGGATGGACAGCTCGACCAGCGCGGAGTGTCGAGAAATCGCGGCCGCGGTCGGTGGGGACGCGCGCGTCACGGCCATCTCCGGCTCGCGCGCGATCGAGCGCTTCACGGGCCCGCAGATCCGGCGCTTCTTCAAGACCGACCCCAGCGCCTACGCGGCGACCCGAGAGATCCAGCTCGTCAGCAGCTTCATCGCGTCGATCTTGTCGGGGCGTTCGGCGGCCGTCGATTTCGGCGACGGCGCGGGCATGAACTTGCTCGATCTGTCGCGCTGCGAGCTCAGCCCCGAGCTGATGTCGGCGACCGCGCCCGAGCTCGATCGCAAGCTCCGACCGGCCGTGGCTTCGCGCACGCAGGTCGGCACGATGTCCTCCTACTTCGTGGAGAAGTACGGGTTCAAAGAGGGCACTCCGGTGATCGCGTTCACGGGCGACAACCCGAGCAGCCTGGTCGGGATGGGCGCGACCGCCCCGGGCACGGCCGTGATCAGCCTCGGTACGAGCGACACCGTGTTCGCCGCCATGAGCGCGCCGCGCACCGATCCTCGCGGCTTCGGCCACGTCTTCGGCAACCCCGCGGGCGGCTTCATGTGCCTGATCTGCTTCGCCAACGGGTCGCTCGCGCGCGAGAAGCTCGCCGAAAAGGTGGGGCTCGACTGGCCGGCATTCGAGCGGGCGATCTTGAAGGACACGCAGCCGGGCAACGGCGGTGCGCTGCTCTTGCCCTATTTCGTTCCCGAGATGACGCCGAAGATCCTGAAGCCCGAGCTCCGGGCCTTCGGCGACTCCGAGTTCACGCGTTTCGAACAGCCGGCTCGCGCAGCGCGCGCCATCGTCGAGGCTCAAGCGCTCGCCATGCAGCGCTACTCCGACTTCATCGGAGAGAAGCCGACGAAGATCCGCGCCACCGGCGGCGCCGCCAAGAACCGCGGCATCTTGCAGGTCATCGCCGACGTGTTCCAGGCCGAGGTCACGACCTTCAAGGTCGGTAATTCCTCCGCGCTCGGCGGCGCGCTGCGGGCGGCCGAGGCCGTCGGCGGGCTCGGCTGGGCCTCGCTCAGCGAGCGCTTCTGCGCCACGGATCCGGGCACGCGCGTCACGCCGAGCGTCGGCCCCGGCGCCTACGACGAGCTGCGCCGTCGCTTCGAGGCCGAGGTCGACGCGCTGGCCACGCGCACCTGAGGTGTCGCCGTGGGCACCGACAGCGCGGCGCTGTGGCTTCACGGAGAGCTCTGAGTTAGCCTCCGGCTCGGGATGGTTGTTCGTTTTGCGTCGGGCGTCGCGCTCTGGCTCGTCGGTTCGTCGTTGTTGGTGTCCAGCTGCGGTGACTCGCAGCCTGGTAGCTCAGCGCATACCAGCAGCGGAGGCGCCCCGAACGGGAACGGCGGCACCAGCGGCGGTCACGCACCGAGCGGCGGCGGAGGCTCGGTTGCGACCGGCGGCGCCTCGGAACGTGGCGGAGCGAGCTCCGGCGGGCTGAACGCCACAGGCGGCACGCAGGAAAGCGGCGGGAGCGGCGGCAGCGAAACGCCGGGCTCCGCGGGAGCGCCGGGCGGCGCGGGCAGCGACACGCCGAGCGCCGAGCACTGCACGCCCGGGGAACCGATCCGAACCTATCCGTCGGAGGTCGTGACGCCCTGCTACGGCGACGTGTTCCGCCATCGCCTGCCGAACGCCTCGGAGGTCCAGCTCGAAGACTTCGAGCTCGCGACGCCCGCCGCCGCCGGTGAGCGCTTTGCCGTCTCGGTCCGCCACCTGGGGAAAGGACCATTCGCCGTCGAGCTCTGGGGCGCGCACGAAGAGTGCGGGGTCGCCGAGGAGCTCTTGTGGTGGGGGCCGATGGTCGAGGGCATCCAGTGCGGTGAGTTCGTCCCGAGCGACACGTATTCACACCTGCTCTACGTCTACAGGAAGCTCAGAAACGAGAGCTATTCGTTCTCGAGCCCGGAGCTCGGGCTGTGCAACGGCGGCCGCTGCCCGGCGGGAGCCGAGGGCGAAGGGCGCGAGCCCGGCGTGGCTCCGGCGGGCGCGCCGCTGGTCGTGCGGGCCACGCTCGCGAACACGCACCGTCGCGCGTTCGACCTCGAGCTCGGGATCTACGGGCGCATGGTGTTGTTGCACCGCGACGGAAAGCAGCCGAAGGGCACGCCGAACGCGATCCACGGCGGGTTCTTCCGTATGCCGCCCGACGATCGCTTCGGTGACGCCTGGTACTGCATTGGTGACGGCTCCTCGCTCGTCCAGTCGGCAGAGAACGACACCTTCGAGGTGGCGCTCCGAAACATTACGCGCTTGCCGAGCTGCAGCCCTCGAACGGGCACACTCTCGGTGCGCATCGGGCTCGACGACATCGTGCTCACGAGCTCTTTCGACGACCTCGGTAGTCCGAACCCGTTCACCGTGGAACAGAGCTGCAACGGGACGTCCTGCGCGTTCCTGTTCCAGGACCGCGAGACCACCGAGTCCAAACACTGGCTGTACCTGACGCCCTCCGAGTCGGTGGGCAGCTACTTCATGCCGACCAAGACGCCGACGACCATCGCGAACGCCCTGCTGTTCCATCAGGCGACGCAGGACGGAGCGGTCGCGATCAGCTGCGCCGAGTCCGGCAGTATCACCTACGATCCGGCGGCGGAGTCGCGGATCGAGCTCGATGCGATGAGCGAGCGCTTCGCCTGCCCGGGCGAGCCGCTCGCAGAAGACGTGCTCGAGTTTTCCACGATCGAGCCCTGAGCTCAGCGCTGCTCCGGCGGGCGTTCCCAGTACTCGTCCAGACCGATCGCCGCGCCCGTGATCATGCGCACACGGGCGTCCGGCGGCACTTCGTGGCGGATGAAGCGCCTGCGCACCTTGCGCGGGAACGGACCGCCGTCTTTCGAGTGGAGCATGACCCAGCGCGCGCCGGACTTCTCCATCGCGGCAAACTCGTCCATCGGTGTCCCGGCCCACTCGAGGTCCCAGGCGGCCATCGCGTGCCAGTGCAGGTTGTCATGGCCGTTGTGCGCGGGCAGAAACGCGAGCTGCGGAACCACCACGCCGCCGCGCAACGAGGAGACCAACGCGTTCAGCTTGGCAGCCGCGCGGCGGTCGTCGGCAGTGGGCAGGTATTCTTCCGGCTTCAGCGAGCGCTGGTAGATGAAGAAGGACAGCACGGCGAGCAGGCCGTAGCGCGCGAACGCCGCGAGCTCGTCGTTCTTCCAGGCCAGATCCGCGACGAACAGCGTGAGCACCGGACCCGCGAGCATCACCATCGGGATCAGGTTGTTCTGGTAGCCGCCGACCTTGGCGTAAGGCAGTAGCGATGCCGGCACGGCGATCATCAGCGCGCCGGCCCACAGCACGCTGCGCGGGCTCAGGCTGCGCCGCAACGCGAGCAGCGCCATCGCGAACGGCAAGAGCGCGATGAACGGCGCGAAGCGGAACGTCTGACGCAGGCCCTCGACGAGCCGGCCGTCGTCCACCTTCTGCTGCTCGAGCACGCGGATCGTCCAATACCAGAAGCCGCCGCCGGTCCCGAGCTGAAGCGCGATCAAGAGCAGCAGCGACAGGCCGAAGGTCGCGAATCCGAGGCTCAGGCCGGCGCGCGGGTTGCGCACGAACGCGAACGCGCACGCCCAGGCCACGAACAACGCAGCCGTCTGCTTCGTGTACAGCGCCGCAGTCAAGATCACGGCTGTGATCAGGATCTCGCGCGGCGCCGGGTCGAGCTTTCCAGCCCGCGAAAGGCCGATCACGCACAACGCCAACATCATGGTGTCGACGCGAACCAGGTCGTACCACTGCCCGACCAGCGGATACGCGCAGACGACGGAAGCAACGGACAGCAAACCCGCGGCGATGCCGAAGCTGCTCTTCCCGAGGTGCGTGTAGATCTGCCGAAACAGCACCCCGCACAGCACCGCGAACCAGAGCACGCTGATCAGGCGCCCCGACCAGAAGTCGAGATCGACCAGGCCGACCAGAGCGAGGAGCGCGGTGTGCGCGGGCGGATACGGCCATGGCGCCCAGCTCGGATCGTCGCGCGAGTAGATGGCGAGGCCGCTCAGCAGTCGCTGGGCCTGATAGAGGATGCCGCCCTCGCACCATTCCAGATCCATCGGATAAGTCAGACGCGAAGCGAATACCGAAACGAGCACTGCGATTGGCCAGAGCGCCCACGCGGATGCGGCGAGCTCCACGGCCAGTCGCAGCGGGTGCACGCGTTCCCCCCGGAAGCGCGTCCAGTTCGCGGCCATTCCTGTCAGCCAGCTTCGAACGCGGTTCATCATTGCCTGCTGTCTCGCGTCAAGCTCGCTCGCCGCACGTCACCACGCGCACCCCTTCCGGGAGCCGGCTCGAGCATGCTACGCCCACACTGTCCCCTCATATTCGTCGGGGGCTTCTGGCTTCGAGCCGGGCGGCGCACATGAACATCGCGGTCTGTATTCCAATCTACAACGACTGGCAATCGGCCCTGCAATTGCTCCAGCAATTGGAGGCCGTGGCGTCGCGCCTTCCGCACCGCTTCGACGTGCTGTTCGTAGACGACGGCTCGGACGAGCCGCTGCCCGCCTCTCTCGAGACCCTGATCTCGCTCGCCCGCGTGTCGGTTCTGCGGTTGCGCCGCAACCTGGGCCACCAGCGCGCCATCGCGATCGGCCTGACGCACCTGTACCAGAACGGCACGCACGACGCGGTTCTGATCATGGACAGCGACGGCGAGGACAACCCCGAGTGGATCCCGGCGCTGGTCGGCCGCTCCGTGGTGTCGAACGGCACCAAGGTCGTGTTCGGCGCGCGCTCGCGCCGCTCCGAGGGCACCGGGTTCCGCGTCGGTTACCAGGTGTTCCGGCTGCTCCACCGCTGGCTGGTGGGCAGCGCGGTGATCGGCGGCAACTTCAGCATCGTGCCCCGCTCCGCGCTCGAGCGTCTGGTGTTCTCCCACGAGCTCTGGAACCACTACGTGGCCAGCGTGCAGCGCCTGAAGCTACCGACCGACTCGGTGCCCGCGCCCCGCGCCAAGCGCATCGCCGGCCAATCCAAGATGAACGCCGTCTCGCTCACCGTGCACGGCTTCTCCGCGATCGCGGCTCACGCGGAAATTGCCGTGGTGCGCTGGATGGTCAGCATGGCCGTGTTCGGTTTGCTGGCCCTGGTGCTCGGCTCGTGGGTCGGCTCGCTCGTCACCCTCGCGGGTTTCGGCTTCCTCGGCCTCGCGGTGCTGGGCTTGCCGCTGTCGCTCCTGACGCTGGTCGGGCGCTCGAACGCCACGTTCTTGCCCGTGCGGGACTGCGCGACGTTCGTGATCGAGGAGCACGAATTTCAGGGCAGCGACATCGAAGACACGAAGATCGTCAGCGCCGCTACCTGAGTCGGCGTGTGGCCGCGTTCTTCGAGAGCAGCACGCCGATTCCCAGCACCAGCGTGTCCGCCAGCAACGCCGAGGCTCGCCAGATCAACGCCGCGGCGACGATCACGTCAGCGCCGACGCTCGTCCCGAGGAAGGTGTTCAGCGCCGTCTCGCGCACGCCAATCCCCGCGGGCGCGCCCGGCAGCAGATAGCCAATCAGCCAGCTCGCCGTGGCGGCAGCGGGCACCTTCCAAGCGTGTTCGGGGAAGTGTCCCGCGACACCCCACAGACAAATCGCGAGCCCGAACCCGAGCCCCGCGTAGCTCACGAGGTGCACGCCGAGATACGCCGCGAGCAAGCCCGGTCGCAGCGAGATCGGCTCCTCCAACTTCAAGAGCCGGCGCACGAACGCGGGCGGAGTGAGCAGGAGCCGGCGCAAGAGCCAGGTGCCGAAAGCCCATCCGCCGACCAGCAGCGCGAGCAGCAGCGGCGCGCGTTCGTTCAAATCCCCGCCACCGAGCCCCGCCATCACGCTGACGCCGACCACGAGCGCGCCAGCCCCCAGCGCGAAGCCGTTTTCGACGAACAGGCTCAACACGACGCGCCCCGTCTGCCAGCCGCGCCGGTGCGCGAGCGCGACGCGGCCGATGTGCTGACCGATGTTGCCGACGTACTTGGCGAACTGCGAGACCGCGAAGATGCCGGCCGCGCTGCGATCGGTGGCGGGCACGCCGAGGCCGCGCAACAGCCAGCCCCACGACCAGGCGTCGAGCAACACGGCGGCGGTCGTGAGCAACGTGGTGAGCACGAGGCAGAGCGCGACCCGCGGCGTCCAGGCCAGGGCCGACACCGCAGGCCAGCGCTGCCATACCTCGCGCGCGAAATGGCCGAGGCACACGACGGCGACGACGATCGCCACCGCGCGCCACACCTTGCGAATCGTCGAGGTGCGCGCTCTCTCGATGGGCGCGGTGTCGTTCAAGCGCTGGCCTCGTCCGCGAGCTCAGGGAGAAGCGGCGACCACGAAGCCGTTCCCGAGCTCGGTGTTGCGGAACACGCGCTGCACCGTTGCAAACGGCAAGATCGTCCGATCGTTCAGCAGGCGAGAGACCGCGCGCACCAGCGGCGCCTTGTGCCGCAAGCCGGTCACGCCCGTCTCGGCGCGCTCTTCGGCTCCGCGTTGCGTGCGCAGCCGGTGATAAGCATTGAGCGCGGGCCGCATCAGGTTCACGAGCGGGAACCCGTAGTTCCAGAGCTCCGGCTCACGGAAGCCCGCGCGCGCCAGGATTTCTCGAATCTCTCCGGGCGAGAAGCTCTTCTGGTCGGCCTGCACCTCGTGGGCGTAGACGGCGTTCTTGCCGTTGAACGACATCACGAACTTGCCGCTCGGAGCGAGCAGCTCGCGGTAGCGCGTGAGCTCGCGCACCGGATCGTCCAGGTACCCGATGACCTCCATCAAGAACACGAAATCGAACCGCTCGGCCTCGGACAAACCGACGGGCAACGAATCCAGCAGCTCGACGCCGTGGATGTCGCGCTCGCGGAGCAGGGCTTCGGCCTCTGCACGCGCTTGCGGCGACGGATCGTAGCCTGCGCCGGAGTAACCGAGGTCCGCGAGCGCCTCGAGCAAGTACCCCGCGCCGTAGCCGATCTCGAGGAACCGCCCTCGGGGCCAGCCCTTCAAGCGCTCACGCACGGTGAGCTCGCGCAACAGTAGCCGGGGAGGGCGCATGCCGCTCAGTGGACTCGCGCGTTCCGGATCAGCTCGATGCTGCGCTGGATCTCGCGCTCGAGGCTACCCTGGAACTGGAAGCCTTGCGCGCGGAAGCGCTCGCAGGCCACCGTGTACGAGAGCTGGTTCATGATCTTGGTGTCGACGAGCTGCACCTCGAGATCCGGCACGTGCTTCTTGATGGTGTCCACGACCTGCCTGACGGTCAGGTTGTCGGTGAGTACGTTGTAGATCTGGCCGTCGAACAGGTTCTTCTTCAGGATGAAGCGCAGCGCCTCCACCGCGTCGTTCAGCTCCAGGTACGGCCGCTTCTGATCGAGCGCCGTTCGCCAGACGGTGATCGGCTGACCCATGCAGGCTTGCCAGACGAACTTGTTCACGGCCGTGTGGAAGCGCATGCCGATCGACGTGCCGTAGATCGTGCCAAAGCGGCAGCTGATGAAGCGCAGCCCTTCCTTCGCCCCGAGCTCGGCGCACATTTTTTCGGCGCGCAGCTTGCTCGTCGCATACGGGCTCTGGGGCCGGAGCTCGCTCTCCGAGCAGGTCTCATCGACCACGTCGGCGGCCGTACCGTAGACGCTGGTCGTGGACAGGAACACGAGCCCGCTTCCGCTCTTCACGCAAGCGCGAGCGATACGCTCGGTGCCGTCGTAGTTCACCGCCTCGACCTGGTCCTGGATGTCGAAGCTGCCGGCGGCGTTGGTGATCGCCGCCAGGTGAATCACCGCGTCGATGCCCGAGAACAGCTTCTCGAGGTCCGCCTTCATGATGTCGGCCTCGATGAAGTTGTACGGTACACCCGCGGGCAGGTTGAACAGCGACGGGTAGCGCTGCGTCGCCAGGTTGTCGATCAACCGGACCTCGTCGAACTCGCCCGGCTTCAAGGCGTGGATCAGCTTCGACCCGATGTGGCCGAGCGCACCCGTAACGGCAAGCTTCATTTGTTCTTTCCTTCGCTGAGCAGAATCTCTTTGGTCCGCTCGAGCCCTTGACTGAAATCGTAGCGCGGCTTCCAACCGGTCTTTTCGCGGAGCAGCTTCGAGGAGATGCGCACGTCGTCGATCTCGATGCGCTTGCGCTCGTCGGGCCAATCCACGTGGTTCAGCCGGCCACGGCCGAAGATCTGGATCATGCGCTCGGCGATCTCGATCACGCTCAGGTGCTCTTCGTGCGTTGCGAAGAACACCTCGCCGAACAGCTTCGGTTCCTGCGCGGCGCGGTACAGGATCTCCGTCGCGTCCTCCACGTAGGTGACGTTGCGCTGCTGCTTGCCGGAGCCGAAGATCTTGATTTCCTGATCGGTCCAGGCGAGGTTCAGAAAGTAATTCACGAACCCGAACTCCGGGAACCCCTTGCCGTACGGCCCGTACAGGTTCGCGAAGCGCAGCATCACCGTCTTCAGGTCGTGGACGCGGTTGTAGATGCGGTAGTACTTCTCCGCCACGCCCTTGTTCGCCGAGTAGATGTCGAGCGGCTTCTCGCCGTGCTTCTCGTCGACCAGGTCGCCCTCGGCCTTGCCGATCACCGTGCTGCTCGAGGTGTAGACCACCACCGCGCCCGGGTTCAGGAGCCGCACCGCCTCGAGCACGCGCAGGTTGCCGACGCAGTTGATCTCCGCGTCGTGGATCGGATCCGTGAGCGACAGCGGGTGCGAGGTCTGCGCCGCGCAGTTGAAGATCACGTCCTTGCCCTGGACGATGTCCGCGATCAGCGGCTCGTCGCCCATGCTCCCGCGCACGAACTTGATCTGGTTCCACACGCTGCGAAGGTTCTGCGTCGTGGCCTTCAGCTTCGGGTCCAGCGTGTCGAGCACGGTGACCTGATTTTTCGGCTCGAGGAGGCAGCGGCGCACCAGGTTCGCGCCCAGAAAGCCCGCGCCGCCGATGATCAGGATGTTCATGGATTCTCCGTTTTCTCTGCGAACGCCGCGACCGTCCGGCGGATGCCCTCGTCGAGCGCGATGCTCGGGGAAAAGCCGGTGATCTTCTTGAGCAGGCCGACGTCGCCCACGAAATTGCGCCGCTCGATCGGCGATAGGCCGGGCGGTGCGTCGGCTTCTTCGACCGTGACGGGCTTCTCCGTGTGCTCCTCGACGAACGCCGCGACGCGGCCGATGGCCTGGCGCAGCGTCGTGCCCTGCCCGTTCGAGAGCACGAAGCTCCGCCCACCGAGCGCGCCGGCGTGCTCGGCAGCCTTGACGAAGGCGCGCGCCACGTCCTCGACGTAGATGTAGTCGCGGATCAGATCGCCGTAACCGCGGTAGAGCTTGAGCGGTTCGCCCGCGAGCGCGCGGCGCACCATCGCGTTCAACACGCCCCGATCGGGCCGGCTGCTCTTCGGGCCCGGTCCGTAGACGTTCGCGAGCCGGAGCGAGCCGCCGGCGACCAACCCGCGCCGCACGTAAAACTCGAGGTACTGCTCGGCCATGCGCTTGTGCACGTCGTAGGTCGTGACGGGCACGTCCGGCGTCGCCTCGTTGACCGGCAGCTTCTCGGCCAGGCCCGTGATGGTCACGGTGCTGGCGAACAGAATCGCCCGCTTTTTTCCCTGGTTCCGGCAGATCTCGAGCAGGTGCTGGATCGGCAGGACATTGGCCTCGAGGTCCGCGGGCGGGTCGGCGTCGGACACGTAGACGCTGGTCTGCGAAGCCAGGTGAAACACCACGTCGATGCCGTCGAGCGCGCGCTCGACGTCTGCGCGGACACGGACGTCACCCACCATGTCCTCGACCGGCGCGCGATCGAAGGCGGGCTCAGGCAGCGGCGGCCGCGACTCCGAGCGACCGAAGCGCCGGATCGAAGCCGCGACCGGCAACAGCTCGTTCACCAGGCTGGCCGCGACGTAGCCCGCGCCACCCGTGATCAGACAGTGTTTGCCGGCGACCTCGCTCATCGTCTACTTGATGACGGGCCCCTTGTGCCAGTCGTAGCCGATCTCGGGATCGTCGTGCGGGATGCGCCCCTCGTCTTCCGGGTTGTAGACGTGGGACGTGATGTAGAAGAGATGCACGGGGCCCATGATCGCCTTGCAGCCGTGGGCCACGAGCTGCGGCACGCGCACCACGCGACCGGGCTGCAGATCGCCGAGGAAAATCTCCTGCGTCTGGCGGTACGTGGGCGAGTCTTTTCGGGTGTCGAACAGCGCAAGCTTCAGCACGCCGCTCGCGACGTACCACCAGTCGATCTGGATCTTGTGGATGTGCCAGGCCTTCGACACCCCCGTGTGCATCAGCGAGTGACCCCACTGACCGAAGCCCTCCTTGAAGAAGTCGTCGGTGTTGCGGATGATCTCGCGGAAGAAGCCGCGCTCGTCTACGTTGGTGACGAGCTCCTTGATAACGACGCCTTCGATCATGCGGACTCCGTGAAACGTTTGACGGCGCTCACGACGCGGTCGACCTCGTCGTTCGTGAGCTCGGGGTACATGGGCAAGGACAGCACTTCGAGCGCGGCGCGCTCCGTCTCCGGCAGGGACTCACCGCCGCGGACTCGGCCCGCGTAGGCCTTCTGGCGGTGCACCGGCACCGGGTAGTGGATCAGCGCGCCGACCTCCGCCTGCTTGAGCGACTCGAGCAGCGCGTCGCGCTTTTGCGAGCGCAGCACGTACAGGTGAAACACGTGGCTCGTGTTCGGACGGCGCTTCGGCAGCACGAGGCCGGCGCCAGCGAGCGCACGGTCGTAGCGCGCGGCAATATCGGCGCGCTTCTGGTTGTCGGCGTCGAGCGCCGCGAGCTTGACCCGCAGCACGGCCGCCTGCAGCTCGTCCAGCCGCGAGTTTTGCCCGGGGATGTGGCTCACGTAGCGCTCGGCCCAGCCATACTCGCGGATCAGCTTGCAGCGCTGGGCGAGCTCCGCGTCGGAGGTGACGATCGCGCCACCGTCCCCGAGCGCGCCCAGGTTCTTGGTCGGGTATGAGCTGAAGCAGGCGATGTCACCGATGCTGCCGAGGCGTTTCTCGCCGTAGCGCGCGCCGTGGCACTGCGCGCAGTCCTCGACCAGGCGCAAGCCGTGGCGCTTCGCTATCGCCTGAAGCTCGTCGAGCGCGGCCGGCTGCCCGTAAATGTGGACCGCGACGATCGCCTTGGTCTTCGGCGAGATCATCTGCTCGACCTTGGCCGGGTCGAGCGTGAAGTAGTCGCGCTCGATGTCTGCGAACACGGCGGACGCGCCGCTGAGCTCGATGGCGGCGACGGTGGCGACCGCGGTGTGCGCCGTGGTGATCACCTCGTCACCCGGGCCGATGCCGAGCGCCTTCAGCGCGATCGCGATCGCGTCCGTGCCGTTGGCGACGCCGACGGCGTGCCCGGCGCCGATGTACGCTGCGAACTCGGCCTCGAACGCCGCGACCTCGGGCCCCAGCACGTAGCGCCCGTTCTCGAGCACGCGCTGGATCGCCGCGTCGATGCCCGCCTTGTGCGCCAGATACTGCGCCTTCGGGTTCGCGCAGAGGATCACAGCGTGTGCACCTTGGGCACGTAGAGCAGGAACTTGCCGCCGTTTTCGCGGTACTGCTGCTCCTTGGCCAGGATCTCTTCGGCGTGATTCCAGGCGAAGAGCAGCGTGTGAGACGGCGGGTTCTTGGCGAACACCTCGTGCGGAACCACCGGGATGTGCGTGCCGGGCGAGAACTTGCCCTGCTTGATCGGCGTCGTGTCGCTGATGAATTCGACGAGGTCGGGGCCGATGCCGCAGTAGTTCGTGACCGTGGTGCTCTTCGAGGTCGCGCCGTAAGCGCCGACTCGCTGACCCTGCCGCTTGAGACCGTTCAACAGCTCGAGCAGGTCGTTCTTCGACTGAGCCACGTTCTTCGCGAACTTCCGGTACGTCTCCGGATCGTGCAGGCCGAGCTGGTCCTCGAAGGCCCTTTGCCGGCCAACGTTCTCGGACACCGGGCGCGCGCCCTTGTGGCCGATCACGTAGCGCATCGAGCCGCCGTGCACGGGCTGGCGGATCACGTCGATCACCTCGAGATCGTGGCGGCTGACCAGGTACTCGATCGAGGTCACCGAGAAGTAGAAGGCGTGCTCGTCGTAGATCTGGTCGTACGAGGTCTTCTCGATGATGTCGCCGAGGTACGGATCCTCGAACACCAGCACGCCCTTGGGCTTCAGCAGGGTTTTGATGCCCGCCATCACCGAGTGCAGGTACGGGATGTGGCACATCACGTTCGCGGCCAGGAACGCGTCGGCCTGGCCCTTCTGTGCGACGATGCGCTCCGCCACCTTCTGGTCGAAGAACTCGGAGATGGTCTCGATGCCCTTGTCGCGGGCGGCCTGGGCCACGTTCGCCGAGGGCTCGATGCCGAGGTGACGGATGCCGGCGTTGGCGAAGTTCTGCAGCATGATGCCGTCGTTCGAGCCGATCTCGACGACGAACGGATCCTCCGAGCTCGCGAAGAAGGTCTCGCGCACGGACTCCGCGAAGCGGCGGAAGTGCTCGGCCATACGCCGCGAGGTGGACGAGAAGAACGCGTAGTTCTCGTGGAACATCTTCTTCTCGTCGACCAGCTCGGTGAGCTGGACCATCTTCGACTCGGGGCAGTACCCGACCTTCAGCTCGAAGAAGTGTTCGTTCGGGTAGTCTTTCGCTTCGAGGAAACCGTTGGCGATCGGCATCTTGCCGAAGGACAGAAAGGTCTCGGTCTCCGCACCGCTAATCAAGCATTTCGTCATGGTCGGGCTCCGCCGCGCGCGCGGGATTCTCGCATCCGTTGCCCGAAAGTCAACGTGGGGGCGGTTCCAACCCCCGAGATTCAAGCTGGATTCGAACTCTCCGGCTAGGCCAGGGCCGCGATCACGCTCTCGGCGATCGTTTGGCCGATCGAGAGCGACGAGGTCGCTGCCGGCGACGGTGCGTTGCACACGTGGAGCTGCCGCGGCGTTCTGCGCAGCTCGAAGTCGTCGAGCAGCTTTCCGTCCCTGCCACAGGCTTGCGCCCGGACGCCGGCCCCGGCCGGTTCCAGGTCCTCCGACCTCACCTCGGGGATCAAGCGCTGCAGCGCCGCGACGAAATGCGGCTTGTACCAGGAGCGAATCAGCTCTGCGGTGCCCTCGCGCCAGTGCTTTTGCACGAGCTTGTAGAACCCGGGCCAGCTCAGGGTCTCGAACAGATCCCCCGGATCGAGATCGGTGCGGCCATAGCCTTCGCGCTTCAGCGCCAGCACCGCGTTCGGCCCCGCGTCGATGTCACCCCAGGCCGTGCGCGTGAAATGCACGCCGAGAAACGGGAAGTCCGGATTCGGCACTGGGTAGATCAGGTTTTTGACGAGGTGCTTGGCCTCGGGCTTGAGTCGATAATACTCACCTCGGAACGGGACGATCCGCAGCGGCAGCTCCGGCTCCACGGCGCGCGCCAGTCGATCGCTGTGGAGCCCCGCGCAGCCGACCAAAAACCGCGCCTGCACCGGGCGACCGTCGGTGGCGAGCTCGACGCCGTCGCTCGCCTCGTGGACGCCGCGCACGTTCTCGTTGAACCGCACCTGTGCGCCGCGCTCCTGGACCTTCTCGAGCAGCGCCCGGGCGACCACGCGAAAATCGACGATCCCGGTCTGCGGCACGAACAGCGCCTCGATGCCGTTCACGTGCGGCTCGACGGCGCGGATCTCGTCGAGCTCGGTCAGGCGCCGGATGCCGTCGAGCCCGTTCTCTCGGCCGCGTTCCTCGAGGGTGCGCAGCCGAGGCAGCTCGCTCTCGTCGGTCGCCACGATCAGCTTGCCGCAGATCTCGTGCGGCAGCTCGGCTTCGCGCAAGAACTCGAGCAGCAGCCGGTAGCCGCGCACGCAGTTTTGCGCCTTGAGGCTGCCGGGCTTGTAATAGATGCCGGAGTGGATCACGCCGCTGTTGTGGCCAGTCTGGTGCGCGGCGACTCCGGCCTCTTTCTCGAGCACGACCACGCCGAGCTTCGGCCTGGCCTTTAGCAAGCGGTAGGCGGTCGCGAGCCCGACGATGCCGGCCCCGACGATCACGACGTCGGCCTTTCCGTTCAGTGCCATCGGCCTTCCTGTTTCATGCGGCGAGCAACGAGCTTGGTTCGGGTAGCGAGCGCGACCTTCTGGCTCCCTTCGACTGACGAGGCAACTGCGCAGCGCTCCAGAGCGAGCGGCGAACGCCGGTCAGCCGAACGGCCTGAACCGGAACATCCTTATCTGCGCGGCGCGCCTTCACCAATCGCACTCCGGCGGAGTGACGGTGAAAGACCAATCCTTGCGCTTGGAACACCGGTGCTCGAAGCCGCACGGGCCTCCATGAGCGCGCTCGAGCTCGGCGATTTCGCTCATGCACTCTGCGATGCGTTCGCCGTTGTCCGCCCGTTCGTCGCGGTAGTTTTCGAGGTCCCTGAGACAGAGCGCCGAGGCGTAGACCAGCGTGCCTGCGCCGAGCACGGCTTGCACGACCCGCCCTCTCCCCGGCATGCGCGACCCGAGCTCCGCCACCGCGAGGCACACGAGCAAAATGCAACACAGGGATTGGACGTAAGCGTAGCGCGTCGCGTTTTGATCCGGCACCTCGCTCGAGACCACGGCCAGCGACAGAACCATCACGAAGTACGCGAGGAGCGCGTAGGTCCGCCGCGCCGTCTGCCTCGGCCGCAACACGACCGCCAGCGTCACGACGCCGAGCGTCGCGAGCGTGAGAACCGTGGGTAACGCGGAGGGTTGCTCGGCCAGCGAGGCGGCGGTGTTCACACCGAGGAGCGAGCGCGGCACCACGATCTCCAGCACGTACCTCGCTCCCGCGGGCAGCGTCTCGAGCCAGAAGTCGCTGGCGTCTTCCGCGCCGTGAACGCGCGCGCGGCGGAACGAGACGCCGAGCACGACGTGCAGGGCTTGCATCGCGACCACCGCCACGGCCGAAATGCGTTGGACCCAACCGCGGTCCCAGACCACGCGCAGCAATTGTACCGGTAGCGCCACGAATGACAGCGGATGCGACCAGATCAACAGCGATCGCCCGGCGAAGCCCAGCAGCGCTTGCAGCGGCCGCCCGGAGCCTGGCAACAGCGAGACCAGCAGCAACAGGAACAGCGCATTCCAGATCGCGTAATCCGTGTGGCAGATGAACCAGTAAGAGCCGATCGGCATCAGCGCGAGCAAGAGACACGCGCACAGCCGCACTCCGCGTGACGAAACGACGCTCGAAAACTCGGAGCGCGCAAACCAGGTGAACGAGAGTAGCGACAGGCCCGCCGGCAGCAGCGTCAGAAAGTACGGCGACCACGTCGCGGGCAAGCGCACGGCCGCAAAGCCCAGCAGATTGGGCAACAGCGGAATGTATCCGGCCTTCTCGCGGACCAGATACTCGAGCTCACGGTTACTGTAGAAATACGCGAAGATGCGCTTGCCGTCTTCGGCCGGAAGCGTGGGATGGAGAAACATCGGCCAACAGCGCGCGACCAGCACGCCGCTCACGACCAGCACGAGCGCCGCGATCTGCCAGGCGTCGCTCGTGGCGACCCATGCCCGAGCGCGCCGCTGCCACCCGCTCAGTTTCCCGACAATCCGCTCCACGGCGAGCGACTTTCACCTGCGCCGCAGCGGCACGCTGTTCGGCGAGGGCTTCAGATAGGTCGTCTCGAAGGCGTACGCGTACCACTTCAAATACGGCGGGATCCACTTGAATACCCGAAACCGGCTCTGTCCCTGCTTGCGCTCGAACCAGCGCGCGGGCACCTGCTCCACCCGCCAGCCCAGGCGGTGCGCCTTGACCAAGAGCTCGATGCTGTACGTGAACCCGACCGTCGACTCGATCTCGATGCTGTCGAGCAAGCGCCGGGAAAACAGCCGGAGTCCGTTGCTCGCGTCGTGCGTCGGCAGCTTACCCAGGTGGCGCAGCGTAAACGCGCCGGAGCGCACCAGCACGGCCTTCAGCCACGGGCAGCCGACCATCGTGCCGCCCGGCATGAAGCGACTCGCGCACACGATGTCGGCGCCGCCCTCGGCGACCTCGCGCATGCGCTGAAAGGTGTCGGCGTTGTAGTCGTCGTCGGCCGGGATCACCATCACCAGCGGTGCCGTGGTGGCGCGGAGGCCGGTGACGACTGCGCCGTGCGGGCCCTTCCGGATCGCGTTCTTCACGGGGATGACCGGGTAGCCCGGGTCGTAGCCGCTCAGCGCCGAGAGCGTGGTGTCGTCGTCTTGGTCGTAGCAGATGAAGACGCGCAGCGGCGCCGCGACGCCCTGCTTCAGCGACTCGAGCACGGGGCGGATGTTGTCGCCCTCGTTGTAGACCGGGATCACGAAGTCGATCGCGAGCATGCGAACCTTCCCTGCTCAGGCGATGCGCGGCTCGGGCAGCGGCACGATGAACTTTCCGCCGAAGCCCTTTTGACGCAGCTTCGGCATCAGCTCCTCGGCGATGTGCCAGGACAGGAGCAGCGCATAATCCGGCGGATCCTGGAACAACGCCTGCTCGCCGACGATCGGCACGCGCGTGCCGGGCAGGTAGTTGCCGATCTTGTAAGAGCCCTCGATCTCGAGGACGCGGTCGATCATCGCGTCGTCGATGCCGACGTAGTTCACGAGCGTGCTCGCGCGCGACGGCGCGCTGATCGCGTCCACCCGCTTGCCCTCGGCCTTGATGCCGCGGAGCAGGGACAACAGGTCGAGCTTCGACTTCAGCACCTTCTGCCGGAACTCCGCCAGGCGCTCGGCGCCGATGCCGAAGCTCTTCTCCTTCTCGAACGCCGCGGCGACGCTCGGCAACACCTGGCGCGAGCCCTTCTTCGCGGCGTACACGCGGATCGAGCCGCCGTGCGTCGGAATCGCCTTGGCGTGGACGATCTCGAGGCCGTGCATGCCGAGCAGGTAGGACAGGCTCTCGAGCGAATAGTAGCGGAGGTGCTCGTGATAAATCGTGTCGTACTGCAGCGTCTCGAGCAGCGGCATCAGGTAGTGCGACTCGGAGACGAAGATGCCGTCGTCGGCCAGCAGATCGTTGATCGAGCGCACCACCTCGTGCACCTGATCGATGTGCGCGAACACGTTGGTGGCCGTGACGAGCTTGGCCTTGCCCTGGGTCTTCAAGACCTCTTCCACCGCTGCCTTGCCGAAGTAGGTGAACAGCGTGGGGATGCCGCGCGCCACCGCGAGCTTGCCGATGTCCTCCGGCGTGATGCCGAGCACGCGCGCGTGATCTTTGAAGTTGCTGAGCAGGTTGCCGTCGTTGGAGCCGATGTCCACGACCAGATCGTTCGGTGCGAGGCCGTACAACGCGCGCACTTCCTCGGATAGCTCCGCGAAGTTCTCGCGGAGGATGCGCGTGGTGCTGCTGGTGTACGGGTATTCGGCCGGGAACAACACCGACGCGCTGACCACCAGCCCGAGCTGGGCGAGGCCGCAGCGCTTGCAATGCAAGAGCTCGGCCGGGTACGCGGGCTGCTCGCTCAGCGCCTGACCGGCCTTCTGCATCAGGTTCACCGGCGGCAGGAAGCCGAGGAACAACACCGAGTCGAGCTCGCTGCTGTCGCAGATCTGGCAAGCCGTCACTTCGGTGCTGTTGCGCTTGCCCAGCACGTTCTTCTTGTCGTCGATCATGGTTGGCTCTTCTGCCCGTGCTCCAGGTACCAGGCCACGGTGCGCTTCAGGCCTTCTTCGAGGCTGACTTTCGGGGAGTAACCGAGCTTCGAGACTTTGCCGATGTCCGGGCAGCGCCGCGGAGTTCCGCCGGGGGCCAGCGGCCCTGCCTGAATTTCGAGCTTCACGCCGGCAGCCTCACCCACGAGCTCGGCCAGGCGACGGATCGGCTCTTCGCGCTGTGTACCCACGTGATAGATGTTCATGTGCTCACCCCGCTCGAGCACTCGCAGCGTGCCGTCGACGAAGTCGTCGATGTACACGAAGGCGCGCGTCTCGGTGCCGGAGCCCTGGATCGGGAACGGCAGCGGGGCCTCGGCTCCGCGCTCGGCGATCAGCTTGGCGATCCTCAGCGCAAACTGCGGGATCACGTGCTCGAAGCCCATGTCCGGCCCGTACACGTTGTGCGGCCGCACGATCGTGACGCGCTCGATGCGGCTGCGCCCGTAGTTGATCGCGAGCAGCTCGCTGATCAGCTTGCCACCGGCGTACGAGTACCGCGGGTTCAGCGGATCGGGGATGAAGAACGGCGCGCTCTCGTCGGTCGGTACCTTGGACGGGGTCTGATACACCTCAGAGCTCGACATCAGCATCAGCTCGGGGACCTTCTCGGAGGCCATCGCGTCGAGCACGTTGATCATGCCTTTCACGCCGACCTCGAGCACCAGCTCGGGCTTCTGATAGAAGAACTCGGTGCCGTTCACGAACGCGAGGTGGGCGATCGCGTCGGTGCCGCGCGCGGCCTGTTGCACGGCGAGCGGATCGCGCACGTCGCCGGGCACGAACTCGAGGTGCGACGCGACGTCGGCGAGCCGCCCCGAGCGACCGCGCGACTCGTCGTCGAGCACGCGCACGCGATGGCCCGCGTGGACCAGCGCGCGCACCAGCGCGCTGCCGATGAAGCCGGTTCCTCCGGTGACCAGGTAGTGCTTTGCCTTCATGCTTTTCCGTGGGTTCTGGCCTGTTCGAGCCAGCGCTCGATGCGCGCGCCGTCGCCGAGATCCGGCGAGCAACGAGCTCCGCGTTCGATCCAATCGCCGAGGCGCCTCAACAAGGAAGCGACTGCGGCGACCCGGCCGTCGACCCCTGGCGCGGGCTGAAAGCTCGAGGCCTCGCGAAGCGCGACGTGGCCCGGCTCGTCGAACAGCGACAGGGTGAAGCCGCTGATGTAGTCGGTGTTCGGGTTGTCGAGCACGATCGCCCCCGAGTCACCGTGGATCTCGATGCGGTGCCCGTTGCCGGCCCGCGAACACGAGCTCGCCGCGACCGAGACCGGGACCGCGCCGCACAGGAGCGAAGCGTGCACCACCTCCTCGGCGGCATCCTCGGCCACGAGCGGATCCGCGACGAGCCGCGCATGGAGCCCGGTAATGCGCTGATGCAGCAGCCACTCTAGGTAGTAGAACGAGTGCGACAAGAACAGGCCGAGCACCCCGGCACCGGCGCTCGCCGACACTTTCCAGCCGTCGCGGAGCCCGTGACGGTGCGCGTAGGATTCGATGTGCCACGCAACCGTTGCGTGCCGCACCCGGCCGATCTTGCCCTCGTCGAGCCAGGCGCGCGCCCGCTGGAAGACGTCGATTTCCGGGAACTCGAAGTCGACCACGTGCGCGACACCGAGCTCGTCGGCGCGCTCCGCGAAGCTCCGAGCGCGCGCGGCTCCGCCGCCGATCGGCTTCTCGGCGAAGACGTGCTTCTTCGCGTCGAGCACCAGCTCGAGCAGGTCTGGCTGCTCGCGCGGCGGCACCGCGATGCTCACGAGGTCGATGTTCGGATCGTTCACGAGCTCGGCGGCGCTCGAGTACACCTTGCCGATGCCGGCCTTGTCCGCGGCGGCTCGAGCGCGCTCCGGCGCTCGGGACGCGAGCCCCACGAGCTCGAAGCGAGGGTCGAGGCGGAACGCCGGTGCCTGCACGCGTGCGCCGAAGCCGCCCCCGATCACGCCGACGCGGATCCGACTCATCCCCGGAGCTCGGCGGGCATCGCGGTCCCTCGATTGAAGAAGTTCCACACGTCGATCACGGGCTTCTTGCCGAGGTCGAGGCCGCGGTAGGCCTGGTGCGGGACGCACAGGATCAACACGTCGCTCTCGTTCACCACGCGCTCGAGCGGCAGGAGCTCGGAGTCGGTCGTCACGTGCGGGTCGGTGCACAGCACGCGCGAGGCGCGCAGGCGCAGCGCCTTCTTCAGCTTGTAGCTGAGCGACGAGCGCGTATCGTCGCTGTTGGCCTTGAAGGCCATGCCGAGCAGGCCCACCGTGGCCTTAGCGAGCTCGACTCGGTTCGCGATCTGCTCCACCAAGAACAGCGGTAGCCCTTCGTTGACCAGCATTGCATCCATGCCGATGCTGAACTGGTTGTTCGAGTACGAGGTGAGCTGCATCGTGTCCTTGAACAGACACGGCCCCGCGGCGAAGCCCTGCCGCGGAAAGTCGCTCATCCGCGCGTAGTTCTGGGTGATCCCCGCGTGGATCTTGGCGTAGTCGAGGCCGGCGCGCGTCACCATCATGTAGAACTGGTTGGTGGCCGCGAACTGGATGTAGCGGTACGCGTTGCAGAACAGCTTTCCGAACTCCGCCTCGCGCGGCGACATGCGCACGATCTCGGGCGCGAGTGCCTGGAACAGCTGAGCCGCCGCCTCTTCCGCCTCCGGCGTCGTGCCGCTGACTATCTGAGGCAGCGAGCGGATCTGCTCGATGGCGTAGCCTTGAACGACGCGCTCCGGGCAGAAGGCGACCCTGAGCCGCTTGCCGCGCGCCTTCAGGTACTCGTCGAGCCACTCGGTCGTGCCCGGGCACACCGTCGAGCGCAGCACCAGCAGCTGGTCATCGCTCAGGATCGGAAACAGCGAATCGATGCAGTCCTGAATCGCCTTGGTCGACGGGTTCAGGAACTCGTCCACCGGTGTGCCGACCGTGATCACGATCGCCGGCACGCCTGCCAGGTCGGAGGCTTTGGTGGTGAAGTGCAGCTTCCGCTTCTCGAGCACCTCGTGCAGCAGCGGCTCTGCGTGCTCCTCGAGGAACGGCATCTTTCCGGAGCGGACGACGTCGATCGTCTTCTGGTTCAGGTCGTAGACCAGCGTCTCGAGCCCCCGCTGCGCGAGCAGGATCGAGAGCGGCAGGCCGATATGCCCCGCTCCACCGAGCACACAAATGTCCATCCGCTTGGTTTGCATCGTCGTTCCTCGAACCCGTCCGCCCTGCTGGGCCCGGCGGAAACTGGCGCTTGGGCGGCTATGGGTCAATCGGATACAAATAACGCATCGCGTTATTGCGAATCGTCGGCCACACGGCTAGTCGCACAGTCCATGGCCGTGCCTCGAGCGCCCTACCGCATCTTCGCTCAAGCCCCCGATGCGGTCGTGGACCCGGCGGCTCTGGTTCGCGCGGCCACCCGCTTCTTCGAGGCCGATCTCGAGGTGCTCGAGCTCCGGGATCGGCGTTCCGAGGTGCCACCGGTCGAGGGTCAGGAGCTTCGCGTGCGATTGGAAAGCAAGCGCCGGGTGTTTCGCTCGGAGTTCCTGATCCAAAGTCGCCCGGCCAGCGCCGACGACTACCGGGAAGCGCGCGATGCAGAAGAGCGCGGGCGTGCGGGTGGGATGGGGCTGCTCGCGGCGCGCTGTCCTTCCGTCTGGGAGCTCACGCCGGTTCGGGAGGACATCGAAGCCGCAACCCTCAATCTGTGCGCGATCGCCGCGACCGTAGCGCTCGGTCCCACGCTTCCACCCGACGGGTCCACGCTGTTCGGCGTGCGCGGTGCCATGGAGCGGCTCGAGCGACTCACGGGCGCTTCTCTGCTGCGCTGACGAGGGGATCCGAAAAAAATCGTCGCGGCCTGTCGATCCGCGTCGCCGCCGTTCGACCTCTCTGAAAAGGAGAAAGCCATGGCCAAAGTACGAGTGAACTGCTTCTCGATTTCGCTGGACGGATACGGCGCGGGCCCCGATCAGAGCACCCAGGACCCGCTCGGCAAGCTGGGGGAAGACCTGCATCCCTGGCTGGTCTCGACGCGCACCTTCAAGAGCATGTACGGGAGCTCGGACCAGGGGACGACCGGGCTGGACGACGAGTTCGCGCGCCGTGGCACGGAAAACCTCGGCGCCTGGATCCTGGGCCGCAACATGTTCGGCCCGGTCCGCGGCGAATGGCCCGACGAGACCTGGCGCGGCTGGTGGGGGAAGAGCCCGCCGTACCACGTGCCGGTGTTCGTGCTCACGCATCACGCTCGGCCCTCGCTCGAGATGGAGGGCGGAACGATTTTCCACTTCGTCACGGGCGGCATCGAAGAGGCGCTGCGGCGAGCGCGGGAAGCGGCGGGGGAGCGCGACATCCGTATCGGCGGCGGTGTCGAGACGATCCGCCAATACCTGAAGGCGCGCCTGATCGACGAGATGCACCTGGCCGTGGCGCCCGTGATCCTCGGCAAGGGCGAGCACCTGCTGCACGGCCTCGATCTGAACGAGCTCGGATATCAGCTCGTCGATCGCTCCAACACCGAGCAAGCGACGCACCTGTCGTTTCGGCGGACGTGAGCTAAGCTCCCCGGCTGAGGCCATGGATCGTCACGAGAAACATGGTGATTTTTACCACCAGCTGCGCGAGCGCATCGCCGCCTGGTTGACGGACCGCGGGGAGGGCTTTCGCCACGCGCAGGTGCTCCTGCTCGCGCCTGATCTCTTCCATTTGATGTGCCGGCTCGCGCTCGACAAGCGCGTCCCGGTTGCGGACAAGGCCAAGCTCGCCGCGGCGATCGCCTACTTCGTCTCCCCGATCGACGCCCTGCCGGAAGCAGTGCTCGGTCCGGTGGGCTACGTGGACGACGTCGCGGTCGCGGCCTACGCGCTGAACAGCGTGATCAACTCCGGCAACGGCGAGATCGCGAAAGAGTATTGGGCGGGTGAAGGCGACTTGCTCGCCGCCGTCCAGCAAGTGCTCGCCGTGGCAGACGACATGATCGGCTCCGGCCTGTGGCGGAAGATCCGCGGCATGTTCGACGGAGCTCAATCCCGTTAGGGCGGACAGCGAGCGACTGACTCGCGCTCTCTGACACACACTGGCACAAGCCCCGCTGCGGCTTTTCCGCGAGAAACCAGCGAGGCAGGCGCTGGTCCGGCGCTTGCTGGTGTCTCGGCACCATGAGAGCCTATTGGTTGGGGTTGTCGGTCCTCGCGTTGGGCGCGTGTAGCTCCGAGGACGCCTCGATGAGGGACGGAGCGGGTGCGGAAGCCGGAAGCGCGGACGCCTGCGAGCCGCTCGAAGGACCGCTCGAGGACGAGCTGTCAGTGAGTCTCGAGTTCCCGGGCTTGAACAGGGGTTACGTATGGCCGCCGCAGGTCCTCACGATCGAAGGCGAGGTGTTCGTCGAGCGCGCCTCGCCCGAGCAGCTCGACCTGGTCGACGAGGGAGGCCAGCGCGTCTCGCTGTTCGTGCGGGGTGCGTCGTCGGTCTCGTTCGAAGGCGTCGCGATCGGTACGCGCTTCTGGCTGTCGGCCTGGGAACGCTCCGAGAGGCCGAACCCCTTGGCGTCGGTGCCTTCGCAAGCGTTCTCCCTGCGAACCGAGCAAGACGGCCCGGTGCTGCTCGCAACCCTGGCAGGCGCGACCAGCGCCGAGGGCGCTCTGGGACTACCGATCTCGATTCAGTCTCTTTGCACGGCCGAGTACGTGCTGGATCGTGGCGGCGACACGGACTGTGTGCGCCAAATCGAGCGCTTCGAGGCCGTGATCGACGCCGACCGAGCCGTGCGTGTCGCGCCCGGCACGCGTATCACCACACGGATTGACGGAAGCACCTACGACGTTCGCCTTCGCCAAGCGTCTTACGAGACGTACTCCGACGCGAACCCGAGCTCCGGCACGCCTTGCGCTCCGGCCGACTTTGCACCGCGCGTGGAGCTCGATCTGAACGTGGTGTCGACCGAGTGGGCAGAGCTCTCGGCAGAGCAGCCGGTCGAATTGGCCGGATTGCCGGAATGCCGGCTCGGAACTGACACGCCGCCCATCTCGGTCGACACCAGTCAGCTCGATTGGGACCTGTTCTCGAGCGGGGGCGCCGAGTTGGCCCTCTCCCTCGTCGGTTCGACGACCAACTCGCTCGAGTTTTCCACGGAGTACGGGCCGCTACGCGTGACCGGCGATGCCGCAGTACTGACGCTGCTGAAACGAGCAGCGTGGCTCACCATCAGCGAATACTACACCGTACTGTTGCGGGAGACGCCGGCCGGGGACGCCCTGGTTGCCTACTCGAAGGGCGCCCTTTCGGAGGTCTCGGCCCTGGCTCGGCGCACCGATGTCCTCGGCTCCGATCTTGTCCTCGAGCCGCGCTGCGACTGGTTGCTCGATGCGTGCCCCGTCGATGGCGGGTTCGAAGCCATGGCTCTCTCCGACATCGTTTACGGCGACGGCACGCGCGTTCCTTCGCACGAAACAGGAGAAATCAGCGTCGGGAATCGCCGATTCGACGTTTATGTCGCCGTGTCCCCTTCGTGCAACGCCGATCCCACGGCGCTCGCGGTCTTCGTGGCCCGCGACGAATAGCCCCCACACTCTCACAGATCCGCGAGCACGCGCTTTGCCGCGTTGAAGCCGCACATTCCATGCGTGCCGCCGCCCGGGTGCGTCGATGCCGAGCACAGGTACAGGCCGGCGACGGGCATCCGGTAGCGGAACGCGGGGAAGAACGGGCGCAGAAACAGCTGCTGCGACCACACGTTCGAGCCCCCGCCGAGATCGCCCTGCACCAGATTCGAGTTCCAGCGCTCGAGATCGTCGGGCGCCCAGGCCTTGCGTCCCAGAACGCGCGCGCGAAACCCGGGCGCGAGCCCCTCGATGCGCGTCTCGATGTCGTCGGCGAAGCGCTCGCGCGCCGCGTCCCAGCCGCACTCGATCCGCCCCGGAACGTGCGTGTACACGTACAACGTGTGGCAGCCCTCGGGCGCGCGCGTCGGATCGAACAGCGATTGCTGCCCCACCACGAGGTACGGCTTCTGCGGCAAGCGCCCGCTGCGCACTTCGGCCGTGAAGCGCGCCAGATCCTCGATGCTCTCGCCGAGGTGCACGGTGGCGCTCTGCTGCGCGCGTGGGTCGCGCCACGGCACTTGCCCGGCGAGCGCAAAATCGACCTTGAAGGTGCCCCATCCGGGCTCGAACTTCGCCGCCGCGCGCGCCGCCCAATTCGGCAGATGCTCGCGCCCCACCAGCTCCAGAAGCAATGCGGACGGCGCCGTGTCCGCCACGATCGCGCGCGCGGCCGGGATCTCGTCGCCGCCGTTCACGCGCACGGCCACGGCGCGCCCGCCGCGCACGATCACGCGCTCCACGCGCGCGCCGAGCCGCAGCCGCCCGCCCCATTTTTCGAGCAGCGTCACGAGCGCGTCGGTGATGCGCTGCGCGCCGCCCCGCGGCACCGGATAGCCGACCGTCCCCGCGCTGAACGTCAACACGTAGCCGGTCGCTCCGCCCAGAGGATCGCTCGGCCCGAGGTCGGCGTGCAGCGCGAGCCCTGGCAAGACGCGCCGCGCGGCTTCGCTCTCGAACCAGCGCCGCGACAGGCCGCCGCTGGTGGAAAGAAAATAGCTCCCGAGCTTCAGCAACCGGATCAGCCCGATACCGAGCCAATTGCCGATACCCGGCAGCGGTGACAACAGCGCGCGGAACAACGCCGGCTCGTGCTTGGCGTGGACGTCGAGCAGGAGATTCCACGTCGCCGTGTCGGCCTCGCTCCCGAAGTGATCGGGGCGTGCACCCTCGCGCCGATCGCGCCGGAAAATGCTGGCCGAGCTTCCGTCGAGCGCCGGGTGCACCGACTCGACGTCCGCGCTCAACCACTCCACGCCGTGCTGCTCGATCGGCAGATCGCGGTAAGCGCTGCTGACGCGCGCGAGCGGAAAAAAACCGGCGCCCAGGTCGTGCGTGAACCCGGGCACGGTCGTCTCACCGCTGCCCACCGCGCCGCCGGGCCGATCCGGATTCGCCTCCAGCACCATCACGCGCAGCCCTTGCCGCGCCAGGGTCGCTGCGGCCACGAGCCCGTTGGGGCCGGAGCCTACCACGACCACGTCCGGATCATTCATGCGTTCCCGAGCCTACCACCCGGGATCACGAGTCGCCTAGCCGGCGCTGAAACTCACTCGAACAGCCAGACGTCGTCGAGCCACACGTCGAAGATCGAGTTCGGCGAGACCACGAAGTCGATCTGGTACACCTGGCTCAAGTCGAGCTCGGCCTTCACCCCGAAGTCGCGCTGCTTCAAGCTGGCGAAGCCAATCGAGTACTCGTTCCACTCCGTGTCGAGCGGCTTCACGTCGATCCCGAACGAGTCCCAGCACCCGACGCCGACCTCCATCGTGTTCGGATCGCAGATCCCACCCTTGCCGTGGGTGTGCACGTCGTGCACGCCGAAGCGCAGCGTCGCCGTGTTGAGCTCCCCGGCGCGCGCGAAGAACCGAACCCCGCGGTACTGGCTCAGATCGACCGGCACCTCTCCCGGGCCGTCTTCCCAGCGCAGGCTCACGCTCAGGGCCGCGCCCCAGTCGGTGAAGCCTTGCCCGCTCAGGTGCAGACCGTACAGGCTCTTCTCGCAGCGCCCGCCGACGATGCGCTCGGGTAACACGGCGCCTTCGAGCGGCGTGCTCTCGCCCGTGGTTCCGTCGGGCGTCATCCACCACTGGCTCTGGCGGCCTTCGTTCATCGCCAAATCCGCGTCGCCGTCTTCGAAATCGTCGAGCAGCGCCGCCGGATTGATCGGCCCAGCCGCGGCCGCGCACAGCGTGCTCGGGCCGCTGCCACCCGCGCCGTCGCCGGAGCCGTCGGAGTCATCGGACTTGTCGTCGCTGCCGCAACCGAGCGCCGCGAGCGCGCCGCTGATCGCAATCAAAGCCGTCACGTTCATGAATTTCACACCATCCCTGAGAGTGGTCCGTTGCACCAATCCGCAAAACCGAAGCTCTGGTCCGGCACGCCGAGCACGTTGAGCACCGACACCAAGAAGTCGTTGTGCGGCGGATCGCCGTCGTAACGCAGGTAGCGGCCCGTCTCGAGCGCGCCGCCCGCGCTCCCGGCCAGCACGTACGGCGCATGCTTGCGGCTGTGGCTGTTGCCTTTACCGAGCTCGTTGCACCACAAGAGGAGGCTATTGTCGAACAGCGTTCCGTCACCCTCGGGATAGGACTTCAGCCGTTCGATCAGCGTCGCGAACTGTTCGGCGTACCAGGCGTTGATCTGCGTGAGCTTATCCATCGCTGGCGCGTCCGAGTCCGGCAGGTGCGACAGCTCGTGGTGCGACTCCTGGATCCCGAGCCACGTGAACCGCACTTGCGACACCGAACGCGACCATTGCAGCGAAGCGACCCGCGTCCGCCCGCACGAAAGCGCCAGCGCGAGCAAATCCATCTGCAGCGCGCCCTGCTCCGGGTACGAGTCGTTGCTGGCGGGCAGCTCCGGCGGCCTCGCTGGCACCGAACAGGAGAGCGTCTCGCTCTCGGCTTTTCCGAGGCGCTCCTCGACCTCGCGCAGATACGTCAAATGCCGGTCCAGCCGCTGCCGATCCGCGCTCCCGAGCTCTGAAGACAGCGCCGAGAACTCGCCCTTCGCAAAGTCCAGCACCGACGCCCGGCGCGACCGCAGCTTCTCGCGCTGCGCGGGATCCGCGTGCACCGGCGCGAACAACGTCTCGAACACGCGCCGCGGCTCGTCCAGCGGCGGCAGCGGCCGGTTGCGCGCGCGGTAACACATCCGTCCGAAGTTGTCGGCGGTCCCCGTTTGCACCCCGAGCTCGAGGGAACGGAACGCCGTATCGCGCCCGATCACGTCGGCCACGCGCTGGTCTACCGAGGGTCCGCTCGACCACCCCGTCGGCGGCACGCCCTGTCCCGCGAACTTCCCGGGCAATAGCGGTGCACCGGTCAGCATCCCGCCGATGCCGTTCTGGTGCCCGTCGCCCTTGTCGCCCATCTGCTGCACGCCCTGCACGATCACCAGGTCCTCCTGGTACCCCGCGAGCGGTTCCAGGATCGGCCCGAGCGTGAAGTCGCGCTCCGTTCCCGACGGCGCCCAGCGTGGCTCGATCGTGCCGTTCGCCGAAAACATCACCACGAAGCGCTTGGGCGGCGCCTCCTGGGCGTGCGCGAGCCCTTCCAAGAATGGCAACCCGAAGCCCGTGACGAGCAACCCGCCCAGCATTTGTCGTCGCGTGCTCACGGCTCTTCCTCCGCTTCGGGTTCGGGCGCCGGCGAAAGGAACGGCGTCGTCTGCGTCAGCGCCAGCATCAGCAATTTCAGGTCGCCGCCGGAGCGCACGAACACGTCCTCCAGCTTGTCCAGCGTGCACGCATCGCCCGCGGTCTCGCCGCGCCCGAACGCATAGCGAAACCATTGCGTCGCGACGCAACGCTTCACCTGCGCGCTGGCGAGCAGCTTCTCCGAGAGCCCGGACACGCCCTGAAACGCGCCGTCCACGTCCGTCCCGACCAGGTAGCCCGAGTCGTCGATCGCGTTCGTGCCCTCGCGCTCTCGGTAGCGTCCGGTCGCGTCGAAGTGCTCGAACCCGAAGCCCACCGGATCCAAGAGCTCGTGACAGGCATTGCACGCCGGATCCTCGCGGTGCTGCGCGAACCGCTCGCGCGTCGTCACTCGGTTCGCGGCGTCGAGCGGCGGCGGGAACACCACCAGATCGGGAGGAGGGGGCGCCGGGATCGTACACAGGAGCTGCGTTCGCACGAACTTCCCGCGGTGGATCGGCGAAGACTGGTTCGCGGTCGCGAACCGGCTCAGGATCGCGCCCTGACTCAGTATCCCGCGCCGCTCCTGCTCGGCCGGCAGCGCTGTCTTCACGAAAGCCTTCGCGTCGTTCGAAACCGGCGCCACGCCGTAGAAGTCCGCGACCAGTGGCGTCGCGTACGTGAACGAAGCTCCGAGCAGCGTCGACAGCTTGGCCCCCTCCTCCCAGATCACCCCCTCCACGAAGTGCAGCGTTTCCCCGCGCAAGAGCTCGCGCATCTCGTCGTTCCACCGCGGAAACAGCCGCCGATCCTTATCGACGAACTCCAGCTGAGAGAGCCCCAGCCAGTACTCGTAGAAGTGCGAGAGCCCGCGCTTCGCCCGTGGCTCCTCGAGCATCCGTTGCGCTTGGGCCAGCACGTCCGCGGGCGACGCCAGCGCCCCCGCAGCGGCGGCATCCAGGAGCTCGTCGTCGGGCCCCGAGCCCCACAACAGAAACGATAGCCGCGAAGCCAACACCCACGGCGAGGCCAGCCCGCCCTCGCCGGCCGCTCGCTCCACGCGATACAAGAACTCCGGCGACAACAGTAGCGCTCCGATCACGCTCGCCGCGCCCTCCGTGAAGCTCGTCCCCGGCGCGTCGAACAACGCGTTCAGCTTCTCGCGCTCGCCGTCGTTCAGCTCACGCCGCATCAAGCGCCGTCCCCAGGACTCGACGAACCGCGACGCGCACTGGGCTTCGTCCTCAGCGCAAGGAGAAAGCGCCGCGACCTTCGCCGGGTCGCTCGACAGTGTCTCGATGACGGCCTCCGCCAGGCGCAGCTGCCCGTCCACGTGCAGATCCGTGACGGTGATCGTGTCGGCCTGGTTCTCGAACCCGTACGACTCCTCGTCCGGCGGCAATCCCGACGAGTCCACGCTCAGGCCGAGCGCATCCGAGATCGCGTTCTCCAGCTCGAACCGCGTCAGCCGCCGCAGCGACACCGGCTCGGGCAGCGCCTCGCAGCGCAAATCGAGCACGTCGACCCCGCTCGGCTCCGCCCCCGCCGGCGAGCCGTCGCTTCCGGCGCCGCAGCCGACCATGGCCGCGGCCAGCGCCGGAACGAGAGCCCTGAGAGCGATCACGCCGTGCCTATGTAGGGACGCCCGGGGAGCGATCCCTTTTCGTCGCCGAAGCTGAGCCAAATTTTAATTCGGTCCCCACCTATGGCCGACGCACCCACGAGGAGCTCGGCGCCCATGGATGATGGACTTTGGATGGTCTTGTTGCTGACCCTCGCCCCGAGTTGCGGCGGAAGAGCCGAAAGCAACGAGCCGGAAGCGCCTCCAAGCGTCGGGGACGTGTGCATTTCCGAGCTCGAGGACGAGGGCGCCTTCACCGGTTTCACTGCCAGCGAGGTCCTGGTCGAAACCGCGTCAGCTGCGTGCGCAACGGGCGTCTGTGTCGTGCACGGCTTCCAGGGGCGCGTCAGTTGTCCCTACGGGCAGAGCGCGGCGTCGGACGGCTGTGTCACTCCATTTGGCGCAGAGCCCGTGAGTGTCGCGGTTCAGCCTCAGCTCGTGGAGCGGCCACCGAGCATCGGGTCCGTCTGCAGCTGCCCCTGTGACGGCGCAGGCGCGGGGCCCTACTGCACCTGCCCTTCCACCATGGTGTGTGTCGACTTCGTCGGGGCCACCGCCGTCGACCTGAACCTGGATTCGTACTGCGTGCCCAGGGGCTCCCTGAATTTTCGTGCCGTGGGCGGCGGCGTTTGTGAAGCGGGAGCAGCGAATTGCGAGGACCGCGTGCCGTGAGCCCTTACGCCGCCTGGACGCGCTCGCAATAAGCGGCGAAGGCGCGCTCCCATGCCGGCCGTCCCAGGCAGCGCGCCCGGTACGCGAGCACGTTTGCGCAGGGCTCGAGTAGCCCCGGATCGGTGCCACCGCCCAGCACGTGCGTCATGAGGATGTCGGCGACCGTGAACTGGTCCGTCGCGACGAACTCACGCCCTGCAAGCCAGCCGTCGAGCTGTTGGACGCGCATCGCTCCCCAGCCACGCAGCGCCTCGCTCGGCTTCGTGCCCTTGCCGCCGCTCAGATTCACGAACCAGTGCGACAGCAGAGGTAGCTCCACCGTGCTCAGCGCGGCCACGCTCCAGCGCAACACCTGAGCCTCGCCCGCCAGATCGCGCGGCATCAGCTTGCCGCTCTGGCGCCCCAAGTAGAGCAGGATCGCTCCCGACTCCGTCACCACCGTCCCGTCGTCATCGATCGCCGGGATCTGCCCGAACGGATTCACCGCGCGGTACTCCGCCGAATCCAGATCGTGGTTCGGATGATCCAGCCCCACGATCTCGTACCCGAGCCCCATCTCTTCCAGCGCCCACAGCACCCGCAAGTCCCGCGTGTTGCCGCGCGCCCCGCGATTCACGCGAGCAAATCCGTAAACCTTGAGCATGCGCGAGTTATACCCGAGCCGGGCTCTCGGCCGAGCCTGGCGAGCCGTCACTGCCAGATGCGTCGGATCAGACTCCCAGCGCCGTTGCTAGGCACGAACAGCCGGACTATTGAAGGACTGACGATGCGGAGTGTTTGGGGATCGAGCGTTTCGGGGTTGATGATCGCGGGCTTGCTGTTGGGCTGCGGTGGGCACGTGACGCTCCAGGCGCCGGCTGCGAACGCTGCCGAATCCGAGCGGCTCCGTGCTTATGAGCGCCTGCGGCCGATTGATCGATCGGTCACACGCAAATCGGAGCCGTCGCCGGATCTGGGCAAGCGCAACCGTACGTCCCACCGGACCGACTACATCGTGCTCGGCAACGGTCAACGGGTCGAGCACGTTCAAGACCTGCTGCCCGTCGTCCCATCCGATTCGAGCATGGCGAGTGACGTGCGCGCGAGCTCAGCGCTGGGTGTGCTCGGTACCGGAATGATCGTCGTCGGCATCGTGGCGGCGGCGGGCGCCGGTGTGTTGGTGATCGCGAAACCCGACGAATACCCTGGAGGACTCACGTGGGGCTGTGCTGGGGCGTCCGGCTTGGCGTTCGGCATCGGGTTCGGTGCTCGGGTCCAGTCCGGGCATCGCGCAAGCCGCGCTTTCAGCGCCTACGACCACGCCCTCCGGCGTCACCTCGACCTCTGCGAGACCGGGGGTGTGCTCGCTACGTGTAAACACCTACCGCCGGTAGTTCCATGAAGAACAAGACCGCACCGGCAGCAGAGCTGCCGACCCTGTCCTTTGCGACGCCGCGCGCGTTCTCGAAGTGGCTCGCTGGCCATCACGCTTCGTCACGCGGTATCTGGCTGAGGCTCGCGAAGAAGGCGTCGGGCATTCCTTCCGTCACCTACGCCGAGGCGGTCGAGGTGGCGCTCACCTGGGGCTGGATCGACGGACAGAAGCAGCGCGGCGACGAAACCTCCTGGCTTCAGAAGTTCACGCCGCGCGGCGCAAAGAGCGTCTGGTCCAAGATCAACCGCGAGAAGGCGCTGAAGCTGATCGAGGCGGGCACGATGCAACCAGCAGGGCTCGCGCAGGTCGAACGCGCCAAGCAGGACGGGCGCTGGGACGTTGCCTACGATTCACCGAGCCGCGCGACGGTGCCCGAGGACCTCCAAGCGGCTCTCGCGAAGAACAAGCAGGCCGCCGCCTTCTTCAAAACACTGAATTCGGCGAACCGTTACGCCGTGCTGTGGCGCGTCCAAACGGCGAAGAAGGCTGAAACGCGCGAAAAGCGCATCGCCACGCTGGTAGCAATGCTCGCCCGCGGAGAGAAGCTGCATCCTTGAACAGCGAGGGATGACGACGCTGGGCCCCGAGCTACTCGAACGATTGGACACGGAGCTAGCGGCCGCCGCAGTAGCGCGCGGGCAGGTCACCGTGACTGGCGACTGGACCTCGCGCACGCGGCGGACCTACCAGGCAGCCGAGCAGCTCGGTTCCGGAGCGGGACCCTACGTCGAGGTTGTCGACCAACTCTGGAATGGCCGCTTGTGCGGCGCGCACCCGTTCACGGGCATTGCGTTCATGCACACCGAGTCTGGGCTGTATTGGGCCAAGGCCGCGCATCTGTCCGCGGAGCTTGGTATTCGCGTGTCCGTGCACGGGACGAAGGACGACACTGATGGCGTCATGTTTTCCGCTGGGCTCGACGACGCTTTCTTGCCGGCAGTCCCCGCGGATCGGGCCTTCGACCATCCGTCGGAGTGCTTGCTTGCCACCGAGGTCGTTCCCTTGGGTCGCGTCTCCTGCGTTGCTCGCGCGGGTGGAAACGCATTTTTCGTCGTGCTGTTCGCGGCTTATTCGGTCAAGTTCGGACGCAATCGGCTGTGGCGGCTTCGGGATCCTATTGCTGATCGACTAGCGCCCGACCTTCGCGAGCTGCTGACGCGCCGCAGGGCCGGCAGTACGCCCGGATTCTAGCCGGCTTCAATCCCAGCCATGCGGAGCGATCCTACCGTTCGAGCCCTCGAGCGCTGGCTACGAAACAAGACGTCAGAGCACTTCAGAACCTGGCTCGTGGCCGCGGACAATCGCATGCTCGTTGCGGAGCTTGGCACGACACTGTCGACCTTGCGCCAGGGCGCTCGGTCGCCACCGGTGCTACGCTCGCGCGCGGGCATGGCGAAACGTTGGCAATGGCTAGGTGTGTTGTTCTCGGTGGTCACGGTGGTCTCGGCGTGCGGAGGAGAGTCCCGCAACGAGCCCGAGAACCCCGAGCCCGAGAACCCCGAGCCCGAGAATACGGAGCTCGAGTGCAGCGAGGTTCGCGACCAATCGCTAGCCATCTTGGTGGAAGCCGAAGCGAACGCGCCGGCTGAGTGTCGCTCTGCCAGCGATTGCCGCTTGTTCACGGGAATCACGAAATGCAGCTACGGTTGCGGCTGGGTCGTCGCCACGACCGACGAGGCACCCCTGAAGGACGCAGTCGACGAGGCGAACGCGCTGTGTCGCGACGAGTGCCGACAACCTGCACCTCCTTGCGTTCCGACGAAGAACGTCGCCGACTGTGTTTCCGGCAAGTGCGTGGTGGTTGACGAGCTACATCGGGAGGATTGCGCTGCGGTGCGCTCCAAATCGCTGACACTGCTGTCCGTGGCCGTAGCGAACGCTCCGTTGGCGTGCGACTCCTCGAGCGACTGCAAGCTGTTCGGGAGGCGCCCCAAATGCGTCTACGACTGTGGCTTCTCGGCGCCGACGACGGACCTTGCGCCGCTCGAGTCCGCGGTTGCCCAAGTCGACGCGCTCTGCCCGGACGAGTGCATTCAGGTCCCGTCCTCGTGTGGCGGCCCGAGACCCCAGCAGTCCGTCCATTGCGTGGACGGCGGCTGCGTGCTCGAAGAGAACGAATAGCGCCCAGGCGCGCTATCGCTCTTGAGCGCGACGCCCGGCGTTGTCTCCCGCGTCGTTTGGCATTATTGTCTCTGCCAGATGGCAGAACCGGCCCAAGTTCACGTGAGCGATCTACTGGGCGGGAAAAAGGTGCTCGGGCGCATTTCCGAGACGGAGGGCATGCTTCGCAGAGTTCGCGATGGCTTGCCCTACGCTTCGCTGGAAGCGCTCACCATCCAGCTCGGGCTCGAGCCTGGAGACATCGGGGCAGTGGTCGGGATCCCGCCGCGAACGCTGGCTCGGCGTAAGCACACTCGCCAACTCTCGCCGATCGAGTCGGACCGGCTGTATCGGCTCGCCTACGTGACGCACGTGGCTTCGGCTGCGCTCGGCGGCGTGAGCGCTGCGCGACGATGGTTGTCCCAAGCCAATCGATCGCTCGGTGGCGTCGCCCCCCTGAGCCTGCTGGACACGGATATCGGTTGCCGGCGAGTGGAAGAAGCGCTCGTTCGCCTCAACTACGGCCTGTACGCCTAGTGCGAGTCTTCCGCATCGCGCGCAAGCCCTTCGCTCGCGACCCCTTGGACGGTCGGGGTGGGATCTTCGCTTCAGGGCGCTGGCACACTCGGGGTCGATTGGTCTGCTATGCGTCGGACTCACTGGCGCTGGCGAGCCTGGAGATCCTCGTTCACTGCGACCGCGATCTGGTGCCTGAAGATTTGATCGCGATCGAGATCAGGGTGCCGAAGAGCGTGTCCATGGAGAGCATCGAGCCGCGAGCGCTGCCGCGCAAATGGCGGTCGTATCCGGCACCCCGGTCGCTCCAGAGCCAGGGAAACGCCTGGCTCGACGGAGGCTCAGCGTGCCTCCTGCGAGTTCCGTCCGCATTGATCCCGTCGGAAAGCAATTTCCTCATCAACCCAGCTCACCCCGACTGTCGAAAACTGCGTGTGGTTCGAAAGACCGCGTTCCATTTCGATGATCGATTGAAAGCCCGCTGAGTCGCGGAAAAGCCCTCAGCGCCGCGGCGCCAAAGCCGCGGGAATGAAAGCCGCTCGCCGCGTGTCTCCTCGATCTTGCCGAGTCTTCGAGCATCGAGCCTGATAGCGGGGTTATTCGCAGTGAGCTGTGTGCTCACGGATCCAGCGTCGACGGCCGCGGCGGCGGATGCGATCTGGGACGGACTGCCCGGCGATCGCTACGCGCTCGACGACAGGGAGCGCTACGTTGAATCGCCGCGGAAGAGCTGCGATCCGGGTGCGATGATCACGTACCGCGGGACCAAGCTGCGGTACTCGGTGCCGGTGACGGTGCACAGCGCGTTCCGTGAACGACTGGAGCGATTCGAGACGGTCGCTGCGGAAGTTGCCACTCGGGTGTACGGACGCACGCCGCAGCGGATCCGGCATGCGGGCGGGTACAACTGCCGCACGTCGACCGGGCGGCACCGCGGGCGGCTGAGCGAGCATGCCCTGGGCAACGCCATCGACATCGTCGGCTTCGACTTCGGCCCCGCGAAGAAGACGGACGTGCTCCCGGCGGATCTGCCGAAACCGCTGCGCCACGGGTTCCAGGTACGCGTGCAAAAGCACTGGGGCTCGAGTCGCAGCGCTTCCGCCGCGCTGCACGCCCGCTTCTTACGCGAGCTCACGGAGGAGCTCAGAGATCGGCGTGACATCTTCCGCGGCTTGATTGGCCCGGCGGATCCGAAGCACGCCGATCATCTGCACTTCGACGTTTCTCCCTGGCGTTACGTGAGGCTCTAGAGCGACAAACGCTTAGGAATCTGCCGAGATTGGCGGAAAACTCCGACGAAAGGCGTGAGCGCGTGGGGAGGGGCCCCGCCGAATTCACTTCGGCGGGGAGGGGCGGCGCGTGCCGCCCCTGAGAACAGAACCTCACCAGACCGTGAACGCGGCGTAGGACTGATTGCCGCTCGTGGTCTGGATACAATACCCCCCGTTCTTAGCGGCGGGCAGCGCGGTCCAGTTGCTCCAGTTGCAGGGCACCTGCACGCCGTTGACGAGCAGCTTGCGCGGGTTGACGAAGTTGCCGCAAGTGCCGCCGACCAGCGGGGACGTGGTTTCGTGGCAAGTGGCTGCGCTGCCGAGGTTGCCGGAGGGGTAGCTGCCGCTGATCGTGAAGCGCGTCGGGTTCGAACAGTAATCGGCGCAGGGGCGCGGACCGTCGCGATCACTCTCGGCGGGGCCCGTGCCGGTCGGCGTGAACGACTGCGTGCGGGTGAGGATCAGCTTGTCGAAGGAGAAGCCGTCCTCACGCATCCAGACGTGGAGGGTGTGGACGCCCGCCTGGCTCACCTGAAGCGTGGCCACCGGGCCGTCCATCGTGTTGCGGCTCCAGCCGAGGGCGTTCGTGAAGCCCGTGATGCGATCGGAGCTCGCGGTCGCCGCGCCGTCGAGACCGACGTGCAGCGAGTCGTCGTTGGCGCTCGGTCCGAGGCCGCGCACCCACACGTGGTAGGTGCCGGTCGTCGCAAAGCGAACCGGCACTGCGAGCTCGGGGCTGGCCGAGCTGTAGTTGGTGTCGAACGTCTGGTTCGAGTTCGGGTTCGCGGTCATCAGCGCCTGGCCGGACGCTTGACCGTGCGAGACCCGATCCCAGCGGTGCGCCGAGCGCGGCGTGTTGGTGGCAAAGCTTTCGGCCTCGACGACCACTCGACCGTTCGACTCGAGGAAGGCGCCCGAAACGGGGCAGGTGCCTTCCGCGACGCAGGGATCGACGTGGGCGTAGACCACGAGGTCGTCCACGGCGAAGCCGCGTCGCGTGTTGTTGCGGGGGTCCACGGCGTTGAAGAACAGCTGAATGCGGATGTTGCTCGGACCCGCCGGTAGCAAATCGGAGATGCCGAAGCGCACCGGGCGCCAACTGTTGCCCTCGGTCAGCGCTTCTCCACCGCTGTTGTTGCTGGCCACGACCTGGAACGGGCCGCCGTCCACGGAGATGCGCACCTCGGCCGTGTCGTAGTTCGGGTCGTTTTCGGTTTCGAGGAAGTAGTTGAACCCGAGCTCGGCCATCAGCGGATCCACAATCGCGATTTCCGGTGAGGTGATCGCATGCGGGATCGGCGTCGGGGTCGTGTAGTTGCACAGGTCGGGCTTGGCGTAGTGCAGGCTGCCCGGAGCCGAGTGACCCGGGAGCGTGTCGACGCACGTCGTCGCCCGATGCCACAGGTTGTCGACCACTCCGTCGAGCGTAAAGCCCTCATCGCCGTCGTCGAAGTCGGCGGTGTAAATCGGAACCGGCGCGCCCACGCGCAGCTTCACGGTGCGGGTCACGTTGCCGGTCCCACCGCTCTCGTTCACGAAGCTCACCTGCGCCGTGTAGTCGCCGTCGGGGAGCAGCGCGGCCTGGGTCTCGTCGATCGAGACCGTCACGGTAGCGGTTTCACCGAGCGGGATGCTGCCTCCAGTCGTGCCGAGCACGAGCCAGGGCGCGTTCGCGGACTTCGTGACCGAGTAGGTCAGGGTCTGCGAAGGGCCGAGGTTGTGCAGCGTGTAGTCTGCGCTGACGGGCTCGAAAGGTCCGTCGCTCGGGCCCTCCGCATCGAGATCGGTGCCCTTCACGACCAGGCCGTCGACGATCGGCGGGCAGTCCATCCCGTGCGCTGCGAAGCCCGCGCAGATCTCGGCGTAGTGCGGGGTGCCGTTCTCGATGAGCTCGTCGTCGTCGTCGAGCGTCAGGAAGTCGACGGCGATCGACGGGTCGATGGCGTCCCCCGTGTGCATCGGGATCGAGCTGAACACGAGCGAGCGGATCAGGTCGTCCGACGTCGCCGGCTCCGTCGCGTCGAGCGCCTGCCAGATGTCCCAGATCGTGCCCGTGAGCACGGCGCCGCACTCGTAGATACCCGGTCCGCACGAGGAGCAGTCCGTTTCGCTGTACTGGCAGTCGTTGTCGGCGTTGCGCAGGAAGCGCGAGCAATCCCCGGCGTAGTAGCCGACGGCGATCCTCGGGTCCTTCGAGAGCAGCATGGCGATGGCGTCGGCCATGCCCTCGCCGTACTCGCTCTGGTTGCTGCCGCCCATGTCGATGATGTGGTGGCCGTACTCGTGGTGCACGATGCCGCCGAACGCGGTGTTGTTGCGCTCGGCGGTCTTCGGGCAGAAGTTCAGGCTCCGGACGCTGCTGTCGTTGTCGTACCAGGCGCCGCCGGTGCGATCGCAAGTGACCGTGTCGGACTGGTTGACGTGGATCGGGAAGTCCGTTTGCTCGGAAATGATCGGGTACCCGGGCACGTAATCGAGCAGCAGATCGCGCAGCTCGTTCGCGTGTTGGTAAGCATTGAGCTGTGCGAGCACGGCCTCTTTCGGCGTGGCCGAGTCGCGATGCAGGAAATCTGCCGAAGCCGGCGGGGTGACCGTGAGCGACAAGGAAGCGGGGCTGCTGCCGTCGCTCGTGATCTCGAAGAAGCGGCCGGAGACGCGCGAGGTGACGGTAACGGGCCCGCTGCCTTGCTGCACGATCGTGAACGCACCGCTCGGGCTCGTGATGGCGTTGCCCGCGGCCGACGTCACTTCCGCGTGGGCGAGCGGGACGTTACCGAGCTCCGCACATTCCATGGACGCGGAGCCCGTCGTGACCTCGGCGTTGACGCTGCCGGTGACGTCGAAGTGGAGGTTGCTCTCGACATGCAAGATTTCGCCGGTCTCTGCGTCGGCGACGAAGGTCCACTTGCCGGGACCGCTGACGTCTTGCGCCGTGTATTGCAAGGCGAGGCGCGGCTCGGCGCTGTCCGCGCCGACTCCCGCGAAGATCGTGCGCGTCGGCGTTCCGAGCTGACGAAGCGCCGACGGAGCCGTGGCGCCGCTCTGCGCGCGCAACGCGGCGAGCGACTTGGCTGGATCCACCGCTCGCGGCTTGACGGCGCGGACCCGGAAGTTGCCCATGGGTCGAAGGTCGGCGTTGGCCCACACCACGGGGTTGTCGCTGCCCTCTCTCACCAGAGTGCGCAGCCCCGAACGGAACACCGGCACGCCGTCGCGCTCTTGCGCGTAGCTGAACAGGCGAAACTTGTACTTGCCGGTCGCGCGGTCGTACATCAAGCCCACGCCGTTCGAACCAGACGTGCTGCGAAGGCTCGCCGAAGCAGCGAGCTTGGCCGCCCTGAGCTCGTCCGCATCGATCCCGAACGCGGAGGCCGCCTTCTGCCGGAAACTCTCGGCGGCGGCCGGGGGCGTCTTTCCCGTGGCGGTCGGGCCGTAAATCCGGCGGATTCTATCGCCCCGCACGCCCACCTGGGCCTTCGGGTGCACGGCCTTCAGCCGCGAGAGCGTCGAAGCGAGCGACGGCGGAGCTGCCTTGCCGCTGCTCTCGACCGGCGCATCCCCCTCGCTACATCCGGCGAAGCCCGCGGCAGCAGCCAGCAGGCACAGCGCAGCGGATAACTCGACCCGTTTCCCGTAAGACATCCCACGACTCCCGATTGTCTCGGGGGCGACCCACTGCCGCCCCACCACAGCCGCGTGGTTTGTACCTCGGAAGAGTCAGCGCCGCCTATCCCCACAAAAGGCGGGTTCGCCCAGTTACAGTAGCGACACGAATGACCAACCCTCCCGACTCGTTCTTCCGCAGCTTTCGCCCGCCCGTGGGCGGCGAGGTCATCGAGCACGACGGACGTACGTTCAGGATCCACGAGCAGCTCGGCGCGGGCTCGTTCGGTCAGGTGTTCGCCTGCTCCGACGACTGGGGAAACGAGCTCGCGGCCAAGGTGCTGGTGCCGAAGGGGCGCACGTTTCGCGAAGTGCACGAGAGCTGGGAGGCCGAGCTCGTGGCCCTGCTGACGGTGCGGCACCCGAACATCACCTTCGTCCACGACGCGTTCGTTTACGCCGATACGTTTTACATCATCGTCGAACGTTGCGTCTGGCCCGTGGCAAGCCTGCTCCACGGCTCGCCCGCGGAGAGCTGGGTCCCTTACATCGCGCGCGACCTGCTGCAGGCCGTGTCGTTCGTGCACGGGCGCGGCTACATCCACAAGGACATCCACGCCGGCAACGTCTTCGTCTTTCAGGCCAAAGACGCGATGGTCCCCGAAAAACCCGCGGTCTGGTCGTTCAAGCTCGGTGATTTCGGCATCTCGAGGCTCGCCGACGAGATCCACTCGGACACCGTCATGGCGCAGTGGATGTTCCCTCCCGAAGCCATTCGGCCGGCCGAGTTCGGCTCGATCGGAACTGCGACCGATATCTACCACAGCGCCTTGTTGCTGCTGTCGTTCGTCGTCGGCAGGCAGATCGAGTTCACTCAAGAACAGATCGTGAGCGGCTACCCGCGACAGGTCGCAGAACAGACGGGTTCGCGCTACGCCGGGCCGCTCGGACGAGCGTTGAGGCGCCACGTCGCCGCGCGCACCCCGAGCGCGCTCGAGCTCTGGCGCGACATCCGAGCAGCGGCAGCTGCACCGTAACGCAGGCTATAGGGACTCGGTTCAATGATCCCCCTCCTGCCGCGCCGCAAATTCGACCTCGTCAGCCCGAGCCCGCCGGATGAAGTGGTTCGGGCGTTGAGCAAGCAGATAGAACCCAGACAGTGGATCCGCTCCCGGGCGAATCGGCGCTTCGAAGGCACGATCAGCGGGACGACGTTCGACGTTTCGCGGATCATCCTTTATCGCAACTCGTTCCGACCGCGGATCCGCGGCACGATCACCCCCGAGGGTAGCGGCTCGCGGATTGCAGTTTCGATGAGCCTCCACACGGTGGCGCTGGTTTTCCTGCTGTCGTGGATAGGGCTCGTGTGCACGATGGCCGCGTATCTCGGCTTGACCTCGCTCCGCTACGGCGGCAGCGCCACGGAAGCGCTGATCCCCGTGGGGCTGTTCCTGTTCGCCTGGGCGATGACCGTCGGTGGCTTCTGGTTCGAGGCCTGGAAAGCCGAGCGGCTGCTTTGCTCGATCACCGGCGGAACGCGGCGGCGGGGAAAGCTCGGAGCGAAACCGGCCGGGTTCTTTTGAGTCAGCGCTCGAGCTGTAGCGCGTGCTTCGTGAGCCACTCTTCCATGCGTGCGGGGGTGACGCCGTAGATCGCCGCGAGGCGCTCGCGGCGCACCTCGGGCTTCATGGCCTGGGCACGCAGGAGCGGCTCGTCCGGATGGTACTGGAGCACCCACGCCCCGAGCTGGCGGCGCACTTCCAGCTCGCAAATGCCCTCGATCACCTCGATGCCGGCATCGCGGATGATCTGCGCGCCTGCGCCGTTCACGCGCGGGTTCGGGTCGCGCATACCGGTCACGACCAGGGCTACGCCGCGTGCTGCGATCGAGGTGGCGCAGGCGGGGGTGCGGCCGTGGAACGAGCACGGCTCGAGCGTGGAGTAGAGCGTCGCACCGACGACGGAGTGACCGCGAGCCTGAGCATCTCGCGCGGCGGCGATCTCGGCGTGGTCTTCCCCCGGGCCCTGGGTGTGGCCGCACCCGAGCAGCTCACCGCGAAAGCTGACGATCGCGCAACCCACCCAGGGGTTGTCGCCGGTCGTGCCTCGCGCAAGCTCCGCCTCTTGCATCGCCACCCGCATCCAGTGTTCGTGTTCGGCGGTCATCGAGCTCTCCGGGGTATGGACCCAGGTGCGGTAATATCCCTCAGCTGCGTCCGAGCCAATGGGGACGAGCCCTGGGTCCAGAAATCAGGGCTCATCGACCTGGACGAGGCTCGGCGTTCGAAAGTTCCCGCAGGCGCTCGATCAGCGCTCGGACGTTGGTTTCGATCAGCGGGATGGCCTCGCTGGGCGGCGCATCCTCGACGTCGTGGACGTGCCAGAACTCGATGCGCTGAAGCAGGGCCGGAAAACGCCGGGCCACGAGCGGGCGGTGCTCGGCCTCCTTCAGGGCGACCGTGACCGCCGCGCTGCGAATATCGGACTCGCTCACGTCGCGCGGGATGCGATGCTGCGCCGGTAGCCGGACACCGCGCGCGCGCAACGCAGCAATGGTGTCGAGCGATATCGGTCCGCTGTTGTGCAGCCGGCAATCCGGCCAGAGACCTGCCGAGTCCGCCGTGAAGGCGAGGCCTGTGTCCACGATCAGATGATTGAACAAGAGCTCGGCGAAACGGCTGCGGTAGTAGTTGCCGCTACACAGGAACAGGACCGTGGAGGAGCTCGCCAACGCGCTGAACCCTACGCCAAAATCCGCAAAGCGGCCGGCGATTTCACGAGTCGCGAACGAGGGCACGTCGCTCTATCCTTCGCGGGATGGAACTGCATCGCGGACGGTTGTTCGATCACGTTCATCTGGTCGTGAAGGATCTGGAGGCGAGCAAGCGCTTCTACAGGGCGGTGCTCGGCGCCCTCGACGTTCCCACCGGGGGCGAGGCGCCCGATCACTTCTGGGCGGACGAACTGTACATTTCGACTGCAACGTCGCAAGCCGCGCAGGGAGCGCTCACGGGGCGCGTGCACCTGGCGTTCCAGGCAGCGAGCCGCTCGGCGGTAGACGCATTTCACGAGGCCGGGGTCGCGGCCGGCGCAAAGGACAACGGCGCACCGGGGGAACGCCCGTATCATCCCGGTTACTACGCGGCGTTCTTGCTCGACCCCGACGGCAACAACATCGAAGCGGTCTATCACGGAGAAGCCCAGCGCTCGGCGCCGTCGGTCGCGATCAAGTTTTGAGATCGTTGACGAGCGCGCGGGACGCGAATAGGTTGCCCGCGTGCTGGTGCCCGGGCGCGTGTCCGGGCTCAATAGGGAACCCGGTGTGAATCCGGGGCTGCCCCGCAGCGGTCAGCGAGAACCACCTCCACGGCATGCACTGGTCCCTTCTGGACCGGGAAGCGTTGGACAGTAGGAACCCGGCGAAAGCCGGAAAGCTCGCGAGCCCGAAGACCTGCCAGCACCCGGCATCGGGAAACATCCGTCGCCGGTTCGACCTGGAGCCTCGCGGGAGGCGGGTAGGTCCGGGCTGGCCGAAGAAACGTCAGTTCTGGGCGTCGATCCGTCTACCGCGTCGCTCTCTTCCGCCCGCGGGGGCGAAAGGAACTGCAACGTGGCTCTCATTTCGACTTGTCTCGGTCATCCAAGAATCGGCAAAGCGCGCGAGCTGAAGCTCTCTCTCGAGCGCTACTGGGCAAAGAAAACCTCGGCGTCGGAGCTGGACGCCACCGCGCGCGAGCTCCGGAATCGGCATTGGCTCGTGATGAAGGCTCGCGGCCTCGCGCACGTGCCGAGTAGCGACTTCTCGCTTTACGACCACGTGCTCGACATGGCGGTGACGCTCGGCGCCGTGCCGGCGCGCTATGCGGCCGTTTCAGACCCGCTCGAGCGATATTTCGCGATGGCGCGAGGGCTGCAAGACCCGAAGGCCGGCGTCGATCTGCCCGCGCTCGAGATGACGAAGTGGTTCGACACGAATTATCACTACATCGTGCCCGAGCTCGAGCTCGGACAGCGCTTTCGGCTCGATGCTTCCCGGCTATTGCGTGAGCTCGCCGAGGCGCGCGCGCTGGGTATCGAGCCGCGCCCGGTGATCGTCGGGCCCGTCACGTTCCTGCTGCTCTCGAAATTCGGCTCCGCCGAGGCGGACAGGGAGACGCCGCTCACGCTGCTCGACACGCTGCTCCCGATCTACGAAGAGCTGCTCGCGCTGCTCGGCTCGCAGAACGTCTCCTGGGTGCAGCTCGACGAACCGTGCCTGGCGCTCGACCTCGACGGGCCTGCGCGCGCGGCCTACGTGCGCGCGTTTCAGCGCCTCGCCGCCTGCCAACCCCGGCCACGCCTGCTGCTCACGAGCTACTTCGGCGCTCTCTCCGACAACCTGCTGCTCGCGACGGAGTCGGGGCTCGACGGGCTACACGTCGATCTGGTGCGCGCCCCGGAGCAACTCGAGGCCGTGCTTTCTGCGTTGCCTGCGCGCATGGTGCTGTCGGCAGGCGTGGTGGACGGACGCAACGTGTGGCGGGCGGATCTCGATGGCGCCAACGCGGTGCTCGGCCGCGCGGTGGCAGCGCTCGGCTCCGATCGCGTCTGGGTGGCGCCGTCCTGCTCGCTCTTGCACGTGCCGGTGGATCTCGCGAGTGAGCAGGGGCTCGACCCGGAAATCCGCGACTGGCTCTCGTTCGCGAGTCAGAAGCTCGATGAAATCAGCGTGCTCGCGGAGGCCGGCGGCAACCCATCGCAGTTGCCGCCGTTCGAGGAATCGCGCGCGGCGTTGATGCGCCGGAGCACGTCTCCGCGTACGCGCCGCCCGCTGGTGCGCGATCGCGTGGCGCGGGTCACGGACGCACAGCTCAGCCGGGCCTCGCCGTTCTCCGAGCGCGTGAAGAAGCAGAGAGCCCGTTTCGAGCTGCCACTGCTGCCGACCACGACGATCGGCTCGTTCCCGCAGACCAGCGACGTGCGCGCGGCTCGCGCCGCCCATCGCAGCGGAAAGCTCGGCGACGCGGAGTATCAGAGCTTTCTCGAACAGGAGACGCGGCGCTGCATCGAGAAGCAAGAGGCGCTGGGGCTCGACGTGCTGGTCCACGGCGAGCTCGAGCGCACGGACATGGTCGAGTACTTCGGCGAGAAGCTGGAAGGGTTTTCGTTCACCGACAATGGCTGGGTGCAGAGCTACGGCTCGCGCTGCGTGAAGCCGCCGATCTTGTACGGAGACGTGGCGCGGCTTGCCCCGATGACCGTGGCCTTCGCCCGGTTTTCCCAGGCGCAAACCCAGAAGCCCGTGAAGGGCATGCTCACGGGCCCGGTGACGATCTTGCAATGGTCGTTCGTGCGCAACGATCTGCCGCGGCGTGAGGCCTGCGTGCAGCTCGCGCTGGCGCTGCGAGACGAGGTCCTGGACCTCGAGGCGGCGGGTATCGCCATGATCCAGGTCGACGAGCCGGCGATCCGCGAAGGGCTACCGCTGCGACAGGCAGAGCGGCCCGAGTACCTGCGTTGGGCGGTGGATGCGTTCCGGCTCGCGACCGCGGCCGTTCGCGACGACACGCAGATCCACACCCACATGTGTTACTCCGAGTTCGGCGAGATCCTCGGCGCGGTGACCGAGATGGACGCCGACGTGCTGTCGATCGAGACCTCGCGCTCGAAGATGGAGCTGTTCGGCGACTTCGCGCGCACGCGTTACCCGAACGAGGTCGGACCGGGCGTCTACGACATCCACTCGCCCCGCGTACCGAGCGCGGACGAGATGGTCGAGCTGATCGTGAAAGCCTGCGACGTGGTGCCCGCCGAGCGGCTGTGGGTGAACCCCGATTGCGGGCTGAAGACGCGCGGTTGGCCCGAGGTCGAGGCGGCGCTCGGCGCGATGGTGACGGCCGCGAAGCGGGTGCGGCAGCGCCTAGCCGACGGGCAGGGTTGACAATGTCTCTTAAACAAGACAAAACTCCGTCTTCGCGACGCGAGCCATGCCCCGACTTCCGCATTTCGAGCGTTCCTCTGCTGCTCTGATCGCCGTCGCTCTCAGCGGGGCCGGCTGCTCGCGCGTCGAGGAGCCGGCCGCGGAGCGCCAGGCTGCCGCCGCGAAGGCGCCGCTCGAACGACCGGGCTTCCTCCCGACGCGGCTCGGCGAGACGCTCGCGCCCTCGCCGGCTCCCGAGGGCATGGTGTGGATCCCGGGCGGAGAGTTTTCGATGGGCTCGGCGGACCCGACCGCGGGCGGGCACTGCCACGAGCCGATGGACGACGCGCGGCCGATCCACCGCGTCGCGCTGTCTGGATATTTCATCGACGCGACCGAGGTCACGAACGCGTCCTTCGCGAAGTTCGTGGACGCCACCGGCTACGTCACGCTCGCCGAACGCAAACCCACGCCGGCCGAAATGCCGGGCGTGGCCGGGGAGCTCTTGGCCGCGGGTTCCTTGGTGTTCACGCCGCCCGAGCAACGCGTGAAGTTGAGTAACCCCGTGGCTTGGTGGCGCTACGTGGCCGGCGCCAGCTGGAAGCACCCGCAGGGACCCGGTAGCTCGCTTCAGGGCCTCGAACAGCACCCGGTCGTGCACATCGCCTATGAGGACGCGCTCGCCTACGCGCGCTGGGCGGACAAAGATCTACCGACGGAAGCGGAGTGGGAGTTCGCGGCGCGCGGCGGTAGAACGGGGCAGCTCTACCCCTGGGGCGACGAGCTCACGCCGAAAGGTGAGCTCCGCGCCAACACCTTCCAGGGCGCGTTCCCGACCCGGAACGACGCCAGGGACGGCTACGCGGGGACGGCTCCCGTCGGCTCGTTTCAGCCGAACGCGTTCGGGCTCTACGACGTGGCCGGCAACGTCTGGGAGTGGACGCGCGACTGGTACCGCGCCGACGGCTACGCACGCGACGCTCGCGCTGGCCTCACGAAGAACCCCGAGGGACCGAGCGCGAGCTTCGACCCTGCCGAGCCGCAGACGAAGAAGCGAGTCCAACGCGGCGGCTCCTTCCTGTGCACGAACGAGTACTGCACGCGCTACATGGTCGGCACCCGCGGCAAGGGCGACCCGAGCTCCCCCGCGAGCCACCTCGGCTTCCGCTGCGTCAAGCGCCCTCTCCCACTGCTCACCAACCGCCTCTGACGGCGGGGGTGTGAAGTCAGAGAGCGGGCGATGTGAGGGGATGCAACAGGAAGACTGGAAGGGGAGAAGGTCGAAAGATTTTGTTTTGGGGTTGCTTGTCTGACGACGTCCGGATGGAACCGACACGTAGTCGTTCTGCAAAAACGCGACGGCCAGCCAGGCGCCACCCCCAAAATCCCTTTCGATCTTCCGCTCTTTCGATCTTCTCGTTGCATCCCCCGTAGTTCGTCGTCTGCGAGATCCAAATCGATGTACTGCCTCCCAAGGTGTGCCTTGCGGATCGGGGGCGAGCGGATTATATGAGTCACCACTCAATAATTGGCCAGCCCAGGATCGGTCCGGCGCCGTACGCCGCAAACGCCGGAAAAACCGGCTCCCACGCGGCCCCGGGGGCGGCCGCCGGTGATTTCGCGGGAACAGCTGCTCGGGATCGCCAGGGACGTGTTCCTCGAGCTCGGGATCCGCGCGACCACGGCCGAGGTGGCCAAACGTGCGGGGGTCGCCGAGGGCACGCTGTTTCACCGCTTTCCGTCGAAGGAAGAGCTGTTTCGCGAGGCCATGCGCTTCGATCCGGAGGACGTGCTCGCCTTCATCGAGGCGCTGCCGAAGCGCGCGGGAAAGGGCGAGCTGCGCGCGACGCTGATCGAGTTTTGTGAAGGCTTCGTGGACTTCGCGCGGGTCGCGCTGCCCGTGATGATGATGTCCTGGTCGAACCCCGAGAGCGAATTGTGCAGCGACCGGGGTGGAGAGCGCGGGCGCCGGCAGCGCCGCGTGATCGGGGCCGTCAGCTCCTTCTTTCAGGCGGAGATGGACGGCGGGCGCATGCGTAGCACGGCGCCTCCGGAGGTGTTCGCGCGCATGCTGCTCGGCAGCATCCATCAATTCTGTATGGGCGAGATGTTCGCCGGCACGCAACCGGGGCGGCTCCGCGCCTCCGAGTTCGTGCGCGGCGTGGTCGATGTGTTGTTGGCGGCGGCGGGCGCCGAGCCGAGGCCCGCCACGGTGCGGAGCAAGCGTCGCAAAGAGGAGCGGTCATGAGTTGGTCCAGGTTCGGAGTCGGTTCGTCCGCGGTCCTGGCGGCCGCGCTGGTTCTCGGTTCGAGCACCGCGCTCGCCACGGAGCCGCTCGAGGTGTTCCTCGAGCACGCCAAAACCCGGAGCTTCGATGCCCGCGAGGCGCAGATCACCGCGCGGCAGCGCGACGCGGAGGCCGACGCCTCGCTCGGCAGGCTGCTGCCGTCGTTCACGGCGCGCGGCACGTACACGCGCAACCAGGACGAGGTCTCGATCCAGAACCCCGCCGCTCCCGGCAGTGATCCGATCGTGATCACCCCGCTGAACCAGCTGGATGCGTCGTTCCTGCTCGAGGTGCCGATCCTCGATCTCGCGAGCTACCACCGCTACAAGGCGGCGAAGCTCTTGACGAAGAGCGCCGAGACACAGACCCAGGCAACCACACTCGACGTGTCGCGCAGCGTGGCGCGCGCGTATTATCAGTTCCTCGGCGCCTCGAGCACCGTGGGCTCCGCGCTCGAGAGCATCAAGGCCGCCGAGGCCAACCTGCAGCAGGTGGAAGATCGGCACGCAGCGGGTGCAGCCACCGATCTCGATCGGGAGCGCGCCCGCGCCGCGGTCTCGCGGGCTCGGCAGGATCTCGCCGACCAACAGCTGGGCGTGGCGCTCGCCGCGCGCACCCTGGAGACGTTCAGCGGCATGTTGCCCGCGTCGTCGGGGGCGCTACCCGAGGACGACCTGCACGCCGAAGGCACGCTCGAACGCTGGCTCCGGCTCTCGAGCGAGACACCGTCTCAGAAGGCGGCACGGCAAATCGAGGAGGCGACGGCCGAGAACCGCAAGGCGGCCAAGCGCGCCTACCTGCCGACTCTGAACGGCTCCGCCGAAGAGCGCATCTCGAACGCCACCGGCTTCGGAGGTCGCAACGCCAACTACACGTTGAGGCTCAACCTGGTGTGGCGGCTCGACTACGGTCTGGTCGGCAACGACCACGCCCAGGACGCGGCCCTCGAGCTCCAGAAGGTGCGCGTCGAGCGCACGCGCCGCGCCAGTGAAGACTCCGTGTTCGAAGCCTTCAAGCGCGTCGAGGCGAGCATCGCCAAGAGCCGCGCGGCTCGCGATCAAGAGCGCTCCGCCAAGCGCGCCGCGGAGCTCGCCTCCGATCGCTACGGCGCCGGCGTGGCGACGCAGCTCGACGTGACCGAGGCGCAGCGCGACGCGTTCTCCGCGTCCGCCGCCCGGATCCAGGCCGACTCCGATCTCGCCTTCTACCGTGCCGCGCTGCGCATCGCCGCCGGCGTCCCCGTCTCCGATCGGCGAGCCCCGTGAGCTCGCTCTCCGCCGTCTCGAGTTCCAGAATGTCGATCAAATCCGTACTTTCCCTGAGTTTGCTGGTAGCGCTCGCCAGCGCCTGTCAGAAGAAGAACGTCGATACGCCCGACGCTTCCGCCGAGAAGCCCGCGGCCCTGGTGAAGACCGCGCCCGTCACGGCGCTCGAGGTGCCGCGCACGCTGCGGCTGACCGGAACGCTGCGCGGCGATCGCGAGACGGATCTCGCCGCCAATGCCAGCGGCCGCGTGCTCTCGACCTCCGTCGAGCGCGGGCAGCAGATCAAGCCCGGTCAGGTGCTGGCCAAGCTCGACACGCGCGCCGCCGCGCTGTCCGTGGCCGAGGCGCGCGCCCAGGTGGAGAGCTCGCGCACACAAGAAGAGCAAGCCCGCACCGAGTGCGAGCGCTACGAAAAGCTCAAGGCCAAGGGCGCCGTCACCGATCTCGAGTACCAGCAGAAGATCACCCAGTGCCGGACCCTGCCGCTGACGGTCCAGGCGGCCAAGGTGCGCGCCGCGATGGCGGCGCAGAACGTCGGAGACGGCATCATTCGCGCGCCGTTCGCCGGCACCGTCACGGAGCGCTTCGTGGAGGTCGGCCAGTACGTGCGGCAGGACTCGCGCGTCGTGACCATCGTCTCGCTCGATCCGCTGCGGCTCGAGCTCGCGGTGCCGGAGTCCGAGGTCAGCAAGGTGAAGGAAGGCTCCGGCGTATCGTTCGCGGTCGCGGCCTTCCCGGACAAGCGCTTCCACGGCACGGTGCGCTTCGTCTCCGGCGCGCTCCGCTCGTCGACGCGCGACCTGGTCGTGGAAGCCCTGGTCGAGAACAAGGATCGGCTGCTGCTGCCGGGGATGTTCGCGGATGCCGAGCTCACCGTGGGCAGCCTGAACCTGCCGAGCGTCCCGAAGAAGGCGCTGCTCGAGCGTGACGACCAGTCGCGCGCGTACGTGGTCGTCGGCGGCAGGTTGGAAGAGCGCGTGCTCGCGCTCGGCGCGTCGGTCGGGGATCGCGTCGCGGTGACGCGCGGCGTGACCGCCGGTGAACAGGTCGTGGTCTCCGATCTGGCCGGGCTCGCCAACGGGCAGAAGGTGCGCTGAGGCGCACGGGAGACCCGACATGCAGTGGCTGGCCAGAGTTTGCGTGCAGCGCCCCGTCTTCGCGGGCGTGCTGATGCTCGTGGTGTTCGTGCTCGGCGGCGTGGGATACACGCGCCTCGGGCTCGATCAGTTCCCGAACATCGATCTCCCGTTCGTGCTCGTGACCACGACGCTCGAGGGCGCCGCCCCGGAAGAGGTCGAGACCGACATCAGCGACAAGATCGAGGGCGCCGTCAACACCATCGACGGCATCGACGAGCTCCGCTCCACCTCGAGCGAAGGCTTCTCGCAGGTCGCGATCGCGTTCAAGCTCGACAAGTCCGCCGAGGTGGCGGCGGCGGACGTGCGCGACAAGGTGAGCAACGTGCTGCGCGATCTGCCGCGCGGCATCGACGCGCCGATCGTGAGCAAGGTCGATCCTCAGGCGTCGCCGGTGCTCCTGGTCGCGCTGCGCTCGAAGCTGCCGATCCGCGAGGTGACGGAGATCGCCGACAAGCGCGTACGCCGGCAGATCGAGAGCGTGTCGGGCGTCGGGCAGGTGACGATCATCGGCGGGCGCGCCCGGCAGATCCACGTGCGGCTGGATCCCGTCAAGCTGCGCGCCTACAACCTGAGCGCCGTCGATGTCTCGCGCGCGCTCGCGGCGCAGAACCTGACCACCCCGGGCGGCAGCCTCGACACGGGCCCTCAGGCCATCACGCTGCGCATCGCGGGCCGCGTCACCAGCGTGGACGCACTGGAGCGCATCGTCCTCCGCAACGACGGCACGCACGTGGTTCGCATCAGCGACGTGGCTCGCGTCGAAGACGGCGAGGAGGAGCTCACCAGCGTCGCCTCGTACGACGGTGACCGCACGGTCGTGCTGTCGATCAGGAAGCAATCCGGCACCAACACCGTGCAGGTCGTGGACACGCTGCTGAAGCGGCTCGACGAGGTGAAGCGCACGCTGCCGGCGGGCATCCAGCTCGAGGTGATCCGCGACAACTCCGCGTCGATCCGCACCGGCGTCGGCTCGGTGAAGGAACACTTGGTGGTGGGCGCGCTGCTCGCGGCGTTCGTCGTGCTGCTGTTCCTCGGCAACGTGCGCAGCACGCTGATCGCGGCGATCTCGATCCCGATCTCCATCGTCGGCACGTTCGCGCTGATGTGGGTCCAGGGCTTCAGCTTGAACATGCTGACGCTGCTCGCCCTCGCCCTGGCCGTCGGCATCGTGATCGACGACGCGATCGTGGTGCTCGAGAACATCGTGCGCTTCATCGAGGAAAAGGGCATGAAGCCGTTCCCCGCGGCGGTGCTGGCGACGCGAGAAATCGGCCTGCCGGTGCTCGCGACCACGCTGTCCTTGATGGCCGTGTTCGTGCCCGTCGCGTTCGTGGGCGGCATCCCGGGCCGGTTCCTCAAGAACTTCGGCTACACGATGGCGTTCGCGGTCGGAGTGTCGCTGTTCGTGAGCTTCGCGCTGACGCCCACGCTCAGCGCGCGCCTGCTCAAATCCGGAGCCGCCGAGCACGGCAAGGGGCTGACGCGGATCGTCGACTGGTTCTACCGGCCGATCGAGCGCGCCTACATGAGCTTGCTCGCCTGGTGCATGAAGCGGCGCTGGGTGGTGGTCGTCGCCTGCTGCCTCTCGATGGGCTCGTGCATCCCGCTCGTGAAGCAGGTGCCGACCGGCTTCGTACCGATCGACGATCAGGCTCAATTCGAGGTCAGCGTGCGCACGCCCGAGGGCACGAGCGCCAACGAGACCGCGCTGATCTCCGAGCGCGTGGCGCAGCAGGTCCGCGGGCTGTCCGGCGTGGCCCACACCGTGACCACGGTCGCCGGCGGCGACGCCAAGGTGCAGAACCTGGCCAGCGTCTACGTCGCGCTCACCGACCCGCGCGAGCGCGAGATCACGCAGTACGAGCTGATGGACGTCGTCCGCAAGCAGATCTTGGCCAAGCTGCCGAAGGAGCTGCGCGTCAGCGTCGCGGAGGTGGCGGCGATCAGCACCGGCACCGCCACCGCCGCCGTGCAGTACGTGCTGGCCGGCCCCGACCTGCACGAGCTCGAGGAATACGCGGAAAAGATGGGGCCCGCGATCAAGAAGCACCCCGCGGTCGTCGACTTCGACACCAACCTGATCACCGGCAAGCCCGAGATCAAAGTCACGATCGACCGCGACCGCGCCGCGGATCTCGGCGTGAGCGTGGCCGACGTCGCGGAGACGCTGCGCATGCTGGTCGCGGGCATCAAGGCCTCTTCCTACGCGGAGCACGGCGAGGAGTACGACATTCGCCTGCGCGCCGAGCAGCAGTACAGGAACGACGTCAGCAGCATCGCGCTGATGACGGTACCGTCCGTGAAGTACGGCACGGTGCCGCTGACTTCGGTCGTCAAGACCAGCGAGGGCACGGGCCCGTCGCAGGTGAACCGGCTGGGACGCCAGCGTCAGGTCACGTTCATGGCCAACGTCGCACCCGGCTACGGCGAGAGCGACGTCGTGAAGGTGATGAAGGACGAGTTCGCGAAGCTACACACGGGGCCCGAGTACCGGCTGGTTCCGACGGGCCGCTCGAAGTCGTCGTCCGAGCTCGGCGCCGGCTTCGCGCTCGCGTTCGCGCTGTCGTTCGTGTTCATGTACCTGATCCTGGCGGCGCAGTTCGAGTCCTGGCTGTACCCGGTGATCATCCTGATCTCGCTGCCGCTGACCGTGCCGTTCGCGCTGTTGTCGCTGGTGCTGTTCGGTCAGGGCCTGAACCTGATGTCCGCGCTCGGCCTGCTGGTGCTGTTCGGCGTGGTCAAGAAGAACTCGATCTTGCAGATCGACCACACGAATCAGCTGCGCGCGCGCGGCAAGCCGAGGCTCGAGGCGATCTTGCAGGCAAACCGCGAGCGCTTGCGGCCGATCTTGATGACGACGCTCGCCTTCGTGGCCGGCATGATCCCGCTGGCGTTTTCGCGGGGCATCGGCTCCGGCAACAACCGCAACATCTCGGGCATCGTGATCGGCGGGCAGTCGCTGTCGCTGTTGCTCACGCTGCTCGCGGTGCCGGTCGTCTACTCGCTGTTCGACGACGTCCGGGAGTGGCGCAAGCGCAAGAAGGCCTCGAAGGGCCCGGAGGATCGCGGGGAGGCCGAGCTGGACCGAATGATCGAAGACCGAACCGGCATTCCGAGCACCGCGGAGTGACGCTCAGGGTGAGATGCGCCGGACCTCGACTTGGTCCGGCTCGAGACGGAAGCTCGACTCGGGCGCGGCGGCCTTCACGAGCGTGACCAGCAGCCGCTTCCCATCGAGGAAGACCTCGATTTGCTCCGGGCTGCGCGTGACACGCCACACGTGAACGCGCTGGTCGAGCTCGACGGCTTCCGCCGCGACGCTGAGCGGGGCCGCGGCGGGGTAGCCCCAGACCTCGAGCTTTTTCGCGTCGCGCTCGTAGCGCAAGGCGTAACCGCTCGCGCCCGGCGCGCCCTCCGACTCGTCAATCCAGATCGCGAAACGCGGGCCGGTGAGGCGCGCCGCGAGCGTGAGCGACGCCGGCACCGGTGCATTCGGTGCGCGGAGCTGAAAGCCTGCGTTGCCGATCCGGAACGCGGGGCCGCCGTCGTCGCTTGCTGAGGGCACGGCCGCGCTCGCCAATGGAACATTCGCCGAGGAAGCGGCGCTCGCCGGGGAAGCTGGCGCTGGCGCTGGCGGAGAGCCGACACGATAGGCGACACCCTTGAGCGCGAACTCGCGGTGCGCGCACTGGTGGTCGTGATACGGCTCCTTCACCTCGGTGAGCTGAACGAAGTCCGCCCCGAGTGACTCGGCCTTGAGCCGCAGCTTGCGCAGCGCGCCTTCGTAGCTGCCGCCGGTCCCGGTGATGCCGCAGCCGCTGCCATCTTGCGCTTCGATGTTCGCGATCTGCAGGGCGTCGGGCGGCGGCTCGTCTTTGGTCACGACCAGCCCGTCGATCGCGGCTGGAGCCGGCACCTGCCCGGCGCACGCGGCGAGTGCGCAGATTGCCGCGATCGCGGGCAGCGCATTGAGTGTGCGGAACGACCGAATCATGCGATCGTGCTACCACGACGGCTCGAACAGGGATCCGGAATGTCTAAGCACGAAGCGTGGATCGAGTGGCGGCTTTTGGGCGGCGATTTCCTTCGCGGCAAGTACTCCCGTGAGCACATCTGGAAGTTCGACGGCGGGACCTCGGTGGCGGCGTCGCCTTCGCCGTCGGTGGTGCCGGTGCCGTACTCGAACGTGGCCAACGTGGATCCGGAAGAAGCCTTCGTGGCCTCGATCGCGAGTTGCCACATGCTCACGTTCCTGTACCTGGCCTCGCGTGAAGGCTTCGAGATCCTGAGCTACCAGGACGCCGCCTTCGGCGTGATGACCAAGAACGAGCGCGGCGTGCCCTGGCTGAGCTCGGTGGTGCTGTCACCGAGCGTCGAATACGACGGCACGCCGCCGACCCTCGAGCAAGAGCAAGCGCTCCACGAGCGCGCCCACGAGCAGTGTTTCATCTCCCAGTCCGTGAAGACCGAGATCAGCGTGCAGCCCGTGACGCGGACCTAGGGTACGAGGCACAGCGCGCCGAGGCAGCTCTTGCAGCACTTGCCCGGCGAACACTGGGTGTAGCCGGAGTTGCAAGTGACGGCGCAGCGGCCAGCGGCGCAGACCGGTGTCCCGTTGGCGGCGCCGGGACAGACCACGTCGCAGCCGCCGCAATGCTCGGGGCTCGAGCGGGTGTCGAGGCAGCCCTCTTCGCACTCGGTGAAGCCGTCGAAGCACGTGAAGGTGCATTCGCTCTCGTCGCAGCCCGCTTGCGCGTTCGAGGGCGCGCTGCACGGCCGGTCGCAGCCGCCGCAGTGCGCGGTGTTGGTCTCGGTGTCGACACAAGCGCCGCCGCACGCCCGACCCTCGCCAGCGCAGTCGGCGACGCATTTCGAGCCGGCGCACAGCTCGCCGTCGTTGCACGCCACGCCGCAGCTCCCGCAGTGCGCTGGATGCGAGCGGGTATCGACGCAGGCGCCGTCGCACTCGGTGAGCCCGCTGTTGCAGACGACCACGCACTCGCCGCCGTCGCACAGGGCGCGGCCGTTTTCTGCTGGCGGGCAGCCTTGCCCGCATTCGCCGCAGTGGGCGGGGTCGCTCGTGACATCGACGCAGCGCCCTTCACAAGCCTCGAACGGCGCGTTGCAGGCGACGTCGCACCCGTCGTTGCACACGGCGCGGCCGTTGAGCGGAGTCGGGCACGCCGCCTGGCACTCCCCGCAGTGATCGGGGTGGTAGCGGACGTCGACGCAAGCGCCGTCGCAGTTGTCGAGCGGGCTCGGGCACTCGACGACGCAGTCCCCGTTCGCGCACACCTCGCCGGCTTCGCACGGCTGTTCGCAGCCGCCGCAATGCTCGCGATCTCCCTGAAAGTCGACGCAGCCGTCGCCGCAGACCTCGTAATTTTCGTGGCAGCTGACGCCGCACACGCCCGACGCGCACGTGGCCACGCCATGCCCGGGCTGCGGGCATTCGTCACAGCCGCTCGCCCCGCCGGGGCCTGCCCCGCCGGGACCCACACCGCCGCTCCCGCCGAGCTCGGGTGCGCCGCCTTCCGCGGCCCCGGCGCTGCCCGCGGTTCCACCGGGCGCGGGCGCGCCGGGCTCACCGCCCGACCCGCTCTCTCCGCCGCTACCCGGGCCGGGCGCGAGCACACAGCGGTCGGTCGCGGCGTCGCAAACGTAGCCCGGCGCACAAGGGCAAGGTTGGTTCGACGGATCTCGATCGAGATCGCTGTCGCACGCTCCGGCCGAAAGCATCGCGGAGAACGCCGCGAGCAGACACGCAGCGCGCGGAAGTCTCAAAAGCGCGTCTCCCAACGACCCACGCAGCCCCCGGGTCCACAACCGATGCGAGCCGAGCTCTGCGCGCGGCTGTCGAGATACAAGAGCACACCGCCCGTGATCGCCAGCGCTGCGCCCGCCCCGAGCAAAACACGCGCGGTGACCTTGCGGCTCTCCATGGTGTCGTAGCGCGCGTCATAGTCGCGACCGACCGTGCTGGGCAAATCGTCCTCGATCCCCTGGCGCGACAGCTCGACGGCCAGGCTCGCGGTCAGCGCCGCTGCCCCCGCGCCGAGCGCCACCCATTGCCAGGGGGTGACACCTCTGCCAGCACGCGACTCGCGGTGGTCGACCGGCGCTGCGGTGCTCTCGCCGGATGCCTTCGGAGGCACGGCGCCGGAAGTCGTGCCCCCGTTCAGGTCGAGCTCGAGGTCGATGGCGCGCGCAGCCAGAAGCTCGAACTCGCGGCTCTGCTCCGGCTGCCCGGGAGCCGAGACCGCGGCCCAATGCTTGCCCGGAGTGAGCTCGCCCGTCCACGGCGTGGTGCCCACCAGGCGCCCGTCGATGCGCAGGCTCGCGCCGCTCGGGTTCGAACGCACGCTGATCTGCTGCACGCCGCGATGGGCGAGCGCCGCCTCGAGCTCTTTCACGCGCGCGCGCGTCTCGGCGCCGTTTTGTGGGGCCTTTTCGCGGCGCAAATAGTCGCGATAAAACTCGAGCGCCTTCGCCACGTCCTCGAGCTTGTCGTACGCACGAGCGATGTTGAACGACAGCGCCGCCCGCGGCGACAATCGATCCGCGGCGAGGAAGGCGTCGATCGCCTCCCGATAGCGCCCTTCTCGATAGGCAGCGACGCCGGTCTCGTAACGGGCACGCGCGGTGTCGACCGACGGCGACGACTGCGCCGTTTGCGCCGAAGCCAACGTCGTCAGCGTGACCGCGATCAGAAAAAGCCTGATCGCGATCCTGATTCGAACGCGGACTGACCAGTAAGACCACATCGGGAGCTCGTGTGCGCGACGCCTCCCTCTGGTGTCGCCGATCAGTACGGATCGAGCAAGTCCGTTTCTGCCCCAGTCCTTGCGGGGCTCGGTACCGGTGCGGGTTTGGCCGGCGGCGCTTCTTCTGCGGGAGCGTGCACGGGGCGGGCGGCGTTCGCGATGCGCGGTTTTGCGTTCGAGGGAGACAGAGCGGTGTTCGGCGAGGACGCCGCGGGAGACGCGATCGAAGCCGCGACGGGCGCTGGAAGCGGCACGACCTCGGGAGCGGAAACGGACACAACCGCCGGAATCGACCCGAGCGGGACGGCCGTGGACTCGGGAGCGCGCAGCGACGGCGAGGGCCCGTGCACCGGCAACGACGCCGACTGCAACGCGGCGGGCGTCTGCGGCTCGGGCGCGAGCATGCGATCGACCGCCAACCCGAGCAGCCCGACGCCCAGCCCGACCGCGCCCACGAGCACCCAGTTCTTGCGTGCCGACGTGTGCAGCGCCTTTCCGCGCGACGACGAGAAGCTCGCTGCGGTCGTGCCTTCTGCGGGTGTCCGCGGCGTCTTCTTCAGCGCGACGGGCGGGTGCTGTGCGCTCATCACCGTCTCACCCGAGTCGATGATGTTCTTTTCGCGCGGCTCGTCGCGGAGCCACTTCGACTCGAGGGAAATACCGCAGATATCGTCGCGGCACCCGCGCTCGAAGAGCCACGCGGCGAGCTCGTGCCCGAGCTCCCGCATCGAGGCCCAGCGCTCGTCCGGCGACTTGGCCATGCCCTTGTCGAGCAACGCCTGGAGCCGCGGGTCGTCCGCGACGAACTCGTTGATGCGGCGCGGCTGGTCGTCGACGATGCTGCGCAACAGCTTGTCGTAGGTCGTGCCCTGGAACGGCGTCTCACCGGTGATGCACTCGTAGAGCATCGTGCAGAAGCACCACACGTCCGCGCGTTCATCGACGTCCGGCAGTCCGCGCGCTTGCTCGGGTGACAGGTAAGCGAGGCTGCCGATCACGACGCCGTCGTTGGTGATCGCATCCGGCCGCTTGCTCGAGGGAGCCGGCCGCCACTTGACGATGCCGAAGTCGAGCAGCTTGGGCTGCGTGGAGTCCCCGTTACGCGCCAGGAAGACGTTGGCCGGTTTCAGATCGCGGTGGACGATGCCCTGTGCGTGGGCCGCGATCAGCGCGTCGGCGATCGGCAGCAGGATCCGTGCGGCTTCGGTCGTGGTCAGCGCACCCCGGCGGGTCAGAAAATCGGCCAGATCCTCACCGGAGAGGAGCTCCATCACCAAAAACGGATCGCCGCGGTCCGTTTCGCCCAGATCGAAGACGCGCACGATCGCCGGATGACCGATGCGCGCGGCTGCACGTGCCTCGCGCAGCAAGCGATTCGCGGGCGCGCGGTCCTCGGCTTCGTGCACCAGCTTGATCGCGACGGGTGCGTCGAGCGACAGGTTGCTCGCGCGAAACACCGTTGCCTGGCCACCCTCGCCGAGCTTTTCCTCGAGGCGATATTTGTCCGCGATCAGATCGCCCGGCGCGTATCCTCCGGAAATGACGCTGCTGCCGGGGTCCGTCATGTCGGGCGCGAGGCATCGTAGCACGCGTCGCCCGAAGGCCAGCGGCCGCGTCCAACCCGGTGAAATTCGCGCAATCCGCCAGATTTCGGCAAATCGCCGCGCCGCTGCCGTTCCGGCGCAGAGCGTTCACGAACGACGGAACCAGCGAGACAGCCAGCGTATCGGCGCGCCCGTGAATTCCAGATCTGCCTCGCGACGCCGATTTCGACGATTGGCCTATTTTTCCGCGGGCAGAGCCACGGGTAAGCGGATCACGAAGCGAGCGCCCTGGCGATACGCTTCGTCGAGCTCGATCGTGCCTCCCGCGGCCTCGACCAGGCCTCGGCAGACCGCGAGCCCGAGGCCCGTGCCGCGCCCCACCTCTTTGGTGGTGACGAACGGCTCGAACAGTCGGTCGCGGATTTCCGGCGGAACACCCGGGCCGTCGTCGCTCACGGCGAGCTCCAGCGTGGCGCCGCTGCTCCGCGCGCGCACCGTGATCTTGCCGCCAGCGCCGACCGCATCGGCGGCGTTCAGCACCAGATTCAACGACACCTGGACGAGCTGTTCTCGACCCAGGGTCACGAGCGGCAGCTCCGGCTCGAGGTCGACCGAAAGCTCGATGTCCTTGAGCGCCTTTTGCGGCGCGAGCAGCGTGGTCGTATCGGCGATCGCCGCGGCCACGTCGCCCGGCTGGTTCCGCTCGTCGCTCGCCGGGGAAGTCGGCCGCGCGAACTGCAGCAGGTCCCTCAAAATGCCGTGGATGCGCTCGGTCTCACGCCGCATCCGCTCCAGAAAGTCGCGCTGCTCGTGCTCTTCGAGCCCGCCCTGCAACAGCAAATCGAGCAGCCCGATCAGCGCGGCGATCGGGTTGCCGATCTCGTGGGCGAGGCCCGCCGAGAGCCGCCCCACCGAGGCCAGCCGCTCGGAGCTCACCAGGCGGTGCTGCGCTTCCTTGAGATCCTTGGTCGCCGATTCGACCTCCGAGACCTTGCGCCGCAGCAGCTCTTCCTCCCGGATCAGCTTCTCGGTCATGGAGCCGAGGCTCCGGCCTAGCTGTTCGAGCTCCGGCACCGAGGTCTGCGGCAGCGTCCAGCGTCGCGCTCCGCCGGCGACGCGCTCCGCGGAGCGAGTCAATTGGTCCAACGGCCGCACGATCAGCCGCGTGAGCGCGAAGTACGAGAGCACGAGGAGCGCCAGCGCGACCAGCAGTGTGTACAGCCCGAGCAGGCGGAACAGCGGCGTCGCCAGCATCGAGCGCTCGTTGCTGGGCAGCACGAGCACCACACCGCCCCGTCGCGTGCGAGCCGAGGCACGCAGAGCGCGCGGCGAGTCGCCGTCGAGCAGCGCGCGCTCTCCGCGCTCGCCGAGGACCTGGCCGTCGGCGTCGTAGACAGCCAGAGCCAGACACTCCACTGCCCGGCATTCCTTGTCGAGCTCGCGCTCGAGAGCGATGCCCGGCTCGAGCAGCCGCGCCGAGAGCACGCGCGCGAGCAGCTCCGCGTCTGCCGAGCGCACCTGCCGGAACGCGAGCGAGGTGTAGGTCGCGACCGCGAAGTACAGCGGCACGAACGAGACCACCAGCAAGGCCCCGAGCAGGACCAAGATCCGGAGCCGGAGCCCAGCGCGCACCGAGCGGAGGTTAGTCAGCCGAGCGCGCGCTGGCGAGCGAGAACACGATCAGCGACGGCGCAATACGACCCGGGTGCCGGTGATCCCGTTCTTGAAAGTCCGGAAGCCGTGCACGCACATCCACAGGTACGACCAGATCCAGCGGTACTGGCGCTCCCCGAAGTTCTCGACGATGTAGCTGTGCTGCGCCTCGACGTTGCGCGCCCAGGCCACGCACGTTTTGTCGTAAGACACGCGGTCGTCGTAGGTAGCGACGACGTCCATCGTGCCGCTGCGCGCCGCCGCCGAGATCAGCCGCGGCAGGAACACCGCCTCGGCGCCGGGGTACACGTACTTCTGAATCAGCGAGCGGAACGGCGAGCCATAAGCGGTGCCGACGAAATCGCAATACACGTGGCCGCCGCTCTTCAAGAGCCGCGCGTAGTTCGCCATCAGCCCGTCGTAGTCGGTCAGGTGCTCGGTGACACCCATGTTGGTGATGCCGTCGAAGGGCTCGTCGTTTCTGTAGTGGTAGAAGTCGCCCTTCACGAGCTCCGCCTGCTCGAGCCCTTCGCGGGTGCGCTTCGCGAGGCACGCCTCGTAGCTCTGGTCGTTGAGCGTGATGCTGGTGGTACGGAGACCATGCGTACCGGCGTACGTCATCCAGCCGCCCCAGCCCTCCCCCACGTTCAGGACGCGGTCGCCAGGCTTCAGCCGGCAGGCGTCGATCGCGAATTGCAGCTTGCGCTCGCACGCCGCAGGCCAGTCTTCCCAGCCCTCGTGCTCCTCGAACAAGTAGTGGGAGTAGATGGGGTAGCGGTTGTTGAGGAAGGACAACCAGAACGCCGGGTCTACCGAGTAGTGCGTGCTGAGCTTCTCCCGCCGCGACGGGGTATTCTGTTGCCAGAAGTGGCGCGACGAGCTCAGCGACGCCATCAACCAGCGGTAGTCGCTCGACTGCTCATCGAACACCCGCAGCGCGTCGAGCAAGGCTTCGCTCGGTTCGCGCTCACCAGGATCGAAATCGAACTGCGCGTCCAGATAAGCCTCGAACAGACCCGCCTGGTCGCGCACGAGGAGCGCCGTCACGGCACTCCAGTCGTGAAAGCGCAGCGTTGCCACGCTAGGAGTCGGACTCGCCACGCGCGTACCCTCCGGCAAGACCACGTCCAGACCCTCGAATCCCCACATCGATTGAGACGCCTCGATCAGAGACGTCCTCACATCGATTCGCCCCGGCGCGGCCTTTCTCGCAGCAATCAGCGCTTCTGCCGCAGATTTCATCAAACGAATCACGCCTGACCTCCCAAGTTCGAACGACTCGTCCACCACACCGCCGACCCTCGCACGATGGCGCCGGATCATCGGATAATCCACGAGTATCACCCGAGTTTACGGATCCAACAAGATCCGGAGTCGTCTGATCGAGACTACGTACCTCTGGTAAGTAGGCGCTCAGGTAGGTATACGGATTACAGTCGCTCTGTGATCAGTCGCAGTTCTTGTTCTTGCGTAGCTCTTCCAGCAACGCGCGGGCGCCGCGCAGATCGGCTGTCTCGAAACCTTCCGTGAACCACGCGTACACGGCCTCGAGCTCCGCGAGCGCCTCGCTGCCGCGCCCCGTCGAGCGCCAGAGCCGGGCGCGGCTGAGCCAGGACCTGAGCTCCCACGACTTCGCGTTCTGTTTGCGCGCGAGCTCGATCGCGCGGGCGAACAGCCGCTCTGCGGCGGCGATGCCGTCTGCGCCGCGGCCCTGCCGGAGCGTCAGCTCGCCCTTGAGCCGCCACAGCTCCGCCTCGAAGAAGTGCTCGTCGTTCTTCTCGATCACCGGCACGGACTCGTCGAGCAGCGCCGCTGCGTCGTCGAGGCGCCCGGAGTCGATGCACATCTCCGCCAGCGTGACGGGGAAGAACGTGAACCCGACGCGCGCGCCGGTGTTTTTCCAACCCTCGAGCCCCTCGCGCATCAGCGGGATGCCGCGCGCGAAGTCGCCGAGGCCCGCGATGCCCCAGCCCTGCTGCATGCGCGCCCAGGCGCTCCACAACGCGAAGCGGTTCTCGGTGGTGATCACCAGCGCCTCTTCGGCGAGGTCTCGCGCGATCTCGTGATCGCCGCGGTGATTGCGCATCAGCGCTGCGAAGCACAGCGCGTAGGCCATGGTCAGGGGGTGCTCGAGCCGCTCGGCGAGCTCGAGCATGCCGTCCACGCACGCGACGGAGCGATCCGCGAAGCCCAGCATCCACTGCGTCCAGGCCTGATAAACGCCGTGCGCGACGCCCGCGTCGTGGCCCGTGCGGAGCGCGAGCTCGCCGTGCTCTTCCATCCGGTAAATCGACATCCCGGCGCGCGTGTGCGCGTTGCAGGGCTCGAAATCCCCCTGCAGGAACGCGCTCGAAGCCACGCAGCGGTGCGCGAGCAACAGGTACGACGAGTCCGCGGCCTCTTCCGCGATCTCGAGCAGCTGCTCGCCGAGGGCACGCGAGGTCGAGAGCATGCCGCGCACGTAGTAAAACTGCCAGAGGCCCTGCATCGCCGGGAACAGCTCGCCCTGACCGCCTGCGGAGCGCGCGAGCTCGCGGGCTCGGCCGTAGTTGCGCTCCACCTCCGGCGCCGCGTAGCCGTGAACGGACATCAACGGTGAGCCCATCGCGAGCAAGAGCGAGAGCTCCTTCTTGTCGCGGTCTACGCTCTCGGGCAGCGTGCTCAGCGTCTCGCGAGCGCGAGCGTAGTGGTCGATGGCCTCGACCAGCGCCGAACGCTGGATCGCGCGCTGCCCCGCCCGTTGCCAGAACTCGATCGCCTCGCTCGCGTTCCCGGCCTCGGCGTGGTGGTACGCGAGCAGCTCGGGCTCGAGCTCGGCGACCTCGGGGAAGGACTCGCCGAGGACCTGCGCCGTGCGCCGGTGGTAGCGCTGCCGCTCGCTCTTCACCAGCGACTGGTAGGCCGCTTGTTGGATGAGCGCGTGCTTGAACATGTACTTCGCTTCCGGCGGCTTGCCCTGGTGGTGCAAGAGGCCGGCGTTCACCAGCAGCTCGAGCCCTTGCTGCAGGCTCATCTCGTCGAAGGCGGCCACGTGGCGCACGAGCTGGTAGCTAAAATCGCGGCCGAGCACGGCGGCCAGCTGGGCCACGTCCTTGCCCACGCCGCGCAGGCGATCGAGGCGCGCCAGGAGCAGCTCGTGCAAGGTGCCGGGGATGGTCAGGCGCGAACCGCTCCAGCCGTCGTCGGAAGACTCGAGCACCATGCGCGTGAGCTCTTCCACGAACAGCGGCACGCCGTCGGTGGTCGCGACCAGCTGGCGAATCGTGTCGGCGGGTAGCTCGCGGCCCTTGGCGACGCGCGTGATCATCGACGCCGTGAACGCCGACGACAGGCGATCGAGCTTCACGTGGTGCAGGTGACGCCGCGCCGACCAGGGCGCGCGAAACTCGGGGCGGCAGGTCAGCACCACGAGCAGCCGCGAAGCGGGCACCAGATCGACGAGCGCGTTCAAGAGCTCGATCGTCGAGTGATCGACCCAGTGCATGTCCTCGATGATGAACAGCGTGGGTCGGGCCAGCGCCATGCGCAGCAACATCGACACCAGCCCCTCGAGCGTCCGCACCTTGATTTGCTCGGGCGAGGCATCGAGCGGCACGTAGCGCTCATCGAGCGGGATCGACAGGAACGGCGCGAACAGCGGCACGGCTTCGGCCAGAGTGAAGCCCTGGTCGCGCAGGTTCTCTTCGGCCTTGGCCAGCTTTTCCTCCGGGCTGTCCTCGCGCCGGATGCTCATCGAGCGGAGCACCAGCTCGATCACCGGGTGGAGCGCGCTGTTCTTGTACTGCGGGCGGCACTGGCAGGTGAGGCGCGTGTTCTGCTCGTCGATCACGCGCTCCTTGAGCTGCTGCAACAGACGGCTCTTGCCGATGCCGGGATCCCCCGTGACCACCAGCACCTGACCGCGCCCGTCCTTGGCTTCTTCCCAGAGCTGGCAGAGCACGCGGAACTCCGCGTCGCGACCGACGAACGGCGTGGTGCGCCCGGCGAAGGCCTGCTCGAAGCGGCTCGTCGATTCGAGCTCGCGCTTCACCTCGTACACAGCGCGATCGTCGCGGCCCCCCCAGCGTTCGTTCTCGTTCAGGCGCTCGGTCGAGAACAGCCCGCTCGTGAGCTCGTAGCTCGCGTGGCTCATCACCACGGTGTTGGGCGGCGCCTGCTCGCACAAGCGCGAGGCGAGCCCCGGTACGTTGCCCTGCATCGCGGGCACGCCGGCGCCGGTCGACGGCAACGTGGGTAGCCCGACGACGCCGCTGTGCACGCCGATCCGGAAGCCCAGGGTGCCGCCCGAGTCGCGCATGGCGTCCGCGATCGCGAGCGCCGCGCGGACCGCGCGCTGCGCGTCGGTCTCGGTCACGGCGGGATAGCCGAAGCAGCAGAAGAAGCGGCCGCCGATCGGCAGGCCGATCGAGCCGTCGTGGCGCTTCACGACCTCCGCGCAGATTTGGTAGAAGCGCTGGTCCTCGTCGATGATGTCGTCGAGCTCGAGCGCGTCCTGTCCGTCGAGCGCGCACGACAGCAGCGTCATCGGGCGGCGCTCGACCTGCGGCGCGCCGCCGCTCACGATGTCCGAGTCCGCCGCGACGCCGGCCAGGATCCGCTCGAGCTCGCGCAGCGCCTCGAAGAACTCGTGCGCCGTCTGATAGCGGCCCTCCGGGTCCTCGTTGAGGGCCGTGGCGATGATCCGATCGGCTTCCTCGGGCAGCGCCGGGAGCAACAGCCGCGCCGAGGGCGCCACGCTGCGCACGCGCGCGTGCAGCTTGAAGCGGAGCAGCTCCGGTACCCGGTACGGCAGCTGCCCGGTCAGCATCTGATAGAACATCACGCCGGCCGCCCAGATGTCCGTGCGCGCGTCCTGCGGACCCTGGCGCCACTGCTCGGGCGCCATGAACGCAGGCGTGCCGACGCCGCTGATGGTTGGCGCGATGTCGCTCGGCACGAGCGTGGCCGGCAGCGGCCGCTCGAAGCGAGAGATGCCGAAATCCAGGATCTTGGCGCGGCCGTCGCGCAGGATGAACACGTTGCTCGGCTTCAGATCGCGGTGAACGACGCCGTTCGAGTGCGCGTGCATCAAGCCGCGCGCGACCTGGTTCATCACGCGTGTGGCGCGCAGCGGTGCCAGCTGGGTGCGCTCGATCATCACGTCGAGCGACTGACCGTCGAGGAGCTCCATCACCAGGAACGGCATGCCGTTGTAGGCATCCATGTCGAAGATGGCGACGATGTTCTCGTGGTTCAGCTTGGCGGTGGCCTTGGCTTCGCGCTTCATCAAGGTCGCGAGCTGTTCGACCGGCATGCCGTGGCTCTGCAGGATGAACTTGATCGCGACCGTGCGATCCAGATGCGAGTCCGTCGCGCGGAAGACGTGACCCATGCCGCCCTGACCGAGCTTGTCGATGATCTCGAAGCGGTTGCCTTCACCGATCCGCTCACCGCGCGCGGGCGCCACCGCGAACGCCGTGGGTGCCGGGTTCGCGGTGATCGAGAAGCCGGAGCGCAGCGCGTCCGCGTCGGCCATGTCGCCGGTCGTGAGCGCCTCGCGCCCTTCGCTGCCGCTGTTGCTGGCGAGGGTCGGCGCAGAGGAGGGGCGCTGCAGCGCGCCCGTCCGGGCTTGTCGTTCGGTATCGTGTTCGCGGTCCCGTTCGGTCATCCAGTGGGTCTCGGGGAGCGCCCCTCGGAAAGCGCTCCATCCTACCCGATTGGGTGTGATGCGCCGCCGCCGGCCGACGGCCCAGTCCAGACCCAGCGTAGTCATTTTTACGCGACCGGCGCTGCGCTCGGGCCTCACCCCCTTTTCGAAGCGCGGGCGGCGCCGTCGGGGTCCAGTCTGCTTCGAAAATTGGGCCCATCGGGGCCGCGCCTGATACGGCGAATGACTCGCTGGCTCCGCCCAGTCGACCATGGACCCCCTCGTCTCTTGCGCGCTCTGGGTGCAGCGCCAGGCCGCTCGCGGCGCTGGAACGGCGCTCGGTGCGGCTCTCGGCGCTTACCTGATCTGGTCGGTGGCCAACCGGCCTCCACTGAGCTTCGATCTCGCGGCGCTCGCCGTGGGCCTCGCGCTGCTCGGTCATGCCGCAGCGCGCCGTCTGCTCCGGCAGCCGCTCGAAGAGGAGCTCGCTCGGCGCGACGCCGCGCTGTTCACGCTCGTGACGGTGCTCTGCTACGCGGCCGTGCTGCGCACACCGGGCGGGCTGGGCGGGCCGTTCTATCCGGTCCTGTACGGGCTCGCGATGCTGGTCGCGAGCTTTGCGCGCCCCCGCGCGGTGGCGTTCGTGATCGCCTTTGCCATCTCGCTCGAGGCGGGCATCAGCGTGATCGGATTGGGAGAGCACGAGGAGCTCCGGCTCTCGGCGCACGCTGGCCTGTTGATCGTGTTCTCGCTGCTGAACATGCTGGTGTTCCGCGCCGAGATCACGCGCGTGCGCAAGCTGTCGCGGCTCAGGATCGAGACCGAGCTCCGGCGCCTGCACGACTCGGCGCGCAGCTACCGCTTGCTCGGCGCTCCCGCGGGCGCAAGCGATCGCTCGGCGACGCCGCCGCCGAGCCACGAGCAGCGGCTACTACGCTCGGGCGTCGACGAGATTCATCAAGCCGTCGAGTTCGCGCTCGATCTGTTGCAGCGCTCGCTGGGTTTGCGCACGGCGCTCTTGTTGGGCCTCGATTCGTCGGGCGAGACGCTGAGCATCCAGGAGCTCGCGAGCGCCGAAGAGGGCATTCTGCCGGGTCCGTTCAGCGTCAAGGACGGCATCTTCGGCGCGTGCCTGGCGCAGAACGCGCAGCTCTCGCTGTCCGGCCCGAAGGCGG
>JAICQO010000179.1 GCA_025937835.1 Polyangiaceae bacterium
GCGCTCTCGACGGCGGCCGTGACCAGCTCCGCCGCGACGCGCGAGCGAAATGAACCGCCGCGCGCGCGGTACGCTCCGCTCGGATCGCGCGTCCACTCCGCGACGTTGCCGGTAAGATCCTGGATACCTTCCGGGGTCTGGCCGTCGGGGCGAGCGCCGGTGAGGTCGGGGCCCGTGGCTTCGGTGCTGCACGGCCCGGCGACGAGCCCGAACGCCGCGCGCCGGCAAACGAGCCCGGTAAAGCCCCAGGCGAAGCGGCGGCCTTCCTTGCCGCTCGCGGCGAAGCGCCACTCCGCCGAGGTCGGGAGGCGTCCGCCCGCGAAGCGGCAGAAGCGCTCCGCTTGCTCGGGCGGGATGCCCGCAACGGGCAGACCGAGCTCGCGCGCTTCGGTGAGCGGCGGGCAGACTTTGGCGCGCACGCAGGCGCCGTAGCGGAACGCCGTCACTTCGCCGCGATCGATCGCGAACGGTGCGACCTCGAGGTCGCGCTCGGGGCTCTTGGTCTGCCAGTCGGCGACGCCGCGGGGCAAGGTCCCGCCGGGCAATTGCACGGGGTGGTCCTCGAGCACGCACGCCGAGGACAGCCCGGCCTCGATCCGGCGAAAGCCCGTGGCGCAGCCGGAAATGGCTCCCGCACAGCGACGGTTCACGAGCTCCTGGCCGAGCCCGCAGCAGCGCCCCGCCGCCGCGACGAGCCCGTCCGGGCAAGCGAGCGGGGGCTCGCGCTCGCGCAGCGCAAACCACACGACGATCGCGATCGACGCGGCGCTGGCGATGGCGCCCGCGAGGTGACGCGCGGTGATCGCCTCGAGCGCGATCACGCCTCGGGTTCCAGGGTCTCGCCGGCGATCAGGCGTTCGAGCGTCGCCTCGTCGATCACGCGCGTGCCGGCCTTCTTCGCGGCGCTGAGCTTGGCCGCGCCCACTTTGTCGCCCGCGACCAGGTAGGTGGTGCCGATCTTCACCTTGTCGTGCACCGTGCCGCCGGCGGCGCGGATCGCGGCGTGCACGTCTTCGCGCTTGCGAGACAGAACGCCCGTGACGCAGAAGCTCTGCCCCGTGAGCGGCCCTTCAGCCGCGACCTCGGGGCGCGGCTGAGGCCTGGAAACGCCCAATTTCTGCAGCCTCTCCAAGAGCTCTCGCGCCGTGGGATCCGCGTGGAACTCGCGCAGGCTCTGCGCCATCTTCGGGCCGAAGCCGGAGATCGAGGTCACGCGCTCCTCGAGCTCTTCGGGCGTGAGCGCGAGGAGGTCGTCGAGTGAGTGCAGCGCCTCGGCCAGCTGGCGCGCCGCAACCTGCCCGACGTGCTCGATGCCGAGCCCCGTAATGAGGCGATCGAAGGTGCGCTGCTTGCTGTTCTGGATCGACGTGATCAGATTCTCGGCGCTCTTCTTGCCCATGCGCTCGAGCGCGACGACTCGTTCGTGGGTGAGCTCGTACAGGTCCGCCACGTCGCGGACGAGCTCCTGATTCACCAGCGACTCGATCAGTGATTCACCGAGGTGATCGATGTCCATCGCGAACCTGCGCGAGAAATGGAACAGCGCGCCCTGGACCTGATCCGGACAGCGGCGGTTCGGGCATTTGACCGCGACTTCGCCCTCGACGCGCACGACCGGTGTGCCGCAGCTCGGGCACTTCTCGGGCATGCGAAACGGCGGCAAATCGCTGCTCCTAGCCTCGTGGTGCACCGCCACGACCTGCGGAATGATCTCGCCGGCCTTCTCGATCGTGACGCGGTCGCCGATGCGGAGGTCGAGCTGGCCGACGATCTGCTCGTTGTGAAGCGACGCGCGCGACACGACCGTACCCGCGAGCTGCACCGGGTCGAGCACCGCCACCGGCGTGAGCGTTCCGGTGCGCCCCACGCCGATCTCGATCGCCTGCACGTGCGTCTCGGCGCGCTCGGCGCTGAACTTGTAGGCGATGGCCCAGCGCGGAAACTTCGCAGTCGCGCCCAGGATTGCCTGCTGCCCGAAGTCGTCGACCTTGATCACCGCGCCGTCCGTCTCGTACGGGTAGTCCTTGCGCGAAAGCTCGAGGTCTTCGATGATCTTCAACACTTCGTCGATGGAAGACGCGCGGACGTGCTTTTTGTGCGTCGGCAAGCCGAGCTCGGAGAGCTTGTCGAGCGCATCGGAGTGCGAGTCCGCGAGCTTCGCCCCCTCCACCACTTGCCAGACGATCGCGCGCAGCGGGCGCTCGGCGACGACGCGCGGGTCGATCATGCGCAGGCTCCCGGACGCGGCGTTGCGCGGGTTCGCGAACGGCGCCTCACCCGCGGCCACGCGCCCCTGATTGATCTTCGCCAGATCGCGGCGGTAGATCACCACCTCTGCGCGCAGCGTGAGCGGCTCCTTGTACGGGATCGTGAGTGGCAAAGAGCGGATCGTGCGCAGGTTCTCGGTGATGTCCTCGCCGTGTTCGCCGTCGCCGCGCGTCGAGCCTTCGACGAAGCGGCCGTCGCGGTAGAGGATCTCGATGCTGGCGCCGTCCAGCTTGGGTTCGACGCAGAAACGCGCGGTCTTTCCGGTGGGGAGCCCGGTCTCGACCCGCCGCGCGAAGTCGCGCAGCATCTCCTCGCTGTAGGTGTTGTCGAGCGACATCATCGGAATCACGTGGCGCACGTTCTTGAGCGCGCCGCGCGGCGTAGAACCGACGCGTCGAGTCGGGGAGTCCGCCGTGGCGAGCTCGGGGTGAGCGGCCTCGAGCTCCCGGAGCTCGTGATACAGCGCGTCGTAATCGCGATCGCCGATCGCCGGATCGTCGAGGACGTAGTAGCGGTAGTCGTGGGCGCGAACTTCCGAGACGAGCTCGGCGTGGCGTGAGCGCGCTTTTTCGTCGGTCATCCAGGACGGTTCTTAGTACTAGCTCCTAGAACTGTCATTCCGCTAGTCTCCCCCGGTTTCTATGCCCACGGAAAACCAGAGCCGGCGCGTGTCACGGCGAGCGCCGAGTCTACGCACCAGCCGGCGCGCAGCCGGTGAGTCGCTGCCCGTGAAGAGCGAGGGCTCGCTGTGGTGGCGGTTCGGCGGCGTGGTGCGCAGCCTGCGCCCACACCAGTGGGTGAAGAACGTCTTCGTGCTGGCTCCGGTCGTGTTCGCGAAGGAGGTGTTCGCGCCCGAGCTGTTGCTGCGCGCGGGCTCCGCGTTCATCGCGTTCTGCTTCCTGGCGAGCGCGGTCTACACGATCAACGACATCGCCGACGTCGAGGCCGACCGCGTGCACCGTCTGAAGCGGCACCGCCCGATCGCCTCCGGTCGGGTGTCGATCGGCTTCGCCAAGGGCATGGCCGCGGTTTTGATCGTGGGCTCGCTTTTCGGCGCCTCGTTGCTGAGCGTCGGCTTCTTGGTGGCGGCGGCCGCGTATTTGCTGCTGAATCTCGCGTATTCTTTCAAGCTGAAGCACATCGCGTACGTCGACGTGGGCTGCATCGCGGCGGGCTTCGTGCTGCGCGTGGTCGCCGGCGGGTACGCGACCGCGATCGACGTATCCGCGTACCTGCTCGTTTGTACCGCGCTGCTCGCGCTGTTTCTCGGCTTCGGCAAGCGCCGGCACGAGCTGTCGGCGGCTGCGGCGCGCGGAGCCCGCCAGCGCGCGGCGCTCGAATCGTATACCCCGGCGGGGCTCGAGCGCGCGCTCGGCGTCACGGCGGTGGCCACGGCCGTCACGTACCTCGTGTACACGCTCGATCCGCGCACGCGCGAGTTCTTCCGCAGCGACTACCTGTGGCCGACCACGCTCTTCGTCGGCGCTGGGATCTTGCGGTTCTTGCAGATCGTGCGCCACCGCCCGCGCGCCGAGAGCCCGACGCAGGAGATGTTGAGGGACGGCCCGTTCGTCGCGATCGTGCTGTTGTGGCTCGGGCTGGTGTTGTTCGTCGTCTACCGCTTGAGGCCGGGGTGAGCCCGGAGCGTCGCTGATGGACACGCTCGAAGAGACGCCGTCGCTGCGTGACGTGAGCGGCCCGATCGACGATCTGGCGCTGACGCTGCCGGTGTTCCTCGGTTACCACCTCGGGGTCGCGTTTCTGCCCGTGCGCAACGCGGCGGATCTGGTCACGCACGAGCTCGTGCGGTTCGCCGAGAACAGCCTGGCCGGCTACATCGCGCTGACGGTGATCCTCGGCCTCGGCTACGCGGCGGTGTTGCTCGTGCTCGGCCGCGAACAGCACCTGCGCTGGGAGCGGTTCGCGCTGGTCCTATTCGAGGGCATCCTGTACGCGGTCGCGATGCGCCTCGTGGCCGGCTACGTCGTCGGCAAGATGTCGCTCGCGGCCGTGGACGAAGCCGCGACGCCGCTCGCCGCGCTCGTCACGTCGCTCGGCGCGGGCTTCTACGAAGAGCTCGTGTTCCGCGTGCTCGGCTTCGGGTTCGGCTTGAAGCTGGTTTACCTGCTGTTCCGGACCCAGGGCGGGCCGCGCCGCTTCGCCGCGGGTCTCGCCTGGGCCGTGGTCACCGCGCTCGTATTCAGCGGCTGGCACTACGTCGGCGAGTTCGGCGATCCCTTCGAGCTCCGCTCGTTCGTGTTCCGCGCCGTGTGCGGCCTGGTGTTCGTCGCCATCTACGCTCTCCGCGGCTTCGCGCCCGTGGTCTGGACCCACGCCCTCTACGACATCTGGGTGCTCGTGCTCCCCGGCTTTCTGGGCTGAAAACGCCGCAACCACCCGAATAGGGTCCCCGAACGACGCCATCGCGTCACCCCGGCGCACCTCGGTTCCAAACTCGCGTCGCAGTCACGATCCTGACTGCAACCCGGCGTGGGAAAAGCACCTCGCAAGAGGGGGGCGCTCGCGGAAAAGTGCGCGCTGCATGGCGCGCGCCGGCGCTGGGTTCCCAAGCGGTTCGCGGACGCTGCTGCAGCCGCGCCTCGCCACCGCTGGGGTGGAATCCCGATGCCCGGCTATCCGGAGCGCCGCGCGTACACGAAGTGCTCGACGTTGCCCTTCGGCCCCGGCAAGGACGAGTCCACGCTGCCGAGCAGCTCGAAGCCCTGGGCGACCACCTGTCTTCGCGCTTCTTCGAGCAAGCGCTCGCGCAGCGCCGGATCGCGGATCACGCCCTTCGCGCGGGCCGCGTCGCGCTTACCGGCCTCGAATTGCGGCTTGATCAGCGCCAAGAGCAAGCCGCCCGCTCGCAGCGAGCGGAACAGCGCGGGGAGGAGCTTGTCGATGCCGATGAACGAGGCATCGACGACGATCAGGTCGATGGGCTCGTCGAAATCTTCGGCGCCGAGGTGCCGCGCGTTGGTGCGATCGCGCAGCGTGACACGCGGGTCGTTGCGCACGCGCTCTGCGAGTTGGTTCTCGCCCACGTCGACCGCGAACACGCGCCGCGCTCCGCGCTGCAACAAGCAATCGCTGAAGCCGCCCGTGGAGGCCCCCACATCCACGCACACCAAATCGCGAACCTCGACACCGAGCGCGACCATCGCGCCCTCGAGCTTGTGCCCGCCGCGCGACACGAAGCGTTCGCCTTCGCTGACCCGGAGCGCCTGCAAATCCCGCACGATTTGGCCAGCCTTGTCGACGCGCTCCTCACCGACGTAGACACGCCCGGCCAAGATCAGGGCCTGAGCCTGAGCGCGCGAGGGGACGAGCCCGCGTTCGACGAGCGCGACGTCGGCTCGCTGTCGCTCGAACGAGCGGTGTGGCGTTCCGGCCTTCTTATCCAAGCGAGAGAACTGTAACAAAAACTAGACCGCGACCTCGGGTCTGAGGGACGATTCGCGGCCCCACGCCACTTTGGAGGATCGGATGAACGTCTACGGCCGCGGTGCTCTGGTTTCGCTTGCGAGCGGCTTGCTCGCGTCCTTGTTCGCCTCGACGGCGCTCGCTCAAGAAGCGACCGCCACGACCAACGCCGAGGCCGAGGGCCAGGTCGGAATGGGCCTCCCCGGCGCGAACGCGAACGCCAACGCCACGGCCACGACGCCCGCCGCGGTCGAAGCGGCC
>JAICQO010000163.1 GCA_025937835.1 Polyangiaceae bacterium
CCCGACTTCAAGAGCGTGATGGACGAGCTCTTGGCGCGGCGGACGCGGATCCCCGTGCACCTCGTGGAAGACGCGATGCCGGTCGAGCCGAATCGGATTTATCTGATCCCGCCGCGCAAGGAGATGATCATCTCGCGCGGGCGGCTGCTCCTGAGTGACAAGGGGGAGTCACAAGAGCTGACGCTGCCGATCGACATTTTCTTTCGCTCACTCGCTCAGGACATGGGACAGCGCGCGGTCGGGATCGTGCTTTCGGGCGCCGGTAGCGACGGATCGCGCGGGATCCGCGATATCCACGAGGCGGGCGGGCTGGTGCTGTGTCAGGACGCCGCCACCGCGGATTTCGACGGGATGCCGCGCAGCGCGCGCGAGACGGGCATCGTGCACCACGTCCTGCCGCCGGCCGAAATGCCGCGCTTGCTCGTCGAACACGCGCGCTCGTCGGGTCAGCACCTGTCGGATTCCTTCAACGCGAGCCCGTCGCGCCCGTACGGGGTGGCCGCCGCGCTACGCTGCTTGCAGCGCGCCTACGGCATCGACTTCTCCCACTACAAGCAATCGACGGTGGTGCGGCGGATCGAGCGCCGATTGCAGCTCACGCAGGCGGGCAGCCTCGAGTCCTACGTGGAGCGCGTCACCAAGGACTCGGACGAGCTCGACGCGCTGTTTCGTGATCTGTTGATCGGCGTGACGCGCTTCTTCCGGGACGAAGAGGCGTTCGAGCAGCTGAGCTCGAAGGTGATCCCGGAGCTCTTGTCGCAGCCGACCTCGAACGACGAGCTCCGCGTCTGGGTCGCCGGCTGCGCGACGGGCGAAGAGGCGTACTCGATCGCGATCTTGTTCCAGGAGCAGCTCGCCAAGCACAAGGACAACCGCCGCCTGAAGATCCTGGCGACCGACGTGCACCGCGGGTCGATCGAGTTCGCGAGCCGAGGGCTCTACGACGCGGAGCGGGTGGCGGGCGTGAAGCCGGAGCTGCTGCAGCGCTACTTCGACAAGCGCGGGCCGCACTACCAGGTGTCGCCCGAGCTCCGGCAACTGGTGGTGTTCGCGCCGCACAACGTGGTGAAGGACGCGCCGTTCACGCGGCTCGATCTGATCAGCTGTCGCAATTTGCTGATTTATTTGCAGCCCTTCGCGCAAAAGCGCGTGCTCAGCTTGCTGCACTTCGCGCTCAAGCGTCACGGCATCCTGCTGCTCGGACCGAGCGAAAATGTGGGGGCGCTGTCCGACGACTTCGAGACCATCGACAGCCACTGGCGCATCTTCCGCAAGCACCGCGACGTGCGCGTCCCTGGCATTGCCCGCTTCACGCCGGCGCAGCGCGCCCTGACCGGCGCCCCCTCCGAGCGTTCCGGCGTGGCACAGGGCTATTCGCTCGCGCAGATCGTCAATGTCTACGACGGACTGCTCGAGGAGCACGTCCCGCCGAGCCTGCTCGTGAACGAGCGGCGCGAGCTGGTGCACGCCTTCGCCGGCGCCAGCAAATTCCTCCGGATGCGTGACGGCCGCGCCTCGCTCGACGTGTTCGACATGCTCGAGCCGGAGCTGAAGATGGCGGTCACCGGCGCCTTCCAGCGCGCGCTCAAGGAGCGCAGCACGATCGTCTACAACGGCCTCGAGCTCGAGGCGGACGGCGAGAGCAAGTCCTACAAGCTGTCGATCAAGCCGCTCAGCGGGTCGGTCAACCACCTCGCGCATCTGTTGATCAGCATCGAGGAAACCAACGCGGGGCCGCGACCGCCCGAGAGCCGCTCGGAGCTCGATCTGAGCCAGATTTCTCGGGAGCAGCTGGGGTCGCTCGAAACCGAGCTCCGGCGCACGAAGGAGAACTTGCAGGCCACGATCGAGGAGCTCGAGACCAGCAACGAAGAGCTGCAGAGCGCCAACGAAGAGCTCTTGGCCGCGAACGAGGAGCTTCAAAGCACGAACGAAGAGCTCCAGAGCGTGAACGAAGAGCTCTACACGGTGAACGCGGAGTATCAGAAGAAGATCTCCGAGCTCACCCAGCTGACGAACGACATGGACAACCTGCTGGCCAGCATCGAGGTCGGCACGATCTTCCTCGACCAGAAGCTGTGCGTCCGCAAGTTCACGCCGCGCGTGGCGGAGGTGTTCAACCTCTTGCCTCAAGACGTCGGGCGGCCGATCTCGGCCTTCAGCAACCGGCTCGCGCACGCCACGCTCGTGGACGACCTGAAAGAGGTGCTCGGCACCTCGCGCTCGATCGAACGCGAGGTCGAAGACCACTCCGGCAACTGGTACTATTTGCGGATCCTGCCCTACCGCGCCCGCGGAACGGCAGATGGCGTGGTGCTGACGCTGATCGACATCAATGGGCTGAAGGCCGCGGAAGACGCGGTCTTTCGCGAGCGCTACCTCTTGAATAGCTTGATGGATAGCGTGCCGGACGCGACCTACTTCAAGGACCGTGAAGGCCATTTCGTGCGGATCAACCGCGCCATGGCGCGCCGGCTCGAGCTGTCCGAGCCGGCCAAGGCCGTCGGCAAGAACCTATCGCAAATGCTGCCGGGCGATTCGGGCGCGACGCTCGATCGGCTCGACGCGCGCGCCCTTGGCGGCGAATCCCAAGACTACCAGGAAGAAGAGCAAATGTACGCCGGGCGCAGCGCCTGGTTCATGACCACGCGAAAGCCGCTGCGCGACTCGGACGGTTCGATCGTCGGCATGCTCGGCGTGGCGCGCGACGTCACCGATCAGAAGCGCGCCGAGAACGAGATCCGCCAGGCCATCCGCCGGCGCGACGAGTTCTTGGCCATGCTCTCACACGAGCTCCGGAATCCCCTGGCCGCGCTGGTCAACGCCGCGGCGCTGCTCCATTACTCGGGCTCGATCACGCCGGAGCAGACGGCGAGCCTGGGCGTGATCGAGCGGCAGTCCCGGCAGATGACGCGGCTGCTCGACGATCTGCTCGAGGTCAGCCGGATAACCCAGAACAAGATCGAGCTGAAGAAGCAGGTGCTCGACGCGCGAGACGTGATGGACGAGGCGTGGATTGCCACGCGCGACAAGATGCAGGCGCGCGGGATCGAGCTATCCATCGACCTCGGCAACGAGCCGGTGTGCATCGAGGCGGATCCGGCCCGGTTGCAGCAGGTGGTCGTGAACCTGCTCGACAACGCCGCGAAGTACTCGAAGCACGGCGGTAAGGTGGGCGTGCGGCTCGAGAAGCTCGGAAAAGAAGCAGCGCTGACGGTCGCCGACGACGGCGCCGGGATCGACCCGAGCGTGCTCGACAGCATCTTCGAGCTGTTCGTGCAGGGGCGCGCGACGATTCACCGGACCGAAGGCGGCATGGGCGTCGGCCTCAGCGTGGTGCGCTCGCTGGTCGAGATGCACGGCGGCAGCATCACGGCGCACAGCGACGGCCTCGGCAAGGGCAGCACGTTCGTGTTGCGTCTGCCGCTCTCGCCGCGCTCTATCCCGTCCGAGGCGCGGGTCCAACAATCGAGCCGGCCGGCGGGCAAGCGCGTGGTCGTGATCGAGGACAACGCGGACGGGCGCGAGATGCTGGAGCTGCTCTTGTCGCAAGCCGGCTACGAGGTGTTCAGCGTCGGCGACGGCAAAGCCGGCCTCGAAATGATCGAGCGCGAGAAGCCGGACATTGCGATCATCGACATCGGGTTGCCGCTGATGAACGGGTTCGAGGTGGCGCGAGCGCTGCGCTCGAAGCCCGAGCACCAATCGCTGTATCTGGTAGCGCTCACGGGCTATGGCCAGCCCGCGGATCACCAGGCGGCGCTCGAAGCCGGCTTCAACGAGCACCTGGTCAAGCCGCTCGACCCGGCGCAAATCGAGCGCTGGATGCGCCCGGAGCCCACGAGTCAGCCCGGCACGCCGTAGCCGCCGCCGCCGGGCGTCTCGATCACGAACACGTCGCCGGCAGCGAGCTCGGTCTGCTCGGAGTAGCCGAGCTCTTGCCGGCGGCCGTCCCGGCGCTCGACCCAGGCTCGACCGAGCGCCCCGGGCTCGCCTCCGGCCATGCCATACGGCGGCACGCGGCGACGCCCCGCGAGGATCGACGCGGTCATCGGCTCTAGAAAACGGATGCGGCGGACCCCGCCGTCGCCACCGCGGAACCGGCCATTACCTCCCGAACCGCGACGGATGGCATGGGCCTCGACCAACACCGGAAAGCGGTGTTCGAGCACCTCCGGATCGGTGAGGCGCGAGTTGGTCATGTGGGTCTGGACCGACGCGGTGCCGTCGAAGCCGGGACCTGCGCCGGAGCCGCCGGCGATGGTTTCGTAGTACTGGCGGGTGGCGTCGCCGAACGTGAAGTTGTTCATCGTGCCTTGCGCCGCGGCCATCACGCCCAACGCGCCGTACAACGCGTCGGTGATCGCCTGCGAGGTCTCGACGTTGCCGGCCACCGTTGCCGCCGGGAAGCGCGGCGCGAGCAACGAACCCTCGGGGATGCGCAGCGTGATCGGCGCGAAACAGCCCGCATTCATCGGGATCTCGTCGTCCACCAGCGTACGGAAGACGTACAGCACGGCGGCGTGCACGACCGCCGGCGGCGCGTTGAAGTTGTCGGGGAGCTCGGCGCTCGTGCCTGCAAAATCGACGTCCGCTTGCCGCGCCGCGTGGTCAATCGTCACGCGAACCCGGAGCTTGGCGCCGTTGTCGAGCTCGGTCTCGAAGCTGCCTTCGTGAAGCCCCGTGATCGCGCGGCGCACGCTCTCTTCGGCGTTGTCGCGCACCAACTTCATGTAAGACAGCAAGCGCTCGCTGCCGAACTTCCGGACGACCTCGAGCAGCTCACTCCGGCCCTTCTCGCAGGCCGCGATCTGCGCGCGCAAATCGGCCAGGTTCTGCTCGGGATTTCTGGCGGGATACCGGGCTGAAGCCAAGAGCGCGCGCAGCTCTTCGGCGCGCAAGAGGTCCCCCTCGACCAGCTTGAAATTGTCGAGCAGCACGCCCTCTTCCTCGATGCTGCGCGAGCCAGGCGGCATCGATCCGGGAGTGATGCCGCCGATGTCGGCGTGGTGACCGCGCGCCGCGACGAACAGCGGCGGGCCGTCCTCGAGGAACACGGGCATCACTACCGTGACGTCGGGGAGGTGCGTGCCGCCGTGGTACGGGTCGTTCAAGGCGTAGACGTCGCCGGGGCGCAAGCTGCCGGCGTTGCGCTGGATCACGGTGCGGATCGACTCGCTCATGCTGCCGAGGTGGACCGGCATGTGCGGCGCGTTCGCGACCAGGTTGCCCTCGGTGTCGAACAAGGCGCACGAGAAATCGAGGCGCTCCTTGATGTTCACGGAGTAGGCGGTGTTGGCGAGCACCTGTCCCATCTGCTCGGCGATCGACATGAACAGGTTGTTGAACAGCTCGAGCGCTACCGGATCCGCGCGCGTTCCGGCTGCGAAGGCCCGCTTTTTCGGCCGAATGCGTTGAAGTAACAACGTGCGGTCGGGCAGTGTCCGAGCTTGCCAGCCGGGCTCGAGCACGGTCGTGGCGTGCGGCTCGGCGAGGATGGCCGGCCCCGTGACGACTTGGCCCATCGCGAGCGCCCCGCGCTCGAACACTGGCGTGTCCTCCCAGCGAGACTCGAAATAGGCCCGCACGGTCGCGCTCGGCGCGGCGTGCGCGGAGCTCGTCGAGCCGCCGTGCAGCGCGGGCGTGGCACCGCGGCCGATCGCGCGCACCGAGAGCGCCTCGATCACGAGCCCTCGATCGGGCATCGTGAACGCGAAGCGGCGCCGGTATTCGTTTTCGAACGCGGCGCGCATCTCGGGCTCGGTGGTGAACGGGACCGCGAGCGCCGTGTCGGTGCCGTCGTATTTCAGGTGAGCCTCGCAGACGAGCTCGATGCGCTCGGGCGGGATGTTCTGTTCCGTCAGTTCAGCGAGCGCCGTGCGTTCGAGCTCGCGCCGCGACTCGAGGACGGCCGCGAGCGATTCGGCGGCGAGCGCTCGTTCGACGCCGAGCTGGCGCTCCGCCACGAGCTCGGCGAGACCCATGCCCAGCGCGGACAGCACGCCGGCCAGGGGATGCAGCGTGACGCGCTCGATGCCGAGCTCGTCCGCCACGAGGCAGGCGTGTTGGCCGCCCGCGCCGCCGAAACAACACAGCGTGTAGTCCGCAACGTCGTGGCCGCGCTGCACGGAGATGAAGCGGATCGCGTTGGCCATGTTGGCGACGGCGATCGCCAGGAACCCCTCGGCAGCGCCCTCGGGCGTCGTCCTCATCTGCTGCGCGAGCGTGGCGAAGCGCGCTCGAACCAGCTCGAGATCGAGGGGCTGATCTGCGCGCGCGCCGAACACCCTCGGGAAGAACTCGGGCTGGAGCTTGCCGAGCAAGACGTTGCAGTCGGTGACGGTGAGCGGTCCGCCGCGCCGGTAGCAGGCCGGCCCGGGGTTTGCGCCCGCCGAGTCGGGGCCGACGCGGCAGCGCTGGCCGTCGAAGTGCAGGATGGAGCCGCCCCCCGCGGCGATGGTGTGGATCGCCAGCATCGGCGCGCGCAAGCGCACGCCGGCGACCAGCGCGTCGAACACTCGCTCACAATCCGCGAGGCGCTTGCCCGCGAAATGCGAGACGTCGGTCGACGTGCCACCCATGTCGAAGCCGATCACGCGCTCGTGACCGATCGCGAGGGAGGTCTGCACCATGCCGACGATGCCGCCGGCAGGGCCGGACAAGATCGAATCCTTGCCCTGAAATGCGGAAGCGCGCGTGAGCCCGCCGTTCGACTTCATGAAGAACAGGGGCACGCGGTCGCTGAGCCGGCTTTCCACCTGATCGACGTAACGGCGCAGCACCGGCGACAGGTAGGCATCGACCACGGTGGTGTCGCCGCGTGAAACCAGCTTCATCAGCGGGCTCACCTCGTGGGACACCGAAACCTGGGTAAAACCCGCCGCGATGGCCAACGCGCGGGCCCGACGCTCGTGCTCCGGGAAGCGGTAAGCGTGCACGAACACGATCGCGACCGCGCGCAAGCTGGCTGCGTGGGCCTCCGCGAGCGCGCGGGCCAGCGCCGCTTCGTCGAGCGGCCTAAGGATCTCGCCCCGCGCCGTGACACGCTCGTCCGCTTCGAGCACGCGCGCGTAGACCAGCTCGGGTAGCGCGATCTGCTTTGCGAACAGCTTGGGCCGATTCTGATAGCCAATGCGCAGCTGGTCTCCGAAGCCGCGCGTGATCACGAGCAGCGTGGGCTCGCCGCGGCGCTCGAGCAGCGCGTTGGTCGCGACCGTCGTGCCCATCTTGACCCCGCGGATCCGCTCGAGCGGCAACGGGTCTCCCGCGGCGACGCCGAGCAAGCGCCGGATCCCCTCGATGGCGGCGTCGGGATATTGCCCGGGCGCTTCGGAGAGCACCTTGGTCGCGATCAGGGCTCCGGAGTCGTCCCGCGCGACCACGTCCGTGAAGGTGCCGCCGCGGTCGATCCAGAATTCATAGCCGTTCGACGGCTCCGTACCGGGTCGCATGTTCCGAGCCCCGAGCAGATAGCAGGATCTCGTTCACCTCGCCTGCGCGATCCACTAGCGTCGCCGCATGAGCGCAGCGCTTCGACCGAGTCGCCGGCACGTGTTGGTCCAGACGCTGAGCGCGGGGTTCGCGCTCGCGGTGCGCCCCGTCGCCGCTTCCACCGTGACCACCGACGACGCCGGCCTGGATGCGGGTCCCGTCGAGATCGCGGTACCGCCCGGAAATCTGCCGGCGTACCGCGCCTTACCGAAGAACCCGAAGGGCAAGCTGCCCGTGATCTTGGTGGTGCAAGAGATCTTCGGTCTGCACGAGCACATCCAGGACGTGTGCCGAAGGCTCGCGAAGCAAGGCTACTACGCGATCGCCACCGAGCTCTTCTACCG
>JAICQO010000053.1 GCA_025937835.1 Polyangiaceae bacterium
CCAGCGGAGGAGTGTTCGCGAAGCCGCACGACGAGCAGATGATCTTTTCCGTCTGAGCCATCGAGAACCCAAAGGGTAGCTCTCGTAGGTCCTTCAGAGGGGCGGTTTTTTGGCTATTCCAGTGTTGCTGTACACGCGCGCCGCTTCCCCGTGGGAACAACCCGAGAGTCCAGCTGTCGGAGGAGCTCAGCGCAATGGAAAGTCCCGTCTCCGCGGTCGCGCCGGCACCTCCACCCGAAGCGGATCTGGCGGAGCTGCCGGCTCCTCGCCGGCCCTTTCGGCGCCTGACCTTCGCGGTGATGTCGCTGACCGGGCTCGCTTCGTTGCTGCTCTTGGCCGGGCTTCGGGGAGAGCTCTCGTACGCGCTCTCTGGCGGACGCCCGACCGACCTCGGCGAGCTCTCACACGTGAAGCTCGAGCCTGCGCAGTCCAACACCTGGATCCGCGCCGAGGGCGCCTTGAGCGGCGAAGACGTGATCGGCTACCAGCGGCCGCTCGACGCGGACAGCTACCGGCTCGCGCGCGTCGAAGGCACCCGCAACGTGTGGGTGGAGTTGCGCGTACCGGAGGGCGCCGACGGGGCGCGTTTCATCGCGCCTTCGTCGTTCGTGGGCCGGCTCTTTCCCGTGACCCGCGCGGGCGTGCGCTACGGCGCCTTGCCGGAAGCCGTGGCCGAGGCGGGCCGGCCGCCCTTGCCGAACGACGCCTGGCTGTTGATCGACGGAGAAGCGCCCGCCGGAACCCGCTGGGCACTCGGCCTGGGCGCGCTGCTCGTGGCCTTTGCCGCGTTCAACCTGCTCGGCGTGCTGCACCTCGCGCAGCGCGTGCGCGACGCTTGATCTGAAGGGGAGCGCGCAACCGCGCGCGGGCTCGCTCCGATAGAGCCGGCAGGAGGTGTCCTTTGCCTGATCGTATCGATTGCTCGTCGATGAGTCGCCCTGCGTGCTTGCCCGCTCTGGAGCCTGAGAGCGAGTCCACGGAAGAGCAGCAGGACCGCTATGATTGTGTGAACGAGTGTATGAGCGGTCGCGGATTGCCGCTCGCCGTCGGGGGCACTGCGGTAGCGTAGCCGGAGGTTATTGGGGTCGAACGCTGACGATCCGCGTGCGCGGAGCCCCGGACCTCGCATTGCGCGGCCCACCCGGGCAGCTTCTGCGCTTGCAGGCTGATTTGCTGACGGCGTTCGAGGTGCGGTAGGACGCGGCCATGGCTCGAAGCAAGGCCCGGCAGCGCTGCGTGGTGATTGGCGGCGGGGTCATTGGTTGTTCGGTGGCGTGGGAGCTCGCGCGCCACGGCGTCGCCGTCACCGTGCTCGAACGCAGCGTGCCGGGCGCCGAGGCGTCGAGCGCCGCAGCGGGGATACTTGGCGCGCAGTTCGAGTGCAGCGAGCCCGGGCCGCTGTTCGAGCTCGCCTTGGAGAGCCGCGCCCTGCACGCGCCGTGGGCCAAGCGCCTCGCGCAGGCGACGGGTATCGACGTCGAGTACCGTGCTTCGGGGCTCCTGCACGTCGAGCTCGGCGCGGCTGCGCTGAAGCGCGTTCGAGACAGCTACGCGTTCCAGCGCAAGGCCGGCCAGCGCGTGGTCGAGCTCGGCGCGCGCGCGCTGCGTCAGCGCCTGCCGTCGATTTCGCCGAAGGCCGTCGGAGCGCTCCATTTCCCGGACGACGCGCGCGTCGATCCACCGGCGCTGTTCCGGGCTCTGCGGATCGCGGCGGAGCGCGCGGGCGCCGTGTTTCGCTCTGGCGCTTACGTGCGCCGCGTCGTCAGCGCGTCGGGACGCGTCGCGGGCGTCGAGCTCGACGACGCGAGCGTAGTGCCGGCCACGGACGTGGTCGTCGCGGCGGGCAGCTGGAGCTCGCTCGTGGAGGGGGCGCCCTTGCCGTCGGGCGGCGTGGTGCCGGCGCGCGGGCAGATCGTCGAGCTGACTTTGCAAGCTCCGCTGTTCGACGCGGTCGTGCACGGGCCGCGCTGTTACCTCGTGCCGCGCGACGACGGCCGCGTGCTGATCGGCTCGACGCTCGAGTTCGTCGGCTACAAGCGCGAGGTGACGGCCGGCGCCGTGCGGGATCTGCTCGACGCGGCGATCGGGCTGTGTCCCGCGCTCGCCGACGCGCAGCTGTCGCGCAGCTGGTCGAGCTTTCGCCCGTACGTGAAGGGCGGCCTGCCCGCGATCGGTCCGACGGAAACGCAAGGGCTCGTGGTCGCGACCGGCCACTACCGAAACGGCATCCTGCTCGCGCCGATCACGGCCGAGCTCGTCGGAGCGCTGGTGCGCGGGCGGCGACCGAGCCTCGACCTCGCGGCCTTTTCGCCGGTGCGCTGAGCTTCAGCAGAGCCGGCGCGCCACCTGATCGAGCGTGCTCGCGGCGTCGCCGTCGACCTTCACCTCGGCCACGCCGTCGGCGCGCGTGTGACCGCGATTGACGACCGCGACGGGGATGCCGAGCCGCTCCGCCGCGCGCACGAAGCGGTACCCGGAGAACACCATCAGGGACGAGCCCACCACCAGCAGCGACGCGGCACGCTCGAGCGCCGCCATCGCGCTCTCCACCCGCGCCTTCGGCACGTTTTCGCCGAAGAAGACCACGTCGGGTTTGAGCATGCCGCCGCAAGCGCAGTCGGGGACCCGAAAACCACTGGTGTCGAGCTCGCCTGGATCGGCGTCGCCGTCCGGAGCGATGCGCGCGGGCAACGCCGTCCACTCCGGATTCAAGCGAGCGAGCTCCCGCTGCAGCGTGGCGCGCGGCGTCCGTTCCCCGCACGAGAGACACGTCACCTGGTCGATGCGCCCGTGCAGGTCGACGACGTTGCGAGCGCCTGCGGCTTGATGCAGCCCATCGACGTTCTGGGTAACTATCCCCGAGATGCGGCCCTGCCGTTCGAGGTCGGCGAGCGCCCGGTGCGCGCGGTTCGGCCGAGCTTCACCGAGCACCCGGAAGCCGAGCAAGCTGCGCGCCCAGTAGCGCCGGCGCGACGCTTCGGACCCCGTGAACTCGCGGAACTGGATCGGCGGCGAGCGTTTCCAGTTGCCGAGCTCGTCGCGGTAGTCGGGGATGCCGGACTCGGTGCTGACACCGGCGCCCGTGAGCACGAGCGTGCCACCGCGCTCGAGCAGCGCCGAAAGCCGCTCGAGAGGCGCGGGCGTGAGCTCGCTCGGTAGCATCGGGTGCTCAGTCGAAACCGTCCGGCGTGCAGCCCTTGCCGCGGCAGCCCTTGACGTCGTAGGCGATCAGCTGCTGCGGGTTCTTGGCCCAGCAACCCTCGCGGCTAGTGTCGAAGGTAGCCTGGAAGCGTCGCTGTCCGGAGGCCGGGTTCGGAAAGATCGGGGACATGACCTTGTCGCCGCTCTTGAACTTGAGCCGGGCCACGAAGCGGAAGCGCGGGGTCGCGGGATCGGCGCCGCGGTAGTGATCCTGCGGGGCCGAAAAGTCGAGGCGATACTTGAGCACGCAGTCGTCGGCCTCGACCGTGACCTTGTGAAACTCGTGCCCGTGGACGCGGTTGCCGAAGCTCGCCGTCTGCGACCACGCGAGCGCGAGGCTCGAGCCGAGGAGCACGACGCCGGTCAGACAGGCTCGGAAGAGGGGCTGACGCATTCCGGAGAAGATAGCGCAACGGCGCTCTGGTAGCTTTCACGCATGGTCAGGGACAACCCCGCGCTGAATCGCTTCGAGCTCGAACAGGACGCCCTGGTCGCGTTTTCAGCCTACCGCCGCGAACCCGGGCGCATCACCATCACCCACACCGAGGTTCCGGACGCGTTCCGCGGTCAGGGGATCGGTTCGAAGCTCGCTCGGGGGGCGCTCGATCTGGTGCGCGCGAGCGGAGACCAGCTGGTGGCGCGTTGCCCGTTCATCGCCGCCTACATCGAGAAACACCCGGAGTATCGGGACTTACTGGCGCCGCACTGAGGCGGGTTGCGCCCGAAGCGTAACGGCTCTACCAGAGCCCGCATGAAGGAGCTCGTGTCTCAACTGGTTGCCCGAGCCGACTTGAGTGAAGCGCAGGCTGCGAAGGTGGCCGAGGTCGTGCGCAGTTTCCTCGCCTCGAAGCTTCCGGAAGCGCTGCGCGGTCCGGTCGACAGCGCGCTCACCGGCCAGGCCGTGGACAGCGGGCTCGACCAGCTCAAGGGGCTGGCCGGAAAGCTGTTCTGAGCAGCCGCCGCTCTTCCCGGCGCTCTGAAAATAGCTCAACTGCGCGAAACCTCCGGAGAAAGCCGGTGGCCCGGTGGACCTGCGCGGTGCTGTCGGCTATGACCGGCCCGCGATGAGCGTTACGTACCGCGATGCGGGAGTCGATATCGACGCGGGCGACGAGCTCGTGGAGCGGATCAAGCCGCTGGCGAAGAGCACGCGGATCCCGGAGGTCGTCGCCGACGTCGGGGGGTTCGCGGGCCTGTGCGCGCTGCCGAGCGACATCGAGGATCCGCTGCTCGTGAGCGGCACCGACGGCGTCGGCACCAAGATCCAGCTGCCGTTCGCGACCGGCAAGCACGACACGATCGGCATCGATCTCGTGGCCATGAGCGTCAACGACGTGATCACGACCGGCGCGCGCCCGCTGTTTTTCCTCGACTACTTCGCGTGCGGCAAGCTCGACGTGAACATCGCAGAGCAAGTCATTTCCGGGATCGCCGAGGGCTGCCGGCAATCGGGCTGCGCGCTGCTCGGCGGCGAGACGGCGGAACACCCCGGCGGCTTCGCGGACGGTGAGTACGAGCTCGCTGGGTTCGCGGTCGGCGTGGTGTCGCGGCGCGGCGTGCTCGGGCCCCAGCGCGTGAAGGCAGGCGATCGCCTGCTCGCGGTGGCCTCGAGCGGGCTCCACTCGAACGGCTTTTCGCTGGCGCGGCGCGTGTTGCTCGAGCTCTCGGGCCTCCGCCTCGATCAGAAGTTGCCCGAGCTCGACGGCGCGAGCGTCGGCGAGGCGTTGCTCGTCCCCACCAAGATCTACGCGCGCGCGGTGAAGGCGCTGCAGAGCGCGCTCGGCGCGGACCTGCACGCGCTCTGTCACATCACGGGCGGCGGCTTGCCCGGCAACCTGCCGCGCGTTCTGCCCAAAGGCACGCTCGCCAAGATCACGGAGCAGCCGCCCGTGCCCGCGATCTTCAAGTTGATCGAGGCGCGCGGGCCGGTCGAAAAGGACGAGATGCGGCGGACGTTCAACCTGGGCGTGGGCCTGGTGGTGGTGGTCTCCGCCCCGGCCTACGAGCGAGCGCGCGAGGCGCTGGTCGCCGCGGGCGAGCAGGTGTTCCCGCTCGGCGCGGTGGAAGCGGCGGACGACGGCGCGGAGCCGAGCGTGGTCTACGTCGAGGGCTGAGCGTGGCGCGGCTCCGTCTCGGCGTGCTGGTGTCCGGGAACGGCACCAATCTGCAAGCGATCCTCGACGCGGCGCGCGCGGGTCGAATCGACGCCGACGTGGGCGTCGTGATCAGCAACCAGCCCGGAGCCTACGCGCTGTCGCGGGCCGAGAGCGCGGGCGTGAAGGCGGTGTCGCTGCCTCACAAGGGTTTCGCTTCGCGCGAGGCGTTCGACGTCGCGCTCGCCGACGAGCTCCGCCGCGAGCGAGTCGAGTGGGTGGTGCTGGCCGGGTTCATGCGCCTGCTCACGCCCGGGTTCCTCGCGGCCTTTCCCCAGCGCGTTATCAACATCCACCCCTCGCTGTTGCCGGCGTTTCCCGGCACGCACGCGATCCGTGACGCGCTCGCATACGGAGTGCGCGTGACGGGCTGCACCGTGCACCTGGTCGACGAGGGCGTCGATACCGGGCCGATCCTGGACCAGCGCGCCGTCCGCGTGGAGGACGGCGACAGCGAGCAGACGCTGGCCGAGCGAATGCACCGCGCCGAGCACGAGCTGTACGTCGACGTGCTGGCGCGGCTCGCCCAGGGTCGCTTGCGCTTGCCGGCGGCACAGGGCTGATGCCGTCGCGTTTCTACGACGTGGTCGTGCTCGGTCGCTCGCTCGGCGCGCTGACCGCGGCCGTGCTGCTGTCGCGCCGCGATTTTCGGGTGTTGCTCGCGGGCCAGGGTCAACGCCCGCAGACCTATCGCTACGAAGGGCGGCTGCTCGCGCGCCGCACCTTCGCGCTGCTCTCGGGTTCGTCGCCCGCGTTCCGGCGGATGCTCGAGGAGCTCGCGCAGATCCCGCAGTTTCGCCGGCGCACGCAGCATCTGGATCCGATGTTCACGCTGCTCTGTGACGGACGGCGGATCGAGGTGCCGCCGGACATGGACCTGTTCGCGCGCGAGGTGGACCGCGAGTTCGCGGAGGTGCGCCAGCTCGTGGACGAGCTCTACACCACCGTCGCGCACGTCAACGCGGGCGCCGATGCCGCGTTCGAGCGCGAAGGCGTGTGGCCGCCGGCGACGCTCTGGGAGCGGCTCGAGACCGGCCGCGTCGCGTACGCGATGCCGTTCGCGCGTGGCGACAAGGGCCACGACCTGCTCGGCAAGTTTCCGCGCGGGCACGCGTTCCGCGAGCTCGTCACCGTCCCCGTCGAGTTCGCGACGCACCTGTCGCAGTCGTCGCAGTCGTCCCAGTCGGCCGCGGAGCTGCCGGCGCTGGCGCTGGCGCGGCTGCACGGCGCCTGGACGCGCGGGATTTCTGCGCTCGGGCAGAGCGAAGACGGGCTCTCGGAGTTCTTGATGGAGCGCATCGAGGCGCACGGCGGGGTGCTCGATCTCGCCGGCAAGGCGCACTCGATCCTGATCAAGCGCGGCCAGCTGCACGGGGTCTGGATCGACGGCGCGGACGATCCGCTCGGAGCCGGCGCGGTGATCTCGGATCAATCCGGGGAGGCGCTCGCCGAGCTCAGCGGGGGCGAGGGTGTCACCCGCAGCGCGCGCCGAGATTGGCCGAAGATCAGCACCGCAGCAGGCCGGTTCGTGACGAGCCTCGTGGTCCGGCGCGAGCTGTTGCCGGCGCCGCTCGGCAAGATCGCCTTCGTGTTGCCGAAGAGCGAGGGCCGGCGCGATCCGCGGCGCCCCACCGTGCGGCTCGAGGTGCTCGATCCGCTCGATTTTCCGGATCCGCACCCGAAGGCGGCGGAGGAGCTGTTGCTGGTGGCGGAGATGCTATTGCCGTCGCGCGGTGCGCTGACCTTGCTCGAGGCTCGCGAGGCGGTGTTGTCGTCGCTGCGCGAGGCCTTGCCGTTCCTGGACGAGCACCTCGTCTGCGTGGATTCACCGCACGACGGGCTGCCGCTCTACGACTACGAGGGCGGAACGCGGCGCGAGGTGGAGCGCGTGCGGTTGACGCGCGCGGCGGCCACGCCCGAGCCCATGGAACGCCAGATCAGCATCGATCGCGCGGGCTACCTGGATTTGTCGGGAGAGCCGCTGCGGGGTCCGATCCCGGGCACGTACCTGGTCGGCAAGACGGTGTTGCCGGCGTTGGGTCAAGAAGGCGAGCTGCTCGCGGGCACGAGCGTGGCGCGGATCATCACGCGCAAGGATCGCGCGCGGCAACGCATGCGCCATCAGATGTGGAGCCGAGCCGAGACTCAGTGAGTCCGGAAGGGGTCGAGTCATGAGCGTTCGGATCATCGCCGGCAGTCTGCGGGGGCGCGTGCTGAAGACCCCCGAAGGGCTCTCCACTCGGCCGACCCTGGCGCGCGCGCGGGAGGCGATGTTCTCGATCCTCGCCAGCGTGGAGGGTGCGAGCGTGCTCGACCTGTACGCGGGCAGCGGCGCGCTCGGGATCGAGAGCTTGTCGCGCGGGGCAGAACGCGCCCTGTTCGTCGAGGACGACCGGCGCGCGCTGGATTGCTTGCGCGACAACGTCGAGAAGCTCGGGCTCGCGGCGCAGACGCGAGTCTTCGCCGTGAGCGCGGAGGACGCGCCGCGCGTGCTCGGCAGGGACGTCGCGCTCGACCTCGTGTTCTGCGACCCGCCCTGGCCGGACATGGATGGCGCGCTCGCTGCCCTCTCCGCGCTCGTGCCGCGGCTTCGCGACGGCGCGCGTGTCGTGCTCGAGCATCCGGCCAAGCGCGCGGTCGAAATCGCCGGGCTCGCCGCGGTGGATACTCGCCGCTGGGGCGACACGGGCGCGACGTTCTTCGAGCTCGCGCGCCAAGGTCATTCACGGATTGCCGACCACGTGGCCGGGTAGCGGCTGCGACCGCCAAATCCTGGCGATCGCGGCGCGACCTTCGCGCGCACACATGGGCCCCCTGACCCGAGACAAGCAAGCGGGTTATACCAGGCGTCGGGAGAGCAAAGACATGGCGAGTACGACCCCGCCGCCGCCGAAGAAGAGCAGCGGTGGCCCGTTGATCCTAGGCGCAGCGCTTCTGCTGCTCGGGGTCGGTGTGATGTATCTGGTGAAGCGCTCGGGCGCGCCGGAGCCTGCTCCGGTCGAGGCGGCGCCGGTCGCGGCCACGACGCCGGAAGCGCCGCTGCTCGACGCACCGCCGCCGCCGCCACCACCGCCGCCGGAGCCGAGCGCATCGGCCGAAGCGGTGACGGAGGTCAAGCCGACTCGCCGCTCGGGCCCCGCGGGCTGCGCAGGTCCGTGCGAGGGAGCGGAGCCGCCGGGGCTTCAGGGCCAGCTCGCAGCCAAGGCGTCGCTGGCGCGCGGTTGTTACGAGCGCGCTCTCCGTCAGAACCCGACCTTGCAGGGACGGATGCGCGTGAGCCTGCGCGTCGCGCCGAACGGCAGCGTCTGCAACGCCAACGTCACCCAGAACGAGCTCGGTGACGCGGGGGTCGCTTCGTGCGTGTCTCAGATTTTCCGGAGCGCGACGTTCGCGGCGCCGCAGGGTGGTTGCGTGGAGGCGGCGGTGCCGCTGCGCTTCGCGCCGAAGGGCTGAGCGTTGCGCGCGCTGATTTCCGGCTTGCTGCTGGCCGCGTGCGGCAGTGATGGCTACACGCCGAGCTGCCCGCCCATGCCGCTCTACGACATCACCGTCGCTTCGGAGCGCACGAGCGCCGAAGTCCTCCGCGCCCAGCGCGAGGCGATCGAGGCCGGGTGTCTGACGGCGCGGGGCGAGCCCGAGCTCTCGAACACGGGCGGCAGCGGCGACGAGCCCTGAGCGGCTCCGGCGTCTGCAAGCATGGCCGCGGGCGTACTGCTCCAGGTCGCCTACGACGGTCGACCCTTTTCGGGCTTTGCTCGGCAAGAGAACGCGCGCACGGTCGCGGGCGAGCTTTTGGGTGCGGTGCGCGCGCTCGACCCGCGCGCGTCGGAGCTCCGGGGCACGAGCCGCACCGACGCCGGCGTGCACGCGCGCGCGCAGCTCGTCGCGTTCGACGCAGCGCTCGAGATTCCTCCACGCGGCTGGGTGCTCGGTCTGTCTCGGCACCTGCCGAGCGAGATCGCGGTGGTTCGGGCCGCGACGGTGCCGCTCGGCTTCGAGCCGCGCCGTCACGTTCGGAACAAGACCTATCGCTACCTCTTGCTCGAGAGCGCCGTGCGCGATCCGTTCTTGGAAGGTCGCGTCTGGCGCTTGGGGCACAGGTTGAACCAGATGGCGATGGTGGAAGCCGCTGCGCCGCTCGTCGGCGAGCACGACTTCGCCGCGTTTCGCGCGAGCGGTGACGAGCGAACCGAGACAGTGCGTCGGCTGGTTCGCGTCGAGGTGCGTAGGGCGCGTAGCGATGCGCGCGTCTTGGAAATCGTCGTGGAAGGCGATCGCTTCATGTACAAGATGGTGCGGATCATCGTCGGCGCCTTGGTCGACGTGGGTCGCGGGCGGCGAGCTGCGAATTGCACTTCTCTGGCGCTCGCTTCGCGCAACCGGACCGACCTCGGGATCACGGCTCCACCCGACGGGCTGTACCTCGATTCGATCGAGCTCGACGTCGACACGAACGACGCATGGCCGGTTGACGGAATCGAGTTGTCGCCGTAGCGTCCCGGACGCCGAGTCGGAAGACCCGTTGCCGGACGGCGCGGACCCGAACGGAGCTCAGGAGCCACAGTCATGCGTTTGACCCAACGTCTCGTCGACAAGAGCAAGGAGCGGCTGCTCACGCCAGCCGTGTTGCGCTGGGTGACGGACGATCGAGTGATGAAGGCCACCGAGGGCCTGATGGACGCGCGCATGCGCGTGAAGGCTGCCTGGGATCTGTTGCTCAACGGTCACGCGCTCCCGAACGTGGATCCGGCGCTCGACGAGTCGATCGGCAAGCAGCCGCTGAACGGCAAGAAGAACGGCGCCGTCAACGGCGTGAACGGAGCCAACGGCCACGCCCACGGTGACGGCGAGCTCGGTCACCCCAGCGCCGCAGCGCTGAACGGCAACGGCGTCAAGACCAACGGCACCAACGGCGCGCACGCCCAGATGCACGGCTCCGAGGACATGGAAGTGTCGATGAAGGAGCGCTCGTCACTCGCCAGCATCGGCGGGCGGGACGTGCTCGAGAAGTGTCAGAAGTTCATGGCGGCGGACAACGCGCGCAAGCGCGGCATCTATCCGTTCTTCCGCCCGCTCGATCTGAACGACGGCCCCGAAGCGGTGATCAACGGCCGCCGCGTGGTGATGTTCGGCTCCAACAACTACCTGGGACTGACCACGCACCCCAAGGTGCGCGAGGCCGCCAAGGCCGCGATCGATCGCTTCGGCACCAGCATGACCGGCTCGCGCCTCGTGAACGGCTCGATGAAGCTGCACGAGGAGTTCGAGGAGAAGCTCGCGCGCTATTTCGGCAAGGAGAGCGCGCTGGTGTTCACCACCGGCTACCAGGTGAACCTGGCGATGTGCGCGGCGCTGCTCAGCAACAAGCAGAGCGTGGCCGTGATCGACCGCAACGTGCACGCCTCGCTCTACGACGGCGCGCGGCTCGGCCAATCGGCAGGCGCCACTCTGGTTCGCTACCGCCACAACGACGCAGAGTCGCTCGACAAGGTGCTCGAAAAGCTGGGCGAAGGCGAGGGCGCGCTGGTCATCACCGACGGCGTGTTCAGCGCCGAAGGCGAGATCGCGAAGCTCGACGAGATCGTCCCGGTCGTCAAACGTCACGGCGCGCGCCTGTTCGTGGACGACGCGCACGCGCTCGGCGTGATCGGCCCCGGCGGTCGCGGCACGTCTCACCATTTCGGCGTCGCCGATCAGGTCGACCTGATGGGTGGAACCTTCTCGAAGTCGCTCGCCAGCATCGGCGGCTGGCTGGTCGGCGAGCGCAAGGTGCTCGACTACATCCGTCATTTCGCGCCGAGCTTCATGTTCGCGGCGGCGGCGGCGCCCCCGTGCGTGGCGGCGGCGATGGCGGCCTTCGACGTGATGCAAGAGGAGGCCTGGCGCATCGAAAAGCTGCGCGAGAACTTCACGTACATGCGCGACGAGCTGCGCGGCATGGGCTTCGAGCTCGGGCACACGCAGACGGCCGTGATCCCGATCTTCATCCGCCAGGACCTGCGCACGATCATGATGTGGCGCGACCTGCTCGAGGAGCACGGCATCTACACGAACCCGTTCATCTCGCCCGGCGTGCCGCCGAAGAGCGCGATGCTCCGGACGAGCTACATGGCCACTCACGACCGGAGCCACCTCGACCGAGGGCTCGAGGCCTTCCGCGCCGTTGGTAAGAAATACGGCGTGATCTAGCGGCGCCGCCGGCTGGCTCTGGGCGTCCCTGGCCTGCGCGCGCGGTCAGCGGCTCGGCGGGGGCCCGGCGTGCTATGCATGGCCCCCTCGCGCCGAGCACTGAAGGTAGTCTCGGCTGAGCCGGAGCCAGCTAGAGAATGTCGGTCAACATCCGAACCACACCCGTCGGGGGTGGGCTCGAAGATTTCCTGAACGTCGTCACGCCGATCTACCGCGGCGACCCGAACTACGTGCGGCCGCTGGACATGGAGTTGAAGCGCCGCCTCGACCCGAAGAATCCGTTCTTCGAACACGCGGAGGGCACGATCTTCACCGCCTACAAAGGCGGGCGCTGCGTCGGCCGCTGCACCGCGCAGATCGATCGGGCCCACCTGGCGCGCCACCAGGACGGCGCGGGCTTCTTCGGCTTCTTCGACACGATCGAGGACGAGGAGGTCGCGCAAGCTCTGCTCGACTCGGCCGCGGAGTGGCTGAGCCGCCGCGGCATGAAGCGCATGCGCGGGCCGATTTCACTGAGCTTGCACGAGGAGCTCGGCTGCCTGGTGGAGGGCTTCGACATGCCGCCGATGATGCTGATGCCGCACCATCGGCCGTATCAGGGTGGCTTGATCGAAAAGGCCGGCCTCGCGAAGATCAAGGACGCCTACGCTTGGCGCTACTCCGTCGGTGAGGTGCCGCCCCGCGCGCAGAAGGCCCACGACGAGATCGCGGGTCTGCCGGAGGTGCGCGTGCGCACGGTCGACATGAAGAACTTCGAGGCCGACGTGCACACCATCCTCGACGTGTTCAACGACGCCTGGGAAGACAACTGGGGCTTCGTGCCGGCGACGCCGAACGAGGCCAAGCGCCTGGCGGACGAGCTGAAGCTGATCGTGTACCCCGAGCTCGCCTACATCGCCGAGGTGGACGGCGAGGCCGCAGCCGTGGCGCTGGCGCTGCCGAACCTCAACGAGCTGATCCGCGACTGTGACGGCAAATTGTTCCCGGTCGGCTTGCCCAAGCTGCTCTGGCGGCTGAAGGTCGCGGGCGCCAAGACCGCGCGCTTGATGATCCTCGGCATCCGCAAGAAGCACCGGAACCAGCGCAAGTACGCGGGCCTCAGCACGCACCTTTACGTGAAGCTGAACCAGGCCGGCAAGCGCAGCGGTATCCAGTGGGGCGAGCTGTCCTGGACGCTCGAGGACAACGCTCCGGTCAACGTCGCGATCAAGTTCATGGGCGGCAAGATCTACAAACGCTACCGAGTCTACGAGAAGGAGCTCGCGGGCTGAGCCGCGAGCCCGTTCGTCAGCGAGCTCACCGATGGCTGGCCTGTACTCGAAAACGCTGGTGGTCGATGGTGTCACGCCGGTCGGCGTGTACGAGGTGCTGCGGCGGGACGCGGGCCGCGGCTCGTTCTTGCTCGAGAGCGTCGTCCCCGGCGAGCGCTGGGGGCGCTACTCGATCCTCGGCTACCGGCCGCGCTCGGAGATCGTGCTGTTCGCCGAACGCGGCGTCGAGCCGTTCGCGAAGCTCGCTGAGCTCACTCGCGGCAGCCAGGAGCCCGCGGCCGACGTGGCGGAGCGCTTCGCGCGCTCGGTGGTCGGGCTGATCCCGTACGACATCGTTCACTACGTCACCAAGGTCCTTAGCTGGCCGGAGCTCGAGCGCGGCGGCCGGCCGCTGGCGCGGCTGATCGCGGACAGCACCGTGATCGTGTTCGACAACCTGACGCACACGGCGACCATCGCCGCGCACGATCAGGCCGAGCTCGAGCGCGCCGAGCGCGACATGGCACGCGCCGCGGCCCTGCCAGCGATCTTGCCGCCCAACCCGGCGGGTGCACCCCAGGTCGTGGACGTGAGCATCAGCGACGCGGACTATCACCGCGTCGTCGAGCGCGCGAAGGAGTACATTCGAGCCGGAGACGCGTTCCAGATCGTGCCCGCGCGCACCTTCTTCACGCCCACGCTCGGTGCGGATCCGTTCGACGTGTATCGGGCGCTGCGCGTGCTCTCGCCGGCGCCGTACATGTACCTGCTCGAGCTGCCGGAGTCCCAGGGCGCTCCGCCCGTGGCGATCGCCGGCGCGAGCCCCGAGACGCTGGTCCGAGTGGAGGACGGCCGCGTCGTGCTGCGGCCGATCGCCGGCACGCGCCGCCGCGGCCGGAGCCCCGGCGAGGACGAAGCCTTCGCCGAGGAAATGCTGTCGGATCCGAAAGAGCGAGCCGAGCACGTGATGCTGATCGATCTGGCTCGCAACGACGTCGGCCGCGTCGCCAAGACCGGCAGCGTGTCGGTGCCCCGGCACATGACCGTCGAGCGTTACAGCCACGTCATGCACATCGTGAGCGAGGTCGAGGGCGTGCTGAAGGAAGGCCTGGCTCCCTGGGACGTGATCCGCGCGACCTTCCCCGCCGGGACCTTGACCGGAGCGCCCAAGGTGCGCGCCATGCAGATCATCCGCGAGCTCGAGGTGCGCCCGCGCGGGGCCTACGGCGGCGCGCTCGGCTACGTGACGCGCGGCTCCGATCTGGATCTCGCGATCTGCATCCGCACCGTCGTCATGTCCGAGGGCCGCTTCGAGGTGACGGCGGGCGCCGGCATCGTCGCCGACAGCGTCCCCGAGCTCGAGGCGCTCGAGACGCGCAACAAGGCCCGAGCCGCCCTGGCGGCGGTGGCCGCGGCTCAAGAAGCGTTTCGCTGAGCTACAACCAGCAGGAGTCGACGTCGTTGCCCTCGACGTCGACGGTGGCGGAGCATTCGCTCGCGGGGTACGGGCTGCAGGTCGCCGGGTCTTCGCACGTCAGCAGACACAGCGGGTCTCCGAACGAGTCCGCGGCGCAGCTCGAGTCCGCTGCGCACGATAAATTATCGACGCACGGCGTGGTGCACCAACCCTGCGCTCCCGGGGAACCCGTGCACCAGAAGCTGTGGCACTCCGCGTCGCTGAAACAGGGCTCCGACAGGGCCTGGAGCGACGTGCACAGCGGCAGCGCGAAGTCGTCGAGGGTCGAGACGTAGCCGCAGTGGTGGCCTGCCGGGCAATCCGAGTCGCTGCAGTCTGGGAGGCAGCGCGTGATTCCGTCGACGTCACGGGCGCACCAACCGTCGATCGGGCAATCCAGGTCGTCCTCGCACAGAAAGGTGCAGAAGCCTTCGGGACCGGAGCAGGTGCCCGTCGCGCACTCTTCGTCCAGGTCGCAGGCCGCTCCGAAGCGCGCGCCGCAGCTCGCAGCGCAGCTCGTGTAAGCGCACGAATCGTACACCTCGATCAAGGCATCGCTGCTGTCGGGATGCGCGTCGAAGCAGCCTTCGAGGCAAGAGTTCGAAAAGCAGCCCTGCGCGCAAGCGATCAGCGCTCGGCAGTCCGGGTCACCAAGGCACGGGTCACACACCGAGCCGCAGCTCGCGTCGATGCACGAAGCGCAGGCTCCTTCGTAGGCCGGCAACGCGCAGCTCGTCACGGGGCCGCCGCCGCCCGCTCCGCTGGTTGCTGGAGCGCCGCCCACTACCGGCGCCGCCCCGCCACCCGAGCGAGCGCCGCCCATAGCGCCGCGGCCCCCGGTTGCCGGCCGAGCTCCGTCCGTGTTTTGCGAACCGCCCGTGCTCGCGGGAGCACCGCCGGTCTCTGTCGGACGGCCTCCCGTCGCCGCTGGGCGGCCGCCAGTGCTCTCGCCGCCCTCACCCGACGCGCCCGCGGAACCCGGGTCGCCGCCGCTTGCCTGGCGCACCGGATCGTCCGATTCGGTGTAGTCGTCGAGGCCGATCAGGTTCGCGCAGCCCGCGACCCAGCACGCGGCGCCGAGCGTTCGGATCCGACGCAGCGTGGCGCCGCGCAGCAGAGCTCTGTTCAGCCGGGTCGAACTCATGTCGAGTAGCGCTTCATTACCCTTCCTGGCCTTCGATCAGAAGTCCCGCACCGCGATTCACCCATGGTGATTTCAACGGTCTCGATTCTCGCGACAACGGAAGTCCCAGAAACGGGCTATACCGAGGCCATGCCAGGCTGGCTCGAAGAGCTGCTCCCGGCAGCGGTGCGTGCGTGGCTCACGCCGACCGTGCTCGTTTCGCTCGGCGTGTTCGGCGTCGCGGCGTTCGTCGCCAGCCTGATCGGCGTGCCCTGGTTCTTCACGCGAATGCCGCCCGATTATTTTCGGCGACCCGAGGGCGAGCTCAGGCCCCGGACCCCAGGCGCGATGGCGCTGCGCGGGCTCCGCAACCTGCTGGGCGCCGTGCTGGTGGTCGCCGGCATTTTGTGCCTGGTTCTGCCGGGCCAGGGCCTGCTCACCCTGATCGTGGGTCTGGTGTTGATCGACTTTCCCGGCAAGCGCCGATTCGAGGGATGGCTCGTGAACCGGGGCCCGGTGCTGCGCAGCATCAACGCGCTGCGCCGCCGCGCTCACCGCCCGCCGCTCGAAATGCGTGACTCGTGGCTGCCGCCGAACGAAGAGTTCCGGCGCCGGTAGACGGAACATGACCTTCATCGACCAGAACGCGTTCGGCCTGCTCCTGAGCTTCCACGACATCGAAAACGCCGAGTACTCCCTGGGCCCCGAGGAGTTCGTCGAGCGCTTCGAGCTCTTCCGCTCGACCGTGCTCGAGCACGCTCGCTCGAAGCCGCTCGCGTCGGGGCTCTCGGCGCTCGACCTCGGGCACGCGCTCTACTTCGAGTTCGAGGACGGCGATCAGCTGCTCGATCCGATGCCGTGGCTGCGCGAGCTTCACAAGACCCTCACGCTCGAAGACTTCGAGGTCGTCGCCGTGCTCAGCCACGGCGGGCGTTGGGTGGAAGTCGAAGCTGCGCCTTCACGCCCGCCGGAAGCCGAGCTCGAGCTCGTGCGAGCCAAGCATCCGAGCGAGGCCCTGCGCCGCGCGCTGTACGCGGACACCGCGTCGCACGGGTCCGACGGAGACGACGGCTGGGGCTCCGGCGTGTTCGTGGACGAGGACGCCATCTCGGCGTTGAAGCGCGCCTTCAAGAACGCGCCGACCGCCCTCCGCGTCGCCGGAGCGACGTTCTTCCGCATCGGCGGCTAGCGCCGCCCGCCGCGGCCAAGGCTCTCTGTCGTGCGGCCGAGAGGTGCTAGGCTGCGCGCGCAATGTCCGGCCCGTCGCCCTCGCCGTTCCTACCCCTGGTCGCGTACACCGAGGCGCTCTGCTCGGGAGCGCGGATTCTGCTCGTGGGCGACGCGCTCGGTGGGGTCGCCGAGCAGCTCGTCCAGCGCGGCGCGCGGCTCGTGCACGTGTGCGACGAGGTGGCGCCGCGCCGAGCCCAGGCCGCGCAGCGCACCACCGATCGCAGCATCAGCTTCGGGTCGTTGAACGACGGCTCGTTCGCCTTGCGCGAAGGCTTCTTCGACCTCGGGCTGGTCGAGAGTCTGGCGGCCCACTCCGAGCCGAAGGCGGTGCTCGCCGCGCTCGCGCGGCTGCTCGCCCCGCGCGGTACGGCGCTCGTCGCCACGCCGAACCTCGAGGCGCGGCGTCCGTTGCTGGGCTCCGACGTCGGCTCCGAAGCGCGCACGACGGGCATCGACTATTACGCCCTCTACGACGCCATGGCGGCGCAGTTCCCGCGCGTGCGCATGCTCGGGCAGGTGCCGTTCGTCGGCTACGCGCTGGTCGACTTCGCGGCCGAGGGCGAGCCGTCGGTGGTGTTCGACGCCTCCCTCGTCTCGAGCTCCGGGGAAGAGCCGGACTATTTCGTGGCCGCCGCCGGAGAGGGTCGCGGCACGCTCGAGGCCTACTCCGTCGTCCAACTCCCGTCGGCGGACGTGCTCGGCGAGGCCCCGCTCGAGTTCGTGGCCGAAGCGCCGCTGGTTGCGCACGCTCTGCCGGTCGTCGCCGCGCCCGCCCCCGTGGAGCCGGTCGCGCCGCCTGCGCCGCCCCCTCCGCCCGCGCCCGTCGGGCCCTCGCCCGCCGAGCAGGCCGAGCGCGCACGCCTCGAAGCCTGGATTGCCGAGCTCGAGGCGCGCGGTCACGCCGCCGACGCCCGCGCCGACGCGGCCGAAGCCGAGCTCGACGAGCTCCGCGAGCGCCAGGGCAACCTCGAGCAAAACGGCCGTCGCGAACGCGAGGCGATTCAGGAGGAGCGTAACGAGCTCAAGGCGGAGCTCGAGCGCCAGGTCCGCCACAAGCACGATCTGGGTGAGCTCGTGAACAGCGCCCAGGCCGAGTCGGCAGAGCTCCGCAGCCAGTTGGCCCTGGCCAACGAAAAGGCCTCGGCGGCCGCCGAGCAGCTGGCCGCGGCACAGCAGAAGCTCGCTGCGCTCGAAGAGGACGCGGCGTCGGTGGAGGAGCTGAAGCGGCTCGAGGCACAGCTCGCCGAACGCGGCGAGCGGATCCGGGCTCTCGAGCGAGAGCTCCGCGACGCCGAGCGCACCGGGCGCGAGCTGGTCCGGCGCCTGGCTCGGCCGGCCCCGCCCCCTCCGCTCCCCCCGCCGAGCGCTTCACCCGAGAGGGTGGCCGAGCTCGAAGCCGAGCGCGTCGTCCTGGCCTGGGCCCTGCAAATTGCCCGGGGAGAAGGCGTCGTCGGCTCGAACACTCGTTCGCCCTCGGAGTCGTGAGGGCCGACGCGCAATCCGCAGGCTCTGCGTTGACAGTTCGCGGACCCGCCTTAGTTTTGGGGCCGGTTTCGGCCAGTGTGCTTCCAGTATGAGTGAAAAGCGCGACTACTATGAAGTGTTGGGGGTCGCTCGAGATTGCTCCTCGGACGACCTTCGCAAGGCCTACCGACAGGCTGCGCTGAAGCATCATCCGGACCGCAACCAGGGCGACGCGGCCGCCGAGCTACGGTTCAAGGAAGCGTCCGAGGCCTACTCGGTCCTGTCGGACGATCAGAAGCGCGCGACCTACGACCGCTTCGGTCACGCCGGGCTCGGCGGAGGCGCCGACTTCTCGGGCGCCGGCGTCAACGACATCCTCAACCACTTTCAGGACATGTTCTCCGACTTCTTCGGGGGCATGGGCAGCCCGTTCGGAGGCGGCGGCTCGAACGGCCGGCGGCGCCGGCAAGACCGCGGCCAGGACGTGCGCGTCGAGGTCGAGCTCACGCTCGAAGACTCGATGCTCGGCTGCAAGCGCGAGGTCCCCGTGCACGGCCGCGCCGCTTGCGAGGACTGCAGCGGCTCCGGTGCTCAACCCGGGACGTCTCCGACCTCGTGCCAGCAGTGCCGCGGCACGGGCCAGGTCACGGCGCAGCGCGGCTTCATCATGTTTTCGTCGCCGTGCGCTCGCTGTGGCGGCACCGGCAGCTTCATCCCCAACCCGTGCGGCACTTGCCGCGGCTCGGGCAGCGTGGAGCGCCAGCGGCGCGTGATCGTCACCTTTCCCCCGGGCATCGACTCGGGGCAGCGGCTGCGGGTGCCGAACCAGGGCATGCCGGGCCCGAACCAGACCCCCGCGGGCGATCTGTACGTCGACGTTCACGTCGCCGCGGACGAGCGCTTCGAGCGTCAGGGGGACACGCTCGGCACGCGCTTGCGCGTCACGTTCGCGACCGCGGCGCTCGGTGGCAAGGCCGAGGTCACGCTGCCCGACCACACCCAGGTCGGCGTCGACATCGCCGCCGGCACCCAGCCTGGCGCCGTCGTCCTGGTGCGCGGCAAGGGCATGCCCCGGCTCGATCGCAGCGGTCGCGGCGATCTGCACGTGCTGGTCGAGGTCATGGTCCCGACCAAGCTCAGCAAGCACGCGAAGAAGCTGTTGAAGGAGCTGGAAGAAGAGCTCGGCGCGGCAGAAACCCACGCGGCCTCTTGAGGCCCGCCGGCGCGCAGATTTCGAGCCGGGCGGGTCAACCCTTGTTCGAAAGCCGCAGGACTTCCTGGCGCGTGCGCTCGAACTCCGTGATCTCGAACGGGCTCTGAACCAGGAAGCGCTCGAGCTCCGGCATCAGATCGACGGCGCGATCGAGCTTCGGATCGGCGCCTCGCGAGTAGGCACCGACCGCGATCAGATCGCGCCGCTCCGCGTAGCTCCCGAGCGTGGCGCGGAGCGACTTTGCAGCGCGGGCGTGCTCGGCAGGCACCACGGCGTCCATCACTCGCGAAATCGAGGCGGGCACGTCGATCGCCGGGAAGTGCCCGCGCGCTGCGATTTCTCGCGAGAGCACGATGTGACCGTCGAGGATGCCGCGCACCTCGTCGGCGATCGGCTCGTCCGTGTCGCCGCCCTCCACGAGCACCGTGTACACGGCCGTGATCGAGCCCGTCGCGGCTTGTCCGCTGCGCTCGAGCAGCCGTGGGAGCATGGCGAACACGCTGGGCGGATAACCGCGGCGCGCGGGCGGCTCGCCGAGCGCGAGGCCCACTTCGCGCTGCGCACGCGCCACGCGCGTCACCGAGTCCACGAGCAGCAGCACGTTTTGCCCTTCGTCGCGGAAGCTCTCGGCGATGGTCGTCGCGGTCTGGGCCGCGCGGAGCCGCTCGAGCGGGGGTGAGTCGCTGGTCGCGACCACCACCACGGCCCGCCGCAGCCCGGCCTCGCCGAGCGCGTGATCCAGGAAATCACCGACCTCACGCCCGCGCTCTCCCACGAGCGCGACCACCACGGTGTCGGCTGCGGCGCCGCGCGCGATCGAGCCGAGCAGCGTGCTCTTGCCGACGCCCGAGCCCGCGAACAATCCGAGCCTCTGACCGATGCCCAGGGTGAGCAAGCCGTCGAGCACGCGCACGCCGGTGGCGAGCGGCGCCGTTACGCGCGCTCTGCCCAAGGCCGCCGGCGGAGCGCGATCCACCGCGGACGGGCGCAGCTTCTCGAGCGGCGGACCGCCGTCGAGCGGCCGCCCGAGGCCGTCGAGCACGCGACCGCGCAGCGCGTCGCCGACGCCGATCTCGAGCGAATGACCGGTAGACTCGACCTCGTCGTCGAGCCCCACGCCGAGCAGCTCGCCGTGCGGCAGCGCCAGCGCTTCACTGGCGGTGAGCCCGACGATTTCCGCGAGCAACGGACCGCCGCGCCGCCGGATCGTGAGGATGTCGCCGACGCGGACGCCCGGCACCGCGGCCCGCACCAAGAGCCCGGCTACGCCCGTGACTCGACCGACCGGCCTCAGGCTGGCCGTGTCCGACAGCCGCGTGCGCACGCGCTCGAGGTCCACGAGCCCGACGCTAGCACGGAGCTCCGAGCCCTCCGATACCCGCACACCTCCGAGAAAAACCACAAAAAATCTCGCCTCGTTCGAAGATTTGCCCTCAAACCGACGAAGGTGCGAGGCTTTCGCTCGATGTCGCGCGCTTTGGTGGTTCTGCTCGGTGCGTTGCTGGCTGCCTGTCAGGCATCCGTTCAAGCCGACGCGCGCATGAGCTCGGAAGCCAACGTCGATGGCGACGACGACGAGAACGGCGATACCGGGCAGCGCACCCTCGCGCTCGAGACGCTGACCAGCTCGCCGCCAGAGCGCGTCCTGCTCGGCGCGCGCCGCGACCTGACGCTCAAGTCCACCGCCGACGCCGTCGCCTGTCGTTGCGTGAAGGTCGTGCTCGGCCCCGCGTCCTCGCCGCAATTCGCGTGGCAAGAGGCGCTGCCGCCCACGCTGCCGGACACGCAGCTGGTGCTGGCGTTCGAACCGGAGGAGGACTGCAGCGGCGGTCCCGCGGGCAGCAACGGCGCCTCGTACTGGGGCTACCGCATCGAAGGCGACGACGTGATCGTGCTGCTCGAGCCGCTCGTGAAGGGGCCGCCGCGCACCGTCGGCGCCGTCTTGCCGCGGCCTCCGAACGACGGACAGGTTTACCTCGCCCCGGTGAAGGCGGGTTTGCCGTACGGCCTCCCGCTTTCGGGCGACGGGACGCGCTGCGCGCTCGGCAACCCAGGGCCGAAGCGGACGATGCCGTTCACTGCCGCAGAGACCGGCAATCTCTGAGCGCGGTCCACGCGCTCGCGAGCACCGGGGCGGCAGTGACGGGAACCCGGATGTAAGACAGCGTGTTCGCGGTCTCGACGCTCGTCATGCGAGCGGGCGCTGAACGCTGTGTCCCAACCCTGAAGTATTAATCGGCGCGACCGAGGGCACTGGTGGGTGGGTGGGGGGAGGGGGTGGTGCGCTTCTCGGCCGCGCCACTAGTTATTACGTTCCGGATCGCCGCGAGTTTCAAGGAAGGAATGATCGATTCTTGGGTCAAAATGAACGCTCGAGGATTTTGACCAAAGCGGCGCGGGAAAGCTCGACAGGGTTGCCTTTCATGCTGCTCGCAGCGCTGGCTCTCGTCACCAATGTGTCGAAATCGTCCCAACTTGCCCCGTATGCCGAGAGACGCGGGATCTGGAGGTCCTGGACCAGCGCTTCCACCCATTCGATGCCGTCCTCCGGTCGAGCGTCGCGGCGTGAGGTGAAAATTCGCGCGATGGTGGCATACCGGTCGACGACGTCCGTCATGCCGTTGTCGCTGGCTCGGCCGGCCTGTCCACCACCGGTACGAGCCTGCTCGCGAGCCGCGGCGAGGTTTGCGCGCATCACCTCGGGCAACAGCCGAGCGCACAGGGCGCCGTGTGGCGCATCGTAACGGCCGCCGAGCGGGCCGGCGAAGCCGTGCACCGCTCCAAGCTTCGCGTTGGCGAGCGCAAGCCCCCCGAACAGGCTGGTCAGGGCCAAATCTTCGCGAGCGGCGGCGTCAGTGCCCTCCTCGAACGCGCGGCGCAGCGAGCGTGCGCCGCGCGTCAGCCCCTCGAGGCACAGCGCGTCGGTGAGCGGGCCGCGCGCATTGCTGACGTAGGGCTCGAGCACCTGCGTGAGCGCATCGAGGCCGGTCGCGGCCGTCACGTCGGGCGGCACGCCGTGTGTCAGCTCCGAGTCCACGAGCGCGACGCGTGGCAGTAGGCCGAGACCGCGCAAGCTCACCTTCACGCGCTGCTCCTCGGCGGTGAGCACGGCGTTCTTCGTCACCTCCGAGCCGGTGCCTGCGGTGGTGGGCGCCAGGATCGACGGCAAACTCGGCCGCTCTAGCGCTCGGCCGAGCCCGACGACTTCGAGGTAGTCGAGCGGCGCGCCCGGGTTCGGCGTCAGGCCCGCGATGGCCTTGGCCGCGTCGAGCGCGCTGCCGCCGCCGAGGCCGATCACGAGCTCTACCTGCTCGCGGCGGGCGAGCTCGACGCCGCGTTCGACGAGGCGCGTGCTCGGCTCTCCGGGCACCGAGAACACCACCCACTCGAGGCCGGCCTCGCGCAGCGACTCGAGCGCGCGAGGGAAGCGCTCGGGCTCGGCCCCCGTCACGAGCAGCGCTCGCCGTCCGAGGGAGCGCGCGCGGCGCCCGAGCTCGGCGATGCGTCCCCGCCCGAACACGATCTCGGTCGCGGTAGCGAAGTCGAAGGCCATGGCTCGAGCTAACGGCCAAAGCCCGCAGCGTCGGGGAACACGCCGTGGAACTTGGTGCTCGTGCGCGGCGCCGCCATCATTGGCTCGACCGCGTCTCGCCACGCGGCGTAGTGCGCGGTCTGCTTGTGGGCGGCTGGGGCGGCCTCGTCTCGATACACCTCGACCAGCACGAAGCGGCTGGGCTCGCCCTGCTGCTCGAGCACGTCGAAGCGGGCGATTCCTGGCTCCGTCAGGCTCAGCCGCGCATTTTCGAACGTGGCTTTCCGGAACGCTTCGACCGCTTCGGGCTTGACCTGGACTTCGACGAGCACGACCAGCATCGGCAGACTCCGCGCGCGACTGTACCATCTTGCCCCCGGCGCGGCCGGACGTTGACAGCTCTCGAACCCGAGCGAAAGATTCGGCGCTCGATGCGGGTCTTGCGGCACCTCGGCGTTCTGGGCGCGTGCGCCGGGTCACTGCTCGCGGCCTGCGCCCGACCGCCGAGCTCCGTCCCGCTCGGGGGTAAAGAGTGGGTGGCCGAGGAGCGGCACGTGGACCGCCGCCCGCACGGCGAAGCGCCTCCCGCCGACATCACGCCCAAGACCCGCCCGGCACCGCAGACGCCCGCGCGCACCGCCGCACTCGAGGCGCCGGGCGTTCGGCCCCCGACCACCGTCGCCGCGGAGACTCGCTTCGGTCGCGTCCCGCTGCCGCAGGGAGCGACCGTCACGCTGCGCACCAAGTACACGGTGCGCGCCACGCTCGTGACGAGCATCGAAGAGGGCAGCTCCACTCAGTCGCTCGAGGTCGACGCGGCGGAGAAGATCGCGGTGCGCGTCGTGCGCTCGGGCGAAGACGGCCCGCGCGAGGTCGATGTCGAGTACCTCGAGTCGAGCGGCAGCTTCCGGATGGACGGCATGCCGAACGACGACGACTCGAACGCGGGCAAGCGTTTCAACGTCGTGTTCGAGGGCAGCGAGCCGAAAGTCAGCAAGCGCACGGGCGCGCTCGAACCGGACGAAGATCGCTCGGTGCTGTTCGATCTGGCCACGGTGACCGGCTATTTTTCGCTGCTCGCGCCGCGCTTGCCGCGCGAGATCGCGCCCGGATTTCGGCTGCCCCTCGAGAGCCGTGACCTTTCGAAAATGTTCGGGGCGCAGGACGACCTCGATTTCGAGGGCGGAGAGATCGCGCTGCGCGGTCGGTCGGCGAGCGACGACCAGGTCGCCGTGTTCGACTGCCAGCTCCCCGTGAAGTTCGAGAAGGACGGCGTTCAGCTGAGCGTGGACCTGAAGGGCACGTTCGGCGTGCGCACGGCCGACGCGCGTCCGCTCGACGTCTCGCTCAACGGCACGATCCGCGCCGACGCTTCGGCGCTCGGTGCGGGCGCGAGCCTGAACGGCAGCGTCGCGGTCGAGCTGTCGCACGAGTATGCGCAGGCCGGGAGCGCGGCTCCCGCGTCGTCAGACTGACTCCGACGGCCTAAGTGCCCTGCGCCGTGTCCAGCAGCCAGCTCAGCATCTCGCCGACCAGGCGGTTGCCTTCAGGACCGAACTCGCCGTGCTTGGCTGCGGGGAGCAGGAAGAAACGCACGGGCTTACCTGCGGCGGCCAGCACCTCGGTTCCGGCGCGCATGTGCCCCGTGGTCTCGCGCTCGCCGCCGAACACGACCACCGCCGTGGTGTTGCCGAGGTGCGGCAGCTTCGGCTGGCGCGGCGGCCCGCCGAGCACCACCAGGCGGTACTTCTCCGGATAGTGCGAGACGAGCGCCTCGGCTTTGGCGGCGCCCTGCGAATAACCGAACAGGACGGGGTGCTCGACGTCGAGCATGCCGCCGCGAGCGCGCTTCACGGCTCGCAGCGCCTGATCGATGCGCTGTCCGATGGCGTCGATGTTCTTGCCCCACTTGAAGCGGCCGCCAGGGCATTTGCGGTCGCCCAGGAGCGCGATCACGGTGCCGACGCGCCGGGTCGCGGCGCTGAAGTTCTCGACTGCGCGCACGTTGCCGCAGAGCCCGTGGAGGTAAACGATCGCAAGCTCGCTGTCCGCGGGGCCCTGCACGACCAGGGCCTGCTTGTCGCCCGGCACATCGACCCAAGTCGGGATCCCCGGGACGAAGGCGGTGACTACGGCCGCGCTCGCCGGCGGTGGGTCCGTCTTCTCCTTGCCCGACGGCGTTGGGGCAGGTGCCTTCGCCGGTTCGGTCGGTGGCGGAGTCGGATCGATCGCGAGCGCGGGATCCGGGGCGTGAGCGAACGCGATCAGCGCAGCCAGGGAAAGGCGGCGCAGGAGCCGGAGTGTGGGAGGTCGGTCAGGTCCGAGCACGCAGGGTGACTTTGCTCAAGATGGCGGGATTTCGCGACCGGGCAAGCCGTTCGCCGGACTTAGCGCCGGAAGCTTTCGAACGGCCAACTTCGCAGCCTTTTGCCCACTAGTCACTACAAAGTCTCCAACCCGTCACGGTTGAAGTATCTCTTCTGGCCGCGAAAGGACGCATATCCATGCCCACATTCCGCGCCGCCCTCATTGCTTCGATTTCCTTGTTTGGAACGAACGCGCTCGCACAACCGGCGCCACCGCCCGCCGAGCCGCTGCCCCCTCCTCCCGCTGCAGCGCCCGGGCCCGCTCCCGCACCGCTTCCAGCCGATCCGGCCGTGGGAGCAGCCGGACCCGATGCTCCAGCACCCGCCGTGGACACCTCGCCCGCGACGCCTTCTGCGCCTGCCGAGCCGTGGGCGCCGATCGCGGCTCCCGAGGCCGGTCCCGAGCTGGAGGCGGCGCAGCCGGCGCTTCCGGATCGCCTGGAGGTCGGCAAGAGCGGCGGGTTCTTTCGTCCTTCGGCGTTGCTTCAGTTCTGGGCTTTCTACGATCACTCGGAGAGCGACAAGCGCTCGACGGCGAGGCTCCGGCGCGCCGAGATCCGCGTCAAAGGCGAGATCGCGCCGAAGCTCGTCGCCTACCACATCGGGATCGACGCCGCGAAGACGCTGGCCTTCGGCAGGGACGCGGAGGGCGACCTCACGGCGCCTTCGGACACGTCGATCCTGCAAGATTATCTGATCACGTTCCTCAGCGACTACGCCGACGTCTCGCTCGGACAGTTCAAGACGCAGGTCAGCCTCGAAGGCATCACGAGCTCCTCGAAGACGATCCTGCCGGAGCGCTCGCTCGTGTCGCGCGCGTACGGGGATCGGCGCGACGTGGGCCTCAAGGTCGAGAAGAAACTCGGAGACCACTTCTTCTACTCGGCGGGCATCTACAATGGTTCTGGTCAGAACCGCGTCGATAACAACAACGAGAAGGATCTGTCGCTGCGCCTCGAGGTTTACCCGGTTGAAGGGCTGACGATCGGTGCTGCGGGTGCGAAGACCGTCGGCGAGCGCGACGACGGGCTGGCTCGCGATCGCCTGGAAGGTGACATCCGCTACGACGCCAACGCCTTCCGGGCGGAGGCCGAGTACATTCGCGCCTGGGACGGCGTGGACGACGCCGACGCCGGGACCACGCGCGTACAGGGCCACGGCGGCTACGTGGCGCTCGGCTACACGTTCATCGACCGCATCCAGCCCGTGGTGCGCTTCGGCTTCCGCGACGCCGACACGGACGACGACGATAGCGACGTGCTGAAGCAGTACGCAGCCGGCGTGAACTACTTGCTGCGCGGCAACGAGATGAAGCTCACCCTGAGCGGCGAATACTTCGATCCCGAGAGCACGGTGGCCAGCGACGGCATGCTCGAGATCCTGCTCGCCGCCCAGGTCAGCTACTGAGGCTCCACCCGCCCGTGCTGGGTCAGCCGACCCAGCGGCGGGCGTTGGCGAACAGGCGGAGCCAGGGCGAGCGCTCTCCCCACTCTCGAGGGTGATGAGAGAGCTGCACGGTGCGGAACCCACGCTCGGCGTGCGGCATCAGGATCGTGACGCGGCCGTCCCGCGTGGTGACGCCGGTGATGCCGCGCGGGGAGCCGTTCGGGTTCTCGGGATAGTGCTCGGTCGGGCGGCCGCGATGGTCCACGAAGCGGAGCGCGACCAGGCCGGTTTCGGTGCACGCTTCGAGGTCAGCCGGGCTGGCGAACGATGCGCGACCCTCGCCGTGCGCCACGGGGATCGGGATCCGGGAGCCGGCCATGCCTTGAAACAGGATCGACGGCGATTCCGGCACCTCGACCAGCGACAGGCGGGCCTCGAACTGCTCGGAGTCGTTGCGCACGAACTTCGGCCAGGCCTCGGCGCCCGGGATCAAGTCCTTCAGCGCCGAGATCATCTGACAGCCGTTGCAGGCGCCGAACGTGAACGTGTCCGGGCGGCGGAAGAACTTCGAGAATTCGGCGCGCGCGCGCTCGCTCCACAAGATCGACTTGGCCCAGCCGAGGCCTGCGCCCAGCACGTCGCCGTAGGAAAACCCGCCGCAGGCCGCGAGCCCCCGGAAGGAGTCGAGGCTGACTTTTCCGCTGAGCACGTCGCTCATGTGCACGTCGACCGAGCTGAAGCCGACCCGCAGGAACGCGGCTGCCATCTCGACCTGGCTGTTCACGCCCTGCTCGCGGAGGATGGCCACGCGCGGGCGCTCTTCGACCAGAGTGACCCGCGAGGCGGCGCTCCGCTCCACCTCTTCGTCGAGATCGAAAGTCAAATGCGGGACCAGACCCGGATCGCTCGCGTCGGAGTTGAGCTCGCGTTCTTGCGCGGCCGAGCGCGCGTTGTCGCGCAGGGCCTGAATGGCGTGGCTGGTCTCGGTCCAGATCAGGAGCAGCTCGGTGCGCGTCGCCCGGAACAGCTCCGCGCCGTTCGACTCCACGACCAGCGCATCGCCCGCGTCCGGCTCACCCACGACGTGGAGGTGCCGCCCGCGTGACAGCCCGAGCTTCTCGAAAGCCGCGAAGGCGCGCTCGACGTCGGGCTCGCGCAGCTGGAGCAGCGCGCCGAGCTCTTCGTTGAACAGCGCGGCCAGCGGATCCGCGCCCAGCCCGTCGAGCCGGAGCTTGACGCCGGTCCCGGCGGCGAACGCCATCTCGCACGCGGTCGCGAACAGGCCGCCGTCGGAGCGGTCGTGGTAGGCGAGCACGGCGCCGTCGCGCTTGAGCTGGTTCAGGCCTTCGAACAGCGCTCGCAAGAGCTCCGGACCATCGAGATCGGGCGGGGTGCTGCCGAGCGCGCGGTACGCCTGCGCGAGCACGGAGCCGCCGAGTCGATTCTGGCCCGCCCCGAGGTCGACCAGGAACAGCCGCGTCGGCCCCGCGTCGAGCCGGAGCTCGGGCGTGAGCGCGCCGCGGACGTCGTCGATGCGCGCGAAGGCGCTGATCACGAGCGACACCGGCGAGACCACGCGCTTTTTCCCGGCGTCCCAGCTGGTGCGCATGCTGAGCGAATCTTTACCGACCGGGATCGAGATCCCGAGCGCGGGGCACAGCTCCATGCCCACGGCGTGGACCGCGTCGTAGAGCGCCGCGTCCTCACCCGGGTAACCCGCGGCCGCCATCCAGTTCGCCGACAGCCGCACGTCCCCCAGCCGGGCCACCGGGGCGGAGACGAGGTTCGTCAGCGCTTCGCCGACGGCGAGCCGAGCCGCGGCCTTCGAGTCGAGCAACGCCACCGGGGTGCGCTCGCCCATCGACAGGGCCTCGCCGGCGTAGCCGGTGTAATCCACGAGGGTGACACCCGCGTCCGCCACGGGCAGCTGGTGCGGGCCGACCAGCGAATCCCGCGAGACCAGCCCGCTCACGGTGCGATCGCCGATCGTGATCAAGAACGATTTGGAGGCCACCGTCGGGAACGCGAGCACGCGGCGCGCCGCCTCTCCGAGCTCGAGCCCGCGCGTCGAAAAGCCGTCCGAGGCCGGCGGCATGCGCCGATCGTTGCGCGTCATCTTCGGCGGGTTGCCGAGCAGCACCGAGATCGGCAGGTCAATCGGCGTGTCACCGAGCTCGCGATCCGCGAGCACGAGCTTCTCTTCCAAGGTCGCCGTGCCAACCACGGCGAACGGGCAGCGCTCGCGCTCGCAGATGGCGCGGAACTGCTCGAGCTTCTCGGGATCGATCGCCATCACGTAGCGCTCTTGCGCCTCGTTGCACCAGATCTCGAGCGGGCTCATGCCCGGCTCCGCGTTGGGGATGTCGCGGAGCTGGAAGCGGCCGCCGCGCTTCGAGTCGTGCACGAGCTCGGGCAGCGCGTTCGATAGGCCGCCCGCGCCGACGTCGTGCATCCACAAGATCGGCGACTCCAGGCCGAGCGACGAGGCGCGATCGATCACCTCCTGGCAGCGGCGCTGCATCTCGGGGTTGTCGCGCTGCACCGAGGCAAAATCGAGATCCGCCGAGCTCGCGCCGGACGTCATGGACGACGCCGCGCCGCCGCCGAGCCCGATCAACATGGCGGGCCCGCCCAGCACCACGATCGGTGAGCCCGGCGGAAACTCGCGCTTTTGCACGAGATCGGGCCGCACGGTTCCGAGGCCGCCCGCGAGCATGATCGGCTTGTGGTAGCCGCGCACGAGCTCGCCCTCCGCGTCGCGAGTGCGATGCTCGAAGGTGCGGAAGTAGCCGATGATCGCGGGGCGGCCGAACTCGTTGTTGAAGGCGGCGCCGCCGAGCGGGCCGTCGATCATGATCTCGAGCGCGTTGACCATGCGCTCCGGCTTGCCGTAGTCGTCGCCTTCCCACGGCCGCGGCAGGCCCGGGATGCGCAAGTGCGAGACCGAGAAGCCGGTCAGCCCGACCTTGGGCTTTGCGCCGCGCCCGGTCGCGCCCTCGTCGCGGATCTCGCCGCCCGAGCCGGTGGATGCGCCGGGACGGGGAGCGATCGCGGTCGGGTGATTGTGCGTCTCGCATTTGACGACGATCGGCGCCTGCTCGTGGCGCTCCGTGTAAACGCCCGTCTCCAGGTCCGGAAACAGCCGCACGGCGGGCGAGCCCACGAACACGGCGGCGTTGTCGGCGTAGGCGGATAGCGTGCCTTCGGGGTGCAGCTCGTGCGTGTTGCGGATCATCGCGAACAGCGAGCGAGGCTGCTCCACGCCGTCGAGCACGAACGTGCCGCGGAAGATCTTGTGCCGGCAATGTTCGCTGTTCGCCTGAGCGAACATCATCAGCTCGACGTCGGTCGGGTTGCGCTCGAGCCCGCGGAAGCTCTTCTCGAGGTAGACGATCTCGTCTTCGGCGAGCGCGAGACCGAGCTCTCCGTTGGCGCGATCGAGCGCGGCGCGCCCTTGCCCGAGCACGTCGATGCGTGCGAGCGGCCTCGGCGCTTCGTGCCGGAACAGGGCCCCGGCGCGCTCCGGGCGGTCGAGCACGCTCTCCGTCATCCGGTCGTGCAAGCGCGCGGCGATCCGCGACAGCTCGGCGTCGTCGAAGCTGCCTTCGAGCCGGTAGGCGATGCCACGCTCGATGCGACGCACGACGGGCAAGCCGGACACCTTCAGAATGTCCGTAGCCTTGGAGGACCAGGGCGAGATGGTGCCGAGCCGCGGCACGACGAGCAGCAAGTGTCCGGGCTCGGCGGCGGGCAGGGCCTCGGCCTCGACGATCGCCAGGAGCCGCTTGGTCTCCTCGGCGTCGAGCTCGCGGTCGAGCTCGACGAAGTAGCGGTAACGCGCGTCGAATCCGCGCAAACCGGGGGCGATCGCGGCGAGCTCGGCCTTTCGGCGGGCGAGGCGGAACGGAGTGAGGGCAGTTTCGCCCTGTAGCGCGAGCAGGGCGAGGGGAGCGAGCGGGGCGAGCAACGACGTGGGCGACAAGGCGGCTTTGCTTAGCACCACTGCCTGGAGCGGGTCGACGGCCGACCCGGAGGTCGCCTAGTCTCGAGGCGTTGGCAGCACTGTGGATCATCCCGTTGTGTCTCGCCCTCGCGCTCGGCTGTCGCAGTTCTCGCAAGAGTGGAAGCGCGCCGTCGGCGTCGGCTTCGCTGCGGGTGTTGCCGCCGCTCGCGGCGCCGAGCTGGCTCGCCGCCCTCGACGTCCCCGGGTTCGGGGAAGCTCGTGTCGCGCTGCCGCTCGGCTCGCGCAAGCCGCGTCCGATCGTCGCCGTCATCCACGGCGATGACGACCGCCCCGAGTGGCCGTGCGGGAGCTACCACCACGCGAGCAGCGCACGCGCGTTCGTGCTGTGTCTGCGCGGCGTGCCGCGTGACGACGGGCGCTTCGGGCTCGGCGACCCCGCAGCGACGCGGGCCGAGCTCCGCGCGGCGTTGCCAGCGCTCAAGGCTCGTTACGGAGACCACGTCGCAAGTGGCCCGATCGTGCTCGCGGCGACCGGTCCCGGCGTCGAGCGCGCGATCAGCGTCGCGCTCGAGGAGCCGAAGTTCTTCGCGGCGTTGGTGCTCGTCGACGGTTCGCTTGCACAGCTCAGCTCCGGCGTGATCGAGCGCTACGCCCGGGGCGGCGGAAAGCGGGTCTTGCTCGTGTGTACACCGGATTCGGCGTGCCGCGCCGAGGCCGTCGAGCGGCTGCTCGCGCTCAAACGCGCCCGGCTCGACGTTCACCTGCTCGAGCCCCCGCACGGCTTCGGGCTGGACGGCGAGATCACGGCGGCGATCCGCAAGGAATGGGCGTGGCTCGTGGGAGGCGACGCGCGATGGCAGTGAGCCGAAGCGCAAAGCTCGTCGCATTGGGCTTGTTCGCTGCGATACCGGCCTGCACCCGCAGCGAGCCGGCGCCGTCGCCGCGCACGCTCGCGCCGGAGTCGAGCGCGCGGCTCGCACGGAGCGCAAGCGCCGCGGCCGGCGCATCGAGCGCGCCGTTGCCCGAGCCCGCGCAAGTGGCCCCTCCGATGCCTCCGCCGCTCGGGAACGAGGGCGAGCTGATCGCGCTCGAGGTCCCCGGCTTTCAACCTGCCGTGGTGTCCGTGCCGTCGGCAGTGCGCGCAGCGCACCCGGTGGCGGTGGCGCTTCACGGTAACTTCGATCGCCCGGAGTGGCAGTGCGAAGTCTTCCGGCCGGTCATCGGCGACACGGGGTTTCTGCTGTGTCCGCGCGGCAAGCCGCGGCGCGACGTGCCGAAGAGCCTCGACCGCTGGGAGTACCAATCCGGCAAAGCCATGGCGGCTGAGCTCGACGCTGCGCTCGCCGCGCTCGGGCAACGCTACGGCGACCGCGTCGATCCGGGGCCGATCGTGTTCATCGGCTTCTCGCTCGGCGCCATCTACGGCGCGCCGCTCGTCCAGAAGAACCCCGAGCGCTTTCCCCGCGCGGTGTTCGTCGAGGGCGGCCACAACGCCTGGACGCCCGCCAGCGCGAAGAAGTTCGCCGAAGCGGGCGGTCTGCGCTTGCTGCTCGTCTGCGGTCAGGCGCCATGCCTGACGAACGCCCAGCGCCTGACCTCCAAGCTCACGAAAGCCGGGCTGCCCTCCCAGAGTGGCGGCTCGGCGAAAGCGGGCCACACCTACGACGGGGAAGTGGCCGCGGCGGTCAAGGCCGCGTTCCCGTGGCTGGTCGAGGGCGACGGACGCTGGAATGATTGACGCCCGAGTGACTCGCTCAGACCTCCGGGCTTACACTTGGAGGATGCGCGCGGGTTTGGTTGCGATGGGCATCGTGGGGGCGGTGGCGTGCGGTGCGACGAGTAGCGACGACGGAGCCGGCGACGCAACGGGCGGGCGCCCTGCCCAGGGCCCGGTTTCCGGGGGAAACCCCGGCCAGGCCAGCGGTGGCAGCGCCAGCGACGCGGGCAACGCCAACGCAGCAGGCGCAGCAGGCGCAGCAGGTGCAGCGGGCAGCAGCTCGTCCCCCAAACCGGTTCCGGGCGACGTCGCCTTCGCCGACGATCAAGTGCTGGAGGTCCGGCTCACGCTGAGCGCGGAGGATTGGACCGAGCTCGAGGAGCACGGCAACCGCGAAGAGTACGTGCCGGCGGCCGTCCGGCTTTCGGGCGCGGGCTTCGACGGCGTGGCGCTGGACTCGGTGGGCCTGCGTCACAAGGGCAATTGGACCCTGCACCACTGCTGGGACGAAAACGGCGGCATCCGTGACAGGACCGACGAGTGCAGCAAACTCTCGTACAAGATCAAGTTCGACGAGTACGTCGCGGACGCGCGCTTCGACGGCTTGAAACGCATCAACCTGCACGCGGCGTCGGGTGACGCCACGCGGCTCCACGAGTTTCTCGGCTACGCCACCTACCGAGGCTTCGGCGTGGACGCGCCGCGCGCCGTGCCAGCGCGGGTGTTCATCAACGACGAACTCCAAGGCCTGTTCATCGCGGTCGAAGAGGTGGACGGCCGCTACACGCGGGCGCATTACCCGCACGGCCCGAACGGCAACCTGTACAAGGAGGTGTGGCCCAGCTCGCTCTCGAGCGATCAGGACTTTCTGGACGCGCTCGAGACCAACGAGAATGCGGCAGATATCTCCGGTATAAAGGGCTTTGTCGAGGCGATCGCCGGGGCTGACGCGACGAACTTCGTCGAGCGCATGGAGCCGTGGGTGGATCTCGAGCAGGTGCTCCGCTACCTGGCGGTCGACCGCGCGATCAAGAACTGGGACGGCATCACGGCGTTTTATTCGCCGAACAGCCCTCACAATTTCTTCTGGTACCAGGACGACGGCGAAGCAGGGCGTTTCCATCTCATCCCGTGGGACCTCGACAACGTGTTTTGGGAGTTCGACCCGTACATGCAGCCGGAGCAGTGGGTCACGGCCGATCCGTTGCCGGATTGGAACATGGAGGCGCGTGACTGCACCCCGCGCGGCGTCTGGGATCAGACTCTGACGACGCTGGTGACGCCGCCGCGCTGCGACCGGTTCCTCGATCTGCTCGCGGAGACGTCGTGGCAGCGCTTCGTCGAGCTCGGTGAAGAGCTGCTCGCGGGGCCGCTCGCCCTGGGCGAGCTGAATCGCAAGCTGAGCGCGCGCCGCGCGCAGATCGCAGCGCTCGTCGCCGAAGATCCGACGATGGACGCCGCGGCCTGGGAGGCGGCGGCCAGCACTCTGCCGGCGGTCTTCGAGCGAGCGCGCCGGGACTTTCAGGCGTTGCTCGAGCGCGGGCTGATCGACGAGCCCCCACCGGGCGAGGTTCCTCCTATCGAGCCGCCGCCGGACGATGTCGACGCGAAAACCGAGGACACCGGTCTTCACGTCGGGGGCGTCACGAATTTCGAGTTCGCGACGGCGCCTGAAGCCGAGCCCGCCAACGTGTTCACCTACGGCGACACGCTCGCCGTCGTCGCAGCCTCGTGGAACACGAGCTCGCCAATTTCGGGCATCGCGGACCTCCGCTTCGACTTCACTTTCAACGAGCAACCCGGCCAGTACGACGAATACGTGGCGCTGGGCGTGCGCGCGTCCGAGCCGGAAGTCGACGTCACCGGCTATGCGAGCGTCGTGCTCACGCTGCGCAGCAGCGCTGCGCGGGTCGTGCGGATCCGGCTCGAAAGTCCGGCTTACGCCGACGCCTGGGGCGGGATCTGGAGCGAGTTCGGCGTCGATGTTCCGGTCGCTGCCGCTAACCAGACCCTGCGGCTGCCGCTCGAGAGCTTCGTCTACCCAACCTGGGCGAAGGACGCCTGGACCGCCGGGCAAGGCTTCAGCGTCGGCGACGGCGAGGCTTTGCGGACGGTGCTGCTCCGCTTCGGCGGGTTGATCTTTGCCCCGGCCCCCACCACCGACGGCTCCGGGGACCTCGTTGCCGACTCCGAGTCCGCCTTCATCCAGATCGACAACATCTACTTCCGCTGAAGGGCCGGAGGGCTCGACCAGCGCCTGCCCGCGTTCGCAGGCAACTCCACGTACGGTAAGCCGTGCGCCTCGGCCACGGGTTGGCACGTCACGGCGCCGCCCAGCGTGTTGACGCCCGAGGCGAGCGCCGGGTCGTTCAGCGCGGCATCCACACCGAGCTCCGCGATGCGCACGGCGTAGTCGATGGTGACGTTGGTGAGCGCCCAGGTGCTGGTCTGCGGCACGGCGCCCGGCATGTTCGGAACGCAATAGTGCACGACGCCGTGCACCTCGTAGGTGGGTTGATCGTGCGTCGTGGGCCGGCAGGTCGTGATGCAGCCGCCCTGGTCCACCGCCACGTCGACCACGACGCTGCCCGGCTCCATGCGCCGGATCAGCGCCTCGTCGACCAGCTTCGGCGCCACCGCGCCCGGCACCAGGACGGCTCCGATCACCAGATCGGCCCGGGACACGCTGTGTTCGATGTTCAGCGGGTTCGAATACAGCGTCTCGATCGAGCTGCCGAACACGTCTTCCAGGTACTCCATCGTCTTGGCGCGGATGTCGAGCAGCGTCACCTGCGCGCCCATGCCGACCGCGATCGTCGCGGCGTTGCGGCCGACCACGCCGCCGCCGAGGATCACGACGTGAGCGCGGCGCGTGCCCGGGACTCCTCCGAGCAGAACGCCCTTGCCGCCGCGCTCCTTCTCGAGACAGCTGGCGCCGACTTGCACCGCCATGCGCCCCGCGACCTCGCTCATCGGCCGCAGCAGGGGCAAGCGGCCGTCGGCGGTGCGGATCGTCTCGTAAGCGATCGCCGTCACGCGCTTCTCGACGAGCGCGCGCGTCAGCGCCGCCTCCGCGGCCAGGTGCAGGTACGTGTAGAGCACGAGGCCCTCGCGCAGGTACTGAAACTCCGCCGCGAGCGGCTCCTTCACCTTGACGACCATCTCGGCCGACCACGCATCGGCCGCGGTCGGCACGAGCTTCGCGCCTGCGTCGATGTATTGCTGATTCGTGATGCCGCTGCCTTCGCCGGCGCCGTCTTCCACCCAGAGCTCGTGGCCCCCCGCGACCAGCTGCCGGACTCCAGCTGGGGTCATGCCCACCCGGTATTCGCGCGTCTTGGTTTCCCGCGGCACGCCGATCTTCATCGACGAAGCGTGCCAGTTGGCGCAGGCTTCCGCCACCATGGCGGACACCCTCGACTTCGCGCCGAAGAAGCTCCAGATCGCCGCCGTCGACGGGCTGGTTTTGCGCGGCCGCGTGTACGAGCCCGAAGCTGCGCGCTGCACGCTCCTGGTGTTGGGCGGCATCGGCGTGCCCCAGCGCGCTTTCCGTCACTTCGGTGCCTGGTGCGCGCCGCGCGGCGTGCGAGTCGTCACGCTGGACTATCGCGGCATGGGGGAGTCTCCGCGAGACGCCGCAGCCCTCGAGACGGCGACGCTCACGAACTGGGCAACGCTCGACGCCGTCGGCGCGCTGCGCTTCGTCGAGCGGACCTGGCCCGAGCAGCCGCCCGTGTTGCTCGGCCACAGCTTCGGGGGCCAGGTGCTCGGCTTTGCGGACGATTTCCGGAGGCTCGGCGCGGCGGTGCTCGTCGCCTCTCAGTTCGGAGAAGCCGCGCACTGGGACGGCTTCGAGCGCCTCAAGATCAGCGCCTATTGGAACCTGATCCTGCCGGGCGCGGCGGCCCTCTTCACCAAGCAAGTGCCGGGATGGACCGGTATCGGCGAATCCATCCCGACCGGCGTCGCGCGGGAATGGGCGCTGTGGGGCCGTTCCCGCGGCTGGTCGCTCGCGCACGTTCCGGGTGTCGCCGAACGCTACGCCGCTTTCGACCGGCCCCTCCGCGCTTACGCCATCTCGGATGACAAGATCGCACCGCCGCGCGCGGTCTCGGCGCTCCTCGAGCGGTTCCGTGCGACCCAGCCCGAGCGCATCGACATCACGCCCGCCGAGCTCGGCATGTCCAAGCTCGGCCATCTCGGCCTGTTTCGCCCGGGCGCCGAACGGATCTGGCAGCAGCTCACCGACCATGCCGCGACGCAGTCGCTGCTACCGAGCGTGCGCAACGCGGGGTGAAGGGACAGCCCGAGCCCAGGCTTGGCTCATCGCGCGTGGGCCGAGCACGGAGATTTGCCTACAATTTGACCCCGCCCGCGGGAGCGTCTTCAATGGCGCTCGTGCCGGACGTGATCCAACGCGCCTCGAGCGGACGCGCCAAATGCCGCGGTTGTTCGCAGCCCATCGCCAAAGGCGAGCTGCGCTTCGGAGAGAGCCTGTCGAACGCCTATGCCGAGGGGGAGGCGCTGTATTGGTTTCACCTCTACTGCGCGTCGGCGATGCGCTCGGAGAAGTTCTTGCCCGCGCTCGAGCAGAGCAGCGAGAGCATCGGCGAGCGCGACGAGCTCCGGAAAACGGCGGAGCTCGGGGTCCTGCACCCGCGCTTGCAGCGCTTGCTGAAGGCCGAGCGCGCTCCATCGGGGCGCGCGCACTGCCGCTGCTGTCGCGAGCTGATCGAGAAGGGTGAGTGGCGGCTGTCGCTCCAGCTGTTCGAGGAGACGCGGTTCTCACCGATCGGCTCGATTCACCTCGGCTGCAGCGAGGCCTACTTCGGGACGGCCCAGATCCTCGAGCGGATCCAGCGCCTCACCACCGGGCTGGGCGACGACGACGTTCAGAGTTTGGTCCAGGGGCTTTTGGTGCAGCGTCCGGCCCCGCCCGAAGCGGACGAGGCGAGCGACGCGCCGGGTAGTGAGGGAGACGCGCCCGGGCTCGCCAAGACGCGTGGCGAAGAGGCGGACCCAGGCGCTCGAGCGGGCGGAAAAAGCGGCTGATCTTCGCCTCCGAGCAGCACGCGAGCCGGTCATGGTAGCCTCGCGAGAAGTGCCCGGGTGAAGAGTAGTCCGCGGCTTCACGGCTACCTGCTGGCGATCGGCTTGATCGCCGTGCTCACGAGCGTGAAAGCGCTGGCGGGTGAGGGGCTCGGACGCGACGCCCCGTTCTTCTTGTATCCCGTGGCGCTGATCGCCGTGGGCTGGTTCGGTCACCCGCGTAGCGCCTTGTTCGCCACGGTGCTGGCTGTGCTCGCGGGCTGGCTGTTCTTCATTCGCAGCTCCGGGACCACCGGCCTGCGCGCTCTGCTCCCGCTCGCGGCGCTGGCGCTCGAGGGCGCGGCGATCACGGCTCTGGTCGTGCGCTTGCGCGCGGCGCATCGGCTCGGCGAGAAGGCGGCTGAACGCGTGACGCGGTTGCAACGCTTGACCGCGGCGCTGGCGGCTGCGCGCACGCCCGACGAGATCGCGCGCATCATCGTCGAGCAGGGCGTGGCCGCGCTCGGCGCCACGGTCGGCGTGGTGCGGCGCGCGCGCTCGGACGACGAGCTCGAGGCAATGGCGCACCTCGGCTTGTCGCCGGAAGACTCGGTGCGCTACCGGGTCGTGAACGCCGCCGACGGGCTGCCGTCTTCCGTGGCGTTTCGCACGGGCGAGGCCCAGTGGCTCGAAGGCGAACGCGGCGTCTCCTCGAAATACCCGGACCTACCGCCAGGAAAGCTCCCGGCTCGGGGGGCGCTCGCGGCGCTGCCGCTCGGGGTCGAGGGGCGGCGCATCGGCGTCATGACCTTCCGCTTCGACGAGCCGCGCACGTTCTCGACCCAGGAGCGCACGCTGCTCGAGACCTTCGCGTCGCAGGCGGCGCAAGCCCTCGAACGCTCGGACCTCTACATGCAAGAGGTCGCTCTCCGCCAGCGTCTCGAGAGCCTCGAGGCTCTGACCGAGGCCTTCTCGGAGGCGATGACGCGCGAGGAGGTGGCGGACGTCGTGATCGACCTCGGCATGCTCGTCGCCGACGCCGACAGCTGCAGCGTCTACACCCTGGATTCGGCCGGCCGCAGCCTGCAGCTGATCGGGCACCGTGGCGTCGCAGCGGAGCTGCTCGAGCGGATCCGCCTGCTCACGCCCGAGACGGCGAGCCGCGCCTTCGGCATCCTCGAGGGCGGCGAGCCGCGGTTCGCCGAGACCGAGAGCGAGTACGCGGCGCACTTTCCGGAGCTCTTGAAGCTGGAGGTCGAGAGTAAGCGCACTCGGGCCTTCTGGTGCGTGCCGCTCACCGCAGAAGGCAAAGCCTTCGGCATGATGTCGATGGGCTTCTACGAGCCGCGCCGCTTCGGACCCGTCGAGCGCACGTTCGTTGCCACCTTCACTCGCCACTGCGCGGAGGCGCTGCGCCGGGCCGAACGGCTCGAGGCCGAACAGCGAGCTCGCAACGCCGCGGACGTGGCCAACCGAGCCAAGGACGAGTTCCTCGCGACGGTGAGTCACGAGCTGCGCACGCCGCTCAACGCCATCTTGGGCTGGGCCAAGATGATGGCCGCCGCACAGCTCGACGAGCCGAAGCGGCAGCGCGCCGTGACCATCATCGAACGCAACGCCGTGGCCATGGCGCAGCTGATCGAGGACTTGCTCGACGTGTCGCGGATCATCAGCGGCAAGATGCGGCTCGAGGTGCAGAGCGTGGACCTGTCGCGGATCATCGAGGCTGCGCTCGAGTCCGTGCGGCCCGCGGCCGAGGCGAAATCGATCCAGATTTCGGCCGCGCTCGGCGCCTCGGCGGAGCCGCTGCTCGCCGACCCGCCGCGGCTACAGCAGATCATCTGGAACCTGCTCAGCAACGCCGTGAAATTCACGCCTGACGGCGGACAGGTCGAGATCGCCGCGCGACGCGTCGAGGCGAACACCGAGATCCGCGTCAGCGACAGCGGGCGTGGCATCGCGCCGGAGTTCTTGCCGTACGTGTTCGAGCCCTTTCGCCAGGAGCACCCCACGCACTCGCGGGCGCGCGGCGGCCTGGGCTTGGGGCTCGCGATCACGCGGCAGCTCGTGGAGCTGCACGGTGGTCGAGTCGAAGCGCACAGCGAAGGTCCAGGCCGAGGCGCCACGTTCATCGTGCATCTGCCGCTTTCGCGCGTCGCCCCCCAACCGAAGCCAGAAGCCGCCGCCGGTCGCCGGATCCGGGCGGAGGGGGACTTCGAACGCCCGAAAGAGCTCGTGTCGCTGGCGGTGCTGGTCGTGGACGACGACGAGGACGCGCGGCAGCTGGTTCAAGCCGTGCTCGAGGAGTGCGGCTCGCAGGTGATCGCTGTCGACAATGTGGAGTCGGCGCTCGAGGTGCTGTCGCGCGGTGCCACCGACGTGCTCATCTCCGACATCGGCATGCCGGGCCAGGACGGCTACGATCTGATCCGCCGCGTGCGCGCTCTGCCGGGCGGCATCGCCGGGGTACCGGCTGCCGCGCTCACGGCCTACGCCCGCGAGGAGGATCGGCGTCGCGCGCTCGAGGCAGGTTACACGATGCACCTCGCCAAGCCCGTCGAGCCCGCCGAGCTCGTCGCCGTCGTGGCCGGGCTCTCCCGCTCTGCCGCCGCCGCAGCGCTCTCCAGGCGCGGCGCTCGGGCTACAGCGACAAACGGTTAGGGACTTGCCGAACTTGGCGGAAAACTCCGACGAAGATGATCGGCGTTGTAGTAGCTCAATCCCCGACGATCTCTTGCAGCATCGCGGCGACGGCCGTTCGTACCTCTTCCGGGCCGAGCGCCCAGGAGTAGGACGCGAAGTCGCCCTGGTCCCGGTACTCGGAGAGCAGCACGCCCCCGGTCTCTGCCGCGCACGGCAAGCTGCTGTAGACGTCCGGAGGCGCCTGCACGCGCAGGCCGCGCCCGGCGTTCGCGAGATCCTGGAAGTGGTTGGTGCCGCAGCGCGACTCTTCCGGGTTGCAGTCGTACTCGCGGCCGTAGCCGATGCCGATCGCGCGGGTCTCGATCCCGGCGCGGTACGCCTCTTGAACGGCGAACACGGCGCGATCCTGGCCGCACTGCGGCCGCGTCGTCAGGCACGTGTCCGGCGCGCCGTCGCTGAAGAGGAAGATGAACTTGCTCGGCCCTTCCGGCGCCGCCAGCAGGTCTCTAGTGACACGGGTGAGCGCGTGCCCCGTCGGAGTCTCGTAGTAACCGCGCCGCGTCTCGAGCGCTCCGTAGGCGTCGCGGATCGCCGTCGTGTTGTCGAGCGCGAAGGGCACGCTGCTCATCTCCGCGCAGTTCGGATCGTCTTCGGCGAGCTGCCCGGGGCCGCGATAGCTCGCGAAGCCGAACTGCACTCGATCTTGGTAGCGCTCGATCGGACCGCCTGCGCCCGTCAGCGCTTCGAACGTGGGCTCCCACACCGACGCGGCGAACATGCTGAACGAGCCGTCGATCAACAGCAGCACGAGCGGCGGCTCGGAAGCGGCGCCGCCTGCGCCGGCCTCTCCGCCCGCGCCGGCTGCTCCCGCTTCTCCCGCTTCTCCCGAAGCGACGCCTGAGCCCGCGGCGCCGCCTGCGCCCGCGGCGCCGCCTGCGCCGGCCTCTCCGTCCGCGCTGGCTGCTCCCGCTTCTCCGCCCGCGCCCGCCGCGAGCTGTCCTTGACCGCCGTTGCCGCCGGTGAACGTACCGCCAGCGGCCGGCGCACCGCCCGACTGAGTCGCAGCTCCGCCGTCTCCGCCAAGCGCGGAGTCGATCGAGGGCGAGTCGGGGCAGTAGCCGTAGGAGCACGAGTCGATGCCGTTCCGGCTCCCGCACGAAAGCTGCAAGAAACACGCGCCGATCGCGACACCGCAACACCACGTCGTCCGAGCCGCGCGCTTCATTTGCCCGCGGCGAGCGTACGCGAGGCCGTTCGGACCCAGCAAGGCTCGATCGTCGATGTTTTCCGCCGGAAATCCGCCTCTGATACGAAAGTCGAGCAGGGCTACCTGACAGGCTCGCCCGGCTCGCCCGCGGCTCACCCGCGATTCACCCGCGACGGGCGGCCTGCTGGCCCGACACTTGGGTGCGTGCCTCGGAAAGCGCGCTATCCTGGCCGCGATCGCCGAATGGTGGGTGGGGCGATGTCGTAAGGCTTGACACCCGGCCGCCCCCGGCTACCCTCCCGGTCCCCTTGAGCCCGGGAACCACTCTCGGACCGGGAAATCTGCACGATGCCGACGATTAGCCAGCTCATTCGATCCGGACGCGAAGTGTTGCGCATGCGCACTGCTTCGCCTGCGCTCCGCTCCTGCCCCCAAAAGCGTGGTGTGTGCCTGCGCGTGTACACGACGACTCCCAAGAAGCCGAACTCGGCTCTGCGGAAGGTGTGCCGCGTGCGGCTCACCAACCAGATGGAGGTCATCAGCTACATCCCCGGAGAGGGACACAACCTGCAGGAGCACAGCGTCGTGTTGATCCGCGGCGGTCGTGTGAAGGACCTGCCGGGTGTTCGCTACCACGTGGTGCGCGGCACGCTCGACGCCTCCGGCGCGATCGGCCCGAGCAGCACCAACAAGGCCAACCGCAACCGCAAGCGCTCGAAGTACGGCGTCAAGCGGCCGAAGCAGTGAGGATTTAGGAGAAAGCCATGCCGCGTCGCCGCGATGTACCGAAGCGCAAGATCCTCCCGGATCCGAAATACAAGGACAAGCTGGTCGCCAAGTTCACGAACAGCTTGATGCTCGAAGGCAAGAAGGCCGTTGCAGAAGGCATTCTGTACGGCGCGTTCGACATCATCCAGGCCCGCTTCAAGGAAGACCCGCTCGAGGTGTTCCGCAAGGCCCTCGACAACGTAAAGCCGAAGCTCGAGGTGAAGAGCCGCCGCGTCGGTGGCGCCACCTACCAGGTGCCGGTCGAAGTTCGCCCCGAGCGCCGCGTGGCCCTCGGCATGCGCTGGCTCGTCCTCCACTCCCGCGACCGCGGCGAGAAGACGATGCGCGAGCGCCTCGCGGCCGAGCTGGTCGACGCCTCGCAGCTCCGCGGTAACGCCGTGAAGAAGAAGGACGACACCCACAAGATGGCCGACGCCAACAAGGCGTTCGCCCACTACCGTTGGTGAGAGGTTCTTCGAGACGTTCCCTTAGAGGAGTTCACACGACGAGATGTTGAACCTGACATAAGGACCGGGTTGCCGAACAGAGAGAGCCGCAACGCTCTCTCCCGCCCCGAAAAGGCGGCATCGAGCACCCCGGGACCCCTTCCGGCAGAATGCGCTCCCCAAAACGAGGGGAGCCGGAGGCCGGAGGGGGTTTCGTCCGTTTCAGCACCTACCAGAACCTCCGACCCATGGCCGCCCGAGAAATCACCCTCGAACGCACGCGCAACATCGGCATCATGGCGCACATCGATGCCGGTAAGACGACGTGTACCGAGCGGATCCTGTTCTACACGGGCGTGAACTACAAGATCGGGGAAGTCCACGAGGGCGCGGCCACGATGGACTGGATGGAGCAGGAGCAGGAGCGCGGGATCACCATCACCAGCGCCGCCACCAACTGCTTCTGGCAACCGGTGCAGGGCCCGAACGAGGGCAAGAAGCACCGCATCAACATCATCGACACGCCCGGTCACGTGGACTTCACGATCGAGGTCGAGCGCAGCCTGCGCGTGCTCGACGGCGCGGTCGCGGTGTTCGACGGCGGCAACGGCGTGGAGCCGCAGAGCGAGACGGTCTGGCGCCAGGCCGACCGCTACAAGGTGCCGAGGATCGCGTTCATCAACAAGATGGACAAGGTCGGCGCCGACTTCCAGATGAACGTCGACTCGATCCGGGAGCGGCTGGGCGCGGTCCCGGTTCCGCTGCAGTGGCCCGTCGGTCAGGAAGACCAGCACGCGGGCGTGGTCGATCTGATCCGGATGGAAGCTGCGATCTTCGACGACGACCAGATGGGGTCGAAGTACACCTGGCAGCCGATCCCCAAGGACATCGAGCAGAAGTGCATCGAGCAGCGCGAGAAGCTGATCGAGGCCTGCGCCGACCTCGACGACAAGATCATGGAGAAGTTCCTCGAAGGGCGCTCGCAGGACGTGAGCCCCGACGAGATCCACGCCGCGATCCGCAAGGCGACCTGCTCCTTCGCGTTCGTGCCGGTGCTGTGCGGCTCGGCCTTCAAGAACAAGGGCGTGCAGCTGTTGCTCGACGCGGTCGTGAACTACCTGCCGTCGCCGATCGACATCCCGCCCGTCGAGGGCACCCTGCCGAGCGACGCCAGCAAGAAGCTGACGCGCAAGGCCGACGACGACGAGCCGTTCGCGGCGCTGGCGTTCAAGATCATGAACGACCCGTTCGTCGGCAACCTGACGTTCTTCCGGGTCTACTCCGGTACGCTCACGAGCGGCACGGCGGTCTTGAACTCCGTGCGTGGCAAGCGCGAGCGCATCGGCCGCATCCTGCGCATGCACGCCAACAAGCGCGAGGAGCTGAAGGAGTGCAACGCCGGTAACATCTACGCGGCGGTCGGGCTGCGCGACACGCGCACTGGCGACACGCTCTGCGAAGAGAAGCACCCGATCGTGCTGGAACGCATGGTGTTCCCCGATCCGGTGATCTCGATCGCGATCGAGCCCCGCACCCAGGCGGATCTCGACAAGCTCGGGATCAGCCTCGGCAAGCTCGCCTACGAGGATCCCTCGTTCCGCACCTACACCAACGAGGAGACGGGGCAGACGATCATCGCCGGGATGGGCGAGCTCCACCTCGAGATCATCGTCGACCGCTTGAAGCGCGAGTTCAAGGTCGAGGCCAACGTCGGCAAGCCCGAGGTCGCCTACCGGGAAGCCATCTCCAAGAAGGTCGAGGCCGAGGGCCGGTTCATCCGTCAGTCGGGCGGCCACGGCCAGTTCGGCCACGTCTGGCTCGAGCTCTCGCCGCTCGAGCGCGGCAAGGGCTTCGTGTTCGAGAACGACATCGTCGGCGGCGTGATCCCGAAGGAGTTCATCCCGTCGATCGAGAAGGGCGCGCGCGAGGCGCTGCAGCGCGGCATCCTGGCCGGCTACCAGGTGCTCGACACCAAGGTGCGGCTCTTCGACGGCAGCTTCCACGAGGTCGATTCGTCCGGTCCGGCCTTCGAAATCGCGGCCTCGATGGCGGTGCAAGACGCGGCCAAGCGCGCCGGCCTGCACCTGCTCGAGCCGATGATGAAGGTCGAGATCGTCACGCCCGAGGCCAACATGGGCGACGTGATCGGCGATTTGAACGCACGCCGCGGCAAAATCCTCGGCATGAACCAGCGCGGGCGCGACGCTCAGGTGATCGACGCGGAAGTGCCGCTGGCCACCATGTTCGGTTACGCCACCGACCTGCGCAGCAGGACTCAGGGGCGGGCCGTGTACAGCATGCAATTCTCCCACTACGAAGCGGTGCCGACCTCCGTCCAGGAGGCGGTCGTCGCCAGAGTCCGCGGCGGTTAGCGAAGGCGAGGGATCCAAGATGGCCAAAGAGAAATTCGTTCGTTCGAAGCCCCACATCAACGTCGGAACGATTGGTCACATCGACCACGGCAAGACGACTTTGACGGCATCCTTGGTGAAGGTGCAGTCGAAGAAGAACCTGGCGAAGGAAATCAAGTACGCCGACATCGCCAAGGGCGGCATCGTGCGTGACGAGACGAAGACGGTGACGATCGCGGTGTCGCACGTGGAGTACGAGACGGCGACGCGGCACTACGCGCACGTCGATTGCCCGGGCCACGCGGACTACATCAAGAACATGATCACGGGCGCGGCGCAGATGGACGGCGCGATCCTGGTGGTGAGCGCGCTGGACGGCCCGATGCCGCAGACGAAGGAGCACGTTCTGCTCGCACGTCAGGTGGGCGTTCCGGCGATCGTGTGCGCGCTGAACAAGACCGACGCGGTCGACGACCCGGACCTTCTGGAGTTGGTCGAGATCGAGGTCCGCGAGCTCTTGAACAAGTACGAGTTCAAGGGCGACGACGCGAAGGTTGTTCGCGTGAGCGCGCTCAAGGCGCTCAAGGGCGACCCGCAGGGCGTTCAGAGCATCAAGGACCTGATCGCGGCTGTGGACGAGGCGATTCCGGAGCCTGTTCGCGACATCGACAAGCCGTTCCTGATGGCGGTCGAGGACGTGTTCTCGATCAAGGGCCGCGGCACTGTGGTCACCGGTCGCGTGGAGCGCGGCATCATCAAGGTGAACGAAGAGGTCGAGATCCTGG